>NZ_CP097870.1:1290128-1935192 GCF_029223545.1 Thauera sp. GDN1 | reverse complement strand
CCACTTCGCTTCGCCCGAGCTGATGAACTGGTCGAGCACGACCTGGGCGCCATTGACGAAGTCGCCGAACTGGGCCTCCCACACCACGAGCTGGTCCGGTTCGGTGGTCGAGTAGCCGTATTCGAAGGCGAGCACGCCCTCTTCCGACAGCACCGAGTCATAGCACTGGAAGCCCGCCTGGCCGTCCTGGATGTGCTCCAGCGGCTTGAAGATGCCCTCGTCCCAGCGCTCGCGCTTCTGGTCGTGGAGCACCGCGTGACGGTGGAAGAAGGTGCCGCGGCCGACGTCCTCACCGGAGATGCGCACGCCGTAGCCCTGTGCGAGCAGGCTCGCGTAGGCGAGGTTCTCGCCCATGCCCCAGTCGAGCGGGAGCTCGCCACGGCCCATCGCCGCGCGGTCGTCGATGATCTTCTTGACGCGCGAGTGGAGCGTGAAGTTCGCGGGCACGTCGGTCAGCCGCGCAGCCAAGCGCCTGATCTCCTGCACCGGCACGGTGGTGTCGCAGTCGTCGGTGTACGGCTGCTTGAGGTACGGCGACCAGTCGGCGGCGAACTGACGGTTGTGGCCGGACAGCACCGGGTTGTACAGCAGCTCGCCCTTGTCGAGGTGCTCGCGGTACTGGGCGATCATCTGCTCGGGTTCGTCGGACTTCAGCGTGCCTTCGGCGACCAGACGGTCGGCGTAGAGCTTGCGGGTGCCCGGGTGCTTCTGGATGGTGCGGTACATCAGCGGCTGGGTCACCATCGGCTCGTCCTGCTCGTTGTGGCCGAGCTTGCGGAAGCAGATGATGTCCACCACGACGTCCTTCTTGAACTGCTGGCGGAACTCGACGGCCAGCGCGGTCACGAAGGCTACGGCCTCCGGATCGTCGCCGTTCACGTGGAAGATCGGCGCCTCGACCATCTTGAAGATGTCGGTGCAGTACAGCGAGGAGCGATAGTCGCGCGGGTCGGAGGTGGTGAAGCCGATCTGGTTATTGACGACCAGATGCACCGTGCCGCCCGTGCCGTAGCCGCGGGTCTGGGAGAAGTTCAGCATCTCCTGGTTCACGCCCTGGCCGGCCACGGCCGCGTCACCATGGATCAGCACCGGCAGGACCTGGCCCTTGTCGGCGTCGTTGCGGCGAACCTGGCGGGCATAGACCGAACCTTCGACCACCGGGTTGATGATCTCGAGGTGGGACGGGTTGAAGGCGAGCGTCAGGTGCATCGGGCCGCCCGGGGTCATCACGTCGCTGGAGAAGCCCATGTGGTACTTCACGTCACCTGCGGTGAGGTCGGCCGCGGCCTTGCCCTCGAACTCCGAGAACAGCATCGACGGCGACTTGCCCAGGGTGTTGACCAGCACGTTGAGACGGCCGCGGTGGGCCATGCCGATCACCGTCTCGGCGACGCCCAGGCCGCCGGCGACGCGGATGATCTCGTCCATCGCCACGATCGCCGACTCGCCGCCTTCGAGCGAGAAGCGCTTCTGGCCGACGTAACGGGTGTGCAGGTAGCGCTCGAGGGTTTCGGCCGCGGTGGTGCGCTCGAGGATGCGCTTCTTCATCTCGACCGAGAACTTCGGCGTACCGCGGACGCTTTCCAGACGGCTCTGGATCCAGCGTTTCTGCGCGATGTCGGTCAGGTACATGTACTCGGCGCCGATCGAGCTGCAATAGGTCTGGCGCAGGGCTTCGAGGATCTCGCGCAGGGTGGCGCGCTCGGTGCTGAAGCCGTGGAAGGAGCCGACGTTGAAGCCCTTCGACAGGTCGGCCTCGGTGAAGCCGTAGTAGGACGGCTCGAGCTCGGCGATCTGCGGACGCTCGGTGCGCTTGAGCGGGTCGAGGTTGGCCCAGCGGTTGCCGAGGAAACGGTATGCGTTGATCAGCTGCAGGACCGAGACCTGCTGCTTGTCCTCGCCGCCGCCGGCGACGACGGTGCGGACCGGGCCGCGCTTGGCCATCTGCTCGAAGGCGGCGATGATCGGGCCATGGGCCACGTCGCGCTCCGCGGCGCCGGCCTGGCTCTGCAGCTTGTCGAAGTATTCGCGCCATTCGGCGGACACCGACGACGGGTCGGCGAGGTAATTTTCGTACTGCTCTTCGATGAACGGCGCGTTCGAGCCGAACAAGTGAGAAGTCTGTTCGAGTTGCTTCATCATGATGAAAGCCACCTGTTATGTGCTATTGCCCCGATTGGGGGGTGATGCGGTGTTCGGGAACGGCCTGGCGCCCCTCCGAAGGAAAAACGGGATGGCCACGCACGCGCAGCCACCCCGTATACCTCAGAGTCGGCGAAGCCTTCCTCCCCTCTCCATCGTCTCTTACGGACGCTGTGCGAGTGCCGGCACGTCGCGGCGCGCGGCGCCGACGTAGAGCTGGCGCGGACGGCCGATCTTGTACTCCGGATCGGTGATCATCTCTTCCCACTGGGTGATCCAGCCCACGGTGCGCGCGAGCGCGAAGATGCAGGTGAACATCGAAGTCGGGATGCCCAGCGCCTTCTGCACGATGCCCGAGTAGAAGTCGACGTTCGGGTAGAGCTTCTTCTCGACGAAGTACTCGTCTTCCAGCGCGATCTTCTCGAGTTCCTTGGCGAGCTTGAACAGGCGGTCGTTCTCGAGGCCCAGTTCGCCGAGCACGTCGGCGCAGACCTTGCCCATCAGCTTGGCACGCGGATCGAAATTCTTGTACACGCGATGGCCGAAGCCCATCAGCTTGAAGCTGTCGTTCTTGTCCTTGGCGCGCTTGATGTACTCGCCGACGCGCGACACGTCGCCGATCTCTTCCAGCATGTTCAGGCAGGCTTCGTTCGCGCCGCCGTGCGCCGGGCCCCACAGGCAGGCGATGCCGGCCGAGATGCAGGCGAAGGGGTTGGCACCGGAGGAACCGGCCAGGCGGACGGTCGAGGTCGAGGCGTTCTGCTCGTGGTCGGCGTGCAGCGTGAAGATGACGTCGAGCGCACGCACCAGCACCGGATTCGGCTCGTACTTCTCGCACGGCGTGCCGAACATCATGTGCATGAAGTTCGCGGTATAGTCGAGGTCGTTGCGCGGGTACATGAAGGGCTCGCCCTTGTTGTACTTGTAGGCCATCGCAACGATCGTCGGCAGCTTGGCGATCAGGCGGTTGATCGACACGCTGCGGTGTTCGGCGTCGGAGAAGTCCATCGCCTCGTGGTAGAAGGCCGACAGGGCACCGACCACACCGACCATGACCGCCATCGGGTGCGCATCACGACGGAAGCCCGAGTAGAACTTCGTGATCTGGTCGTGCAGCATCGTGTGGTTCTTGATCGTGCTCTCGAACGTGGTGCGCTGTTGGGCGTTCGGCAGTTCGCCGTTCTTCAGCAGATAGGCGACCTCGAGGAAGTTGCACTGTTCGGCAAGCTGCTCGATCGGGTAGCCGCGATAGAGCAGCTCGCCCTTGTCACCATCGATGAAGGTGATCTTCGACTTGCAGCTGGCCGTCGACAGGAAGCCCGAGTCGTAGGTGAAGAGGCCGGTCTTGCCGCCCAGGGTCCGAATGTCGATGACATCCTGGCCATGGGTGCCGGTCATGACCGGGAATTCGACGGTCTTGCCATCGACGGTGAGGGTTGCAGTGCGTTCAGTGCTCATAGATCGTCCCTTCTACTTGCCGGTTTAACTGCTTGTCGTCGTACTCCGACCGGAAGCGCTGCGTCAGCCCTGACGCAGCAATCCGATCATCTCCTTCCAGCGGTCGTTGTCGCATGCCTTGCTGCCATTGACCCACGCCCAGATGTCGTAGTCGTCGCAGCGCAGCAGGTCGTCCAGATCCGCCACCTGATCGTCGGTCAGACGATCGAAATGCCTTTCGAGAAAGCGCGTGAACACAAGGTCGAGCTCGAGCAAGGCTCGACGGCACTGCCAGCGCACGCGCCCCCTGTTGATCGTCATGCCGTCGGCCTGCCCTTAGACCGCGCGGCGGACCATCATGTCCTTGATCTTGCCGATCGCGCGGGTCGGATTCAGACCCTTCGGACAGACGTCGACGCAGTTCATGATGGTGTGGCAGCGGAACAGACGGTAGGGATCCTCGAGGTTGTCGAGGCGCGCATTGGTGTCCTGGTCGCGGGTATCGGCGAGGAAGCGGTAGGCCGCCAGCAGGCCGGCCGGGCCGACGAACTTGTCCGGGTTCCACCAGAACGACGGGCACGAGGTCGAGCAGCACGCGCACAGGATGCACTCGTACAGGCCGTTGAGCTCCTCGCGGTCCTCGGGCGTCTGCAGACGCTCGCGCTCGGGCGCCGGGTCGTCGTTGACCAGGTAGGGCTTGATCGAGTGGTACTGCTTGAAGAACTGCGTCATGTCGACGATCAGGTCGCGGATGACCGGCAGGCCGGGCAGCGGGCGCAGCGTGATCGGCTGCTGCAGGCTGTCGATGTCGGTCAGGCAGGCCAGGCCGTTCTTGCCGTTGATGTTCATCGCGTCCGAACCGCACACGCCTTCGCGGCAGGAGCGGCGGAAGGACATCGAATCGTCCTTGGCGCGCAGGCGGACGAGGGCGTCGAGCAGCTTCTTGTCGGAAGCCTCGAGCTCGACCGAGATGTCCTGCATGTAGGGCTTCTCGTCCTTGTCCGGATCGTAGCGGTAGATCTTGAATTGAACGGTACGCTTGGTCATGTGTGTTTCTCCCGGGCGCTCAGTAGGTGCGCTTGGCGAGCGCGATCGGCTCGACGTCGTCGGACAGCGGCTTCAGGTTCACCGGCTTGTAATCCAGGCGGTTGCCTTCGCTGTACCACAGGGTGTGCTTGAGCCAGTTGGCGTCGTCACGGCCGTTCGGGTTCTCGGCGGTATCCGGCGCGTCGTCGCGCACGTGGGCGCCGCGCGACTCCTTGCGGGCCTCGGCCGACACCATGGTGGCGCGCGCGACTTCGATCAGGTTGTCGAGCTCCAGCGCTTCCATGCGGGCGACGTTCCAGACCTTGGACTTGTCCTTGATCTCGGTGCGCTTGGCACGCTCGGCCACTTCGCCGATCTTCTGCACGCCTTCCTTGAGCAGGTCGTCGAAGCGGAACACGCCGGCGTGCTTCTGCATGGTGCGGCGCATCTCGAGACCGACGTCGAACACGCTCTCGCCGTTGGTCTGGCCCTCCAGGCGCGCCAGGCGGGCGAGCGACATGTCGGCGGCATCGACGGGCAGCGGCTTGAGCTTGAGCTGGCCGGACTTGAAGTCCTCGACCACGGTTTCGCCGGCGGACTTGCCGAACACCAGCAGGTCGAGCAGCGAGTTGGTACCGAGGCGGTTGGCGCCGTGCACCGAGGCGCAGGCACACTCGCCCGCGGCGTAGAAGCCGGCTACCGGGCTGTTCGGGTTGCCGTCCTTGGGCACCACGACCTGACCCTTGTAGTTGGTCGGAATGCCACCCATCTGGTAGTGGCAGGTCGGCACGACCGGGATCGGCGCCTTGATCGGGTCGACGCCGGCGAACTGGATCGCGATCTCGCGAATGCCCGGCAGGCGCTTCATGATGGTGTCGGGCGACAGGTGGGTGATGTCGAGCAGCACGTGATCCTTGTCCGGACCGGCGCCACGCCCCTCGTTGATCTCGGTGGTCATCGCGCGCGAGACGACGTCGCGCGAGGCGAGGTCCTTCAGGTTCGGCGCGTAGCGCTCCATGAAGCGTTCGCCCGACGCGTTGCGCAGGATGCCGCCCTCGCCGCGCACGCCCTCGGTGATCAGCACGCCCGCGCCGGCCACGCCGGTCGGGTGGAACTGCCAGAACTCCATGTCCTCGAGCGGGATGCCGGCGCGCGCCGCCATGCCCACGCCGTCACCGGTGTTGATGAAGGCGTTGGTCGAGGAGTAGTAGATGCGGCCCGCACCGCCGGTGGCGAAGATGGTGGCCTTGGCGTGGAAGATCGAGACCTCGCCGGTCTCCATTTCCATCGCGGTGACGCCGAGCACGTCGCCGTCGGCGTCGCGGATCAGGTCGAGCGCCATCCACTCGACGAAGAACTGGGTGTTCGCGCGCACGTTGCGCTGGTACAGCGCGTGCAGCATGGCGTGGCCGGTACGGTCGGCCGCGGCACAGGAGCGCATGACCGGCGCCTGGCCGTAGTTCATCGAGTGACCGCCGAACGGGCGCTGGTAGATCTTGCCGTTGTCGGTGCGGTCGAAGGGCATGCCGTAGTGCTCGAGCTCGACGACGACCTCGTTGGCCTTCTTGCACATGAACTCGATGGCATCCTGGTCGCCCAGCCAGTCCGACCCCTTCACGGTGTCGTACATGTGCCAGTGCCAGTTGTCCTCGGTCGAGTTGCCGAGCGAGGCCGCCACGCCACCCTGCGCCGCAACCGTGTGCGAGCGGGTCGGGAACACCTTGGTCAGCACGGCGGTCTTGAGGCCGGCTTCGGAGAGTTGCAGGGCCGCACGCAGGCCGGCACCGCCGGCGCCCACGATGACCGCATCAAAGGTACGCTTCGCGACGTTCACGCTTAGAGCCTCCACAGGATCTGGGCAGCCCAGCCGGCATAGCCGACGAGCAGGAAGAGGGTGACCAGGTGCAGCGCGAGGCGCACACCATCGGGCTTGATGTAGTCCATCCACAGGTCACGCACGCCGATCCAGGCGTGATAGAACACCGACAGGAAGAACAGGAAGCTGAGGAACTTGAACAGCCCGTGCGAGAACAGGCCCGACCACGACTCGTAGCTCAGCTCGGGCAGGCTGAACGCACAGAGCGCGAAGATGATCGTGTAAAGCGCCATGTAGACGGCGGTGGCGCGCTGTGCGATCCAGTCCTTAAGACCGTAATGCGCACCGACGACGATGCGTTGCTTCACCATAGTGTCACCCCAATGATCACGGTGAGCGTGAGGCTCACGGCCAGGACGATTTTCGAGGACTTGCGGGCGGGCTCGAGATCGACGCCCTTGTGCATGTCGAGGAGCAGGAAGCGGATGCCGGCGCAGAAGTGGTGCAGGTAAGCCCACAGCAGGCCGAACAGGACGAGCTTGATGAACCAGTTGTCGACCACGGCTGCGAAGGTCTCGAAGGTCTCCGGCGAGCCTAGGCTGCGGTCCAGCAGATACAGCAGGAAGGGCAGCATCAGGAAGATGCCCACGCCGCTGATCCGGTGAAGGATCGACACGATGCCCGGCAAAGGCAGCCGGATCTGATTCAAGGCCAGGTGCTTCGGCCTTTGTTTACGCACTGTCGCTTCTGACATGAAGACTCCCCTCTACATGTGCAACGGACACCCGTCGCTGACTTCGAAAAGACATAATTATAGCGCCGGAGATCGGCGGCGACTTACAAATGGATACGTCAGTTCAGCTCGTTCAGATAGAAATGCTCCGCGGTCGAATACAGTCCGCGCCGCCACTCCACCGGCTTGTCGCCATAGGTATAGGTCACGCGTTCCACCGACAACAGCGGCGTACCTTCGGAAACTTTCAGCGCCTCGCTCGCACCGCGGTCGGCCGCGACCGCGCGGATGCGCTCCTGCGCGCGGATCATGCGCACGCCGAAGCGGGTCTCGAACAGGCTGTAGAGGGAGCCGTTCCAACCCTGCAGGGTTTCTGCGCTGAGCCCCTGGAACACCTCTCCGGGAAGATAGATCTCGTCGATGACCACCGGCTTGTTGGCGAACTTGAGCAGGCGGCGGACGATGATGATCGGCGCGCCCGGCTCGATGCCGAGCATCCGCGAAGCCTCCTGCCCGGCCTTTGCCCGCCAGCAGTCGAGGGGTATGCTTTGCGGTGGCGACAGGTCGCCGTCGATCGGCGCCAGGCGCAGGAAGCGGAACAGCGCGCGCGGGTCGTTGTGCGAGGCGACGTAGGTGCCCTTGCCCTGCTTGCGCACCAGCAGGTTCTCGGCCGCCATCTCGTCGATGGCCTTGCGCACGGTACCCTGAGACACGCTGAAGCGCGAGGCGAGTTCCTGCTCGCTGGGAATGGCCTGCCCGGGACGCCATTCACCCGCCTCAAGCGCCTGAAGAATCAAGGCCTTGATCTGGCGGTACAGCGGGCTGAAGGTGGGCGACTCATGCGACATGCGCGCATTTGAGCATAAAAAATCACGAACGTCTATCACTCCTCTTATATCTTATATAAGACATAAGATGCCATTTGACACGATCACAGCGATTCTTTAGTATTCCCGCGCCTGATCGGGCCCCCTGGCACAAGCGGGTTCGGATCGCTGCAGGACATACACGGCGCGCGACAGAAGCATCCGCGGGCCGTGTCCTTCATCAATCAGGGCAGGATTCCAGCACATTAACGACCGTCTCACTCGAGGGAGTATCTACATGAGCAAAGCCCCCATGCGCGTCGCTGTCACCGGCGCCGCCGGCCAGATCGGCTACAGCCTGCTGTTCCGCATCGCCAGCGGTGAAATGCTGGGCAAGGACCAGCCCGTCATCCTGCAACTGCTCGACCTGCCCCAGGCGCAGAAGGCGGTCAAGGGCGTCATGATGGAGCTCGAGGACTGCGCCTTCCCGCTGCTCGCCGGCATGGTCGCCACCGACGATCCCAATGTCGCGTTCAAGGACGCCGACGTGTGCCTGCTGGTCGGCGCCCGTCCGCGCGGCCCCGGCATGGAGCGTGCCGACCTGCTGACCGCCAACGGCGCCATCTTCACCGTCCAGGGCAAGGCCATCGCCGAGAACGCCAAGGAAGACGTGCGCGTTCTGGTCGTGGGCAACCCCTGCAACACCAACGCCTACATCGCCCGCGCCGCCGCCATCAAGGTCGGCCGCACCAACCCGAACAACTACCACGGCATGCTGCGCCTGGACCACAACCGCGCGCTGTCGCAGCTCGCCGCCAAGTCCGGCCGTGAAGTGTCGTCGCTGAAGAAGATGGTGGTGTGGGGCAACCACTCGCCCTCGATGTACGCCGACTACCGCTTCTGCGAGTCGAACGGCGACAGCGTCAAGGCGCTGATCAACGACCACGCCTGGAACAACGACGTGTTCCTGCCCACCGTCGGCAAGCGCGGCGCCGCCATCATCGAGGCCCGTGGCCTGTCGTCGGCCGCCTCGGCCGCCAACGCCGCCATCGACCACGTGCATGACTGGGTGCTCGGCTCGAACGACTGGGTCACCATGGGCGTCCCGTCCGACGGCTCCTACGGCATCCCCGAAGGCGTTGTGTTCGGCTTCCCCTGCGAGTGCAAGGACGGCCAGTTCAAGATCATCCAGGGCCTGGAGATCGACGAGTACTCGAAGGGCAAGATCGCGATCACCCTCAAGGAACTCGAGGACGAGCGCGCGGCCGTCGCCGACATGCTGAAGTAATCCACGCGCAAGCGCGGCTTCGGGCCGCCTTCGCCGAGAGCCACGGGGGTAAAATCCCGTGGCTTTTTTCATTTCCCGCCCGCATCGCGCGGCGCCCATCGAGGAATCCGACATGCACCTGCACCCTGCCGAAGTCCTGTTCGCCGGCGAGAAGCCCTTCCCCGCCCTCCCCGCCGTCGATCACTACGCCGGCGCCGAGAAGCTGATGCTGAAGGCGCTCAGGCTGCAGCAGGAACTCGGCCCGGTGTTCGACATCACCTGCGACTGCGAGGACGGCGCCCGCGCGGGGGCCGAGGCCGAGCACGCGCAGATGGTGGTCGAGGTCGTCAATGGCGCCGAGAACCACTTCGGCCGCGTCGGCGCCCGCATCCACGACATCACCCACGCGCACTGGCAGCGCGACCTCGAGATCCTCGTCGGCGGCGCCGGCCATCGGCTGGCCTTCGTCACCATCCCGAAGGCGCGCTCCGCCGCCGATGCCGCCGCGCAGATCGGCGAACTGCGCCGCGTCGAGGCCGCCTGCAAGCTCGAACGCGCGCTGCCGGTGCACGTGCTGATCGAGACCCACGGCGCGCTGCGCGAGGCCTGGGAGGTCGCCGCGCTCGACGGTGTCGAGTCGCTCGACTTCGGCCTGATGGACTTCGTCTCCGGCCACCACGGCGCCATCCCCGGCAGCGCGATGAAGAGCCCCGGCCAGTTCGAGCATCCGCTGATCGTGCGCGCCAAGGCCGACATCGCCGCCGCCGCGCTCGCCAACGGCGTCGTGCCCGCGCACAACGTCACCACCGAACTGCAGGATGTCGCGGTGATCCGCCACGACGCCGAACGCGCCCGCCGCGAGTTCGGCTACCTGCGCATGTGGAGCATCCACCCCAACCAGATCCTGCCGATCATCGCCGCGATGCAGCCCGACTTCACCGAGGTCGAGGAAGCCGCCGAGATCCTGATCGCCGCCCAGGACAAGGCCTGGGGTCCGATCCAGCACAAGGGCCGCCTGCACGACCGCGCCTCCTATCGCTACTACTGGGAGCTGCTGCAGCGCGCGCGCAATACCGGCATGGAACTGCCCGGCGAGGCGAAGCAGCGCTTCTTCGCAGCCTAGGCCCGCGGCTGGGCGAGCGTCTCGATCACCTCCAGGAAGCCTCCGAGCAAGGGGGCAACCGGCCCCGCCGCGGTGGCCACCGCAAGGCGGAAGTGCGCCTCGGGATCGGTGAGCGGCAGGTAGCGCACCCGCGCCATGCGCACGGTCTCGAGCGGCGCCGGCAGCACCGCGATGCCCAGCCCCGCGGCCACCAGGCCGATCTGCGTCGTCGCCTCGCGCGCCGTCTGCACGATGCGCGGCTCGAAGCCGGCCTGACGACAGAAGCCGCGCAGCACCGCCGGCAGATCGGTGCCGACGTCGGCCGGAAAGCCGATGAAATCCTCGTCGCGCAGATCGGCGAAGGACACCGCCCCGCCCCCCGCCAGCCGATGGCCGGCATTGACCACCACGCGCAGCGGATTGCGCGCGATCTCGCGCAGCACGATGCCCTCGGGCGCGCGTCCGCCCTGCAGGCGCACGAAGCCGACGTCGAGCTCGCCGCGAGCGATCGCACCGAACTGCTCGGGCGTGAACATCTCGCGCAGATGCAGGCGCACCGCCGGATAGCGGCGGCGGTAGGCATGCAGCGCGTCGGGCAGCAGGTCGGTGAAGGGCAGCGAGGACGTGAAGCCCACCCGCAGCTCGCCCGACTCGCCGCGCGCCGCACGCTGCGCCTCGGCCACCGCCTCGCCGACGCCCGCGAGGATGCGGTAGGCGTGGTCCAGGAAACGCTGTCCGGCCGGCGTCAGCGCCACCCTGCGCTGGGTGCGCTCGAACAGCCGCACGCCGATCTCGCTCTCGAGGTTGCGGATCTGCATCGACAGCGGCGGCTGTCCGATGTGCAGCCGCGCCGCGGCCCGGGTGAAGTTCAGCTCCTCGGCCACGGCGACGAAATAGCGCAGGTGACGCAGCTCCATCAATCTCTTCCATATATCAATGTCACCTGTCGAATATATTGGACCGACACTCTGAGGGCAAATAAGATCGGTCCATCGCGGCACCCTCGTGAGAGCGGCGGCAGCCGCGACAACGCACGCCCCACACTCCACCCCGCCCTGGCAGCCGCCGCACATGCCCCCGCTCCTACCCTCGACCGCTGCCGACGCACCGTCCACCCATCTCGAGGCCGGCACGCCCGCCTACCGCCGCGCCAACCTGGCGATGTTCGTCGGCGGCTTCGCCACCTTCGCGCTCGTCTACAGCACCCAGCCGCTGCTGCCGCTGCTCGCCGGCGAGTTCGGGGTCAGCGCCGCCAGCGCCAGCCTCACCGTGTCGGCCACCACCGCCGGCCTCGCGCTGATGCTGATCCCGGGGAGCGTGCTCGCCGACCGGCTCGGGCGGCAGCAGGTCATGAAGCTGTCGCTGGCGATCGCCGCCGTGCTCGCGCTGGCGACCGCGTTCGCGCCCGACTTCCTCTCCCTGCTGGTGCTGCGCGCCCTGCTCGGCGCGGTGATCGCCGGCCTGCCGGCGGCGGCGATGGCCTACATCGGCGAGGAAGTCGCCCCCAACGCCCAGGCGCGCGCGATGGGTCTCTACATCGCCGGCAACGCGCTCGGCGGCATGAGCGGGCGCTTCGTCACCGCGCTGCTGACCGATCTCGGCTCATGGCGAACGGCACTGGCCGTGATCGCCGTCTTCGGGCTGCTGTCGGCGGTCGTGTTCTGGCGCCGCCTGCCGGATTCGCGCCACTTCCAGCCGCGCGCGGCCACGCCGGCGCGCATCCTGCGCGACACCGTCGCCATCTACCGCGATCCCGGCCTGCCCTGGCTGTTCCTGGTCGCCTTCCTGGCCATGGGCGCCTTCGTCGGCCTGTACAACTTCCTCGGTTTCCGCCTGCTGGCGTCACCCTACCTGCTCGGCCAGAGCGCGATCGGCGCGATCTTCCTGCTCTACCTGCTCGGCACCTGGGCGTCGGCCCTCAGCGGCCGGCTGGCCGAGCGCCATGGGCGGCAGAAGACGATGTGGCGAATGGTCGCGATCATGGGCACCGGCCTGGCGCTGACGCTTGGGCAGCCGCTGTGGCTGATCATCGCCGGCGTGGGCGTGTTCACCTTCGGCTTTTTCGCCGCGCATGCGCTGGCCAGCGGCTGGGTGGGACGGCGCGCGGGGGAACGCCGCGCGCTGGCCTCGGCGCTCTACCTGTCGAGCTACTACCTCGGCGCCAGCGTGATCGGCAGCCTCACCGGCACCGCGTGGACCGCCGGACACTGGCCCGGGCTCGCCGCGCTGCTCGGCGCCTGCGTGCTGGGAACCGGAAGCGTCGCGCTGTGGCTGCGCCGCCTGCCTACTTGAGGTTGCCGGACAGGAACTGACGCAGGCGCTCGCTCTTCGGCTGCCCGAAGACCTGCGCCGGCGGGCCGCTCTCCTCGGCCAGCCCCTGGTGCAGGAACATCACCTGGCTGGACACCTCGCGCGCGAAACCCATCTCATGGGTGACGACCACCATGGTGCGGCCCTCCTCGGCCAGGCCGCGCATCACCTTCAGCACCTCGCCCACCAGTTCCGGGTCGAGCGCCGAGGTCGGCTCGTCGAACAGCAGCACCGCCGGCTCCATCGCCAGCGCACGCGCGATCGCCACGCGCTGCTGCTGGCCGCCCGAAAGATGCGCCGGATAGCTGTCCTTGAAGCGGCTGATGCCGACCTTGTCGAGGTAGGCCATCGCGCGCTCGAGCGCCTCCTTCTTCGGCACGCCGAGCACATGCACCGGCGCCTCGATGACATTCTCCAGCACGGTCATGTGCGCCCACAGGTTGAAGTGCTGGAACACCATCGCCAGCCGGGTGCGCAGACGCTGCAGCTGCTTCGCGTCGGCCACCTTCAGGTGCCCGTCCTTGCCGCGCACCAGGCGGATCTCCTCGCCCGCGACGCTGATGCGCCCGGCATCGGGCTGCTCGAGGAAGTTGATGCAGCGCAAGAAGGTGCTCTTGCCCGAGCCGGACGAACCGATGATGGTGATCACGTCGCCGGCCTCGGCCGACAGCGACACGCCCTTCAGCACCTCGTGGTCGCCGTAGCGCTTGTGCAGGTCTTCGACGGTAAGCTGGGTCATGAAAACGAATCCTTGAAGCGGGCTCAGGCGCCCTTGCGCAGCGGCTTGCGCGGCTGCAGGTGGGCGAGCCAGCGCCGCTCGGCGATACGGAACAGGCCGACCAGCGCAAAGGTGATGGCGAGGTAGATCAGGCCGGCGAAGATGAAGGCCTCGAAGGGCGCGAAGAACTGCGAATAGGCATTGCGCGCGGCGCCGGTCAGGTCCACCAGGGTCACGGTGGACGCGATCGCCGTGCCGTGCAGCATGAAGATGATCTCGTTGCTGTAGGCCGGCAAGGCGCGGCGCAGCGCGCCCGGCAGCAGGATGCGGCGCAGCATGGTGAAGCGGCTCATGCCGCAGGCGCGCGCGGCCTCGATCTCGCCATGCGGCATCGCGCGCAGCGCGCCGGCGATGATCTCGGTGGTATAGGCGCCGGTGTTGAGCGCGAAGGTCAGCAGCGCACAGCCGTAGGGATCGCGGAACACCAGCCAGAAGCGGCTGCCCGCGTCCCACTGCGCCTGGATCCACTCGAACTGCCCGAGCCCGTAGTACATCAGCAGCAGCTGCACCAGCATCGGCGTGCCGCGGAAGAAGTAGCTGTAGGCCCACACCGGCCCCGACACCCAGCGATTGGGCGACACCCGCAGCACGGCGAGCGGAATCGCCAGCACCAGGCCGGCGATCAGCGACAGCGCGGTGAGCTGCAGCGTCAGCCACAGGCCGGACGCGTACGACGGCCAGCTCTCGGCGAACAGGCTCCACTCGATCATGCCTGCGCCCTCCGCACGCCCACCGAGTAGCGCCGCTCCAGCCAGTTGAACACCAGTCCGGACACCGCCGTCATCGCCAGGTAGAAGGCGCACACCACGGCATAGAACAGGAAGGGCTCGTGCGTGGTGCGGCCGGCCTGGTCGGCCAGCCAGGTGATGTCCGACAGGCCGATGATCGACACCAGCGCGGTGCTCTTCTGCATCACCTGCCAGTTGTTGCCCAGGCCCGGCAGCGCGTGGCGCAGCATCTGCGGAAACAGGATGCGATGGAACACCTGCCAGCGGCTCATGCCGTAGGCCCGCCCGGCCTCGAGCTGGCCGGCCGGTACCGCCATGAAGGCGCCGCGGAAGGTTTCGGTGAAGTAAGCGCCGAAGATGAAGCCCAGGGTCGCCACGCCGGCGACGAAGGGATTCACGTCGACGTACTCCATGCCAAGCGCGTCGGTCACCAGGTTGATGCCCACCTGCCCGCCGTAGAAGATCAGCAGCATCATCACCAGGTCGGGAATGCCGCGCACGATGGTGGTGTAGGCGGTCGCAGGCAGGCGCAGCAGGCGGTTGGGCGACAGTCGCGACGACGCGCCGAGCAGGCCGAGCACGAGCGCGAGCAGCAGCGAGAACAGCGCCACGCGCAGCGTCACCCAGGCGCCATCGAGAAGGGAAGGTAGATAACCGTGGAGCATCGGAAAGGCCGTGCGCTCAGCCGCGGCAGCGGCGATCGCGGCGTTCAGAAACATGACGGCGGCCACATGGCCGCCGACGCATCGGACGACGGGCGGACCGGACTTCGCCGTCCGCCCGCTCGCCGCACTCACTCACCGTAGATGTCGTAGTCGAAGTACTTCTTGCGGATCTCGTCGTACTTGCCGTTGGTGCGGATCGCCGCCAGCGCCTTGTCGAGCTTCTGCTTGAGCTCGGCGTCCTGCTTGCGGATCGCGATGCCCACGCCCTCGCCGATCACGCCCTTCTCCTCCGCGGTCCGGCCGTGGTATAGGCCGCCGACGAAGGCGTACTCGGCACCGGCCGGCTGCTTCAGGAAGCCGCCGTCGGCCACCAGCGCATCCGCCCACGCCGCGTCGATGCGCCCGGCGGACAGGTCGAGATAGGCCTCTTCCTGGCGCGCGTAGCGCACGACGGTCACGCCCTGCTCCGCCCAGAAGCGGGTGGCGAAAGTGTCGGCCACGGTGCCGCGCTGCACGCCGATGCGCTTGCCCTCGAGCACGCCCAGCTCGGGCACCAGGGGGCTGCCCTTCTTCGCCACCAGCGCGAGCGGGGTGGCGTAGTACTTGTCGCTGAAATCGACGCGCTTCTTGCGCTCCTCGGTGATCGACATCGAGGCCGAGATGGCGTCGAACTTGCGGCTCAGCAGCGCCGGGATCATGCCGTCCCACTCCTGCTTCACCCAGGTGCACTTCGCCTTCATCTCCTCGCACAACGCGTTGGCGATGTCCACGTCGAAGCCCTGCACCGCACCGCTGGTGTCCACGGTGTTGAACGGAGGGTAGGCGCCCTCGGTCGCGAAGCGGATGCTGTCCCAGTCCTTGGCCATCGCGCCCTGCGCGGCAAGGGCCAGCGCGGCGAGCATCAGCGTGCGTCGGATCATATCGAGTCCTCGGAATCTGAAAAATGTTGCAATTCTAACCGCAGCGCCGCGCGGCGCATGCGGATTTCGGCCGGCATGGTGATGCTGCGCCGCAATAAGCTCCTTGATTCAACGCAGCTTTTCGGCGAGCGCCGCGGCCAGCACCGCCGCCGCCGGCGGATGGAAGCGGAAGAACAGCTCGGGCTCGACCAGTTCGAGCTCCATCAGCCGGAAGCCCCCACCGCCATCGCGCACGAAATCCACCCGCGCATACAGCGGCAGGGACGGACAGGCGGCGACCGCAGCCTCGGCGAAGGCACGCTCGTCCGCGGATGGCGCATGCGCATGCACGGTGCCGCCGTGGTCGTCCTGCACCCGGAAGTCCCCCGCACGCGCGGTCTTGCGGATGGCGTGGGTGCTGCGGCCGTCGATCACGATCAGCGACAGCTCGCCGTCGGCGAGGATGCCGGGCTCGAAGCGCTGCACCATCATCGCCTCCTGCGCCAGGCAGCGCGCGAACACCGGCTCGTGCTCGGCCAGCGACGCCCGGTCCGCCCTGTAGGTCAGCCGCGCCGCGCCCGACACCACCGGCTTGAACACGATCTCGTCCCAGCCCTGCGCCGCCATGATGGACGCCAGGGTCGCCGCCTCGCCGCACGCCACGAAGCGCGTCGGCACGATCGCGACGCCGCGCGCGGCCAGGTCGGCGAGGTAATGCTTGTCGACGTTCCAGCGGACCAGGCCGGCGTCGTTGAACAGCCGGGTCTGCGCCGATACCGCGTCCAGCCACGGGGAGAACTCGGCGAAGCGGTCGAAGTAGTCCCAGGTCGAGCGGAACAGCAGACTGCGGCACCTCCCCCAGTCCATGTCCGGATCGGACCAGGAGCGCCGCGCCACGGCGAGGCCCAGCGCCTGCAGCGCATCGGCGACGAGGCCGTCCTCGCGCGCGATCTGCGCCTGGTACCAGTCGTCTAGGTCGGGACGGGCATAGCGATCCTCGGTCAGGATCACCACGTCGAATGGCTTGGCAGTCATCGGGGGGCTGTGGCGTAATGAAAGGCCGCGATTCTAGCAACAGGCCGATGTCCACTCCCTCCGTCCCGCTTTCCGTCCTCGATCTCGCCCCCATCACGCTCGGCAGCACCGCCGCCGACGCGCTGCGCAACACGCGCGAACTCGCCCAGCTCGCCGACCGCAACGGCTACACGCGCTACTGGCTGGCCGAGCACCACAACATGACAGGCATCGCCAGCGCCGCCACCGCGGTGGTCATCGCCCACATCGCCGGCGCGACCGAGCGCATCCGCGTCGGCGCGGGCGGCGTCATGCTGCCCAACCATGCCCCGCTGGTGATCGCCGAACAGTTCGGCACCCTCGAGTCGCTGTTCCCGGGGCGCATCGACCTCGGCCTCGGCCGCGCGCCCGGCACCGACCAGAACACCGCCCGCGCCCTGCGTCGCCGCCTCGCCGGCAGCGACGACAGCTTCCCGCAGGACGTGCTCGAGCTGCAGTCCTACTTCAAGCCCGTGCAGCCCGGCCAAGCGGTGCGCGCCGTGCCCGGCGCCGGGCTCGACGTGCCGATCTGGCTGCTCGGCTCCAGCCTCTACAGCGCGGAGCTCGCCGCCCACCTCGGCCTGCCCTTCGCCTTCGCCTCGCACTTCGCGCCGCGCTTCCTGCTCCGCGCGATCGAGCTCTACCGCAGCCGCTTCCAGCCCTCGGCGCAGCTCGAAAAGCCGTATGTGGCGGTAGCCGCCAACGCCATCGCCGCCGACACGGACGAGGCCGCGCACCACCTGATGCGCTCGCTGCGCCTGCGCTTCGCCGCCATGGCGCGCGGCGTGCGTGGCCAGCTGCCGCCGCCCGAAGCCTTCGTCGAGTCCGAATGGTCGCCCGCCGAACTCGCCTTCGCCGACGAGTCGCTGGCCTGCTCGGCCGTCGGCGCGCCGGACACCGTGCGCAGCCAGCTCGAAGGCCTGATCGCGCAGACCGGTGCCGACGAACTGATCCTCACGGCGCAGATCTTCGATCACGCGGCGCGGCTGAAGTCGTTCGAGCTCGTGGCGCAGGCGTGGGGGCTGGCGGGCAGCGGGACCGGCGCGGGCGGCTGACGTCCACAAGGCCCTCAGGAGGGCTGCCGCCCCGCCCAGCGTGCGACGATCTCCGCCAGCGCCGGCAGCCCCGCGCGGATCGCCACCGGCCCCGGTGCCAGGATCAGCGCCGACTTCACCTCGTGCAGCTCGCCGTCGCGCACCGCCGGAACGTTCTCCCAGCCTGCACGCGCGGCCACGCGCTCGGGGCGGAAGCGCTTGCCGCACCACGACCCCACGATGATGTCCGGCGCCCGCCGCGCCGCCTCCAGCGGATCGGCCAGGATGCGCTGCGCCGCGCCCGGATGGCGCGCACGCTCGGCGAAGACGTCCGCGCCGCCGGCGATCCCGATCAGCTCCGACACCCAGCCCACCGCGCTGATCGGCGGCTCGTCCCACTCCTCGAAATACACCCGCGGCCGCCGCGGCAACAGCGCCGCCCGCGCGCGTACCGCGTCCATCGTCGCCTCCAGCTCCGCCACCAGGGCCAGCGCGCGCGCCTCCGCCCCCACCAGCCGGCCGACGGTCCCGATCATCGCCAGGATGCCCTCGACGCTGCGCTGGTTGAACACATGCACGGCGACGCCCGCCTTGATCAGGTCGCGCGCCACATCCGCCTGCATGTCCGAGAAGCCCAGCACCAGGTCCGGCTCGACCGCGAGGATCTTCTCCAGGTCGCCGCTGGAGAAGGCGAACACCTTCGGCTTCTCCTTGCGCGCACGCGGCGGGATCACGGTGTAACCGCTGATGCCGACGATGCGGCCCTCCTCGCCCAGGGCGTAGAGGACCTCGACGGTCTCGGTGGTCAGGCAGACGATGCGGGAAGGGAGGCGGCGTGTAGTCATAGACGGATTATCCCCCATCCCCGCCGGCCCGCCTCCTGTGCGACCCGCCCAGCCCCCGTGGGAGCGGCGGAAGCCGCGAACCCCGGCCCTGAAACGAGGGCGACGTGTTCGGCAGCAGCGGTCGACGAAGCAGAAGAAGGCGCAGTCGAGACTGGCCGCCTGACGGCCGCCGCCGTGCTCGGCGCGCGAGGCTACGCCCTGCGCACCGAGCACGGCAACCCGGAATCAACCGATTACCTGATCAACTCCTTTGCACAACTTGACGCAGACAAATACGTGACCCGGCGTAACGAAAGCGTTTCATCTGCGAACCAGATTCTGAACCACCGTCACTGAAGCAGAGGCAGCGCACAACCGATAAGTAAGGACCCACCTGCCGGTTGGCGGCGTCCTCACTCGATCCCGAGGGCCTTGAAGGCGGCTTTGCGGGTAACGGGCTTGATGAGCACCGCATCGAACCCGGCCTCTTGAAACCCGCTCACAAGCTCGGGTTGAAGGTAGGCGGTGTAGGCGACGATCCGCATGTCGGCGTGTTCCGGCTGCTCGCGCAACTGCCGGCATACCTCTGTACCCGACAATCCCGGCATGCTCAGGTCCAGCAACATGGCGTCGTACCGACCGCCGCCGAGGCGCTCGAGTGCCTCGTACCCGCTACAGCACTCCACGGCCTCGTGACCTGCGTTTCTCAACCATGTGATCGGGAGCAGCCGGTTGACCGGATTGTCGTCGACCACCAGTACTTTCATGATTTTGGACCTCCCCGATTGTGCGGCAAGCAGAAGCGGAAAATGCTTCCTTCCCCCGGTGCGGAGCGGACGGTGACGGCCCCCCCCATCAGCGCTGCAAGCTCTCGACAGAGCGCGAGACCGAGCCCCGCGCCACCCTGCTGACGGGTCTCGAACGTATCGCCCTGACGGAAACGCTCGAAGATCTCCTCATGGAACTTCGGATCGATCCCGCACCCGCTGTCACTGACCTCGAACACGCAGTCCTCGCCCTCGAGGCGCGCCTCAACACCGACTCGACCACGGTCGGTAAACTTGAGTGCGTTGTGCACCAGGTTATTCAGTACCTGCACCACGCGCACCCGGTCGCAATGCAGGGTCACGTCGTCCTGCGCCGAGTACGCCAGGGCCAGATTCTTGCTCCGTGCGACGGGCAAATACGTGTTGCAGGCCTCCTCGACCACCGCGCGCAGATCGACATCCTCGAGCCGTAGGCGCATCTCGCCCGCGTCCACCCGCGCCATGTCCAGGATCGTATTCAGCAGCGCAAGCAGATGCTGGCTGCTATCAAAGATCACCTGCGCGTAGCCGCGATTTTCTTCGCTTTCGAGCGTCTCGCTCAGCAACTCCGCGTAGCCGATCACGCCGTTCAGGGGCGTACGAAGTTCGTGCGACACCGCAGCCAGAAACTCGGACTTGAGGCGATTTGCCGACTCGGCGCGTACTTTCAAGGTACGCAGGCGGGTAGAGATGGCACGTTGCCGCTGAACTAGACCGATCGCGAGCGCGCAGAAAGCCAGGATCACGACAGTCATGCCAGCGGCAAAGCCGAAATAGCCCCGGCGCCGAGACCGGTACTCGGCAAACGCCTCGCTTCGCTCTATGCCGACCGTCACCACCAGCGGCAAGTCGCGCACGCGACGGTAGCTCATCGAGCGCTGCACCCCATCAACTGGGCTCGTCGTTTGGTAGTGCCCAGTAGGAGCGTGAACCAACTCACGAAATAGCGTGGAGCCGGAAATATCCTGACCGATCGCCATCGAGTCGCCAGCACGGCGTGCCCGAACGACCCCGTCCAAGCCAAGCAACGTTATCGCACCCTGTGTCCCGACGTCGACATCGTTATAGAAACTCGTGAAATAGAACGGATCGATCGAGATCACCGCCACGCCGTCAAAGCTTCCATCAGGACGATTTATTCGCCGCGTCAATTGGATCGACCACTTGCCACTCGCCCGCCCGAGCACGGGCTTGCTGACGAACAAAGCCCCCGAATCAGACGCCTTGTGGAAGCTGAAGTGCTCCCGGTCGCTCAGATCCACCAGCGAGACATCAGGCAGGTTCGAGAGATGGTAGATCCCATCCGCGTTGATCACGCCAATCTGGTTGAACAGGGCGCTGTCGATCATGCCGTGGTCGACGGCTGAAGCGATGTCGAGCCGGTCACCAATCCCTTCATACTGGAACTTCAAGAACCGCAGCGCCTGATCGACGCCGGCGATCGTACGGATGGTGTGCTCTTCGAAGACGCGGGCGAGACTCATGGTGCGCTGCTCGATTGCCGCCTCCTCCGCAGCCGCTTCCCACGTCAGTTTGACGATCACGGCTGTCCATAAGGCGCCAATCAGCAGCAGGGCCGCCACTACGATCAACCAGGCCGAGCCACCGCCACCCGCGCAGGAGGTCTCGTCACCGTCGGCCGAATCGGGCACGGACACAGCGCTCCGGCGTCGCTCCTCAGCCCCGTCACGCGCGCGCGCGCCGAACCCGCGACGACTCATAAACCTCTCGATCAGCAATGGAAGGGACATTCTAAGGGCCGTCTAGATACGCTGATGGATGATTCGCAACATCGGCGAACGCCGGCATTCCATACATCGAAAGCGACTACATCCGCTTGTATGGCTCGCACCATTATGTAATCTTTACGTCTAGCACAGCAAGTATTCCCCACCGATGGTAGCGGGCCGGGCACCGCGTGCCCGAAAGTGCGAGATCATGCCTTTCAGACGACTCTTTGGCTGCACTCTCCTTGGCGCATCGCTGGCGATCGTTCATGCCACTGACGGACTATCAGGGCATGAAGCGGCACATTTCATCGCATGGTTACTGGTGGTCCCCTTTCTCGACACCGTGGCCACGGCTTACCAGAGTCGGCCACGAGACGCCCGCCAAAAGCGCGCACCGAACCAAGACCTGCGCGGCCTCCTTCTGGCTTGCGGGTACAGCCCTGCGCAAGGCAGCTGGATCAGGACGGCTATCTGCGTTCAATGTGCGCTTGCCGGGCTGGCGCTTTGGTATGCACGGGCGCCGGGCTGGGTATCCGTAGTCGGACTAACTCTTCTGAGCGGCCTTTATCTATTCTGGTTCACTCGGCGTCAACAAGCTCTCGAACAAGCATCGACACCGGACTGGGCCGGAAAAGGACCAAATAGATGCAACCCTACATTTCCGCAGGAAAAGTGATCATCGACGGCGAGCGCGAAGAGGCCCTGCGCGTGTTGGCTCCCAAGATGCAGCTCCCGCCGCCACCGCAGCGGACCCTCGAGACGATGCTGGTGTGGTTCGATACCGCCATCGCTCAGCTCGACCCCCTGGACGAAGACCATGCCCTGCGCTACATCGGCCTGGCGCTCGAAAAGCACCTCCTGCGCCTTGTCGAGGCGGGGCTCACCCCCTGCGACGGCGGCGGCATGAGCACGCCAGCGCCGTGCGACGCGACAGGGAAGCAATGATCGTCGTCACCACCACGGGGAGCGGGCGGAAAGTTCGCGCCTCTGCTGCGCCGCGCCGCATCATGTTTCTGAAGAATGGCGTGATGCAGACCTGGTGGCGTGAGTTCGAGCAGCCCAGGCCATCCAGGTCTGCCCCCGTCCGTGTCCAGGCCCCGACACCGGCTCAACGATCATGACTACAAATCGGCCAGAAGGCCGGCACACGTCTCGCCGGGCGCAGGCGCCAAGCGTCGAAAGCGTCCACCAGACCCAGAATCTGCGTTGGGGTGAACGGCTTGACCACATAGCCATCGGCGCCGAGCGCTCGCGCACGCATGATCGTTCGCGGATCATCATCGGCGGTCAACATGACCACCACGGGCAACGGGTCTTGGCTGTCAGTCTTGATTCTTGCGCACAGGTCCAGGCCCTGCTGTGCGCCCGGCAGCCCATTGTCGAGCAGCAAAAGATCGGGCACATCGCCGACGATAAGATCGAGCGCCTGCTCGACATCCTCGGCAAAGCGGACTCGGCAGCCCGTCTCCGCAAGGATCAAGCGGAGCAGCTCGCGAATCTCAGTGGCATCGTCGACGACGATAACCGAGAGCGGGCCTACCGAGGCGTCTTCGCCAGAGTAGCCCCCTTCCCCGTTTGCCGGCTGGCTGCTGAAGATGGTTACACAAGCCATATTTACCTCAACTGAGCTCAGCAAAACGCTAGAATAGTTACCATCGTCCGGTAGGCGCCTCGGCGCAGCCGGTCATAAAGCCTGACACACGGCGATGTGTAATTTTACTTTGAACCCCTTGATATCGGCAGCCGCCACCACGCGATCATGAAGAAGATCATTCTCGTCGTCGAGGACCAGCCTGAGATTCGCCAGCTGATCTGCATGACCATGGACTACGACGGCTTCGAGGTACACGAAGCCGACAATGGCGAGACCGGCCTCAAGATGGTCAACGCCCTGCGCCCGAGCGTCATTCTGCTGGACGTCATGATGCCCGGCCAACTCGACGGCCTTCAGGTTTGCGAGCGAGTGCGTGCCGACCCCGAGCTCGCACACACGCCTATCGTCATGCTTACCGCACGCGGCCAGCGATCCGACATCGAAGCCGGTCAGCGCGCCGGCTGCACCTCGTACCTCACCAAGCCTTTCAGCCCGCTGCAGTTGATCGAGACGGTCGAACGCCTGACTGGCTCGAGCCTGAACTGACCGACTTTGCCGCTCATGCACCCCGCGTCCCCCAGCCGCCGTCGCTTTCTCACGGCGGGCAGTGCCGGCCTTGTAGCACTGACCGTTCCATCGCATGTCTTCGGCAGCGCCCCTCCTGTCCTGGTCGGGCTCGATGCCGAGTTCTTCGACCGTACCAGCACGTCCGACGAGGCCGTGCAGCTCGGTGCGCAAACCGCCATCGACGATATCAACGCCATGGGCGGCGTTCTGGGTGGGCGCCCGCTCCAGCTCATCACCACCGACAACCGCAGCTTACCGGCGAGAGGCGTCGCCAACGTAGAGCAACTCGGCAACCTGCCTGACATGACGGCTTACCTGGGCGGCAAGTTCTCGCCGGTTGTTCTCGAGCAGTTGGCGCACATCCACGCCGTGCGCCTGCCCTTGCTCGCCCCGTGGTCGGCCGCAGACGCCATCGTCGACAACCAATACCGGCCCAACTATGCCTTTCGGGTTGGTCTCCGCGACAGCATCGCCATGGAGGCCTTGCTCGAGGCAATCGCCGCCCGCGGTCTGCAAAGGATGGGCCTCATTGCCCCGTCCTCCGCCTGGGG
This sequence comes from Thauera sp. GDN1, assembly GCF_029223545.1. NCBI lineage: Bacteria > Pseudomonadati > Pseudomonadota > Betaproteobacteria > Rhodocyclales > Zoogloeaceae > Thauera > Thauera sp. GDN1. The sequence goes on along the minus strand of NZ_CP097870.1, from coordinate 1,911,324 downwards.
GCGCAGTTGCCAGTTCTTCATCGAGCGCCATCTGATCCACCGAACAGATCGATCGCTCGAGCTTGCCGGCGTCGAATGGCATCGCTGGGGCAGCGACCGACTGATCGACGAAGGCTACCGCGCCCTCGTACAAAAGGGTGCCGAAGCGATCGTGCTGGTAGCCAACGAACCCGAAGGCGCCACCCTGGTAAAGGCGGTGGCACAGCTCTCGGACGCGAACCGCCGCCCGATCTTCAGTCACTGGGGCATCACCGGCGGCCGCTTCACCGAGCTCTGCGGCCCCGCCCTGCAGGAGGTCGATCTGGAGGTTGCGCAGTCTTTCAGCTTTGCCCGCGTGAAGAGCCCCGAAGGCGTACGCCTCGCCCAGCGCGCCACGGAGCATTTCGGGGTCGATGATCCGCTCAAAGTGCCGTCGGCAACCGGCATCGGCCCCGCCTACGACCTTGTCCGCCTCCTCGGGCTCGCCATCGAGCAAGCCCGGAGCACCACGCGGGCTGCCATCCACGAAGCGCTGGAGCACCTGCCCCCTTACTCGGGGGTCGTGGGACATTTCGCCCCCGCCTTTACCCCCTTGCGCCACGAAGCACTCCGCGCTCGGGACGTGCTGATCTGTCGCTTCGATGCCGACGGCCGGCTCGTCCCGCGGAACATAGGGGGGTAATCGAGTTGTCCTTCAGCCTCTTGATCCAGTCAGAACGATGGAAACGTGCGGGCCTGGCGTCTCGAATCACCGTGCTGTCCTTGCTGCTCACGGTAAGCGTGATGCTGCCCATCCTCGGCATGTCTTACGCCGCGCTGCATTCCCTGCTGGCCGGCAAGATCGAAGCGGATCTATATGCCTCGGCCACGACGACTCGGCTCGGGTTCGAGGCGCGGCTCGCCGCCGCCGTCGACAAGATCACGTCGGCCTCCCGACAGACGATCTTCAGCAACGCCTTGGCCGATTCTGCCGAGCGCAAGCAATACATCCTTCCGATCCTGCGCGAGCTCTGCGACACCATTCCCTTCGTCGACACACTGGCCCTTGCAGATTTTCGTGGACGTCCATTGGAACGAGGGTGCAGGGACGTACGGGCGTGGACCAACGAACAGACCGATTCGATGCAAAGGTCGATCGACGACGGCAGGAGAATCATCACCGTAGTCGGCCCCGAGACCGCGCTGCGCATGAACCTGGCGGCGCCCATCGTCTATCTGCCCACGGCAAGTTTCGAAGGTGGCCTGACCGCAGAGCTCGACCTGGAGGCGATGTTCCGGAGCGTCGCCAAGGGTATCGACAGCCCATACGCGTTTCGCCTGCGCCACCTTGCTGCCAACGAATCCGGACAGGCCTCCACCCTTTACGACGCGCTCAGTCATGTCGAACCTCTGTCCATGATCGATGGCGACGTACTTCCCCTTGCAGTCGAAGTCTCGATCGACCGCCAGCTTGCCTATCGCCCCCTCTACTGGCTACTGATCGGGTTCTTGGCGATGGGGGCGGGCGTCCTCGCGCTTGTCGCCTGGCAAAGCCGACGGCTGGCGCGCATCATCGCGGAACCGCTTGCCGAGCTCGAACGCACCGCTGCCCGGGTTGCAACAGGCGATCTGGAGGCGATCCCGGTGCCGAGCGCCCCCGATGATGGCGACAGCTTCCAGGTGCTTACCACTTCGGTGCATCGCATGATCGCAGCGCTTCGTGACACCCAGCAGCGCCTCACCGCCACAGTCGAATTGCGGACTACCGAGGCAGAGCACGCAGAACAGGAACGCGTTCTCAAGGAACACGCGCTCGCCTCGACCGACAGCGGCATCCTCATCCTGAGGTGGAACGGCAACCGCCAGTACGTGCATTATGCCAACCCCGCCTTCCTGAGCATCACAGGACTCACGTCAAGCCAGGCGCAGGGCGCTCCCTGGCCCTGCAGTGTCTTTCCCGACAGTGTCGGCGGCTTGATAGAGGCTGGCACCGCGGGTAGCGAGCCGATCTCGTTCACCCACCGTCGAGTCGACGGAAAGTCCGTATATATCGAGCTTTCCGTCTCGCGCGTTGCCGAAGACGCCAGTCTGCCGCATCTGCACACCATCGTCGTGGTGAATGACGTCACCCGACGCGTGCACACCCTGCGCGCCCACAAGGCTCGCCTGGAGAGCCTGCGCGAAATTGTGTTCGAGCTCGATTGCGACCTGCGCTACGTGTTCCTCAATCGGTCGTGGGAGCGCATCACTGGCCATCCGGTCGAGACTACGCTGCGACAGGACCTGCGTACCTCCATCCACGTCGACGATCTGCTTCAACACCAGCCGCAGCTCGTGGCGCTGAGCCACGGAACCCTACAGGCATACGAAGCCGAGATACGCATTCACTGCCTTGACGGCAGCATCCGCTGGCTCTGGATCGACATAGCCACGATGCGGGACGACACCGGGCAGGTCACCGGCTACAGCGGCACCATGACGGACGTCACCGAACGACACGACGCAAATGTTGCGATCGCCCTGCGCGACCGGGCCCTGCAGTCCGTCACCAACGGGATCGTGATCACCGACCTGGAACAGCAGGACAACCCGATCATCTATGTCAACCCTGCCTTCGAGAGAATCACGGGCTACGCCAGCGACGACGTGATCGGCAAGAATTGCCGGCTGCTCTCGAAACACGACCGGGACCAACCCGAGGTGTCGATGTTGCGCAACGCCGTCGCTGCGCGAAAGCCCTGCACTGTCACCCTGCGTAACTGCCGCAAGGATGGCACCGAGTTCTGGAGCCAGATCTCGATCTCGCCGCTGATCAACCCGCTGACCGGCGCGGCGACGCACTTCGTGGGCGTACAGACCGACATCACCGAACGCAAGCGCAGTGATGACCTGCTGCTCGAATGGCTGTCCCGACTCGACGCGGTATTCACACTCGGCCCCGACCCGGTCGTCTGCTTCGACGACCAAGGCAGGCTCAGTTACGCCAACGTCGCAGCCGAACGCGTCTTCTCGACGACCATGGGGACACTGACCGGCATGAGCCTCGCCGACTTTGGCGCGCACTTGACAGGCATGCTGGACCGCACATGCGGGAGCCTCCGGCTGCCGCATGTGCTCCCGCAGGAAGACCAAGCGCCCAGCATGTCGGACGACGACGCCCAGGACTGCCTGATCCACCTCGCGCATCCCAAACCATGCACCCTGCACCAGACTTATCGCTACTGCGGAGCAAGCTCGTCCTCGCTGGTACTTTATTACCGCAACGTCACGCGAGAAATTGAACTCGACCGCATGAAGAGCGAGTTCCTGTCCACCGCAGCACACGAGCTGCGTACGCCCATGGCGAGCATCATGGGCTTCTCCGAACTGTTGATGTTGCGCAAGTACGACGAAGACAAGACGCGTGAACTGCTCGGCACGATCAATCGCCAGGCCCAACGCCTCACCAACCTGCTGACCGATCTGCTCGACCTCGCCCGTATCGAAGCGCGCCGCGCCGAAGGCTTCCACTTCGAGACCCTGCCCCTGCAGCAGGCGATCGACGAGGCTGTCCACGCATTCTTGGTGCCAGACGACACGCACCGGCTCGTGCTCGATCTGCCCGCTTCGCTGCCGCCCCTCCGCATGGATCGCGCCAAGATCCAGCAAGCCATGCTCAACCTGCTCTCGAACGCGTGCAAATTCTCACCGGATGGAGGCGACGTGGAAGTGACGGTACGTGCCGAACATCCGGAGGGCCTTGCCTTCATCGGAATTTCGGTCCGCGACCACGGAATCGGCATGGACGCCACGGAGTGCAGCCGAGCCTTCGAGCGCTTTTACCGCAGCGATCGCTCGGGGCATATTCCCGGCACCGGCCTCGGACTGGCGCTCGTGCACGAAATCATGAGGATCCACGGCGGTACCGTCACCCTCGAAAGCCAAGTCAATAGCGGCACCTGCGTCACCCTCTGGTTTCCGCTCGACCGTGCCACGGACGAGCGGACACGCTCTGAAACCACCGTCCCTCAGATACCCTAGCAGGCCCGAAGCCCCATGGACATCACTACGCCCACTGCCTCCAGCGATCTAGACCAGCGTCAGCTGCTCCGTTTCGTTCAGGACATGCACCAGTTGCGCCGCCAGCGCGAAGAAGCCTACGACCGCCTGAAACACGCCCATCAAATCACCCTCTCCAAGCTCGCGCTAGCTGCCGAGTACAAGGACGGCGACACCGGTACGCACATCGATCGCATCGGCATCCTCTCGGGCGAGCTCGCTCGGGTACTGGGCCAGCCTCCCGAATGGTGCGACCTGATCATCCAAGCCGCCCCGATGCACGACATCGGCAAGATCGGGGTACCCGACAGCATCCTCAAGAAACCGGGTTCGCTCACGTCGACCGAACGCCAGATCATGGAAACGCACCCGCTCATCGGTGCCCAGATCCTGGGCAACACCGATGTCCCCGTCTTGAAGATGGCAGCGGACATCGCGCTTGGGCACCACGAGCACTGGGACGGCGGCGGCTATCCGCGCAAGCTCGAAGGCGAGGCGATTCCCCTGTCCGCGCGCATCGTGGCGGCAGTCGACTTCATCGATGCCCTCATGATGGACCGCTGCTACCGCAAAGCGCTCAGCGAGGACGAGACGCTTGCCATGCTCAAGGTTCGCCGCGGCACCCATCTCGACCCCGAAATCGTCGACGCCGCAATCGCGGGCTTTCCGCGTCTCGTGGCGCTCCGGAAAATGATCGACGAGCGCAAGGTATCGGCGCGTGCCCTCGGCATGGGCACTTCCGATGTCGTCTCCCACTGAGCCGAAGGTCACGGCATCATGCAGGATCAACCCACTGACAGCACTCAGCCGCAGGCGCTCGTCGTCGAAGACGATCCCCTCTACGCGACTCTTTACCGCGAAATCCTGGTCTCGATGGTCCCCGGCATCGAGGTCATGGTCGCTGAGAATGGTTACCTTGCGCTGCTCCATCTCGCGCAACACCGTCCGGGCGTCGTCATCCTAGATCTGCACATGCCCGGTTTCGATGGCTTCGAGTTTCTCGACATCGTCAAGCGCAAGCGTACCTTGGTCGACGTCCCCGTCATCGTGGTGAGTTCGGCGACCGACACCGCGACGAAGCGGCTGCATGATCTGCCCTCGGTCCACGTCTTCGCCAAGCCCTTGCGCCCAGCGCTTCTGCAAAAGCTCGTCCGCCAGGTCCTGCCTTCAGCCGCTTCCGCAACGCCGCCTCGCCACATCCCGTCTGCCTTCGACGCCAGCCAGTTCGAGGCCTTCGTCGGTCCAGACTGGCATCTTCAACGCCAGATCGCACGCCAATTTTACGAGCTCGCTCCAGATCGCATCGCCAAACTCGAGCAGGACGCCCACAGGCTCGACTACGAAGCCCTGCTCGGCTGGTGCCACACGCTGACCGGCACGGCCGCCATGATCGGCGCCAACGCGCTCGGCGACTGCGTCGAGCGTCTCCACCATGCGGTCGAATGCCGCGATCCTGCTGCGATTCGGACCGAAGCGGACCTTGTCATCCGCGAGCTGCGCCATGTGGCTGTCGTATTCGATCACGACTTCGCCCTCGACGATGCTGACTCGTGACCTTACCTGACGGCCGACTGCTGGCCCGGCCCGTCGGCAGGACCGTGTCGTAATTCATTGGAAATTATTAGAAAACTTGACCTGCGTCCGCCAGCAATGCCAGACTCCTTACCAATCCATCAGGCATTCATCGGGACAATGATCGAACCATGGACAAAGCCGCGTTCAAGAAGGGCCGTTACCCCGCTGCGCATGGGGAAAAGGCATGCACGCCCCGATCGCGAGCCGGTGCGCGACGCGCCTGATCCACTTGCATCTTCCGATATCCGTACAACGGTAAAGCGACGGGAGATGCTCGCACGTTACATTGCAGAAGCCGGCCTCGACGTCGAACGGCTCGCCGTCCGCCTCATGCTCGCCCCGGCCCGCATCGAAGAACTGATCTCGGGCCGTTCGCCGATCGGGAACGAGTTGGCCACCCACATCGAGGAAATGCTGCGATTACCCGCCTCCTGGCTGGACCAAGGCGGTCCCCTCGTCATTGGAGATTCCACCATGACCCATCACTTGGACGACACGGCAGTGGCCACGGCCAATGCACAGGCCCACACACACACTCAGGCAACCGACCGTACGCAGGTCATGGAGAATCGACGCCTCAACCTGGTCATGCTCACCAGCGAGCGCGGCACCAAGAACCGGCTTGCGCAACTGGCTGGCACCTCGGGCAGCCGCATCAGCCTGATGACCTCCGCGCGCAAGCCGGTTTCCGACCCGTTCGCCTACGCCATCGAAGACGGCCTCGGTCTCCCGCGTGGCTGGCTGGACCAGCTTCATGTCGAGAACGAGGTACCACCCGCGGCCTGGCAAAGTCTGCGCGCGGCGGATGGCGCCGCGCCCGAGCATGCGCCGCGGGCCGCGCCACGTGCTGCGCCCGCCCCTCGCCCCGCGCGCCGCACGGCGGTCGCACCTGCAGCCAGCCAGAGCACGACAGTCGAGCCCGTCGGTACGGTGGCTACCTCCGGCCCCGTGCCCTGCACCGCGCACGCAAGCGAGGGCGGCGCAACCGGCCTGTTCGACAAGACGCCCGGAAGCTGCGGCCCCATTGCGGAAGCGCTCTCCAAGACCATCCGCTACCTGTCCGCGACGGACAAGCTGTCCGAGGCGAGGGCCTTCCAGCTGCTGGGCGTCCTGATCGCCAAAGCCGAGCGCCCGAACTGAATGAAGACCCCGTGCTCGGCTAACGGCGCCGAGCGCTCGCTCGCACCGCTTCAGAACAGCAAGAAGTGCTCGTCGTCGACGCTGTCGAACAAGCGCGCCGACGACCAGCCCCCGTCGCGCGACAGTGATAGTTCATACAAGTCCCTGATCGCGTTGGTGCGCGAGGCCAGATCGAAGGTCCTGGACACGACGATCAGGCTGAGTGCGCCCTCCGGCCTGATTTCCACGTCGTCGATCAACACCGCATCGCCCACCTCGAGTTCGCTGCGCTCGCCGGCGGTCAGCATGAACAGCGTCGGCGCATACACGCAGCTCAGCGCACCGACCAGGCGCCCGCGCACCCCGTAGTTGCTCAGCAGCCGCGCCATCGGAACGCGATGCAACTCGAGGATTGCACCATCGACCATCTCAGTCTGGCCGACGCGCTCGCCCTCGCGGAAAACATGCACGTATTGCAGCCACGCATGATCGGGATCGTTCGAACGGATGCTGCGGAACAGCCCGTGTGGCGGCGGTGTGAGATCGTGCCAGAGCAGCTCCACGCAGCACGCTGAAACATCCGCCACGAACCAGCGCTCGAAGCCGCCGCCGTTGCACAGGTCGAGCATCGCCAGCCGCGCCAGCAGCAGATCACGGCCTATCCAGCGCTGCTCAATGACCTGCTCCACGCTGTGGCGCCCCTCGCCGACAGCGACTGCAAGGGCTGGCAGCCCGGCCGCAGGCTCCCCCCCGTTCAGGCCGAACACCAGCCCACCATTCACCAGCGCTGGAATAGGCAGCGACCGGCACGGATCTGCCCCGTCGGGCCGCAAGCGCTCGCCCGCAGGCAACATCCGCGTGAGCCGAACGGGTCGTACCCCCGTGGCATCGACAAAGCCGATCTTCATGGCAATGGACCCTGGTGAAATAGGCGACCGAACGTGTGCGCACTGCAGACGCGTTCCGGGATAACATCGCCTTGTGCGACCGTGATTGATAACGTAACGTTACCTTAAAATCTAAGTTTACACACAACACCCCGACCTGGCCACAATCGCACCGGCCTGCGCTGCCTGCGCCCGATCCCCCACGGAGCCTGTCCGATGATTCTCCATCCATCCATCCTCGTGATCGAGGACGATCCGCTCTATCGCACGCTGTACAAGGGGAGGATCGGGCAGATCGTGCCCTACGCCCTGCTGCGCATCGCAAGCGACGGGGAGGAGGCGCTCGCGGCGCTCGCTGACGGCCGCCCCGAGCTCCTCATCCTCGACCTGCACGTGCCCGGCATCGACGGCAAGCGCCTGCTCGAACTCATCAGATCCGACCACGCCAATGACGGGATGGTGGTCCTCGTCATCAGCGCGTTCGACGAGGACCTGAGCGAGATCGGCCGCCATGCGTACCCGGACGTCTTCGCATTCGACAAACCGATGCGGGCCGACGAGTTCGAGCTCGCGCTGCGCCAGTGCATGGATCAGTTGAACGCCCTGCGCTACTCCCCCGCTCAACCGGCGGATTCGCCGGTCGATCACAGCCACATGCGCCTCTACATCGGCGACGACCTGCGACTGCACCGCGCGTTCGCCACTCAATTCCTGGACAACACCAAGGGCTGGACCGACGCGCTGCGCCAGCACCTCGAGGCCGGCGACCATGTCGCGCTCGGCGAGTGCGCACGCAATATCTGGGCCGCCGCGGCCACCATCGGCGCCCACGACGCAGCCAGGCTCGCGCACCGCCTCGAATTCGCCACCCGGGATCGCAATCGCGACCTGACCCAACGCCTGGCCGCGGAGCTCAACGGCGCGCTGGACAGCTACTGTGCCGCGCTCGCGGGCGCACTCATCTGAGCGAGCGCAACGCACGGAGCTCGAGCGCACAAAAAACCCGCTACGACTTGCGCCGTAGCGGGTAAAGCACCTCAAGTGTCAGTATGCAGTGGCGTGCCGATACTCACCAGAAGAGGAGCCTCCAAATTCATAATTACCCTACCTATTAAATTAATTACCGTCAAGCTGAGGGCCTTGGCTTCTACCCGTGCTGACGCCCGCCAGTCCGCCACTACGGCATATCGAGCATCCGCCCAACGCTCCGCAACAGCCTTCGGGTCTCGTCACTTACCCCTTTCACTCCGCCGTGGAGTTTGAGCCGATGGGCTATCGCCCTGGCGACCTGGGGCGACTCCACGCCGAGGCCGTGCGCCAGGACGAAGACGAGTTCCTCCAAGGCGTCAAGTCTTTCCAGAACCAGTCCGCACTCACAATCAGCACACATTCACGCTCCTTGCCGTCCGACGATCGCGCGCGAACCCTGCATTGAGCTCGCGGCATATGGAGAAGAAACCTACGCGCGCTAGTCAGGCACGTAGATTATCCAATTGGCGTTTTTTGTAATTGACGCGTAATCTTTGCATTCGACATTGCTGCCCTGAATCGCCACTCTCCCGGAGGCGGATAATGAACGTAGAGAAGCCTACCGAGCGCAACCGCCTTGCAACGTTTCCGTCTACAACGGCGGCACGCCAGAACCACAGTGTCCTGCTCAAGCGCAGCCGCCAGGTACGTTATGAATCGATCGGACGCGCAACCGGCCACGACAAGAGCTGGGTATCACGCTTCCTGTCCGGGTCGGCACTGATCTCCTTCCCGGAGCTTCTTGCCTGGCTGGATCTGTGCGATCTGCATCTGATATCCCCTGAGGGCGCGCACGAGTCCGGCGCAAGCCCGGAAGAGTGGGTCGAACGCCTCCAGCTGGCGATCGAAGCGCTCGACGTGATCCGCCTGGAGCTGGGTACCAAATCGCACGCCGAACACGAGCTCATCCTTGCGCTTATCGAGTTCGCCCGGATCGGACTTACGTCTCTGCTCGAACGACACACCCAGGCGGCTTACGACGTGGGGAGAGATGGCAGCGAGGAGCTTACCGCTCCCGATTCCGGGAAATAGGGTAAACTCTTACCTACTACTCACCGGAGGCGTCGCCATGTTCCCCGAATATCGTGAACTCATCACCAAACTGAAGACCACGGACCGCCACTTCCTGCAGCTCTTCGATCGTCACAACGAACTCGACCAACGCATCAAGAACTTCGAGTTGCATCTCGAGCACCGCACGCACGAAGAAATCGAGACCCTGAAAAAAGAAAAGCTGCACCTCAAGGACCAACTCTACGCAGTCCTTCAAGGTGCAGCAGCGCAGTCGCGCACAAGCGCCTGAACGCGTCCGTTCAATCAGGCGGGGCTGCGGCCGGCGTCGCACCCGGCTGTGTCCCCGCTCCCACTTTCCGCCAGTTCGAAGCGACAACGCTCGAAACCGCCCCATCACGCAGCCGCTTTCCGGGTTTGAACCGCACCACATAACGCGCTGGAACACTTACAGCCTCGCCAGTCCTCGGATTGCGTCCGAGCTTGCCGCCCAGACGGCGGACACGCAATGAGGCAAAGTCCCGCACCTCAATGCGACTTCCCTGCGCAAGCTGATTCATCATCGCCTTGAGGATGGTCGACACAGACGCCTCGACTTCCCTCCGCGTCAAAGCGGGAGAGCGTTCGATGAGCCGGTCGACGAGATCACTTTTTTTCATGAAGCACCCCCTGGTGAAATGAACACACCCGAACACCGCAGGTGTCGGAGAAGTTGCGTAATCAAACGAAAAGCGTGGATCCAACCCAGAAGCGGGGGGCACTATCCAAACGGCGGATGATCGTCGCCACACTCGGCTCGCGAACGAATAGGCACTTACGCCCCAGTGCGGTAAGCATCCGGCGAACCCACCTTCCCCCAGCCGCTTAGGCCATTGAAGATCGTGTCCATCAAAGTCGATGGCGGACACTATGGATGTGGTTATCCCGCGCCGAGGCCGGCGTACGCACAGCGAAGCCTTCAAGCGGTCGGTGGTCTCGGCGTGTTGTGAGCCAGGCGTCTCGGTGGCTGGGATTGCCTTGGCCAACGGCCTGAACGCCAATCAGGTCCATCGCTGGATGCGCGAGCGCGGCATCGAGCCGCCGAGCCGGCGCAAGGCTGACAGCGCAGCGCTCACCGCGACGGCTGAGCGGGGCTTTGTCCCGGTGCAGTTCGCCTCCGCAGTCGAGGCGCTGGTGATCCGCCTCGAGGCGCAGCGTGGCAACGGCCGCGTCAAGCTCGAGTGGCCGATCCAGGCGGCCGATGCCTGTGGCGCGTGGTTGCGCGAGTGGCTGGCATGATCCGCATCGAGGCGCTGTGGCTGTCGGTGGCGCCTTTGGACATGCGCGCAGGCATGGACACGTTGCTCGCGCAGGTGGTGCGCGTGTTCGGCGAGGCGCAGCCCCATCACGCCTATCTCTTCAGCAACCGGCGCGGCTCCCGCTTGAAGGTGCTGGTCCATGACGGCTTCGGGGTGTGGCTCGCATGCCGGCGCCTGAACCAGGGCCGGTTTCACTGGACCGAGGGCCAGGACGGTGTCGCACTCACCCGAGCGCAGTTCGACGCGCTGGTGCTCGGGCTGCCATGGCAGCGGCTGGGCGACGGCGGTGTGATCCGGACACTCTGAACACGCGCTATCGGCGGATGCCCCGATGGTGGCGGATGCGTGCAGCGGACATGATCGATTCATGCCGCTGCCCGCCGACCTCGATCAACTGGATGCCGACGCCTTGCGTCGCCTGCTCATCGAGCAGGAGCGCGAACTCGTATGGCGCCAGACCAAGATCGAGCGGCTCACGCATGAGCTGGCGCTGCACAAGCGTCATCGCTTCGGCGTGAAGGCCGAGCGCCTGTCCACCGAGCAGGTGCAGCTCTTCGAGGAGACCGCCGAGGCCGATCTTGCGGCGATGAGCGAAGAGCTCGAGCAATTGCAACCGGATACCAGCAAGAGCCAGCAGCCCAAGGGGCAGGCCCGGCGCAAGCCGTTGCCGCCCGAGCTGCCGCGCACCGAGATCCGTCACGAACCTGACTCGACCACCAGTGCCTGCGGCTGCCCGATGCGCCGCATCGGCGAGGACGTGGCCGAGAAGCTCGACTACACCCCGGGCCGCTTCACCGTCGAGCGCCACATCCGGGGCAAGTGGGCGTGCGCTGCGTGCGAAACCCTCGTGCAGGCGCCGGTGCCGGCGCACATCATCGACAAGGGCATCCCGACCGCCGGGCTGCTCGCCCAGGTGCTGGTGGCCAAGTATCAGGACCATCTGCCGCTCTACCGCCAGGAGGGCATCTTCGGTCGGGCCGGGTTGGCGATCCCGCAATCGACGCTGGCCCAGTGGGTCGGTCAGAGTGGCGTGCACCTGCAGCCGCTAGTCGATGCGCTCAAGGCCGACCTGCTGGCGCACCCCGTGCTGCACGCGGACGAGACTCCGGTGGCGATGCTGGACCCCGGAGCGGGCAAGACGCACCGCGCCTACCTGTGGTCCTACAGCGTCGGCGCGTTCGATCCGATCAAGGCGGTGGTCTACGACTTCGCCGACAGCCGCGCGGGCCGTCATGCCCAGGCGTTTCTGGGCGACTGGCGCGGTACGCTGATCTGCGACGACTACGCCGGGTACAAGGCGCTGATCGCCCAAGGGGTGACCGAAGCCGGCTGCATGGCGCACGCGCGGCGCAAGTTCTTCGATCTCGCTGCCCAGGGCCAGAGCCAGATCGCCGGCGAGGCGCTCGAGGCCATTGCCCAGCTCTACGGTGTCGAACGCGAAGCGGCTGAACTCGACATCGACGCCCGGCAGCGCTTGCGGGAAGCGAAAGCCCGCCCCATCCTCGAACGCCTGCATGCATGGCTGCTCGCGCGCCGCACCCAGGTCCCCAACGGCTCGGGCATCGCCCGCGCCATCGACTACAGCCTCAAGCGCTGGGCCGCGCTCACGCACTACGTGGGCGACGGTCGCGTACCCATCGACAACAACTGGATCGAGAACCAGATTCGGCCGATTGCGCTCGGGCGCAAGAACTGGCTGTTCGCGGGGAGCCTGCGGGCGGGCCAGCGGGCCGCTGCGATCATGAGCCTGATCCAGTCCGCGCGGCTCAACGGCCACGAACCATTTGCGTACCTGAAGGATGTGCTCGAACGCCTGCCGACGCAGCCCTACGGCAGGATTGGGGAGTTGCTGCCGCATCGCTGGCAGCCGGTCGCCTGCGCCTGAGCGAAACGGCAAGACGGGTTCGCCGGGTGCTTACCAAGCACAGCCAGCTGGTGCGGTACGAAAGCATTGGGCTCGCGACCGGACACGACAAAAGCTGGGGGTCCCGTTTCCTCTCCGGAACGGCCCTCGCCTCAATGCCCGAGCTTCTTGCCTGGCTGGATCAGTGCGATCTGCGGTTCGTAAGCCCTGAGGGCGAGGAAGATGTGCTGGGGGTGACCGATCAGGAGCGCATCGAGCGGCTTCAATCGGCGATCAACGCACTCGAGCTGACGCGCGGCGAACTGCGCACTGCGGCGAATATCAACCGCGAATTCATCCTCGCGCTAATCGAGATCGCGCGTGTTGGACTGGATGCATTGTTCGAGAAACACCTTACTCAGCCCGACAATTCGCACGACGACGACACGACCGCACGCTCCCTTGATGAATGATGTAACCTTACATAACTTTTCTCAGGAGGCACTCCCCATGTTCCCCGAGTACAGAGATCTCATCACTGAGCTCAAGCGCGCCGACCGCCACTTCCTTCAGCTCTTCGACCGCCACAACGAGCTCGACCAGCGCATCAAGAACTACGAAACGCACCTTGAGCACCGCACACACGAAGAGATCGAGACCCTGAAAAAAGAAAAGCTGCACCTGAAAGACCAGCTCCATGCCGTCCTTCAGCGTGCAGCGGCGCAGTCACGTACGAGCGCTTGAAGATATCTGCTCAAGCAGGCGGGGCTGAGTTCGGCCCCGCTCCCATCGACACGCCCAATCCCGGCCAGCTCGGCACCGCAACCTTCGAGATCGCGCCGGCTCGAAGCCGCTTGCCGGGTTTAAAGCGCACCACGTAGCGCGCAGGCACAACAACGGGCTCGCCCGTCCTGGGGTTGCGCGCGAGCTTGCTGTCCAGCCTACGGACACTCAAGGCAGCGAAGTCGCGCACCTCAAAACGCCGCCCCTGCGCAAGCTGGGTTGTCATGGCCTTGAGTATGGCCGACACGGACGCCTCCACCTCGCGTCGCGTCAAAACGGGCAATCGCTTGATCAGTTGGTCAATCAGATCACTCTTGTTCACTCACTAGCTCCGCGGAACTCAATACAGCTGCATGGCGCTGGCACCGTACAGCTGATAGCAGCCTGCCAATCGAAAGGACACGCTAACTTGACAATGATGAACCACGACCAGCCCGTGCCGCCTGAAGAGGACTTCCAACCAATCGGCCTGAGGCAGTTCCTCGAGCACCTGTGTCCAGCCATGCATCAGCTCGACCAGCCTGACGCACCGACTAAGAGAAGCGACCGGCAGAGCTGTCCGTTGCAGGAGATCCCTCCACCCGGCGCTGAGTGAGCCACGCCCTACTTGCCCAGCGACGCCGACGCGTTACGTGACGCCGGTAGGGCCTTTTGTCTTCGCGAAGAAGTCCGCCCAGTACGCAGTCTCATTACCGCCGACCAATCCCGCCACAGCGAGCGTGATAGTCCAGGCTTGCAGCAACCTTACCCGTTGCCGTCACAGGCTTACGGCGCAGACAGCGGTTTTCAACGGTAACGTGTATGCTCCTGTTCAAACGCCGTTCGGGGGCGACGGCGCCTTAGCACCAGCAATTCAGCGCTTGCGCGTGCGCAACCTTACCCTATTGACGAATCCATCATGACACTTCTGCGTTGTTATGGCCGCGCGGTTGGTGCGACTGTGCTCGCGGTATTCAGCGCCGTGGCGAGCGCCATCGACCTCACGCCAGGCGAGTTGGCGGCACCGCGTCCCGGTCTGAACATCATGCAGATTTCGTACCAGCTAAACACCCGTGGCGCACTTTATGCCGACGGTGAAAAAGTGGACGACAAGACCGAGCTTGCTTACCGCTACCTCCAGCTGCGCGTAGGCCGCACCTTCGCCCTGCGCGACACGCCCGGCATCTTTTATGTCGAGCAGCCGATCGGTTCGGTCCAGCCGGGTGGGCGCCTTGCGCCGCTCAAGGCCAGCGAAGGGCTGGCCGACACCACGCTGCTGCTCGCGTTGTGGCCCTATACGGACCGCGAGCGCGACCGCCATCTTGCCGTTGGCGGCTATCTCATTCTTCCCACTGGGCGCTACCGGCACGACCAGCGCATCAACCTGGGCAGCAACCGGTTCGGAGCTGCGCTGCAGTTGGGCTACCACATGGCACTGAGTCCGACGCTGTCGTGGTCTTCCGCATGGGACATGGTCGCGTTCGGGCCAAACGACGCCTACGGTCCGCTCAAGCGACGGCTCAAACAAGACCCCCTGTACACAGTGCAAACGGGTCTGCGGTATCAACTCAACAGCCGCTACGCGGTGGCGGCAAACCTCATCCACTCCGAGGGCGGGCGCACTAGCGTGGATCAGGTTCCGCGCCGCAACCGCATCAACGTGGATCGGTATCTACTCACCGCCAGTGCAGACACGGCGACCGGCCGCGTTTCGCTGCAATACGGACGCGACCTCCGCACCCGCAACGGCTTTCTGGAAGAGCAGCGCTTGCTGCTGAGGTACACAGTGCTCTTCTGAATCGCGCCCCGCGCGCGCAAGCGCCTACCAGTAACCTAGGCTTACCACCGCAGCGCCGTTGGGGGATCGGTGGACCTGTCGAGCGCTGCCGCACCCGCATCGCCCAGCGCTCCGCCATTATTCCCATTCCCGCCACCCGCCGCGCGGCGTTGGCGATCAAGCGCGGCCTGCCATTCGCCCTGAGTCGGTGTGTCGATCTGGAAGGCCTGCAGCATCCACACGCCGTCCACCCGGCGATAACCCAAATTGAAATGCACCACCCGCGGCTGCATCGGAAACACCCCGTTCAACAGCAGCGTGCCCTCTTCGTTGATCGTCGGCTGGCGCAGGAATTGCGGCTCGATCTGCGCAACGCCGGACATATCCAGGCCATTGCGCCGGAAGCCCGAGAACGCCTCGCTCAGCTTCTGCGGCGTCACACTCAGCTGCATCTGCGGCGTCAGGTGCTCGTGCAACTCTTCGTAATGATTAGTCTTGTTGTTACGGTTGAGCTTGCGCAGCGTCGTACGCACGATCGCGGTGAGCTCGCCGGCAGCCGGGATCGGCTGGGTGGCTCTTTTCGCAGCCTTAGCCGGTGGAGAGGATTGCGAAAGCGCAGACACGGGCACCGAAGACGCCATGATAAAGATGAGCGCGGCGAGGGCTGCAGGTGTTTTCAAATATCTGATCATGTCGGCTGTCAGCATCGAGCGCATTGCCGATGCCCTTATGAACGTTGTGACGGATTCTGCCGCGAGACAACTCGGGTGGCCCCGCCGCAGCGTGACCACCCTCACCGCTTACTTCACCGCGCGGTAAGACACCGAGGCCGCCGCACCGGTCGCCGCAACCGAGGCGTTGGTCCCGGCCGACAGGCTCGCCACCTGGATGCTGCCGGTGTTCGACACCGCGCCGCCGTAGTTGCTCGCGGACTGCGTCACGGCACCGATCGTGGTCCTGCCCAGCGTGCCGGAGTCGGCGATGCTGCTCACCGAGAACGACGCCGCCGCACCGGTCGCGCTGACCGAAGCCGAAGCGCCCAGCCCATCCAGCGATGCGACCGTGATGGTGCCGCTGTTGGTGATGTTGCCCACGATGCTGCCATCGGCCCTGCCGTTCGACGCGGTCTGGGTGACATCGTCGAATTGCGCACCCGGGTTCGTGCCAGCATCACCCGCCAGGCTGGAGTACGAGGTCGAGGCCACCGCACCGGAAGCACCGACAGACACGGAGGAGCCGATCGCGTAAAGGCTGTCCGCCTGGATCGAGCCGGTGTTGCTTACAGTCGTCAGGTTCGTATCGGCATTGCTCGCCGTCTGCGTGATCGCGCCGAAGCCGACCGGCGTTGCTGCCGAGGGCGATCCGCTCTCGGTCCAGGAGCTGCCCACCAGGCTGGCGCTGACCGAAGCCACCGCGCCCGTCGAGCTGATCGACGCCGAAGTGCCCGCACCCGACAAGGCCCCGGCCACGATGCTGTTGGCGCCCGTGTTGCTGACGTTGCCGTTGTTCGCAGAGGTCTGCGTGATCGCACCGCTCGTCGAGCCGGTGACCGCAACGTCATAGGCGCTGATACCGAACGAGGACACCGCACCGCTCGCGCTGATCGACGCCGACGCGCCAGTGCCGCTGAAGGCGTAGTCGGTCGTATCCGGGCTCGCGTCGATGCTGCCCGTGTTGGAGATCACCGCGGTGTTGGTCGCCGACTGCGTGGTCGCGCCGTAAGTGGGTAGCACCACTGAATCGCCATCACCCACAGCGCTTGTCGCCACCGACGCCACCGCACCGGTCGCGCCCACCGACACCGAGCTCGCCAGGCCGCTGAGCGCGCTCGGGTTGCTCTCCGCACCGTCGCCGCCAAGCGTGACTTGGCCAATGTTGGTCACCGCGGCACCATTGGTCACCGTCTGGCCCGTGGCGCCAAAGCTCAAGGTGCCGAGGCTGGAGTTGACAACGCTGGTGCTCACTGAGGCCACTGCGCCGGTCGCGCTCACCGAAGCGGAGGTGCCGGTACCGCTCAGGGCGCCGAGCGTGATGGTGTTGGCGGCGTCATCGGTCTTGTTCGCCACGGCGCCGGTGTTGCTGACGTCCTGCGTCACGGAAGCGACACTGGTGCCACCGCCGGTGATCGAGGTATCGATACCCGACACGGAAACCGAGCCCACCGCACCGGTGGCACTGATCGAGACCGAAGCACCCATGCCGCTCAAAAGGGCCGGCAATATCTCGGTCTCGCCGCTCGTTCCTCCGATATTGTCGTACCCCTCACCTTCGGCATAGGGCTGCGCCAGCTCTTCACCCCTTTGGCTGTAGGCAATCGTGGATGTCCCCTGCAACTCGATCGTGCCCGAGTTTGAAACGGAGCCGCTGTTTGAGACGATACCTTGCGTGACGTCGCCGATCTGCGGCACCACCAGGCTGTCCAGTCCCACACCAATACCACTGACACCCACCGAGGCGACCGCGCCGGAGGCGCCGATGCTCGCCGAGGCACCGTCGCCGCTGATGTCACCGAGTGTCAACGCGCCCTCGTTGCCGACGCTCCCCGTGTTGCTCGCTGCCTGGCCGACGGTGCCGACGGTGCTGCCGGTGAAGGTGCCGACATCGATGGACGACATGCTCATCGAGGCAACCGCGCCGGTCGCACTCACCGACGCGGAAGCGCCGCTACCGCTCAAGGCGGACGACATGGTCGTCTGCGTCCAGTAGTTGATCGTGGTTGCACCCGTCTCGCTAGCCACGTCCTCCCGTGCCCCTGTCACCGCAGTCGAGATCGTCCCGTCGTTCGACACCGCTACGTCGTTGGTCGAGCTCTGCGAGACGGCGCTGATGGCAGGCGAGCTCATCGCCGTGCTGCCAATGCCGCCGACCGAGACCGAGGATACGGCGCCAGTCGCGCTGACCGCAGCCGAGCTGCCTGCGCCCGAGATCGCCCCGCTGAGGTTGAGCGTGCCATCGTTACTCACGCTGCCACCTGCAAGGTTGCTGGTGGTCTGGCCCACCGGGCCGATACTGCCACCCGACATGTCGATGTTGCCCCCCGACACGCCCACCGAGGCCACCGCACCACTGGCGCTCACCGAGGTGGCTGCACCTGCACCCGACAGCGTGCCGATCGAGACCGTGCCCACGTTGGTGATTGCGCCGCTGTTGCTGACGGCGTCGAACGAGTCCCCTTGAGTGATGGCACCGATTGCCGGCGGGGTCATCGTCTGGGTGCCGGTGCCGACCCCCGAAACGGACACCGAAGCCACCGCACCCGTGGCGCTGACAGATGCCGACCCACCCGTGCCTACGCTGCCCGTGCCGGTGATGTCACCGTAGTTGGAAACCGCGCCAGCGTTGCTCACCTCGCTCGCATCCGCTACGACGTCGGCGTCCTGCGCGATGCTGGTGACCGAAAAGGTGTCGAAGCTCTGGTCTGTGTTGGTGGAGTCGGCCACACCCGACACCGACACCGAGGCGACCGCACCGACCGCGCTGTTGCTCACCGAGGCGCCTGCGCCGATGTTGCCACTGCCCAGGGTGATCGACGTCGGCGTAGCACTGCCACCGTTGCCCACGACGCCCGTGTTGATGGACGACTGCTTGACGTCGTTGAAACCCAATGTGACGGTTTCGGAGCCGAACGAGGGCACTGGCAGTTCGGTGTTGAAGGCGCTGACCCCCAAAGAGGCTACGGCGCCGCTTGCACCGGTGGATACCGACGAGGTCAGGCCGAGGTTGCCAGTAACGGTCACCGATGAGGAGCCACTCTCGAGGTTGCTCACTTGCGCGTCGTTGACGGCGCGCTGGGTCACATTACCGTCCTCCGGCAACGGATCTGCCAGCGCACCGGAGCTCAGTACGGCTATCACGGCCATCGCCACTGGCGTGCGCATAAGACAAGACTTTTTCATGATTGCTCTCCAGGGATCTGCTTTCGTAAGGTTGCGGTTGGGGGGGCACATCAGTTCTGCACATTGGGCTTTGGCTGCTGCGCAGTGGGCATCGGAACCGGCGTCAGCAAGTCGGCCACCAGCGGCTTGCACACCTCTCTTGCAACGGGAAACTCCTTCATCAGCACATCGACCACGCCGAGCGCCACCGGCCCGTTGAGCGCCTCGAACTGCAGGCGCTCCTGGTTCTGCATGCCGGCCTGGCCGGTGACCAGGTTGCCGTTGATCGACTTGCCGGCCGTCAAGCCCAGCTGCGAATAGCGCACCGGGCGCTGGATCATGCTCATCTGGCGGTTGAGCCGCGTTCCCGCCTCGTCGAGCTGGATCGACAGCGATAGCTGCGCCCAGCCGATCTGCACCACCGGGCCGATGCCGGCCACCTGCAGGTCGGCGTAATACGCGGTGCCGAAGTCCAGCGTGTTGAAGATGCCGTTGATCATGTACTGCGCGGGGGCCTGGATCGCCGGCGGCCCGAAGTAGGTCGAGATCACCCGCCCGCCCGCCTTGGCGATCGCGTCGGTGATGTAGGACGCGCTGCCGCCCTGCGGCACGAAGGCGCCGGTCGCGCCGTTCGCCACCGCGTTGATCTTGCCAGTGCTATCGGCGAACGGCCCCACCACAAAGGTCTTGCCCGCAAGCGCGCCGGTGCTACGCACGCACTCAAGGACCTGTTCGATGCGCGGATAGGGCTGCACCACGCTCGGCAGCCGGGCGATCGTCACCGGCACTTCAACAGCCCGGCCCTCACCCTGCATCGCACCTAACGTCGATTGGCAGCCGGGCAGGCTAAGCAGCGCGCCCGCAGCCAGCGCTGCCTGGCCCCATCTCATCAAAGAATTCGTCATCGCCCGCCACCCTCTCCCTGTGTGGTCTCGACCTGGCGCGGATCAGGCATCACAGCCCGATGTCGCTGATCGACACATCCCGCACACTTACATCACCCGTGTTCAGCGCGTCCTGCACCGCATCGACATCCACCGCGTTACCGTCGCCGATAATCGTCGTGCTGACGATCGTCTGCGCCCCGATGGCCTGCACTGAAATCGATGCGCCATTCAGGTAAAGGATTCCCTTCTTGGCCATCTCGACCGCTGCCGCGCTATCGCCCGCCAACTGGTGCATCTGCATGGAGGTGAGGTTGCTGCCACTGCTGCTTGTTGCCCACATGATCGAGGCCGAAACCGAACCGCCCGAGCCGTTCGTGCTCATCGACCCCACATAAGACGCACTCCCGGGCTGCGCCCAGGCTGTGGCCCCTGGCAAGGTCAGCGCAAGCGCGAGCGCAAGCTGTTGCCCTTGAAACAGTTGGCGACCCTGCACTTTCGAGTATTGAGGACGCGCATTCATAGTTCGCTCTCCCTGTCATGGTCTTGTCGGTATGCCGGCGCCGTGTTGCTACGCCTTGCAGGCAGATTCTCATCACCGAGTCGATGCATACATTTGCTAGAACGCGAAAATGTTTTGGAAAAATAAAAACTTTACGACCATCAACATTGATTACTAGCTAAATACTTACCTCGCTGGAACAATCGCACCCATGCTCAGCAGGCCACGCCCCCCTCTATCGGCACGCATTCTTCTGGTCGATGATCGCGAGGAGGATCGCCAACTCCTCGTCGACCTTCTACGCCGACAGGGTTATCGCCTTTACATCGGCACCGACGGTCATGACGCCGTCGAAAAAGCGCGCTACGTCCTGCCCGACCTCATCCTTATGGACATCCGCATGCCCGGCTGCGATGGCATTGCCGCCTGCCGCTTGCTCAAGGCCGATCCCACTACGGCCGCCATCCCGCTCATCTTCCTGACCGCTGCAGCGCTACCCGAAGAAAGGGTGCTCGGCCTGTCAGAAGGCGCCGTTGACTACATCACGAAGCCTTACCACTTCGATGAGGTGCGACTCCGCGTCGCCATCCACCTTGCCCCGCAGAGTCCAGATGCACGCCCTGCAAAAGGGTCGACGAGCGATGGGCAAATGACAGATCCGCAGAGTGGCAACGGGCAGTCCGCGTCATCGGTCGAGCACAGCGTGTACAGGGCCGCACAACGGCTGCTGCTCGCCGACCTGGCCGAAACGCCAGAGCTGTCGGAACTCGCGCGTGCTGTCGGCACCAACACGCGCAACCTCAACGAAGCTTTCCGCAAATTCACTGGCGTCACCGCGCTCAACTACCTGCGCGAGGTGCGCATGAAGGAAGCCGGCCGGCTACTGCGCGAGACCGGGCTGGACATACAGACCATTGCCACCGACCTTGGCTACGGCAATGCAGCCAACTTCTCCACCGCCTTCCGCGAGCGCTTCGGCATGCCGCCCCGCCAGTTCCGCAACGCCCGGCCGGAAGGCGCGGGCAGCCGCGACAAGGCCGGCAAGGACGCCGGCGACGATGTACCTTCGGAGGCGAAGCCAGCCGGCGGCCCCGGCCATCCGTCCGGCGCCGCGTGATGCGCCCCTTAACTCGCGGCACTTGGCGCACACCCAACCTTGCGCAAATCCTTGTGATCATCCTCTGCCTTGCCTGGCTTGCAAGCCCGCCTGCCCACGCGGCCAGCGTGGACATCAGCACCGTGACGCAGTCGAGAAATCTGCTCGGTGCGATGTCTGTTCACCGCGACGCCAGCGGCCAGTTCACCCCAGAAGAAGCCGCACGCCGTC
Organism: Thauera sp. GDN1; assembly: GCF_029223545.1. Classification (NCBI taxonomy): domain Bacteria; kingdom Pseudomonadati; phylum Pseudomonadota; class Betaproteobacteria; order Rhodocyclales; family Zoogloeaceae; genus Thauera; species Thauera sp. GDN1. Next base: position 1,889,439 of record NZ_CP097870.1, on the reverse strand, counting down.
CTGGTGTCGTTCCCGCCTCGCCACTCGCGCTGCGCTTCGGCTTCACGACTGCCACACTCTGGCTGCAGCTACGCGTCGGCAACGCATCTCGCGGTGCGGTAACGCGCTGGCTGTCGCTCGGGCATGCCCGCCTGGAATATGTCGATGTTTACCGCCTCGACGCCAGCGGCAGCCGCGTCGAAGCCTCGTGGCCCGGGGGCGTCGCCCGCCCACTCACCGCCCGCCCCATCCCCGGCAAGGAATCGCTGTTCCCGGTAACACTCGCCCCTGGCGAAGAGGCACTGCTCCTCCTGCGCATCCACGGGCGCACCCTGACAGCCCTGGATGTGAGCATCTGGGACCCCACCCACTACCGCGAACGGGAAGCCGCTGCAGACCTCCAGCTCCTCGTACCCGCGGGCGCCTTGCTCGCCGTAGCGATATACCTGCTGGTCAGCGCGCTCTACCGTCGCGACCTGCCCTTCATCATGCTCGCGCTGTGGATGTGTTCGGCCGTCGCATGCGAGCTTGCCATCAAGGGATACCTTTACCGCTTCCTGATTACTGCGGGTGGCGAGCCAGCAATCCGAGCACCGGTCTTCTTCCTGAACATGTCGCTGGGCTTGGCGGCGGCTTTCATCCACAGCTTCCTGGCCGCCGACAAAGCATCGGTCTTGGGCAAAGTCTTGCTTGGCATCAGCCTTGCAGGCTTCGCGCTCGCGCTTGGCGCTCCCTTCGGCGACGTACAGGTGCTGGCGACGGCCTTCCTCGGCTGCCTCACGGTGCTATGCTTGGCCTATCCCTTTCTACTCGTGTCGGCCTGGCGCAGGCGCCATCCGAACTTCGGGCTGTTCATCGTCGCCCTGAGCGGGCTGTGGGGGACCGTCCTGGCGCGCATGCTCGTCATGCTCGGCATCCTCCCGCCCAGCGAGATCTCCAACGTAACCCTGTCGATGGTGTATGCCGCGGGCCTGGGTTGCGCCGCGATGCTTGGTGTCGTCCGCCGCACCATCACCCAACACCAGGACACACTGAGTCGGCAAAACGCCCGCTTGCAAGCCCAGCAGAAGGAGCACGCACGGCTCGAGGCCGCCATCGAGCGCCGTACGCGCGCCCTGCAGAACGCCCTCATTGACGCCGACGAGGCCAACCGCGCCAAAAGCGACTTTCTCGCCCGCGTCAGCCACGATCTGCGCGCGCCGCTCACCGCCATCCTCGGCTACGCCGACCTCATCATTGGCAATGGCGGCGGCCAGGCCGACAACGGCCGCGTCATTCGCCGCAGCGCCCAGCACCTGCTCGGCCTGCTCAACGACCTCATCGACTACGCCCGCGGCAGCAGCCAGCCCGACGCCCTCCAGCCGCTCCCGGTGTACACCGCGAGCCTGCTCAACAGCATCGCCGCCGAGGGCGAATCACTCGCCCGCCGCACCCACAACCGCTTCGACTACCAGTTAAGCTGCGCGCTGCCGGCGGTCATCGAAGTCGACGAAAAGCGGTTGCGCCAGATCCTCATCAACCTGCTCGACAACGCCGCCAAGTTTACCCACCACGGCCACATCCGCTTCAGCGTGCAGTGCCAGGGCGAGGGCAACGCCGACGAGCCCCTGCCCATCGTTTTCATGGTTGAAGACACCGGCCCCGGCATGGCGCCCGGCGAGCTCGACCACATCTTCGAGCCCTTCCAGCGCCTCAAGGCCACCGAAAGCCACGAAGGCCTCGGGCTCGGCCTGGCCATCGCCAAGCAATGGGCAGACTGCATGAACGGGCACATCCAGGCCGAAAGCACGTCCGGCCAAGGCACGCGCATGCGCGTCACCATGCACATCAAGCCCGCCTCCGAAGATGCCCTCTCCTACCCCCACCAAACCTGCCGCGAAGACAACCTGCCCGAACTCGACGGCGATGGCCGCCGCGTCTGGGTCGTCGAAGACAGCCACGAGATCCGCAACCTGCTGTGTGTCGAACTACGCAGCCAGGGCTTCACCGCGCTGCCCATCGCCAACGGCCACGACGCCCTCACCCTGCTCGCCAACCCGGCCACGCCCGTACCGGACCTGGTGCTGACTGACCTCAAGATGCCCTTCGCCAGCGGCGAGGACGTGCTGGCCGGGGCGCGCGGGAAATGGCCCGAGCTGCCGGTCGTGCTGCTGACCGCGACGCCTGACGCGGCGATCGCCGCTGCCGCGTCGACGCTGCTGCAGACGCAATCGATGGACGCCGCGGCACGCACGGCCAGCTCGCCCGACGCCGCCAAGCCCGCACGCGAGCACTTCTCCGCCATCCTCTCGAAGCCGGTCAGCCTGCTGCTCTTGCGGCAGACCCTTGCCGACCTGCTCGGCCTCGAATGCGCCTCACCCGCATCCACCGCGGAAGACACTGCCGCCCTCGCGTACCCCGATGCAGCTCGCCTCGCCGAAGCGCTCGCCCTGGTCCGCATGGGCGCCATCTCCGATCTCATCGACTGGGCCGACACCCTCACCGCCGAAAACCCCGCCTGGTCGGACTTCGCCACACAAGCCCGCGCACTCGCCGAACGCGGCGAAATGCCCCGGCTGCTGAGCCTGTGCCAGCCCCTCCTGCCGGCCGCGCCCCCTTAGCCTCCCTGTAGGCGCGCCGGCAGGCGCGACCACGGCGGCCCGCCCTCAACCACGCGCCGCGCCCACGGGGCGGGCGTATCCATGTGGGAGCGGCAGCCGCGAACGGCGTCAGCTCAAAAGCGTCGGAAATTTTTACAGCCCGGCCCGCGCCCAAACCGCGAAAACCGGCCAACCCCTTGACCTAAAACACCTTTCAAAACACGGCATATCCCTTGCGTCGACGCGCTCATCACCCCCTCTTCGGTGACCCGACCGCTCGCGGCGTGCAAGCTGGCAACCTGCGCACCACGGGCAGCGGTCCCTCACCGCGCGCCCGATGCTCGCCAAACTCGCCGCCATCCTTGCTCCGCTCGCCCTCACCGTCCTATCCGCCTGCACCACCGTCGGCGCCCACCACCCGCCACTGCGCGACAGCCTCGACTTCGGCCCGGCCGAAGCGGTCCGCATCTGCCTTCAGGCCGACGACGGCATCAGCGAAGAGCAGGCACGGCGCATCATCGCTCCGGCCCAGGCCGAGTTCGCCGCCTACGGCATCGACATCACAGTCCCCTGGGTGCGCCCCTGGCGGCGCGAAGGCTTCGGCGCCGACGCCCTGTTCGCCGCCGTGGTCATGCAGCCGCTCGAAGCGCCCTGCGACCGCCAGCTCACCCTCGTTGGCCGCAATCTCGGCGACGTGCTGTGGGGCCTGGTTGGTGTGGAGGTGCTCGGCGCCGTCGATCTCGCCACCCATACTCGCGGCTACGTCGTTGGCCAGCGCGGCTCGCTCAACCAGCTGCTGCAGAGCCCCGCCCAGGTCGCCGTGCATGAGACCTACCACCTCCTCGGCTGCCACCACGACCTCGTGCTCTCCGACTGCTACCACCGCATCCGCGAGCTCAAGCGCCTCACCCGCCAGAACCGCGCGGCCGGCAACGACTTCTTCGCCGCCATCACCGTCGGCGGCAAGCCGATCCTCAGCCGCCACCGCGCCGACCAGCTCGCCCACAACGCCAACCGCACGCTCGCCGGCAACGCCACCCCCAAGCCCGCCAGCCCCTGCATCACCGCCGGCACTGGTACCGGCTGCTGAGCTGAGCGACCATTCGCGCCTGCCGGCGCTCCTACATACACCAACCACCTCCGGACCGAACCACGTCCGGGCCGCCCTGTAGGAGCGGCGGCCGCCGCGATCGGAGCGGTCCGGCAATCAACGTGGCCGACGCAGCCCACCGCCGCCGACGCAGCCCACCGCCCCAATCGCGCCTGCCGGCGCTCCTACATACACCAACGCGATCCGGGCCGAACCACCTCCGGGCCGAACCGTAGGAGCGGCGGCCGCCGCGATCAGCTCGGTCCAGCAACCACCGCCGCCAACGCAGCCCACCGCCCCAATCGCGCCTGCCGGCGCTCCTACACACACCAACGCGATCCGGGCCGAACCACCTCCGGGCCGACCTGTAGGAGCGGCGGCCGCCGCGATCAGCTCGGTCCAGCAACCACCGCCGCCGACGCAGCCCACCGCCGCCAACGCAGCCCACCGCCCCAATCGCGCCTGCCGGCGCTCCTACATACACCAAGACGTCCGGAGCGAACTGTAGGAGCGGCGGAAGGCGTGGTCGGCGCTCGCCGGACCGAACGTATCTGCCGCTGGGCATTGACGACCGCGTTGATGGTTCGCTCAACCCGCTCGACGCCGCTAACTCAACAACTCCTTGTACACCGCCAAGGTCCGTGCGATGACATGGCGTTCGTCGAACTCCGTCAAGGCCCTCGAGCGGGCTGCAGAGCCGAGTCGTTTGCGCAGGCCGGGATCGGCCTCGAGGCGCGCGATTGCCCGGGCAAGGGCCACCGCGTCCTTCGGCGGCACCAGCAGGCCGTTCGCCTCGTGGGTGACGACTTCACGGCAGCCCGGAGCATCGGTCGTTACCAGCGCCAGACCACAGGCCCCGGCCTCGATCAGTCCCTTGGGCAAGCCTTCGCGGTAACTCGGCAACGCCACCACGTCGACCGACGCAAAAAGCGCTGGCATGTCGTCCACATGCCCCAGCCACGTCAACACGCCGTCGGCCACCCAGCCACGCACGGTCGGCTCGGGCACGGCGGCCGGATTCCCCGGGTCCGGGTCGCCCGCGAGCAAGAACTCCACCGCCCTGCCCTCCGCACGCAGCAGCCGCGCGGCCTCGACGAACTCCGCTACCCCCTTGTCCCATAGCAACCTGGCCGGCAACAGCACGCGCAGGCGCGCGCCGGCATCGCGGACGACCTCAACATGCGGCGGCGCAAACCGGCGGCAGTCTACGCCCGACCCCGGGATAAGCCGCATCTGCTCACGCCGCACCAGCCCCGCGTCATCGAACAGCGCCACGTCGTCCGGGTTCTGCAGAATCAGCCGCGATCGCCTGCCTCCCAGGGCCACGCGCATCAGCGTGCGCACCAGCGGACGCAGCATGCGGGCACGGGTGTCGGCGCTGGTGAACACATAGCCCATGCCGGCCACCGCATTCACCCGCGCGCGCCCGGCGCAGCGCGCCGCCAGCGATCCATACACCGCACACTTGATAGTGAAGCCGTGCACCAAGTCCACACGCTCGGCCCGCACCAGGCGGTGCAGCCAGGCGACGAGCGCCAGCTCGCGCAGCGGATTCAGGCTGCGGCGCTCCATCGGCGCCGCGATCCAGCGGAAACCGAGCGCCTGCAGGCGCGCGCCATAGGGGCCGGGCGGCGACACCAGCAGCACCTCATGCCCCGCATCGCGCAGCGCCGCCGCCAGCGAGCGGCGAAAGTTATACAAATACCACTCGGTATTGGCGAACAGCAGCAGCTTCAAAGGGACGATTCCGGCAGAAACGTGGCGGGTTCGACACCCCGCGGGCTGCGCACGCGCGCAGTCAACGCACGGGGGCTAGACAAGCCCTTCCAGCAGATAGAAGCGGTACGGCACCCAGGCGTACGCGTGCGCGGCGTAGTTCAGCCACACGAACTGCACCACCGCGTAATACCCCAGCACCAAGGCCACCCAGCCCTGGTTGTTGGCTTTGGCCGTGCCGAACACGTCCGGCAGCTGCGAAAAAACCACCAGCTGCAAGGGCAGCAGATACAAGCCGATCCGGTCCAGTGCCGTGGTCGCCGGGCTCACGAACAGCAGCGCCATCAGCACCAGCGACAAGATCGCAAACCAGCGCCACAAGGCCCCATCCGCCCCTGAAAAACGGAAGCGCGGCCACCACAGCAGCAAGACCGCCGCCGGCACCGCATTCATCGCCAGCCGCACCAGCGCACCCTGCGACTGGTATTCCGCGTCGAGATAGTTCGTGATCAGCGCGTCCACCGCATCGGCCAGCAGCAGGAAATACGCCAGCAGCGTGATCAGCCCCACCCAGAACAGCGTCCATAACTTGTTGCGCGTGGCCGCCAGCGCCGCGATCGGCAGCAGCAGCACAGCCGACTTGTGAAACGTCGCCCCCAGCACCACCCACAGCACAAAGCCCGCCACGGACCCCCGCCGCAAGGCCACCAGGCCCAGCATCGCCAGCCCCAAGGCCACGCCCTGGCGCGAATACCCCATCGCCACCACGATCACCAGGTAAGGCACGGCAACCGCCAAGGCCAGCCACGGGCGCTGCAAGCTGCGGCAAAAGTGCAGCAGGCCCGCCGAGAACAACAGGCCGCTCACCACGTTCACCCCGAAGATGCCCCAGCCGAACTCCACGCTCAGCCAGTTCAGCAGGTGATAGCCCGGGTCGCCCATTGCCAGCACCTCATCGAGCGTGGCGCCGCGCACGCTGAAGAAGTTGCGCAGATAGTTGCCCCAGTCGCCGCCCACCTGGAAGCGGTAGCCAATCACCAGCGTCAGCAGGCACAGCAGCACCCCCCAACCCGCGCTCCAGCGCACATCCATGGCGCCCTGCGCCGCCGCACCGGGGCGGGCGGCATTAAGCGCCCCCAGTGCCGGAATCAGGAACAACAGCCAATAGGGCCACATCTCAGCGACTCGCCTCCAACCAGGCTTGAAACATCAACACGCTCCACAAACGCGCAGTCCAGTCGTATCGACCACTCAAGTGCTGCCGCCACGCCACCCCAATGGGGCGGGGATCCAGATAGCCCTGTTCGCGCAGCACACACTCGTCCAACAAGGCCTCGGCCCAGTCGCGCAGCGCCCCCCGCAACCACTGCCCAACGGGGATCGCGAAGCCCGCCTTCGGCCGCTCGATCAGCGCGCGCGGCACGTGCTCGTAGAGCACCTCGCGCAGCGCCCATTTCCCCACATCGCCGCTCAGCTTCGTGTGCATGGGCATGCGCCACACCAGCTCGGCCACCCTGTGGTCAAGAAACGGCGTGCGCGTCTCCAGGCTCACCGCCATCGCCGCGCGGTCCACCTTGCACAGGATGTCGTCAGGCAGGTAAGTCATCGCGTCGCGATACATCATGCGCGCCGCAGCATCCTCGATGCCGGCATCGGGCTGCGGCAACGGCAGGTCTGTAATCTTACCAGCCCCCAGCACCAATCCGTGCCCCGCCGGCCACTCGCTCACCAGATTGGCGTACAGCTCATCCACCGTGTTTGCGCCCTGCAAGGCACGCCCCAGCTTGTGCAGCTTCTCGCCCGGGCGCACCAGCCCTGCCCTGCTCAGCCACGCGTCCCACCGTCCGGGCGACACCGCCAGCAGGCCCCGCGCGCCCGCCTGGCGCAGCCCATGGGGCCACGCCCCCACCCGCTGCCAGATCCGCGGCCCCCAGAAATAGCGGTTGTAGCCACCGAACAACTCATCCCCGCCGTCGCCGCTCAAGGCCACGGTCACCTGCCGGCGCGCGGCCTGGCACACCAGGTAGGTCGGGATCTGCGACGAATCCGCAAACGGCTCGTCGAACATCTGCGGCAGCAGCGGAATCACCTCGCGTGTCTGCGCGGCGGCCACGAACAACGCCTGGTGATTCGTCCCCAGATGCTGCGCCACCGCGCGCGCATGGGGCGACTCGTCGAAGCCCGCCTCCTCGAAACCGATGGTAAAGGTCTGCACCGGCCGGCTCGCCTGCGCCTGCATCAGGGCAACGATAGTCGCCGAATCCACCCCGCCGCTCAGGAAGGCCCCCAGCGGCACATCGGCCAGGCTCTGCAGGCGCACGGCCTCGCGCAACTGCGCCGCCAGCGCAGGCACGGCCTCGGCTTCGGCCAGCGGCGCGCGCGCGCCATCGGACACCGCGCGGGCTAGCGACCACCAGCGCTGCAGCGCCAGCGTGCCGTACTCCTCGCCGGGCAACAGCGGCGCGTCCGGCCCCTGCCCTGGCGGCGCATCACGCAGCGTCAGCAGGCAGCCCGGCTGCAGCTTGTAGATCCCCTGGTAAATGCTCAGCGGCGCCGGCACGTACATCAGCCGCAAATACTGCGCCAGCGACTCGCGGCACACCCCCGCATCGAAGCCCGGATAGGCGCGCAAGGCCTTGAGCTCGGACCCGAACACGAAGGCCCGCTCCGCCCCCCTACCCGCCCAGCCGTAATACAGCGGCTTCTCGCCGAAGCGGTCACGTGCCAGCGTCAGCGTGCGGGCATGCACGTCCCACAGCGCGATCGCGAACATCCCCACGCTGCGCTCGAGCGTGCCCGCCACCCCCCAGTGCTCGAAGCCCGCCAGCAGCGTCTCGGTGTCCGAATGCCCACGCCAGGGCGGCGCCGCCCCTGCCGCCTGCAGCGCGGCGCGCAACGCGAGGTGGTTGTAGATCTCGCCGTTGAAGGCGATCACATACCTCCCCGAGTCCGACGCCATCGGCTGGTGCCCCGCCGGCGACAGATCCAGAATCGCCAGGCGCACGTGTCCCAGTGCCACCCCCGCCTGCTCGTCCGCCCACGCACCCGCATCGTCCGGCCCGCGATGCCGCAGCGCCGCCGCCATGGTCGCCGCCGTCGCGCGCAAGCGCGCCCCGCTCATGCCCGCATGCGCGAGCACAAACCCGGTCATTCCACACATACGCGCAATTTCCTCTAGCTGCCGGACGGTGCGAAGCGCCCCGCCAGCAGGCCCACGATCTCCTTCATCGCGCGTGCGCTGGCCTGCAGCGCGCCGGCATCCGGCACGATGCGCAGCACATCGAACGGCACGTCGATCACCTCGAAGTCCGTCGGGGCCGGGAGGATCCTCAGGCCTGCGCGCTCGAAGGCCTGGCGGGCGCGCGGCATGTGCAGGGCCGAGGTCACCAGCACCGCGCTATCGATGCCCTGCGCCAGCAGCAAGCGCGCGGTGTGGGCCGCGTTGGTGGCGGTGTCCTCACTCGCCGCCTCGATGAGCAGCGCCGCATCCGGCACCCCCAGATCGAGCAGAAAGGCCCGCATCGCCTCGGCCTCGCTGCCGTCACCGGTACGCACCGTACCGCCCGACAGCACCAGCGCGGGCGACTTGCCCGCCCGGTACAGGCGAGCGGCGTGCCACATGCGGTCGGCGGACGCCCCCAGGTCCGGGTGGGGCCGCAGGGGAAGCCGCGGCCCGCTCACGCCGCCCCCCAGCACCACGATCACCGGCGCCGTGGCCACCGCATCGATATCACGTGGCCCGGCCTTCGCCTCGATGGCGCCTCGCAGCGCATCGCTCACCAGCGGCGTCGACCACAACCACAGCCAGGCCAGCGCCACGACGCCCAGGCCCATGCCCAGCCTTCGCCACGCGGCACGGCCGGCGCAGGCCAGGAGCACGGCGCACAAGAGCCCCAAGGCCAGTGAGGTGCCGAGGGGCGAAATGAAGGCTGCCAAGAGTTTTCCGAACATCGAGATTTCCTGTTGCCGGCGCTCCCACCGGGGGCTGTTATCGCGGCTGCCGCCGCTCCTACAGAGTAGAGCTGCCTCCCCGGTGGGAGCGGCGGCAGCCGCGATCCTTGCCACATGCGGGAACACCAACAGCCGCGATCCCGACGAACTGTAGGAGCGGCGGCAGCCGCGATCCTTGCCACATGCGGGAACACCAACAGCCACGATCCCGACGAACTGTAGGAGCGGCGGCAGCCGCGATCCTTGCCACATGCGGGAACACCAACAGCCGCGATCCCGACGAACTGTAGGAGCGGCGGCAGCCGCGATCAGGGCGGTTCAGCAACCTCCTCGCAGCGACTGTGACCGAGACCTGCATTGCGCCGGTGTGAGCCCACCCGAGCACCGCATAAACCTTGATGAACCTTTCGTCGATCTCGACCGTTTCAAACGCTTCTGCCACCGCCTGCAGCACACCAGCGTCACCAAATCCCTTCAGCGGCTTTGCTTGCCCCTGCTTCTTTCCCGATCGTAATTATACCCATCCAGGTACATTACCAAACTGATCACCGCACCCTGCGGCGTACCCCCCGGTCGGCCTCCAACCCGAAGACCGCGAGCGCGGCCTGGAGGCCGACATGAACGACCACATCGCCAAACCGATCATGCCGGCGGCGCTGGCGAAAACGCTCAAGAGCGGGCTACCGCAACGGTCGACACCAGCAAGGCCCGCCTGAGCGACAGAATCCATACCTTGTCGAAACCCTCGCGCGAGCGCACGCCTGAACGCAGGCGACCGCCACCGCCCCAATCGCGCCTGCCGGCGCTCCTACACACAACAACGCGATCCGGGCCGAACCACCTCCGGGCCGAACCGTAGGAGCGGCGGCCGCCGCGATCAGCTCGGTCCAGCAACCACCGCCGCCAACGCAGCCCACCGCCCCAATCGCGCCTGCCGGCGCTCCTACATACACCAATCACCTCCGGGCCGACCTGTAGGAGCGGCGGCCGCCGCGATCAGGGGTTCAGCCGGCGGTCGGTATCGTCACGCGTGCGACATGACCCATCCCAACCGCAACCCCGCTACACCCACACCGCGTCCCAATGCGGATAATCGCCCACCCTCCGCACCAAACCCGCGCGCATCGGGTTGGCAACGATGTACCGCGCCAACGCCGCGAGGTCTTCCTCCCGTCGCACCGCATGATCATGAAACCCGCGCTGCCACCGCTGCACCCCGGTCACGCCCAGTCTCCGATTCACAGCAGCGGCAACGCTGGCCTTGAACTGCCCGACCAACCCCGACAACTCGCCCGCACGCAGCTCGACCAGCCAATGCAGGTGATCGGGCATCAGCACAAATGCAAGGGTCCTGCATCGTCCACTGTGGTCGCTGCAGCGCAGCTGCTGGACGGCGGCACGAGCCAGATCGAAGTCCGCGAATAGGCGGGCGCGACGGTGGGTTACCGTCGTCACGAGATAAATCCGTCCGCTCTCGGAAAATCTGCCGGCTCGCAGTGCGTGGCCATTTCTCTTCATGCGATTAGCATATATCGCGGCGACGCCCCTGAAAAGGGCGACGCTCGAATCAAGCGCCCAATCGCGCCTTCCGGCGCTCCTACACGACCCATCAAGCCCTGCCGCCCCCTGTAGGAGCGGCGCCAGCCGCGATCACAGCCGCTCCGCACGCAACGCCCGCCGGCCGGCCCCCCAACCGCCCCAATCGCGCCGTCCGGCGCTCCTACACGACCCACCCCGCCTCGCCGCCCCCTGTAGGAGCGGCGCCAGCCGCGATCACAGCCGCCCCGCACGCAACGCCCGTCGGCGGGCCCCCAAGCGCCCAATCGCGCCTTCCGGCGCTCCTACACGACCCATCAAGCCCTGCCGCCCCCTGTAGGAGCGGCGCCAGCCGCGATCACAGCCGCCCCGCACGCAACGCCCGCCGGCGGGGCCCCAAGCGCCCAATCGCGCCGTCCGGCGCTCCTACACGACCCACCCCGCCCCGCAGCCCCCTGTAGGAGCGGCGCCAGCCGCGATCACAGCCGCCCCGCACGCAACGCCCGCCGGCCGGCCCCCCAAGCGCCCAATCTCGCCGTCCGGCGCTCCTACACGACCCACCCCGCCCCGCAGCCCCCTGTAGGAGCGGCGCCAGCCGCGATCACAGCCGCCCCGCACGCAACGCCCGCCGGCCGGCCCCCCAAGCGCCCAATCGCGCCATCCGGCGCTCCTACACGACCCATCAAGCCCTGCCGCCCCCTGTAGGAGCGGCGCGCGAGGTCGATCACCGTGGGAGTCACTTCCACCCGCGGCGTGCCGGCGCGGCACCCGTGGGCGAGCGGCCCCACCACGTCTCATTTGCTTCACCCAGACACCCTGGCTCGGTGACGCGCTAGAATCAAACTCCTTACTTCATTACTTTCGGAGACTGCCATGCTGGCCAAGCGCACGAGCAAAAACCAGGTCACCTTGCCCAAGGCCATCGTCCAGAGCGCCGGGGAAGCGGATTACTACGACGTCACCGTTCAAGACGGCAAAATCGTGCTGACCCCGGTCCGTTTGCAGCAGGCGGATGCGGTACGCGCCAAACTGCAAGAGTTGGGCATCACGCAAGACGATGTGGACGACGCGGTCACGTGGGCGAGAAAAGGCGCATGAGCCTTCCGCACGTTGTCCTCGACACCAACTGCCTTGTCTCCGCCCTGATCTTTTCGCGGGGCAGGTTCGCCTGGCTGCGGCACGCCTGGCAGACCAGGCGCTTCATCGCCCTGGCCAGCCACGACACGGTCAGCGAACTGCTGCGGGTTCTTGCCTACCCCAAGTTCAAGCTCACGCGTGACGAGCGGGAAACGCTACTGGCCGACTTCCTGCCTTACGTCGAGACCGTCAAGATCGACCAGACACCCGAGGGCTTGCCCGACATCCGCGACGCGGACGACATCATTTTCCTGGTGCTCGCTGACGTTGGCCGTGCCGATGCGTTGGTGAGTGGCGACGGTGACATTCAGGCCGTTCGGGATCAGTTCCACATTCCAATCCTGACCGTTGCGGAATTTGCCGATTGGCTGCTTGCGCACTGACGACCACGCTCCAGCCGACCTGTAGGAGCGGCGCCAGCCGCGATCACAGCCGCCCCGCACGCAACGCCCCCCGGCGGGGCCCCCAAGCGCCCAATCGCGCCGTCCGGCGCTCCTACACGACCCATCAAGCCCTGCCGCCCCCTGTAGGAGCGGCGCCAGCCGCGATCACAGCCGCCCCGCACGCAACGCCCGCCGGCGGGGCCCCCAACCGCCCCAATCGCGCCGTCCGGCGCTCCTACACGACCCATCAAGCCCTGCCGCCCCCTGTAGGAGCGGCGCCAGCCGCGATCACAGCCGCCCCGCACGCAACGCCCGCCGGCGGGGCCCCCAACCGCCCCAATCGCGCCGTCCGGCGCTCCTACACGACCCATCAAGCCCTGCCGCCCCCTGTAGGAGCGGCGCCAGCCGCGATCACAGCCGCCCCGCACGCAACGCCCGCCGGCGGGGCCCCCAACCGCCCCAATCGCGCCGTCCGGCGCTCCTACACGACCCATCAAGCCCTGCCGCCCCCTGTAGGAGCGGCGCCAGCCGCGATCACAGCCGCCCCGCACGCAACGCCCGCCGGCGGGGCCCCCAACCGCCCCAATCGCGCCGTCCGGCGCTCCTACACGACCCATCAAGCCCTGCCGCCCCCTGTAGGAGCGGCGCCAGCCGCGATCACAGCCGCCCCGCACGCAACGCCCGCCGGCGCGCGCCCCAACCGCCCCAACCGCCCCAATCGCGCCTTCCGGCGCTCCTACAACCCCCCCATCACCCCCGCACCACCGCCACCACCTGCGCCCCCGTCACCTGCACGCAATACCGCGCCTCCACCTTCTTCCTCCCCGCCTTCCCCAACCGCCCACCCAACCCCGCATCCCCCTTCAACCGCACCAGCGCCACCACCCACTCACCCGCGTCGCGCGCCAGAAACCCATTCGCCCCGTCCTCCACGATCTCGGCATTCACCCCCACCGGCGAGGCCACCACCGGCAGGCCGCAGGCCATGTACTGGATCAGCTTGAAGCCGCACTTCCCGCGCGCCCAGGGCTCGTCGGGAAGCGGCATGATGCCGACGTCGAAGCCGCGGATCTCATCCACCTCGGTGTCCTCGTCAGTAGCCTTGAAACAAGAAATCCAGAGCGGCCATGATCTGGTCTTGCTGCTGGGTTAACGAGGTCACGGGCGCCTTCAGTAACCGCTGGGGCACGGCGCCCATCTTCGGAGTTTCAAGCAAAAAGTCCTCACCTTCGATCGTGAAGATGGGCGTCAAGCGAGACGATAACTTCACTTTCGGAAATGTTTTAAGGCTGCGCAGCGGGACCACCATCCGGCTATCCAGGCCATCGAGCAAATCGCTTTGCACATCCAGCAAGTACGGTGTCGTGGCGGCGTGACTTCCCGGGTTGGCATAGACATCAAAGCGTGCCATCAGAAGCTTCTCCACTCGGCCAGTGGCAGTCCTTCGGCTTCAATGGTGGCGTTGTAGGCAGCAATGAAATCGGCGTGATCCTCTCGCCATTTGCGTTCCTGCTCACGGCGCACCACCTCGCGCAGATAGTTATCGCAGATCTGCGAAATGTTGATGTCCAGTTGCTTGGCGGCATCCAGCACATCGCTGCTCAGACTTAGATTGATGGCGCGTTTACCGGGAACGCCAGTGCGTGTACGGCGGACGGTCTGTGTGGCTGGCATAGCACCCTCAATGCGCATTTAAGTGTGCGCATATTTTAACCCGCATTGATTCCTGAGTCGATGGCCGAACGCAAGCTCTCCATCCGCCCCGCTGACAAAGACCTCTACCCCGTCCAGCCCGGCAGTACGGTGGCCAGCTGGATGCGGATGCGCTCGCACTCCATCACCGAATTCCCGCTGCCCATCGTCTGCATGGTCAACGGCCAGCCCCAGCGCAAGCGCCAGCCGCGCCTCGCCGCCCGCCGCTCGCCGACAGCGCCGGCGCTCCTACACGACCCACCCCGCCCTGTAGGCGCGGCGCCAGCCGCGATCACAGCCGCCCCGCACGCAACGGCCGTCGGTGCGCCCCCAAGCGCCCAATCCCGCCGTCCGGCGCTCCTACACGAACCACCCCGCCCTGTAGGAGCGGCGCCAGCCGCGATCACAGCCGCCCCGCACGCAACGGCCGTCGGTGCGCCCCCAAGCGCCCAATCGCGCCGTCCGGCGCTCCTACACGAACCACCCCGCCCTGTAGGAGCGGCGCCAGCTGCGATCACAGCCACCCCGCACGCAACGCCCGTCGGCGGACCCCCAAGCGCCCAATCGCGCCTTCCGGCGCTCCTACACGAACCATCTCTACCGCATGCAGGACCGTGGCGCAGTTTCAAGAACCGCGCCACTTTCCGGGTCAAATTTGGCGCCGTTTGATAAACGACGCCATAATATGCGCCACATGAACCTAGAACGGCGCCACAACGCGATGTCGTCTACAACAGACTTACTGAACAGCATCCGGGCATCCGAGAACGGATTGACGCTGGCCGGACTGCTGACCGCGCACCCTCACATTGCCAGGCGAACAGCACAACGCTTGATCGCGAGGCTGATTGAGAGCGGGCAAGTCGCTGCGACGGGTGAAGGTCGCGCCCGTCGCTATTTTCGTACAGATGCCCAACCTGGCAGCCGTGTCCTGGCCACCAGAGGGGATCGCTTCCCGTCTTTTATTCCCCTGTCTGCTGACAGCCAGGACATCCTTGCCTATATCGATCAACCGCCGGAGGCACGCAAGCCGGTAGGCTATCAGCGTGATTTTCTGGATGCTTACCGCCCCAATGAGACCTGGTATCTGTCGGAATCGCTGCGCCGCCAATTACACAAGATGGGCAGAACCACTGACGTCGACGAACCAGCGGGCACCTACAGCCGCGCCATTCTCAACCGACTGCTAATCGACTTGTCATGGGCATCAAGTCATCTGGAGGGCAACACCTACTCCCGGCTCGACACGCGTGAACTCATCGAGCATGGCAAAGCCGCACGAGGCAAGGCGGCCATCGAAACACAGATGATCCTGAACCATAAGACGGCGATCGAATTGCTGGTCGAAAACATCGACAGTGCGGAGTTCAACCGCTACACGCTGATGAACTTGCACAGCGCTTTGGCGGAAAACTTGCTGCCCAATCCAGCCGATGAGGGGCGAATTCGCCAGCACGCCGTCGATATCGGTAAAAGCGTTTATCGCCCGCTCTCAACACCACAACAAATCGAAGACGCGTTGGAAGCGCTTCTGGGTAAAGCTAACCAGATTGGAGACCCGTTTGAGCAATCCTTCTTCATGATGGTGCATCTGCCCTACCTGCAGCCCTTTGCCGACATCAACAAGCGCACATCACGATTGGCCGCGAACCTGCCGCTGTTTCGTGCGAATCTTTGTCCGCTGACTTTTCTGGATGTGCCGGAGCAGGCCTACAGCCGGGCTACCCTCGGCGTGTACGAAATGACCCGCGTGGAGCTGTTACGTGACCTTTACGTTTGGGCCTACGAGCGTTCTACGCAGGAATATCTGGCGATCAAGCAAGACTTGGCAGAGCCCGACCCCCTTCGCTTGGCGTGGCGTGACTTCATCAAGCAGACGATCCGCGAAGTCATCACGCATCCGGAACTTGAGCCGCTTTCCTGTATTCAGCGAGCCGTGGCAGAGCGTGTACCTGAGGGTGAACAAGCAAGCGTACAGGCACTGATTGTCGAAGAGCTCCGCAGGCTGCACGAGGGTGTGCTGGCACGCTACGGTTTGCGACCGTCCGAGTACACAGCCTGGAAAGCCGTTTACGGGCATTGACCAGCTGGAAGTGAACAGTCTGCTGTCGCAACGTATTGAAAAATGGGCGAAAGAATTCCAGGCCGAGGGTGAGCGGAAGGGCCGTCTGGAAGGCCGGCAGCAAGGCCGTCAGGAAGGCCGGCAGCAAGGCCGTCTGGAAGGCGAAGCCCGTGTGCTCGAACGCCAGCTCACGCGCCGTTTCGGCGATTTGCCCGCGTGGGTTCGCGAGCGCCTCGGCTCGGCCACTGAGGCTCAGCTCGAAACCTGGACCGAGGCCGTGCTCGATGCCGCGATTCTCAGCGCGATTTTCGGCGCGCGCTCAACCGCCCCAATCGCGCCTGCCGGCGCTCCTACAAAAAACCGACCAGGCCTGGTGCCCCCTGTAGGAGCGGCGCCAGCCGCGATCACAGCCGCCCCGCAAGCAACGCCCGTCGGCGTGCGCCCAACCGCCCAGATCGCGCCTGCCGGCGCTCCTACACAAACCATCCCGCCCCGCAGCCCCCTGTAGGAGCGGCGCCAGCCGCGATCACAGCCGCCTCGCAAGCAACGCCCGCCGGCGTGCGCCCAACCGCCCAGATCGCGCCTTCCGGCGCTCCTACACAAACCATCCCGCCCCGCAGCCCCCTGTAGGAGCGGCGCCAGCCGCGATCACAGCCGCCTCGCAAGCAACGCCCGCCGGCGTGCGCCCAACCGCCCAGATCGCGCCTGCCGGCGCTCCTACACAAACCATCCCGCCCCGTAGCCCCTGTAGGAGCGGCGCCAGCCGCGATCACAGCCGCCCCGCACGCAACGCCCGCCGGCGCGCGCCCAACCGCCCCAATCGCGCCTTCCGGCGCTCCTACACAAACCATCCCGCCCCGTAGCCCCCTGTAGGAGCGGCGCCAGCCGCGATCACGGCCGCCCCGCACGCAACGCCCGCCGGCGCGCGCCCAACCGCCCAGATCGCGCCTGCCGGCGCTCCTACGGCGCGGCTCAGGTAGGCGATAGGAATATTCATATAGAATGCAGAGCCCAGCCTCCCGCACCCCCCCGCCCACATGCCCGCCCATCACGACACCGGCTACAAGCTGCTCTTCTCCGACCCGCTGATGGTGCGCGATCTGTTGCTCGGGTTCGTCGATGACCCGTGGCTGGCGCGGCTGGATTTCTCCACCCTCGAGCTCGTCAACAGCCACTACGTCAGCGAAGACCTGCGCAACCGCGCCGATGACGTGGTGTGGCGCGTCCGCGCCGACGAGCGCTGGGTGTACCTGTACCTGCTGATCGAATTCCAGAGCAGCGTCGACCGCTTCATGGCGCTGCGCATGCTGGTCTATGTCGGCCTGCTGTACCAGGACCTCGTGCGCCGCAAGCAACTCGGCCCCGACGGCTTGCTGCCGCCGGTGCTGCCGATCGTGCTCTACAACGGCGAGCGTCGCTGGAAAGCCCCGGTCGAACTCGAAGCCCTGCTGCCCAAGGTCCCCGTCTTTCTTGCCCCGCTGCAGCCGAAGATGCGCTACCTGCTGATCGACGAAGGCGCGCAGTCGGCCGAGACCTTTGCCCGCCTGCCGCGCAACCTGGTCGCGGCGATCTTCCAGCTCGAGCAACCACAGACGCTCGAGGCGGTCCAAACCATCGTCACCGAGGTCGAGTCCGCCACGCGCAGTCCCGAATACGCCACCGCACGTCGGCTGATCGCCATCTGGCTACGTGCCGCCTTGCGGCGCAACCGCAAATCCCCCATCCTTCTCCCCGAGCTCGATGACCTGCAGGAACTGAACAGTATGCTGTCGCAACGTATTGAAAAATGGGCGAAAGAATTCCAGGCCGAGGGCAAGCGGAAAGGCCGTCTGGAAGGCGAAGCCCGTGTGCTCGAACGCCAGCTCACGCGCCGTTTCGGCGATTTGCCCGCCTGGGTTCGCGAGCGCCTCGGCTCGGCCACCGAAGCGCAGCTCGAAACCTGGACCGAGGCCGTCCTCGACGCCCCGAGTCTCAGCGCGATTTTCGGCGAGCCCCCCGCACCGCATTAATCCGCCCGGCAGCCCCGGGCGCGCCGGTTTCGTGTAGGAGCGGCGGCCGCCGCGATCACAGCCTTCCCGCACGCACCACCCCCCGGCGCCCCCAACCGCCCAATCGCGCCTTCCGGCGCTCCTACACAAACCACCCCGCCCCGCAGCCCCCTGTAGGAGCGGCGGCAGCCGCGATCACAGCCGCCCCGCACGCAACGCCCCCCGGCGCCCCCAACCGCCCCAATCGCGCCTGCCGGCGCTCCTACACAAACCATCCCGCCCCGCAGCCCCTGTAGGAGCGGCGGCAGCCGCGATCACAGCCTTCCCGCACGCACCACCCGCCGGCGTGCGCCCAACCGCCCAGATCGCGCCTTCCGGCGCTCCTACAAAACCCCCATCACCCCGCCGACATCGCCCCCCGCACCACCTCCACCACCTGCGCCGCCGTCACCTGCAGGCAGCCGCGGATCTCATCCACCTCGGTGTCCTCGCGCCAGGCCACCACCCCCACCGGCACGCCCGGCAGGTCCACCGGCCCCGAGCCCACGAGGCGCACCCACGGGTTGGGATGCGCGTCGTACTGGTGGAAGAGGGCGACGTCTCGCCGGCTCAGGCATGTACGAACTCACTGTTTGCGCAATGTAGCACCGAAGTGCTACATTGACTTTCGGTGCCACACTACGGAGGTTGCCATGCCCACGACCACCATTCGCCTGCCGGATGACCTGAAAGCCCGACTTGCAACTGCTGCAAAGCACGCCGGAATGACGGCTCATGGCTTCATTCTCCAAGCGATCGTCGAGAAGACCGAGCAAGCGGAACGTCGTGCTGATTTCGATGCGGTAGCGGAAGCTCGCTATGAACGCATTGTGGTCACCGGTAAGACCATCCCGTGGCAGGAAATGCGCGGCTATCTGGAAGCGCACATGGCCGGCAAGGCAGCGAAGCGCCCCGTTGCGCGCAAACTGGCACGCTGAAGGTGTCCTGCATCGAGTTGGCGCCGGAGGTTGCAGAGGATTTTGATCGTATCCTCGATCATCT
Organism: Thauera sp. GDN1; assembly: GCF_029223545.1. NCBI lineage: Bacteria > Pseudomonadati > Pseudomonadota > Betaproteobacteria > Rhodocyclales > Zoogloeaceae > Thauera > Thauera sp. GDN1. Next base: position 1,870,285 of record NZ_CP097870.1, on the reverse strand, counting down.
GACCAACCACGAGGTAGAGGATCCTGGGCAGCGCATTGGCGAAATCATTGCTGCCTTGGAAATTCTGGTGCAGAACCCGTTGATCGGTCGTCTGGTGGCGAATGCCAAGCGCGAGCTGGTGATTGGCCGTCGTTCGCATGGGTATGTAGCCTTGTATCGCTATGTGCCCGAGATTGATACGGTGTTCGTGCTAGCGATACGAAGCCAGCGTGAGGCCGGGTACGCCGAGCGGGATTCTGCCGGGTAATACGCTTGCCACCGTAAGCCGGTCGGCGGCCTCGACGCTGTCCCCGGCGATGAACAGCCACCGCCGCCACGCCCCGCCCCACCTGCAGGCTATGGATCACGTCCCTGCCAGCCCGCCTATCCACGTTTTTCACCCTCGCCATCCGGTTCTCGCCCAATCGCGCCTTCCGGCGCTCCTACACAAACCATCCCGCCCCGCAGCCCCTGTAGGAGCGGCGCCAGCCGCGATCACAGCCGCCCAGCACGCAACGCCCGCCGGCGTGCGCCCCAACCGCCCAATCGCGCCTTCCGGCGCTCCTACACAAACCATCCCGCCCCGTAGCCCCCTGTAGGAGCGGCGCCAGCCGCGATCACGGCCGCCCAGCACGCAACGCCCGCCGGCGTGCGCCCCAACCGCCTATCCACGTCTTTCACCCTCGGCATTCGCCTCTCGCCCATTCGCGCCTGCCGGCGCTCCTACGGCGCGGCTCAGGTAGGCGATAGGAATATTCATATAGAATGCAGAGCCCAGCCTCCCGCACCCCCCCGCCCACATGCCCGCCCATCACGACACCGGCTACAAGCTGCTCTTCTCCGACCCGCTGATGGTGCGCGATCTGTTGCTCGGGTTCGTCGATGACCCGTGGCTGGCGCGGCTGGATTTCTCCACCCTCGAGCTCGTCAACAGCCACTACGTCAGCGAAGACCTGCGCAACCGCGCCGATGACGTGGTGTGGCGCGTCCGCGCCGACGAGCGCTGGGTGTACCTGTACCTGCTGATCGAATTCCAGAGCAGCGTCGACCGCTTCATGGCGCTGCGCATGCTGGTCTATGTCGGCCTGCTGTACCAGGACCTCGTGCGCCGCAAGCAACTCGGCCCCGACGGCTTGCTGCCGCCGGTGCTGCCGATCGTGCTCTACAACGGCGAGCGTCGCTGGAAAGCCCCGGTCGAACTCGAAGCCCTGCTGCCCAAGGTCCCCGTCTTTCTTGCCCCGCTGCAGCCGAAGATGCGCTACCTGCTGATCGACGAAGGCGCGCAGTCGGCCGAGACCTTTGCCCGCCTGCCGCGCAACCTGGTCGCGGCGATCTTCCAGCTCGAGCAACCACAGACGCTCGAGGCGGTCCAAACCATCGTCACCGAGGTCGAGTCCGCCACGCGCAGTCCCGAATACGCCACCGCACGTCGGCTGATCGCCATCTGGCTACGTGCCGCCTTGCGGCGCAACCGCAAATCCCCCATCCTTCTCCCCGAGCTCGATGACCTGCAGGAACTGAACAGTATGCTGTCGCAACGTATTGAAAAATGGGCGAAAGAATTCCAGGCCGAGGGCGAGCGGAAGGGCCGTCTGGAAGGCCGTCTGGAAGGCCGGCAGGAAGGCCGTCAGCAAGGCCGTCTGGAAGGCGAAGCCCGTGTGCTCGAACGCCAGCTCACGCGCCGTTTCGGCGATTTGCCCGCGTGGGTTCGCGAGCGCCTCGGCTCGGCCACCGAAGCGCAGCTCGAAACCTGGACCGAGGCCGTCCTCGACGCCCCGAGTCTCAGCGCGATTTTCGGCGAGCCCCCCGCACCGCATTAATCCGCCCGGCAGCCCCGGGCGCGCCGGTTTCGTGTAGGAGCGGCGGCCGCCGCGATCACAGCCTTCCCGCACGCACCACCCCCCGGCGCCCCCAACCGCCCCATTCGCGCCTTCCGGCGCTCCTACAAAAACCGACCACGCCTGGCGCCCCCTGTAGGAGCGGCGCCAGCCGCGATCCCGGCCGCCCCTCACCGCCCCCCCATCGCCCCCCGCACCACCTCCACCACCCGCCCCCCCGTCACCTGCAGACAATACCGCGCCTCCACCTTCCTCCTCCCCGCCTTCCCCAGCCGCCCACCCAACGCCGCATCCCCCTTCAACCGCGCCAGCGCCGCCACCCATTCACCCCCGTCGCGCGCCAGAAACCCATTCCCCCCGTCCGCCACGATCTCGGCATTCACCCCCACCGGCGACGCCACCACCGGCAGGCCGCAGGCCATGTACTGGATCAGCTTGAACCCGCACTTCCCGCGCGCCCAGGGCTCGTCGGGCAGCGGCATGATGCCGACGTCGAAGCCGCGGATCTCATCCACCTCCGTCTCCTCGCGCCAGGCCACCACCTCCACCGGCACGCCCGGCAAGTCCACCGGCCCCGAGCCCACCAGGCGCACCCGTGCGCGTCCGTCGCGGCACACCTGCGCCAGCGCCGGGGCGATGTCGCGCAGGTAGCGCGCGGTGCTGGGCGAACCGATCCAGCCGATGGTGAACACCCCCGATGCGTCCGCCGCGTCCTTCACCGGGTAGCGCGCCAGGTCGATCACCGTGGGAATCACCGCCACCCGCGGCGCGCCGGCGCGGCGGGCGTAGTCGGCCAGATAGGCGTTGCCCGCCACCACGGTATGCGCCAGCCGCATCACGGTGGCGATCTTGCGCCCGAGCAGGCGGCGCACCCACGGGTTGGGATGCGTGTCGTACTGGTGGAAGAGGGCGTCGTCGTAGTCCACCACCATCCGGCACCCGCGCCACGCCAGCCAGCGCTCGAGCACGGCGGGGAACCAGGGCAGCAGCTCGTACTCGATGACCACCACCGCCGCGCGCGGCACCGTCAGCACCGCCCACAGACGCCGGGCGAAGGCGCGCAGCACGTCGCCGATGCGGGCGCGGCCGTGGGCGTACTTGTGCGCGAGGTAGGCGGCGTCGAAGAGCGGCGAGACGGTAAAACGCAGGCCGGCGGCTTCGAGGGCGGGGAGGTACTGGAAGCTGCGGTAGCGGCTGCTGGCGCCGGCTCGGGTGTATTTGGGGAAGATTAGGAGGGGCAAAGCTCGGGGTTGATCGGCGTTTAGACTAAAGCCGATCTATTAGGTTAGGGTAAAGGAGTGGCTCGAAGCGGTTTCCACTGGAAACGGCATAGAGCCGCGCAAGGTCGGCGTCAGCTTCGGGCGGTTCTACCACCTACCGTCATGTTTGTTGAGAAGTCAATTTCCACTGGAAACGGCCTAGAGCCGGCCAGCGGGTCGCCCAGCGAGTCGATCTTATTGTGGTGATGCTCGTCAGCGAACGGGTCAGTCTTGATAGCGCTACGCGGTTTCATCGGTGCAGGCTGCAGGATTCAGGACGTCGTAATTTTGCCAAGGGCGGGCGAGGCGGAGGTTTTTCGAGGCGCTCCAAAGGCTTAGTCAAAGGCTGCGATTCAGGTGGCAAGCTTCATCGTGGTGCCTTGAGCTACTAATTAATCTTACTGCTTTGATGAAATAGCTGTCGTCCGAGAATTGAGTTGTAAATAAATCGAGGTATGGATTCCTCGAAAGGCGGTTTAGGCACTTGTCCAATAAATTGAATTTTATTCCCTGAAAGTGAAACTTCGTACGTGATTGAGTCATCTTTTAAGTGAACATTCAAAGTTTGCCGATCATTCGAAGATGAATACAAAACGAAGTTGGGCGGTTGAGGTTCATGAACAAGAAAATTGCCTGTCGGTTCGTTCCAGCACCACTCCAAGCCCATCGCAGTGAAGACGCTAGGTAGGACATCAAGCTGTGAGTAGTTCCCGTTCGATACGCGCCCAAATTTGTTCATCCCGATTAAAATTCCAGGAACTAATGAAAAGCTTTTTCTGCCGTATCTTGAGTATTCCTCTTTTGAGATTGGAGTCATGGCACGATGATCGCCGGTAATAAAGAGAGCGCCATTCTTGAAGAAGTTGCGGCTTTCCAGCCCCTGAACGAAGTGAGTAAGGGCACTGTCAGCGTATTCAAAAGCTTCTCGTTCGGTCGTTCTTCCTTGTCCAGGAACAATGAATGGTGGGTGAGTCGTGATGGTCTGGATGACTGAGAAATTTCTTGAGTAGTATGCTGAATTGCTGTCATACCAAGTGAGAAACCGGTTGAACAAATGGTAGTCACCAGGATCTCCACTTGCCCCACCGCGCCCGCGAGGCAGGCCATCATAGTATGAGTTCTCGGGACCCTCGATATAATTGAAACCGATTGCTTTAACCCACTCGCCAATCGAGTATGTTCTCAAATTTTCCGAGGTAAAATATTGTGTATTTATTTTCTCGGCGCGCAATCGAGATATCGGCCCTAGGAAATTCGCTTCGGTATTTGGCGAAATTTTTTCTATATCTACAATCCCGTGAATAGGCTGTCTTCCAGTGAGAAGGGCATACATCCCCGCAAATGTATTAGCTCCATTCGCGTGAAAGCTTTCTATTGTTAGGTTATTCTTAGAAAGTTGTGCAAGCCCCTGCATTAAAGGAGGGGCTTCAGGGTTATTTGGGAATACATGCGTATGAGACAAGGATTCAATAATTACTAAAATGAAGTGATCGATTCTTTCTTCTCTTGCCTCAAAACAGCGGGCTGGTGCCTTGGCGTCGAATGCCAGATTTGCATCGGTGTCGAATTTATTCATCCGATTAAGCAAGTGCCTGTAATTATTTGAGGCGATGTTACGGTAGTAGCCTTCATGTACAAAGTGAGGCTCTTCAAGTGTTAATGAAATAAGAAATAGTGGTGATGCAAGCACTATGGCAGTAGATGGTTCGGCTTTAGGGAGAATCCGCGCCCAGGTAGTGACTGTCGCTACGATCGCGACAAGCAAAGCGATTCCGGTGGGGGAGGAAAGAAAAGGAAATCCTATTTCTCGTATTCCATCAATATCCCTAATATAGAAAAATAGATCATCTAAATAGAGTCGTTGCTTAAGTGTCGCCGTTACGCCTATGTCAATAGCGTAAAAAATTAAGTATGTGGAGCCCGCAGCAAAAATGATCGTGGAAATAAACTTTTGTTTAATGAATTTTGAGGTTAATAAAAGAGAAAGTAGTAATCCAGTAAGAGGGAGGTCGGCTTTAATTACGCCAATGTCGAGGCAGTCATAGCATCCGGTATAAGTGCCAATTGACTCTCGAGTGACATGTATCCTAAGAAAAAGAAGTAAAAGTGTTAGTGTTAAGAATATTAGGCCGTACCAGTGGCTAATATTAATCTTAAGACTGAGTTTGGAGAGGTTCATCGCAATTCACTATTCTCGGTCGGCGCCCAATTCGGTGATCGTAGAAGGCGCCTCTACTCGCGCCACCCAATCATTGCTTTAGGCAAGAGGCAGGCATAGCAGCGGCGTTTTCTTTATGGGCAGGACCTGCGCGGCGCCGCGGAGTTATTTTTAACAAACAGTAAATACTATCGGTAACTTAATGGTGGCATTCATTTTTTACACTGCCAGACAAAAACGCTGCCTTTTGTGCACGAGCCGACCTTTGCGTCGAATACTGTTATTAGTTCCGTTTTTAATCTGCGGGTCCAGCCGTTAAATATTGTTTGTGGGACCCGGTCGCCGAAGTCTGGGAAATAAGAGTTTAGTTAAGTGTTGCTTAACGTACCCGCAGCTTTTAAGGTTGTTCTCTCGAAAAGGCTAGAGAAAGCTAACCTCTGCTGCTCTTGTTGTGAGGAATGGGGGTGAGGAGTGTCAAATAATGAGGCTAGTGCGGCAGAAGTTCCGCCTAAAACCACAAAATTTGCGCACAAATTTGACGTTCTGGAGAGGCTCTATGCCGTTTCCAGTGGAAACGGCTCAGAGCCTCGGGGCGTTGTCACCGATCACACGGTTTGTTGTTGAGTCTACGGCTGCGAAGCAGCCGTTGCGCTCCATGGCTTTGTTAGGGATTCTTGCTTCTTATCTTAACCAGATGCTCGATGGTTTCGACCACTGTAAGGGCCTTGTACACGATACCGAGATCAATCATCTCCTTCGACAGCGCAACCGCCCTCTGGTTGTTGGTCGGGATGGGAATGCTCACGATGTCATGGACATCGTTGCGGAAAAACACCGCCGCAACGACACCCACGAACAGCAATCTTGTGCCGACAGTCGTGTTTCCGCTCTTGGAGAAGTACATGCCCGGGTTGTACAGGAAGACCGGGCTGCCGCTGGAACCTGGGAAAACCGAGGCATCCATCAGAAACGTAGGTTGGCCCTCAAAGTCTAGGGCAAGCGGTGTGCCGGTAGTTCCAGTACGCATCACTGGCAATAAGTTCTTCTTGTCCCAGATGCCGTTGGGATAGCCGATGAAAACCAGCTCCTCGAAGGCATCCAGTTCCTCTAACTGCTGCGCGCTCGGAACAATGTCTGGCGAGACAGCCTTGTAGAACACCTGAACGCCCATCTGCTCGATATGGCTTTCCAGCGGAGCCAAGGGGATGACCGCAACATCAACGGCAAGATCCGGATGGCCCGTCCATGCATTGGAAAAATCCTCGATATCGAGCCGGAAGCCATGTCCAAGCTTTGGTTCTTGGCCTTCCCGGACCGTGAAGGTGATGCTGCCTTTTGGGAAGCCTTGAACGACATGCTTGTTCGTGACAATTACTGGGATGTGTTGGTCGCCGGCCTTATGCACATATACGAATCCGGTACCTGAGCCGGACTGGCCGTCGGCGGTCTTCGTATCGATTCGCACCGTCGTGTACAACAGATTTTCGGCTAGCGACTGAACTTTCATTCGACGACTCCAAAGTCTCTAACGTTAGACGTCACCAGACGGCAAAAAGCGCAGCTTTTTGATGGTCCGTTTAACGGATTTGTTATATGCGTTTACCCATGCCATTGATTCACAGTGACGGAAAATTGAATTCGCGAAACAGCTTGCTCAGATGTGGCAAGTTTCCCACCGAGATCGACTTCTACCACCGCCAACTTGACTTTAGTGCCGCCTTTTCCTTCACTTTCCATTTGTGATGTTATTGCAACATCGAAATGAACTCCATTGCCTTGCTCTTGCTTTTTTCCCGGAGAGAGTAGATAGAGCTTCGGCAACTCTGTCCCATCATCTTTTTCTCGGCTTGGTGCTAGCACCTCGTTTGCAGACTGGATCCCGTTCGAGATCTGAACGAGTGCCTCTTTTATAAACGCGTCAAGCTCCATTAGTGCTCCGTCCTTGCATATAAGGGCACCTCGAATACCTTAGGTTTGAGCAGCTGCGCCGAGACACCGCCAAAGAGCGCCTTGGCGACCACGATCCGCACCATCGTCTCGGTCGGGTACGGAGGACGCCCGCCCTGCGCGCTCACCGGGCGCGGCGCAACCGTATCTGAATCGCCCCGGGTTTCGAGGAGGCCGGTTGGTTTAAGTTAAGACTGCGGTCTCTGTCTTCTCGGCGAGTTGCCGGAAGTAGTTTGCCTCAGCTTCGGCCGGTGGAATATAACCAATCGGCTCGAGCAGTCGGGTGTGGTTGAACCAGTGCACCCATTGCAGGGTGGCCAACTCCACCGATTCCCTGCTCTTCCAGGGCGCGCGGCGGTGAATCAGCTCAGTCTTGTACAAGCCGTTGATGGTCTCGGCCAGTGCGTTGTCGTAGCTGTCGCCACGACTGCCCACCGACGGTTTCACGCCAGCCTCGGCCAGCCGCTCGGAGTAGCGGATGGACAGGTACTGAGCGCCTCGGTCCGAGTGATGAACCAAGCCGTTGGCATCGGGCCGCCGTTCGTACAAAGCCTGCTCCAGCGCGTCGAGGACGAAATCGGTCTGCATGGTGCGACTGACGCGCCAGCCCACGATGCGCCGGGCGAACACGTCGATGACGAAGGCGACATACAACCACCCCTGCCAAGTCGAAACGTAGGTGAAGTCCGACACCTACAGCTCATTGGGGCGGCGGGCCTCCTCAAAACCCGGGGCGATTCAATCCACCTCGGCCGCCAACGACCCAAAGTCGATGTGCGACTCAATGTCGGCCAGCGGGTCGCCCATCGAGTCGATCTTCTTGCGGTGATGCTCGTCAGCGAACAGGTCAGTCTTCATAGCGCTACGCGGTTTCATCGGTGCAGGCTGCAGGGTTCAGGACGTCGTAATTTTACCAAGGGCGGGCGAGGCGGAAGTTTTTCGAGGCGCCCCTTATTGAAAGATTAGTATTGAAAAGTTAGTAAGAGGTTTGACTAGCTGTTGAATACGGTCACTGCAACTCTCGGTTTTGGCTTGATGCATAAGCGCCTAAAAATTGTACGCCATAAGGGGCGGCGAGAATCAATAACAGATCAGGGATAAGCATGTATCTTATTTCAACATGAACAAAATGCAATGCGAAAAGAGCTGAAAGAGCAAACCAAGTACAGAGGAATGCTAAAGCAGCGCTGCGAAGCTCATTGTCTTTTTTAGAAAGCAAGAAAATAATTGCTGCTATTCCAAGGATTAAAACAATAAATCTATATGCGTATAGAACTCTATGACTTAAGCGTGGATCATTTTCTATGTTTCCTACGAAAATCTTGGCGACGGCTTCGATGCGAGTTTGTAGAAGACTAATTAACGGAAGTTCGCTCCAGGCCAGTCGCGTTAGATCTTGAAAGCGACTGATAACTTCATCGGTGCAGTCAATCTCGTAAACTCGATTGCGCTCAACGCCTCTGAGGGACGTGAAGCTTGCACCACATTCGTATGCCAGATTCGAAGCCGAATCTATCGCTTGTTTATGTTTTTCAACAAATTCCTCATGCCTGCTGAGCTGTAGTGTGCCCTCGTGAGCGACAGCACTTCGGTAAGGAGTGACGTTCTGATCGAACAGATTAACGAAGCGCTCAAATGCTTCGAAGTCTCGACCTACGTATATGATGCCTGTGCTCTCGCCCCGACTGATTATCAACTCGCCAGAAACGATGTAATTCCTAAGTATCCAGGGTGTTAAGATTGAAGCCAAACCAAACCCCAAGGCTCCTATCAAAAAAGCCTTCTGTTTGATTCGCCAATTGCGAAGCAGAATAAACGTGATCGGGAAAATCGCTAGCAGGATCATGTATTGTTTCGTGAGGAACAATATGCCCGCTAGGGCGCCTAAGCATAAGCACGAAAGCCACTTTTTGTGGCCTAGGCCGAGGGAGATATAAATTATCAATAAGGTAAGGTGTGCAATAAGCGCTTCAACGTAAAGAATTGGTACCCATACAATAAGAAACGGATAAGTTGCGTAAATTGCACATCCGAGAATCGAATAATTGAAGCTCTTTGTTAGCTTTCGCACTATCAGGAAAGATAGCAAGCAACTGGCTGTGTCAATTAGCACCTGAGCCAAAGCAGCAATGCGCTCGTAGTTTTCGGTCAGAAGGTAGAAGAGCCCAAGGAAAAGCGGGTAACCAGGTGGGCGAAAGAATCGTGAATCAGGTTCTTGTAGATCAAACTGATAACTGCCTAGGTGCCACCAGTTCTTGAAAGAGTCTAGATAGGTGTACGTGTCTTTCCACGTGTGAACAACTTCGCCAAAGTAGAAACGCGATCCGTCAAGAGCAAAATAAATGCGAATTGAGAGCGCAGCTAAGATTAGCGCTCCTAGTATTTTTTGCTCCTTTGATGGTTTTGTTAGTTTAAAAATCATGGCGTGCTTTGTTTTATTATTTAGAGTTGTATTGATCAAATATTAATTAAAATTGGCTCGGGCGATTATTAATCAGTAGATCTCAAGTCGTTTCGGTATTTTCTGACTGACTCAATGATGTAAAGAGGGCGATTTTTGGATTCGCCAAAAATCCTCCCGATGTACTCTCCAATAACGCCAATAAACATAATTTGCAGTCCGCTGAGAAATAGCAAGCTTACGATTAGCGTTGGGTAGCCCTGAACTACCTCGCCCCAGTACAACGTTTTAAATATTATCCATATTCCCGCGAGGAATGAAAAAAAGGCTAGAAAGAACCCTATATATGAAGCCATTTTTAAAGGCGCTGTGGTGAAGGAGGTAATGCCTTCGAGTGCAAAATTCCAAAGCTTAAAGTAATTAAATTTCGTTGTACCGGAAATGCGTGGGTCGCGGACGTATTCAACAGCTATCGCTGGGAAGCCCACCCAAGCAAATAGGCCTTTCATGAATCGGTGATGCTCTCGGAGCTTGATAAGCTCGTCAACAACCCTTCTGCTCATTAGACGGCAGTCGCCAGTGTTTGGTGGAATCGAAACATGCGAGATCTTTGCGATCAATTTGTAGAACAGTGTGGCCGTTGTTTTCTTGAGCCACGTTTCTCCCTCCCGGCGAGTTCTTTTCGCGTAGACGGTGTCGTAGCCTCTCTCCCAGTGCTCAACAAACTGAATTAGTAATTCAGGGGGATCTTGGAGATCAACGTCAAATATTGCAACCGCATCACCTTCAGCGAAGTCCAAGCCTGCCGACATTGCAGCTTCTTTGCCAAAATTTCTCGAAAGGTGAATAGCGCACACTCGTTTATCTTGCTCTAAAAGTCTATTTATAATCTGCCGTGTCGAGTCAGAGCTTCCGTCGTCGATAAAGAGGAGTTCAAACTGATAATTTGGGATCTGTTTCATGACCTCAGAGACTCGAAAATAGAACTTTTCGATGGTTGTCTCTTCGTTGTAGGCCGGCACAATTATCGATATCAGCTTTTGGTTGTGTTTATTTATTAAAGATGACATTTTTTGATACCAGATAATTGAATATAAAACTAGTTGCTGTAGCTATTACCTGTGCGAACCAAGCGGAAAGCTTAAATGTGTCTGTTAGCAGGTAGACCACAGTCGCGTTTATCATGAATCCGGTTGCGACCATTAGAAAAAAAATAAAAATTGTATGGCTATGTTGTTTTCTGCTCTTAAATGTGTAGTGATAATTAGTGATGTAACTACAAAAAGAGCCTGTAAGATAACCAAGTGATGATGCCGCTGCAGGGTGAAATGGTGTAGCCACTAGCATAGACCAGTAGATAAAATAATGAATGCCGGTCGATAGTGCGCCTGATAGGATAAATCTTTTTAAATACTGGTTCTTGAGGTGTGAGATCAATTTTATGGAGCGAGAAACCGAGTAAGTTATATTTATAATTTAAAGTTAGCTAAGCTCTTAAGTCGTATATAGAATTTCAGTGCTCGGCTAAGCTGACCTCGCCGCAACCAACTCCGCACCAGAATCCTCCGTATCCTTCGATACAGATACGCTAGATCCTCGGCCGTAGCCTCCTCAAGCAACCGGCAGCGCCCGTACAAATACAAATACCCGCTCTCCAGCCCCTCCAGATCACTCATCGCCGACCCCGCCCCCGTGCGATACAAATACACAGCCTCATCCACTGCCCCATAAACCCAGTCCCTTTTGTTGGCTGCCTCCAACAGAAACAACAAGTCCTCGCAGTGACTCAATCCGTTCTCAAAGCGTGTCGTCCCAATGGCTGCCCGGCGAACCATCACGGCCACACCAAAGAACACCGACGAATCCAGCCGGATAAGCCGCGAAAAATAAGGGCCCCGATTGCCGCCAACCCGTTCGCGCAGCGTCGTCGCAAGCGCCGCATCCTTGATCGTGATCCGCCCATCCACAACGGTCACTTCGGGATGAGCATCGAGATAGCGCACTCGCACCGCCAGACTCCCCCGCGGCAGTGCGTCATCCGCATCCATAAACGTCACGAACGCCCCCCGCGCACACTCCAGGCCCGCATTGCGCGCGCGGCTCACGCCCCCATTCTCCTGATGGATAACGCGAATCCTGGGGTCGGTCAGGGTGTCGAGGTAGTCGCGCGTGGCGTCCGTACTACCGTCGTTGATGATGATCAGCTCCCAGTTCTGGAAGCTCTGTTCGATCACAGAGGCGACTGCCTGCGGAAGGTAGCGCGCGGCGTTGTATGCAGGGGTGATGATCGAAACGCGTGGCGCGTTCATGTCCGGCGCAGCGGTCGAATCAGGCGGCACACAGCTCCCGCGCGACCAGGTTGCGGATCTCTTCCACGCTCAGCCACTGCTCGTTGCTGCCCGAGTCGTATTCGCGCTGCGGGTCCACCGCAACGGCGCCAGTCGCAGCGGCAAACTCCGGTGCCTTCCAGCGCCCGCTCACGGGCGAGATCACCACGTAACGGCCGAGGCGCACGGTGTTGGGCGCCTCGACCAGGCTGTACATCGCCTCGTGCTTCTTCTCGCCAGGCCGTGCGCCGATGATCCGGTGCTCGGCCTCCGGGGCGATCGCCATCGCCATGTCGGCGACCCGGTACGACGGGCACACCGGACACACGATGTCGCCGCCCCAGCCCTGCGTCAGCGCATGCATGATCAGGTCCGTGCCTTCGCGCATGGTGATCGAGAAGCGCGTCATCGTCGGGTCGGTGATCGGCAACACGCCCGTGGTGCGCAGGCGCAGGAAGAGCGGCGCGACCGAGCTGCGGCTGCTCAGGATGTTCGCGTAGCGCACCATCGAGAACCGGGTGTCGCCCTCGCGGTCCGCCTCGATGAGCAGCCGTTCCATCAGGAACTTGGTCGAGCCATAGGCGGTGGTGGGGGCCACTGCCTTGTCGGACGAGATCCCGACCACCTTTTTCACGCCCGCCTGCTTTGCCGCGCGGATCAGGTTCCGCGTGCCTTCCACATTCGTATTCACGCACTCGAACGGGTTGGCTTCTGCAGCGGGCACCAGGCGCATTGCAGCCGTGTGGATCACGGCATCCACACCACTCAGCGCCTCGGCGATGCGCGCAGGGTTGCGGATGTCGCCAATCACGAAGCGCAAGCGCGACGCATACGCACCCAGCTCCTGCGCCATATCCGTCTGCTTGTGTTCGTCGCGCGAAAAGATCGTGATGCGCTCGACCTCGGGGTGCTCCTCGAGCAGGCGCACGATCATCGATCGGCCAACCGAGCCCACGCCTCCGGTAACCAGGATATGCGGAAAATTGACGTGCATTGTTTCTCTATTCCTTTACCAGTTCGTCGATAGCCGACTTGAAGATCGGGTTGAGCGAGGAGAAACCCCGGTACTCAACCCCGAAGGTGCGGCAGCGGGCACGGCGCTCGTCGCGATCCAGCTGCAGATAGCGCTGGATCTCCGGCCAAGCGGCGCGAATCGAGCGCTCGCTGAAGTCGTCCACCACCACACCCACATCCCGCTCGCGCGCATGCAAGTAATCTTCCGACACCCCGGTCGGCGTCAGGAAAGGCATGCCCGCGCAAAGGTACTCGCCCACCTTGATGCTCGACCGGAACTTCTGGCCCGGTCCCGGCGGAATGGTGATCAGCCCCAGGTCGCCCGCAAAGTAAAAGCGCTCGATCTGGTCGTAGGCGCTGTGGCACACCGAGTAGTGCGCCTGATCGACGCCCGCGCTGGCAAAGAGGCCATGCACGTAGGCGTCGTCGTTGGGCGTCACAATCAGCAGGTGCAGATTCGGGTCGTACTCGCGCAGCCAGGCAAATGCACGGGCGATCTCTTCGGCGTAATACAGCCCGCCGAACTTGCCGGTGTAGAACAGCACCGGTTGTTCGTGCCCGATGCCGAGCTCGGCGCGCACCTGCTGGCCGACCGCTGCGTCGAAGTGGAACTTGTCCTCGTTGACGACGGTGGGGATGCGGAAGAAACGCGCGCGCACCCCCCACTCGTCATGCAGCCGCTCGCCCATGAAGCGGGTGCCCGATGCGATCACGTGCGCGAACTCCGCCGACTTGCGTTCGAAGAACCAGGCGAGCTTGTACTGCAGGCTGTTCTCGTCCCATGCGCCGGCGTCGCGCGAGACCTCGCTGTGGGGTTCGTATTGGTACAGAAAGAGGCGCATGCCCAGTACCGCGGCGCACATGTAGGCGAATGAACCGGCCACCGATCCGAGCGACACGATGTGTCGATAGCCACGACGCCTGAGCCTGGCCAAGGCGGCAAAACCGGCGGCCACATCCTTGGCTTTCTGCAGGAGGCTCATGCCGGGGTGCCAGGTGAGGGCCGTCCATTCCAGTCCTTGTCGCTGCCACTGCTCGACCAGCGCAAGCTGTTCGGCAGTGAGCGGATGCTTTGGGTCTTCGTAAGTAAGGACGTGGAACTTCACCGATGAGGCGGGTGATGCGAGGTAATCCTTGATGTACAGCCAGAAGTTGCCTTGGATCAGCGGGTCGAAGAGCCGGTTGTAGAGAAAGATCACCACTGTGGTTGGGGCTGGGGGCATAGAAGCGGCCATGGTTCAGGTGGGTAAAAGTTGGTGTTGCCGGAGAAGCCCGAATACGCGGTCAAGTTGTCTTTCGTAGGAATGCTCTTCGGCAAACGCTTTGCGCTCGGCCTGCCGTGCGGGGCTGTTGTATTCGTCAAGCCCCTGGATTACTCGACCAAACGCGGCAAGATAGTCCGCGTTGTCGTCCACCATCTCCAGGAGATGGCGCTTGTCCTTGTATTCATCGGTGTAGGTAGCGACTATTACCTTGCCGCTGGCGAGGTATTCCATGAACTTGTGTGGGCTGGCTAATTGAGCCCGGTATTCCGCCGCCTTGTAAGTCACTAGCTGTACGTCGACCCGCTGAAGGATTGCCGGAATGAGCTCGCTACCGACCTTGCCCCACCAGATCACGTTGGGAAGATCTTGGGTGAGCGTGTGGAGCGCGCCGTGTTCGCTGTAGCCGCCAACAAAGTGGAAGCGGACAGCGGGAAAACTTCGTGCAGCTTCTGATAGCAACTCAGCGTCGAGATAGGCGATGTCGAGGTTGCCGATGTACACAGCGTGTGGCCCGGTCTGATCAAACCAAGCCTCCTGTTGATCCGACAACTTAGTCTGGCTTACGTGGGCAGCCAGCCCATGATGAATCTTGAAAGTCCGAGCGTTATGGGGCAGAAGCCGATCACGGATGAAGTCCGTCGTGCAGAAGCAGATGTCTGCGGTGGCGGCGGCTGTTTCTACTTGGAAGTCCTGATTCAGGTCAACCTGGTGATAGATCTTCAAGCGGTCGCCGGCAAAGCGAAGATCAAAGAAACGCGAGTTTTCGAAAAGCCAAATTGCATCTATATGGCAACCGGTAGTCTTTTCAAGTCGGGCGAGCCAGAGCGTCTCGCGCCAGCGCCGCAGGAAGGGTGGATGAAACCTAAGCCCCGCTGCAACCTTTGGCCCGCGCACAACCGTGAGGTTTGGATGTCCGTCGATGGGGGCCAGGAAAAACTCCTGCAAGGACTCATCTGGAGGATCCAAGAAGAAAACAAGATGATCCAGCCTTGCCAAGTTCATCGCGTAGTGGTGCTTACTTACGGCGTGGGCATGCCACGGCTCTGGCGAGATCACTAAAAAAGTTTTTAATTTCAGAGATTCTGCTTTTCGAGATTTACAATGGTCAATTGTTGCTGAATTTCTGTCAGAGCTCGACGACCTTAAGGTATGCACAGCACTTACCTGGCTGTATGGCTGATATAGGTATCTCTAAGGCGGGAACCCACTACATCCGGAGTGAAACGCTCTCGTGCAGATTCAGCGATCGTTACACGATCCCACTTCGATATCTCGGAAAACGCCCTCTCCAAAGCTTCAGTCCACGCTTTATCAGTATTTTCCACCAATAAGCCATTTGTTTTATCAACGAACTCGGGGATTCCGCCTACATTCGATGCAATCACCGGTAAGCCCGAGCATAGCGCCTCCGCACAGACGACGGAGAAGGTCTCGTATTCCGAGGGATGGAGAAATAGATCAGCTGAGCGCATTTCGGAGGCAACAGCGGCCTTGTCGCGAGGCCCAAGGAACACAATGTGCTGCTCCAACTTGGCGCGGTGTACGAACTCCTTCATGGCAGGCAATTGCTGTCCTCCGCCGATCACACGCAACTGGGCAGACGGCCAGCGCGATAGCATTTTCGCGAACGCGGCCATCGCCAGTAGTGGCCTCTTGATTGGCGCCCAACTGGCCACCATTAGGCAGATGGGTCCAAAGGTTTTTGGCGTCGAAGCGGACGGGAAGAACAGGCGCGGATCGACAACGTTCGGAACGACGTGTTTAGGAAAGCGATCGGTTCCCGCAAAGCGAACGATGTCGGTAAGCAGCGCCTGAGAAACTGCCACAACGGGAATGTTGTGATGAAAAATTTCCGCAATCCGTCGGCGGCCCGGGTTCGCTGGCGCGAGGTTAAAGCCGCGGTGATAAGCCGACCAATGCTCCGTAATGACTACCTTGGGTCCGAAGAGCCAGCGGAACAGCTTTGGAAAGCGCAAAAGCGGATAAGCTACATGCACATTCACTACGTCCCACCACCTACGTCCTAGGCGCAGGCGCACGAAAATCAAAAGCAGGAGTGTTAGCCACTCGACTGCCCGCCCTGAGGGAAGGGGAGCGAAGAACACCGCATAGCGCTCGACCTCGCTCGTTTGGCCACATCGCCATTTAAGGCCAGGGCCATCATCACGCACTTGAACATGCCAAAGCTCCTGCCGCACTCGTCCGTGCAGTGCGTCGAAATGTTCCTTGATGAAGGGGGCCTCAAGTTGGTTCCAAGGGTTTCTGTACCAACTAGTGAGGTGAAGTACGGCGGTCAACGTGCAGCCTCCCCACCGTGCCGCCGTTTGGTCAGGAAAAGGCGCACCACCGCTAGTGCGTTAGCAGAGCGGAGGCAGACCCAGCGTAGCTGCAATAACTGCCAGAAAAGTGCCGCGCTGAATTTCCAATGGTGCAGTGCGTAATACTCGCCTTTCCAGTAGAAGTAGCGATAGAACTCGGCCGAAGGCGGTGATGAAAGTAAGGCCGCGTTTTCTCGCAGCCAATGCGCAAACAAAACTCGAGCGCGCATTTTCTCGGCGCCGTCATCCCGCTGCGATGAAATGTTGTCCCCGCTCTGGCGAAATCCGAACCATGCCCGATTCAGCGGGGCGATCAGTGAGCCAGCGCTCGCACGAAGGATCGTTGCGTGATCGCTGCCCCAGCCTTTCGGCAGTTCGACAAAACCGCCGCGCCCCATCAGCGCCTCGCGCCGGAAAATGTTCTCGCCGAGGCTTGAGCCCTGCATCTCGCCCTTGAGTTGCTTCAAGTAGAAATCGTAATTGCGAACCGGGGCATGCAAGGGTACGCCTTCGCTCGTTATGTGCCCAGTTGAGTCTATGACTCGGGCCGGAAATGCGAACACATTGACACCCTCAGCTCGGCCTTCACGCAACGCAGCCATAAACTCGGCCACGCAATTGGGGGCGGGGAGGTCATCATCGGGAATGATCCAGATCCAGGGCTCGCCTTGTGTTAGGTCGAGACAACGGTTCCAATGAGCGGCAAGCGAAACACCGCCCAATCGATTTGCGAAGCGGAAGTAATTGAGCGGAAAACGGCTACTCAACTCTGCGATAAGATCGCTTGGATCTTCGGGTGAGCAATCGTCCCCGATATAAATATTGAACGACTGATCCGATTGTTGTAGCAGCGCATCAAGCAAGGCTAACAGAAAGCGCTTTTTGTAGAACGGTATAACGACTGCAAGAGGATGCTTTAAAGCCTGACTGCTCATGGAAATGCCAAAGGGGTAGAGTGAGTGGCAGCGATAACTATCATTTGAAACAGGCTTATTAACTATTTATCTGTGATGGGTAGCTAAATGAAATTTTTATTAGGCGGCGTCTGACGATAGCGGTCCGTTTGAAATTTGGCGAAAAATGCTTTCGGTTGGTAATGAGGAAATTTACCAAGTAGGCGAGCTGTCTGCCATTTCGCTAACCGCCCTTTGTGAAATATTATCTCGCACAGTAGGCGGCTAAATCTCTGGGCTGTTGATAGTTCATTCCAAGATTTAATTAATGTACAGCGCCGAAGCTCGCTGCATATTAATTTATGATTTATTCGCTCTTCTTTTTTATTGGATAGAAGCTTGAAAAAATTAATTCTACTTTCTATTCTTTTTACGGTGTTAAGCATGTTGAGCTCTTCTTCCTCTATTGAGCTCTTTTGATTGGCTAATGGTCGATTTGAGATGGCTTCTTCATGTGATCGATAATGCAGCAAGGCGATCTCCAAGAAGATAATATCGCGATGATTAATGTTTATTATAAATGAAAAGAGCACGTCTTCTGAAAGGTGCGGGTTTCCGGGGGGTAAGCTAATTTGAAATAAATATTTTCTGTATGCTGCCGAACATCCTTGTATTATTTTTTCATTTGGAGGTTCAGGTTTTAGGTATAGCGGGGGCAGGGAGGAGCTATGCGGTCTGACCACGTTCGAATCTATCACTTGCCCATGTTTATCGATGAGATGTAGAGATGAATAGACTGCATCCGCATTTGGATTTCGTAATAGCGCCCCCACCAGTCTTTCCGTGCGATGGGGAAAGGAGATATCGTCGCCGGCTGCCATCACGATGATACTGCCCTGAACGTCTCGCCCCCGCTCAAACACGTGCTTTAGGACGCCCATGTTGAATGCGTTGCGTACGACCCGGACGGTGTGAGGTCCTTCGTATTCGTCAGCCATCTGTTGCATGATTAGAAACGTCGAGTCTGTCGAGCAATCATCCGAAAGAATGATCTCCAACGGCTCATACGTCTGTGCAAACGCCCCTTCAACCGCCTCGCGTATGTATTTCTCCTGGTTATACGCAAACAGCGCAAACGTAACCAACGGCCGCTCTTCCAGCGGCGGCAGCGTGAATTCCTGATCCTCAGCCACGGCAAACCCCACAAATCACTTCAACACCCTCAGCCGCCATCTGCCCCCCCATCGGCAAGCTCACCACTTCCCTCGCCATCCGCTCCGCCACCGGAAACGCCCCCACCCCAAACCCCATCTCCGCATACGCCGCCTGCAAATGTGGCGGCACCGGGTAATGGATCAAGGTCCCCACCCCCGCCTCATTCAGCCGCTTCACCAGCGCATCCCTCTCCGGATGCCGCACCACAAACAAGTGCCACACCGGCTCCGCCCATTCCGGCACCTGCGGCAGCACCAGCCCGCTCCCCGCCAGCCCCTCCAGATACCGCTGCGCAATCCCCTGGCGCCGCGCATTCCACTCATCCAGCACCCGCAGTTTCACCCGCAGTACCGCCGCCTGGATCGGGTCGAGCCGGCTGTTGAAGCCCTTCACCTCATTCACGTACTTCACTCGGCTGCCGTAGTTGCGCAGCACGCTGATGCGGTCGGCGAGCTCGGGGTCGTTGGTGGTCACTGCGCCGCCGTCGCCGAGCGCGCCGAGGTTCTTGCCGGGGTAGAAGCTCCACGCCACCGCGTCGCCGTGCGCGCCGATGCGGCGCCCCTTGTAGCGCGCGCCGTGCGCCTGGGCGGCGTCTTCCAGCACGCGCAGACCGTGCTTGCGGGCGATGGCGAGGATGGGGTCGAGGTCGGCGGGCTGGCCGTACAGGTGCACCGGCAGGATGACCTTGGTGCGCGGGGTGATCGCCGCTTCGATGCGCGCCGGGTCGATGTTGTAGGTGGCGTCCACCGGCTCCACCGGCACCGGGGTGGCGCCGCACTGGCTCACCGCGAGCCAGGTGGCGATGTAGGTGTTGGAGGGCACGATCACCTCGTCGCCCGGGCCCACACCCATCGCCAGCAGGGCGAGGTGGAGCGCGTCGAGCCCGTTGGCCACGCCGATCGCGTGCTCGGCTTCGCAATAGGCGGCGTATTCGGCCTCGAAGGCGTCGACCTCGGGGCCGAGGATGTACCAGCCGCTGTCAACTACGCGGGCGATGGCCGCGTCGATCTCGGGCTTGAGCTCGAGGTAAGCCGCGTGCAGGTCGAGGAAGGGAACCTTCATGCGCCCCACCTCGCGCGCATGAACTCGGCGTAGTCGCGGTAATAGTCCTCTTCGTCGTAGCGGTTCGAGGCCAGCACCATGCACACCGAGCCGGAGGAGAAGTTGTCCAGCTCGCGCCAGATCATCGGGCACACATACAGGCCGTTGTACGAGCGGTTGAGATGCACGCGCTTCTTGTCCTTGCCGTCATCGAGGATCACGTCGAAGCTGCCCGACATGGCGATGATGAGTTGATGCAGCCCCTTGTGCGCATGCCCGCCGCGCTCGGCGCCGCCGGGCACGTCGTACAGGTAATAGACGCGCTGGATGTCGAAGGGAATGTGGCCGCCGCCCTCGATGAAGGTAAGGTTGCCGCGGGGGTCGTGGATCTTGGGGAGGTCGATGATCTTGCAATCTTCAATGCTCATGGAAACACCACGCTGACGCTGCCATCCAGAAAGCGCCGGTAGCGCTCGCGGGAGGCGGCGATTGCTTTGCCATCCAGTTGGTAGAAATAGTCGAGGTCGGATTCGGCGGTTCGGATTGCGCCGAAACGTTCGTGGAACTGCCACACGCGCTCGTTGCCCTTGCGCACGTCGAACTGCGCGGTTGTCAAGGCGTCTTCAGGGAATTGATAGGTCAATAATGATGACTATCAGGACTTCAGCCTTGATTACTTTGTTGCCAGCCACTGTGAAAGTACTGCGGCCTGGGTTCGTTTTTAGCGACCACATAAATTTCGCCGGCAATATCGGGGTAGCGCTCGCCCAAAACCATGAATGCGTCGAGCATCTCCGGCGTCCAATCGCGTTCTATCTGGCCATTGGAAACCGGTTTTAGCCAATATCCCCCGGAAACTTCTATCGAAAGTCCTGCCTTGAGGAAGTCGCCTCTAAATGATGGCTCTAAGCCGTTTCCAGTGGAAATTGACTTCTCAACATACATGATGGTAGTGCCCGTAGTCGCGGGCGATTGCCGGCACCAAGGGGCTTTGCGGTAGATGCTCGAGCTTGGACATTCGCAGGTAGGCGATCGCGATGAAGTTTTCCGGGTCACGGAAACCTCGGGCGGCGGCTTTCGCCTTCTGCAACAGGCTGTTCATCGCCTCGACGTAGGCGTTGCTGCGCCCGTCGAGCATGCCGCGCACGACACCGCCGAGATGTTCTTTCAAGGTGACCGCCAGGCGCTTGAACGGCTCGAGCCGCGAGCGTCGCGCCCAACTCATCCACTTCGTCAATGCGCCGAGGGCGATTGCTTCGCTGTTACTGTCCCGCGCCTCGCGGTAGACCAGCCGCAGGGCCTGCTTGAGTCGCCAGGCCCGCGCGCTCTTCAGATTCGAGCGCTGCAGCCAGTGCATCGCCTCGAACTGCGCGCGAGTCCAGCTCGCCGAGTCCTTGCGCATGCCCCACAGCAGTTGGCGAAGGGTCTTCTTGCCGTGCACGCCCACCGCCTCGCGGGCCGCTTCTGCCGAGTTGCGCATCTCTTCGCGTCGCACCTCATCCATCGCCGCGTTGGCAAGCGCCACGACGTGAAAGCGGTCATAGCTGATCTGGGCGTTCGGCAGCGACTGCTCGATCCCCTTGGCGTACGCCGCGCTCATGTCGATGCAGGCGTGTTCGATGGTGGCCGGATCGCCGCCATGCACGCGCATATCCTCGGCGAAGGCCCCCAGGGTTTGATGGTCACGACCGGGGCAGGCGAACAGCAAACGCTTGGCCGCCAGGTCATGCACCACGGTGATGTACTGGTGCCCGCGCTTGACGCTGGTCTCGTCAATGCCCACGTGGCGCACGCCCGACATGTCGTCCTTGGCACGGGCCACCTCGACATAGTGGCGCACCCGCCGCCACAGCCGCTTTGGCGCAACCCGCATCTGATTGGCGGCCTGGCGCACCGGCAATTCCCGGCACAGCGACAGGCCCAGTGCCTCGAACAGCAAGGTGAAGCCACTGCCCTCTCGTGCCCACGGCACCGGCAACTGCGTGGTCTTGCCGCAGCCCGAGCACTGCACGCGCGGCACCTCGGCATGCAACCACGCTTCGAACTGGAAGAAATCCAGGTGTCGCCAACTGCGGCGCACGCGGTCATGGATCAACTGATGCTCGAACCCGCATGCCGGACAGGCCGCACGACGGCCGGTGTGCTCAACCTCGAAGTCGATCCGCCGCTTGGCTGTGTTGAGCTCGACCTTGGCGACGTGCCAAGGCGGCTGCAGGCCAAGCGCGGTGGTGAAGAGGGCTTCGATCTGGTTGTTCATCAGGTGCGAGGTCGGCGTCAGTGTCGGGCGGTTGTACCGCCGCAGGTCATGTATGTTGAGAAGTCAATTTCCACTGGAAACGGCTTAGAGCCTAAATGATTCCGGGTTATACACCCGCCTGTGACCATGGTGGTGGTCAGCTTCATTGAGTGATTCCTCAAATGGCAGTAGACCCATTAAGACCGCAGCCTGTCGATGGAGACTTCGACTGTTCGGTACTGCAGCGAGAATTCGGCCACCAGGGCTCAGCCAGTTTGAAGCCCTTCGGAGGATTTCAACGGGATTATCCACATGCTCTAGTACGTGCCCCAGGATGATGTTATCAAACTTGGATTCAGGTACGAATTCCTCGAAAAGCGCGTTTACGACTTCGACCTTTGGGTGCTTTTTCTTGATCGAATCGAGGAATTTTTGGGCCCCGTCGACCACAGTCAACGAAGAGCAAGTGCTCACTAGAAGGTCAGTCATTATGCCTTCAGCTGGTCCAAGCTCTAACGTCGGTCCATCAGTCAGATATCGCTGGAATATACGAAATGACGCCTCTATCGTTGCAGGGTTGACCCCGTATGCGTAAAGACTATTGTCTGCAATGTTTGCTAAACGACTTTTTTCATTAACGGTTTTCAAACATAACCTCCTGTATTGCTTGTTGAAGATCTGACTTGATATCGAGAGCACAAAGATTTGTGTGTGTTTGAAGGTATGCTTTTGATCGTTGTCCTCTGGTTACAGCCAGAAATCGTACTTGCGCCAGATCTGCTGCTGACTCGTCGGATTCTGAGTCACCAATAAATGCAACAGGTGTAACTGTGTGTAGGTAGTTTGCTTTTTCTTGAGAGGCCTCTCGCGGACGGACGACCTCCACATGATCAAATAACGGTGCCAGCGACAACCAGCACAACTGGCGCCTAAGCGCGCGCTCGTTGGCTCGTGCGGTGAGCAGGTGCAGTTGAAATCCCTGTTCGCGCGCATCGCGCAAAGAACGCATAACACCGGGCAATAGGCGGTCCATGCGGAGCCATACATCGGTTTCAACCTGCGTGACCCAAAGCTTGGAAAGCTTGGCCGCGGTAGTGGCGTCGACGCCCTGACTACACATCGCTTTTGTGGTCGACTCACCCGCGCGTTTTGCGCTCCAAAAGGCTTCAATATCCAGTTTTAAGCCTGCGGCGCGGCAGAGGCTGGCTGCGAGCAAAGACTGACGTTCCTTGCAATCCACAAGCGTTCCATCCAGATCGAGCACGATCACGCTCATCTTGGAAGGCTTGTGACGTACTCGATGTATTGACGGGTGACGAAACAATCACCAGTTTCGATCCAACTTGTATCGATGCGATCTATGCCGCGCTCTCCGCACCGGCAGGCATGCATGGCCGAGAAGAAATCGGCCCCGATCGCACAGCTCAGGGCGGTTCCCGCGCCTGGCCTCAAATTTAGATCGGTTACAACCCATTTATCCTTTGCACGCATGACTTGGAAACAGAAGCTTCCCCGTATTTCAAGGGCAAGGCCGATGCGCTGTGCAAGGGTTTCCAGTTCGGCGTCGGCGAACAAGCGAGCCTTTGTGCAGACCCCCGATTTGATTTCAATACGTTCCCTGCAAACCACCGCACAATCGCCAAGCTTCGAATCAATGAAAGCATCGACGGTGACTTCTGGTCCGCTGCACACTTCCTGCACGATGAAATCCTGCAGTTCATCCTCTTTCATTTCAAGGATTGCGTTACGTGTCATGCTCCTTGCGCCTTGGCTGCCAAATCCGTTGCGGGGCTTTACAAAGAAGGACTCCAGCACATTCTGCTGCTCAATATCCTCGATAGTGAATGTCTCAGGTGTTTGGACTCCAATGGTTCGCATGGTCTGGTCGAGAGACAGTTTGTCAGTAGCCAACGACAGATAGCGGTCATCGACGCATACAAAATCAGATGCGGCAAACGTCGCCGATCGGCGCAGCTCGGCGAGTGCAAAGAAGTCGCTGTTTACCGCAGGATAGATGTGTGTTTCGCCAAGTCGATCCAGTACCGAACCAAGTTGCTCTTGGAATTTGAGGTCGCTCGAGGGGACCACTTGAATGAATTCGTCTGCGAGAACCGAGGCGGAAACTAAGTAGGTTGGGTTGATATCCAGAGCAACGATGTGGACCTTGCTGCCCCAAGTGGCACGCAACCGGTGAATCAGCCCATAGGAGACGCCGCTGCCTGCGGCGCATACAACAGCCGTAGAGTGAAGTTGGTCAGACACACGAGCTCCTTGCTGACCGCCTTAGGCGTGACGGCAGCTTAGTAGTTTAGGTATGGGTAGATTGGGTTTGAACAAAATGCTGTCCACAGGCATCAGGATTCATGCAGGTGGTAGTCTGTGGCGGTGTGAAAACAACAGCCACTTTGCACCGGTAAGCCTAAGTACCAATTGGATGATTCGATGATCCGGGCCGAGTAGAAAGGCGAGTTTTCGCAGACAAAAGCCGCTGACCAAGAGGGTCAGAACGAGCCCGACTGCGGTGCCCGGCCACAAAGGCAAATTACGGCATGCGATGAAGGTTGCCCCAAGTGTTGGTAGCCCGAAGAGAGTGATACGAGCACATGCAGATGACCACGCAAAGCTTATGAGGTGGCGGCACACCAGATAAACGGTAAGTATGTAGGCGAGGTAAATCACGAAGAATGCAACCGCGACACCTTCGATGCCCAGAAAGTGGAGCCCTGCTGCGATCAGCGCGGCGTGCAGCAGGTTGGATCCGGTCTCGGTGACGAGGAACCACTTGCCCTTTCCGAGCGCAAGCATCACGAAGCCGAGCGGCCACGAGATCACCCGCCCCAGGCACCCCAGGATGAACCACTGCAGCAGCTCGACCGCGCCGAGGAACTCGCGCGTGTAGAAGATCTGCAGGATCCACGGCGCCAGCGCCATCGTGGCGAGCAGGCCCGGGAGGGCGAGCAGCAGGCCGATCTCGGTCTGCTCGTTGACCATGCGCACCATCGCGGGCTTGTCGGACGCGACGCCGGTGAGGCGCGGGTAGTAGTCGGCGCCCATCGCGCCGAGGACGAAGTTGACGAACATGCCCGACAGCGCGAAGGCGGCGCTGTAGAGGCCGACGGCCTGGGTGCCTTCGTGCTGGGTGATGAGGGTGACGGTGAGGTAGGCGACGGCGCTGCCCATGAGGCCGTTCCACATCATCACCAGGCCGAGCCGGACCACGTCGCCGGCCTCGGCAAACGTCTGCCGCCAGGTGAGCGACACCTCTGGCACCGGCACCCGGCGCGCGAAGTGGAATGACAGCGCAAGCTGGATCGCCGACACGGCGAGCAGGGTGGGGATGATGCCGCGCAGGCCCAGTGCGGCGTAGAAGCCGATCGCCGCCACGGTGCCGGCGGCGGCGCCGTAGATGTTGGCGCGCGCCATGTCGCCGATGCGGCGCATGCCCTGGATGAGCGCCATCTGCCCGCCCGAGAGGTTGCCGAACAGGATGATGACCCCGAGCGCGGCGATGTCGAGGGTGTAGTCGCGGTGGCCGAAGGTGAGCTGGCTGAGCAGCGGGGCGAGCAGCATCATCGCCGCCATGCCGACCAGGCCGGTGAGCCAGCAGATGCGGCGCAGGGCGAGCACCGCGCGGCCGACGGCTTGGTCGTCGCCCTTGCCGACCGCGGCGGCGATCTCGCGCACCGCGCTCGACTGGATGCCCAGGCCGGCCAGCGTGCCGACGAGGCCTTGCAGCGCGCCAAAGCTGGAGATGAGGCCCACGCCGGTGGTGCCGATGAACACCGCGGCGAACTTGACCCGCAGCATGCCGAGCAGCAGGTTGATGCCCGCCGCGCCGCCCATGATGGACGAGGCCTTGAGGATCTGGGCGTAGGAGGATTTGGAGGTCACGGGGTGGGGGTATGTAGGAGCGCCGGTAGGCGCGATTGAGGCGGTGGGGATCGCGCCTTGCGGCGCTCCTACAGGGGGCGGTGCGGTTGGGTTTATGTAGGAGCGCCGGCAGGCGCGAATGGGGCGGTGGGGATCGCGCCTTGCGGCGCTCCTACAGGGGGCGGTGCGGGTGGGTTTATGTAGGAGCGCCGGCAGGCGCGAATGGGGCGGTGGGGATCGCGCCTTGCGGCGCTCCTACAGGGGGCGGTGCGGGTGGGTTTATGTAGGAGCGCCGGCAGGCGCGACTGGGGCGGCAGGCGCGACTGGGGCGGTGGGGATCGCGGCTGCCGCCGCTCGTACAGGAGGCTGTGTATCGTCCGGGCAGGCTACCGCCACTTACGAAGGTTTTTCGTAAGGTTTTTGGCTTACCCGGCAGGAAATCGTAGCGCAGGGCTACGGAAAGATTAAGCAACCCAACCCGGTGCGCGGGCGCCTGCGCCCTGCCCCGGTTACCTATCTACGCTACCCGACGCAAGAGGTCGGGCGAACAGCTGACCTGGCGCTCTTGCCCCAGCAGGGTCATCAGCACCTCGACCCGCTGCCGCGCGCTGCTGGCCACGATGCCGCCGAGCCCGGCCAGCGGGCCGGTGTCGATGTGCACGGCGTCGCCTGGCCGGAAGGGGCTGATGCCGTCTGCGGGCTGGCGCCGGGCCTGGGCCTCGAGCTGCATGAGGTGGACCACCACCGGCTGTGGCAGCACGGCCAACGCCGCGCCGAAGCCCACCAGCGCGCTCACTCCGCGCGTGCTGCGGATGGGCGCGACGCTGAGCCTGCCCTGCCCCGCAGTGCTGACGAACAGATAGCGGGCAAACCACACCGCCTGCTCGCAGCGCCACACGCCCTGCCGCCGTTGCCAGGTGTGATGCATGGGCAGATAGACCGTGTAGCCCTGGCGCCGCAGCTGCTCGGCGGCGTGGTGTTCTTGCCGCGGCTTGGTGAGCACGACATACCAGGGACCGGGCGCCGGTTCGGGTGCCGCGGCATCGGTAAGGTTCAAGTTTTGATCCATCTCGTTTTCCATCCGCGGCCTCGTACGTAACGTTGACCTCTGACTGATAGGTAATGCTACCATATCGACGAAAGCTCACAAAAGCTTTCTTTCCCGGCAAGGAACAGGAACGACCTGCTCCCGACTGCTGCTCGCTACGGGCACCGCTCTGTTTTGATGGAATTTATCGTGGAACTTTACGAGTTCGACAAACCTGGCTTGGCGGTACTCGCTGGCTTCTGCGCGACGCTTCTGGGGGTGAGGTTCTTCGCAAAGCTTGCACCGCAGCTTGGGCTGCTCGACCACCCCGGCGGCCGCAAACTGCATGCCACGCCCACGCCCCTGATCGGCGGCTTGGCGATGGGTGGCCCACTGTGCCTGTGGATGATGCTGAGCGAGCCGTCGATGCTGATGGGGTCCCTGCTGAGCGGCTTCGTCGGCATGCTGGCGGTCGGCCTGGTCGACGACCGCCTGCAAATCCGCGCGCTCGTCAAACTGGCGCTGACCGTGGGGGTGTTGCTGCTGAGCCTGTTCGGTTTCGACCTCCACCTCCAGCAACTGGGCGAACTGCTCCCCGATCGCGCGCTGCAGGTGGCGCCGTGGCTTACCTGGCCGCTGACCTTGTTCGCCGCCGCCGCCCTGATCAACGCCTTCAACATGATCGACGGGCTCGATGGGCTGGCGGGCAGCGTGATGGCGACCGTGCTGTTCTGGCTTGCGGTGGTCCTGGCAACGACGGACTTGCCCAGCGCGCTGAAGATGGTGCCGCTGGTCGCGCTGGCCGGCCTGGCGGGCTTCCTGGCCTTCAACCTGCGGCTCGGGCGGCGGCGGGCGCGCGTGTTCATGGGCGATGCGGGGGCGCTGGCGCTGGGCTTCCTGATCGTGTGGCTGACGATTGCGGGGACGCAGCAGGCCGGGCCGGCGGCGCCGCCGCCGATGGTGATGGTGTGGATCGTCGCCTTGCCGATGCTCGACATGGTGGCGACGATGGCGCTGCGGCTGCGTCGCAGGCGCTCGCCGATGGCGGCCGGGCGCGACCACCTGCACCACTTGCTGTGCCTGCGCGGCATGGGGGTGACGCGGGTGGTGGTGGTGGAAGCGATGGCCAGCCTGGCGTTGGGGGCGGTGGGCGTGCTGCTGTGGCGCGTGGCGCTGCCGGACTGGGTCTCGCTGCTGGGCTTTATCGGGGTGACCGTGACCTTCATGGGCCTCACGCTGGCGGCATGGTCGCGGCTCGAGCAGCAGGTGCCGCCGGCGCATGTGCATCGGCCCGACCCGCATCGGCCGGCACGGATGGCGCGTGCCTTCGATGCCCTCGAGTCGATCGAGCGCCGTCTGGACGAGCACCGCCCGCACGGCAGGGCGCTGCCCTGATGGTCGGTGCGGATAGCTTTGCCTCCAAGGCCCTGGCCGCGTGGTTGCTGGTCCTGCTGGCCTGGCTGCCGCTGCCGCTCGGCAGCACGCAGGACGGGCCGGCGGGCGTGCTTGTGCTGGGCTGCGCGCTGGGTCTGGCCGCCTACGGTGCGCTGCTGTGGCTGGCCCCCGGCACCACGCCGGTGCCGCCGCGCAGCGCGCTGTGGATGGCCGGGCTGCTGCTGCTGGTGCAGGCCTGGGCCGGCGCCCAGCTTGCCCTGGGGCTGAGCGCCGACCCGGGGCAAGGCGCGCGCGCGCTGATGCTGGGGCTGGGCTACAGCAGCCTGTTCGTGATGCTGTGTGCGCTGTTTCGCGAGCGACGGCGACTGACGGCCTTGCTGGTGGTGCTGGTGGCGAGCGGCACCGTGCAGGCGTTCTACGGCGTGTTCATGGCGCTGTCGGGCGCGGACGGGCCGCTGGCACGCCTGGGCTACAGCCATGGCAGCTCGGCGAGCGGCAGCTACGTCAACCGCAACCACCTGGCGGGCTACCTGGTGATGTGTCTCGGCTGCGCGGTGGGCTTGTTGTTCGCCCTGCGCACCGACTCCAGCCGCGCCCTGCCCCGCCTGCTCGAAGCGCTGCTGGGGCCCAAGATGCGCACCCGGCTGGCGCTGGTGATCATGGTGATCGGCCTGGTGATGACGCATTCGCGCATGGGCAACACCGCCTTCGTGCTGAGCCTGGCGGTGACCGGCGCCCTGTTCGCCTGGTACGACAGCCGCCACCGCGTGCGCAACCTGCTGATCCTGGCCAGCATCGTGGTGGTCGATCTGCTCGTCGTCAGCCAGTACTTCGGGCTCGACACGCTGCGCTCGCGGCTGGCGGAGACGCGGCTCGAGGACGTGGTGGTCGACGGCCGCGTGGTGGCGCGCGAATCCGAAGACCGCGACGACGTGGTCGCCTACGCCCTGCCGCTGGCGCAGGCCAGGCCGCTGCTCGGCCACGGCGCGGGCAGCTTCGAGGCGGTGTTCCCGGCTTACCCGGGGCCGGATGTGCTGGGCCATGTGGACCATGCGCACAATGATTACCTGCAGTTCTGGATCGAGTATGGCGCGCTGGCTTCGGCCGCTGCGGCCTTCTTCGTGCTGCTGGCGCTGCGCGAGGCGCTGCAGGCGCTGCGCGAGCGGCACAGCCGCTACCGCAAGGGCCTGGGCTTCGGGGCCGCGATGGGGATCGTCGGCTTGATGGTGCATGCGCTGGCCGACTTCAACCTGCAGATTCCGGCCAATGCGGCCACCTTCGTCGCGCTGTGCGCGGTCGCGGTGCTTGCCAACCGACACCACCACGTACGACGGGTGGATTACCCTCCGGTTTTGATGTAAGCTTTCTCTCATTCCTTGCAGTGCTTGCGTTACCTTTGTTGATTTTTCCGTTACGGCACGGCGATACACGATGACCAACCTGAAACGCACCCTGCGTGCTTTGATTACCTGTTGCGTGCTTTCCGCGCTGCCCGTGCACGCCCAACAATCCCTGCCCGATGCCCTGGCTGCGGCCGGGGTCGTGCTGACGAGCGAGCAAGTCGCCCAGCTGGCGAGTGCCGATTCGCCCGAGGCCGTGGCGGGCTTGATTGCGCAGATCGCGCAGGAAAATGAAGGGCTGGCGGCCGCGATCGTGGCGGCCGCGGTTGCGGCGGCGCCCGAGGCGGCGGCCGCCGTAGTGGCCGCGGCGGTGGCGGCCGTGCCCAGCGCCGCAGCAGCGATCGTAAGCGCGGCGGTGACCGCAGCGCCCGAGGCCGCGGCGGTGATCGTGAGCGCGGCGGTGACCGCAGCGCCCGAGGCCGCGGCGGTGATCGTGAGCGCGGCGGTGACCGCAGCGCCCCAGGCCGCGGCGGCGATCGTGAGCGCGGCGGTGACCGCAGCGCCCCAGGCCGCGGCGGTGATCGTGAGCGCGGCGGTGACCGCAGCGCCCGAAGCGGCGGCGGCAGTTACCGCAGCGGCAAGCGCCGCGGTGGCAGCCGCCGAATCGGTCAGCGCCCCATCGACCCCCACCACCACCACCCCGTCCACCGATTCGGACAGTACCCGGCCCTCCAGCCCCAGCCAGTGAGCCCTGCCCAGTGATGATCAGAACGAATTCAACGCTTGTCGCCGCGGCCGTGCGGCCCGCCATGGCCTGCCTTGCGCTTGCGTGCGCGATGCCGCCCGCCCATGCGATCGACGCCGAGCCGATCCTGCGCCTGGACGGTGGCCTGACCCTGACGCCGACCGTGTCGCTGAGCAGCACCTACGACGACAACATCCGCGCACGCGACAGCGGCGAGGAGGCATCGTGGATCAGCTCGGTGCGGCCGGTGCTGGCTTTCGAGCTGCCTGGCGACAAGGTTAAGAGCCGCCTGAACTATTCGCTCGACCACAAGCGCTACCACGCCAGCAGTAGCGACAACAACACCGCGCACTTCGTGAATGCCGGCAGCGACATGAGCTTCAACGTGCGCAATCGCCTCGCGCTGCAGCTCGATTACAGCCGCACCGAGAACACCGCACCCGACCAGCAGCGCGTCGAGAACGACCGCCCCCGCCAGTTCGACGTGGGTGGCACCTACACCTATGGCGCGCAGAGCGCGACCGGGCAGATTCGCCTGACGGCGCGCGAGAGCCGCCTGCGCTACGACAACGACACGGTGGTCGATGGCGAGCGCCTCAATGCCGACCTGGAGCGCGATTCCCGCACCCTGGGGGCGGCCTTCCTTTACCGCGTGGCGCCGACCGTGCAGGCCGTGGCCGAGGTGCGCGACACGAGCCACAGCTACCTGACCGAGCGCAGCCGTGACGGCGACGGCCGCGACCTGCTGCTGGGTGCGGAATGGGACATCACCGCCAAGACCAGCGGCAGCCTGCGGGTGGGCCGGCAGCAACGGCGCTTCGACGACCCCGGGGTGGCGGACCGCAAGGGCACGACCTGGGCGCTCAACATGAGCTGGGCGCCGCTGACCTACAGCTCGTTCGTGTTCGCCCTGCGGCAGGCCATCGACGAAGGCAGCGACAACGCGGCGGCGATTCGCGCCCGCAGCAGCGCGATCGATTGGCGCCACAGCTGGACCAGCCGCATCGCCAGCACCCTGGGCTACCAGCATGCGCAACGCGATTACGTGGGCGCCGACACCGATCGCAGCGACACCACCGACACCTACCGCGCGGGCCTGAGCTACAGCCCGCGCCGTTGGCTGGATGTGGGCCTGAACTACGCCCACACGCGCAACGACTCGAACCGCAGCGATCAGCGCTACAGCCGCAACAGCGTCGGCCTGAGCCTGACGATGGGCTTTTGAGCGTGGGCCGGAGCTGGGTCGCGTTCATGTTCAGGGGCCTCGAGGACACGCGCTGGATGGCGACGAGATTTTTTGTGTTCGTGCTGGCGCTGGCCGCGGTGTTCGCGGGCAGCGCCGCGCACGCCACCGATGCGGCCGATCCGCAGTACCGCCTGGCGGCCGGCGACGAGATCCGGGTGACGGTGTTCGGCGAGCCTGACCTGACCGTCAACGAGGTGCGCCTGACCGAGGCGGGGATGTTCTCGTTTCCGTTTCTCGGCCTGTTGAAGGCCGAGGGGCTGACCGCGCCCGAGCTCGAACGCGTGATCGGCGACAAGCTGCGCGGAGACTACCTGGTGGATCCGCGGGTGACCGTTTCGGTTCTGAAGTACCGCGAGTTCTACATCAGCGGCGAGGTCTCGCGCACCGGCGCCTACCCCTACCAGTCGGGGCTGACGGTGCGGCGGGCGACCACGCTCGCGGGCGGGCTGACCGAGCGCGCCTCCGAGCGCCGCATCACCATCATCCGCGAAGGCGCGACGGGCCGCGAACCCGAGCGCGCCACCATGGACACCGAGGTCCGCCCCGGTGACACGATCTCCATTGGCCAGGGCTTCTTCTGAGCCGGGCCGCATTCAGAACTGTGAGCATGACCTCCGAAAGCAAGCCTCTGGCGCCGGCGCCAGCCTACCGATTCGCGAGCAAGCCCGATGACGACGGCGCCGGGCTCGACCTGCTGGGTGTGGGTCGAACGCTGTGGGCGCGCAAAGGCTCGATCCTCTTCCTGGTGCTGATCGTGAGCATGGCGGCGACGCTGTGGGCGCTGTCACTGACGCCGATCTACCGTGCGCAGGCCACCCTGCTGATCGAGCCGCGCGCCTCGCGGGTGATGTCGATCGAGCAGATCTATGGCGTGGAGGGTTCGGGCGGCGAGTTCCTGCAGACGCAGGTCGAGCTGCTGCAGTCGCGCGGGCTCGCCGAGCGCGTGGTGCGCGAGCTGGACCTGATCAACCACCCGGCGTTTCAGCCCGCGGCAGCGCCGGCATCGCGCTGGGCGCTGCCCTCGCCTGCGGCGATGATGGCCTGGGCGCGCGAGCGGCTCGACTTCTTGCCGCTGACCTTGCCGGAGGAGATCGCACCGGTCGAGACGCCGTCCGAGATCGACGCGATGGTGGCGCGGCGGGACGCGATTGCCCGTGCCCTGCAGGGGGCGATCCAGGTCGAGCGCCTGCGCGGCACGCAGGTGGTGGGCGTGGCGGTGGAGATGGCCGACGCGCGGCTGGCCGCGCGGGTGGCGAACGCGGTGACGCGCGGCTACATCGACAGCCAGCTCGAGGCGCGCATGGCGATGTCGATGTCGGCCACGAACTGGATGAACGAGCGCCTGGAGGAGCTGCGCGCGAGCTTGCGCCAGGCCGAGGACGCGCTGCAACGCTTTCGCGAGGGACAGGACCTGGTCGACGTGCAGGGCGTGGCCACCGTGGCCACCAGCGAGCTGTCGATGACCGGCACCCGGCTGAACGAGGCGCAGCGCAAGCGCGCGGAGATGGAGAACGAGTACCGCCAGATCCAGAGCGCGCGCGCGAGCGGCTTCGACGCGCTGCTGGCGGTGCCCACCCTGCTGTACAACCCGCTGGTGCAGCAGGCCGCCACCGCCGAATCCAAAGCGCGCGCGAAGGTCGATGAGCTGGCCCAGCGCTACGGCCCGCGCCACCCGACCATGGAGGCGGCGGCCGGCGAGCTCGAGCGCACGCGCGCCAGCCTTCGCGAGCAGGTGAATCAGGTGGTGGCGGGCATCGAGCGCAATTACCAGCTCGCGCTGGCCAACGAACGCGCCCTGTCGTCGGCCTTCAATGCGACCAAGTCCGAGATCCAGGACATCTCGCGCAAGGAGTTCCGCCTGCGCGAGTTGCAGCGCGAGGTGGACGCCAACCGCGCGCTGTACGACACCTTCCTCGGCCGCCTCAAGGAAACCAACGCCACCTCCGACCTCGAGCCCGCCAACGCGCGCATCGTGGACCAGGCGGTGGTGCCCGAGACCCCGGTGCGCCCGCGCAAGAGCACCATCGTCGGTGGCGCGGCGCTGCTGGCGCTGGCGCTGGGGATCGGCCTGGCCCTGCTGCTGGAGAAGCTGAACAACACCTTCAAGAGCACGGAGGACGTCGAGAACGCGCTGAACCTGCCGGTGCTGGGCATCCTGCCGCGGGTGAAGACGCGCGACCGCAGCGAGTCGCTGGCGCTGTTCGCCTCGCCCAAGCACAAGAGCTTTGCCGAGTCGGTGCGGACGGTGCGAACCGGCCTGTTGCTGGCCTTGCGCGAGCGCAAGCACGTGCGGGTGGTGGTGACCTCGGCCGTGCCCGGCGAGGGCAAGACGACCGCCGCGGCGAACCTGGCCCTGGCGCTGGGCCAGCTCGGGCGCGTGCTGCTGGTGGAGGCCGACATGCGACGCCCGACCATGGCGCGTGCCTTTGGGCTGCCGCCGGGCTCCCCCGGGCTGGCCAACCTGCTGGCCGACACCGCGACGACCAAGGACGCGCTGCACCATCTCGACGGCTTCGATCTGATTCCCGCAGGGACGGTCCCGCCCGACCCGCTCAAGCTGATCGCGACCCCGCTGTTCGAAGAGCTGATCACCCTGCTGACCAAGGGCTACGACTACGTGATCATCGACACGCCGCCGACGCAGGCGGTGAGCGACGCGGTGGTGCTGGCGAGCGCGGCCGATGCGGTGATCTACGTCGTGAAGTCTGACAACACCCCGATTCCGGTGGTGGCCAAGGGGGTCGGCCAGTTGCTGCAGAACCATGCGGTGCTGTCGGGCGTGGTCCTGAACCAGGTGGATGTGGCCCGCGCCCAACGCTACGGCTACCGCTATGGCGGCTACTACGACTACTACGGCTACCACGGGAGCAAGAGCTGAAGCGCCACGCAGTCGTGACGCGCTGAACAAGGCTTCGACGCCATGTACGACGTACATTGCCACCTGCTGCCGGGCCTGGACGACGGCGCCGCCGACCTCGAAGAGGGGCTCGCGCTCGCCCGGCTGGCGGTGGCCGACGGGATCACCCACGCGGTGTGCACGCCGCACATCCACCCCGGCCGCCACGACAACACCGCGGCCGGCATCCGCGCGGCCTGCGACGCGTTTCGCGCGGCCCTGGCGGCACAGGGCATCGCCTTGCGCGTGGCCGCGGCCGCGGAGGTGCGGGCCTCGCTCGAGTGCCTCGCGGATCTGCAGGCGGGCGCCCTGCCCTTCGTCGGCCAGCTCGAAGGCCGGCCGGTGCTGCTGCTGGAGTTTCCGCATGGCGAGCTGCCCTACGGCGCCGAACGCATCACCGAGCACATCCTGGCGCAAGGCGTGCTGCCGCTGATCGCCCACCCCGAGCGCAACAAGACGATGATTCGCGACCCGCGCCGGATCCTGCCCTTCGTGCGTCAGGGTTGCCTGCTGCAGCTGACCGCGGGCGCGCTCATCGGCCGCTTCGGCGGCGCGTGCAGCGCGCTGAGCCAGGCGTGGATCGACGACGGGCGCGTCTTCGTCGTCGCCAGCGATGCGCACAACCTCGACCATCGCCCGCCGCTGCTGTCGGCGGCGCGCGCGTACCTGGTCCAAGGCTATGGCGTGGAGGCTGCCGACAGGCTGCTGGTGGACAACCCGGCGCTGCTGACGCGCGCGCTGTTCGCGTGAGCCGCGCGCTGGGCAGGCGGTGCGTCGGCGCCGCGCTGGTGTTGGCGGGGCTCGCGCTGGCCTACCTGGCCGCGCGCATGGTGCTGGCCGGCTTCGCGTACCAGCAGGCGGGGGTGCTGCTGGCGGACTGGGAAAAAAAGGGCGTGCCGCCCCACCCGCGGGCGGCGCAGTTGGCAACGCAGTCTGCGCGGCGTGCGGTCGATCTGGCGGTGAGCCCGAATGGCCGTTACGTCGAGCGCTTGGGCGTGGTCTTGCAATGGCAGCACTTTCAGGCGCCGTTTGGCGCAGCCCACGTGGCGCCGATCCGGCGCGAGGCGCGCGCGGCGTTTCGACAGGCCACGGTGTTGCGGCCGCAGTGGCCGGACGCATGGCTGAGCCTGGCGTACAGCAAACTTTACCTGCTGGAGCTGGATGCGGAGTTCGCGGCGGCGCTCGCGCGCGCTGCGGCGTTGGGCCCGTGGCGTGCGCATGTCAATGCGGGGGTGGCGGAGGTTGGCCTGCTGGCGTGGCCGAGCCTGGACGCCGATGGCCGCGAACTTACGCTGCGTGCGGCAAGGCGCGCGCTGGAGCAGTCGGCCTGGGCGCGCAAGAAGGTGCGTACCGCCGCGCACCATGCGCGCAAGTTGGAAATGCTGTGCGGCGACGCGGCGATGCGCCCTTACCTCGACTGCGGACGCTGATTCTTTACCGTTATGACATGCGTGACGGTCAATTCACGACAAATCGCCTCGCTATGCCTTACCGCTGTCGCCAGCATCGTCTGGACGGAAAACCGCTATGAAGATCGTCGTCTTGGAGGACTATGTCGACCTGCTGCAGGAGCTGGTGTTCATGCTCCAGCACGCAGGCCACGAGGTCAGGGGGGCGAGGTGCATCGCCGAACTGGAAGGCGTGCTCGAAGGCTTCCAGCCCGACGTGCTCTTGCTCGACGCGGATCTACCCGACGGCGATGGCCTGGCGCTCGCCGCGCAGTTGAGCGCGGCCTCGGCATTGGGGATCGTGATGCTGTCGGGAAAGGGCTCGGCCGAGCACCGGGTACGGGCACTGAACTGCGGCATCGACCATTACCTGACCAAGCCCACCGGGCGCGACGAGCTCCTGGCGGTGCTCGAGCGCCTTTACCGGCGGATCGAGCCACGGGTCGCGCCCGCCGCAGCCGCAGTCGCGTTCGCGGGCTGGACGCTGGACCTGTCGCGGCAAGCCCTGCTGGATCCCAGCGGCACGCAGCTGCGGTTGACTCCCGGCGAGCTCGTCCTGCTCGAACCCTTGATGCGCGCGGCGGGGCGGCCGGTGGAGCGGACAAGCCTGATCGCCGCGCTTGGCGAGGACGCCGGCGACTACGACCATCGTCGCCTCGAAGTGCGCATCAGTCGCTTGCGCAGCAAGCTGCGCGCCGCATCGGGTGAGCCCGTGCCGCTACGCGCGC
The DNA here is from genome assembly GCF_029223545.1 of Thauera sp. GDN1. Taxonomy (NCBI): domain Bacteria; kingdom Pseudomonadati; phylum Pseudomonadota; class Betaproteobacteria; order Rhodocyclales; family Zoogloeaceae; genus Thauera; species Thauera sp. GDN1. The sequence continues at coordinate 1,833,699 of NZ_CP097870.1, read as the reverse complement.
AGTGGGGCGCCGGCTACGTGTTCACGGCCACCTGCCGCGTGCTCGCCGCGCCCTCCGCCGCACCATGATCACCCGCGCCATCGGCCTGCGCCTCGGCCACTGGGTGAGCTGCGTCTGCCGCTGCTGCGCGGCGCTGATCGCCGCTGCGGCGATCCACCCTGCCATCGCCGGACACCCGCCCGCGAGCGACAGCCCGCGCCTGCTCGACCTCGCGGTGCTCGAAGACCCCGCCGGCACGCTGACCCCGGGCGCGGCCGCGGCGCACGAGGGCTGGCGCCCGAGCCCGAAGGGACTGAGCGCCGGCTACAGCGATTCGGTGTGGTGGCTGCGCTTCGCGGTGGCGCAGGCCGCGCCGGGGCACCCGCACGTGGTGCTGCGGCTGAAGCCGCACTTCGTGGACGAGCTGCGTCTGTACCGCGTCACCGACGGCCCCGACGCGAGCTGGCCGGTGGAGGTGGCGGGCGATAGCCTGCCAGCGCGCGCGCGCCCGCTAGCCGGGCTGGCGCCGGCCTTCCTGCTCGACGACGGCCAGATGCCCGTCCAGCACTATCTGCTGCGCCTGCAAACCACCAGTGCGGCCACGCTGGCGCTGGCGCTGATGGACGAGCACGACTACCTGCATGTGCTGGAGCGCGAGGCCTGGCTGACCGGCGTGGATCTGGGCTTGCAGGCGGTGCTTTTGCTGCTGCTGGCGGTGCAGTGGTGGGCGACGCGCAGCCGGCTGGCCGGGTTCGTGCTGCTGGCGGTGGCGGCGCACTTTGTCTGGCGCAACAACGTCAACGGGCTGATGGCGGCGACGCTGTGGGCCGACTGGCCGTGGATGGCCGACCTGGGGGTGAAGCTGGGCGTGTACCTGTCGAGCGCGGCGGTGGTGGCGGTGGTGTATGCGCTGCGCGACGCGTTGGGGCTGCCGCGGGCGCTGCGGGCGCTGCTGGTGGGCTTCATGCTGCTGTCGGTGGCGGCAATGGCGCTGGCGCTGGGCGGGGTGTTTACCGCGGTGGTGCGCCTCTACCTGCCGCTGGGGCTGGCGCTGTACGTCTTCCTGCTGGTGGTGCTGGCGCGCAACCGCAGCCTGCCGCCGCGCCGGCGCCGGCTGGCGCTGGCCGGCTTCGGGGTGTATGCCGCGGTGGCCGCGGCGACGGTGGCCAGCCTGGTGGTGCCGGGCATCTCGCCCGCCCGCACCGCGGCCCTGATGTACATCAGCACCCTGGCCTATGTGGGCACGCTCGCCGGCGCCCACGCCCTGCTGCGCCGCCAGCAGACCGAGGCCGAGGCCGAGCTGCGGGCCGACCTGCGCGCGCGCATGGCCGAGCTGGGCGCCCGCGAGCAGGCCGCGCGCGAGCAGGGCGACCTGCTGCGCATGCTGGCACACGAGCTCAAGACGCCTCTGGCGGTGACCCGCATGGCCACCGACGCCTTGCGCACGTTGCTGCCGGCCACGCCGCCACCGGTGGCGCAACGCCTGACGCGCATCGACAGCGCCGCCGTCAACATGAACGCGCTGGTGGAAAAGTGCCTGCTGCTCGAGCGCGTGGAGGGTTTCTCGCGCCTGCAGCGCCAGCGCTGCCACCTGGGCGAACTGGTGAGCGACGTGGTGGCCGACTGCCGCGCGCCCGAGCGCGTGCACACCGACATCGCGCCGGCGCAGTGGCCCGAGGTGTGGGTGGATTGCGACCCCGACCTGCTGCGCATCGCGGTGGCCAACCTGCTGGATAACGCCTTGAAGTACGCGCCGCCCGACACCCCGGTGGCGGTGCGCACCCGCGCCGGCGACGACATGGTGCACATCGAGGTGCACAACGAAGGCCCGCCCGTGCCAGCCGAAGACCTCGCCCGCCTCTTCGACCGCTTCTGGCGCGCCCGCGAGAGCGAGGGGATTCCCGGCGTTGGGCTGGGGCTGTACCTGGTGCGCATGATCATGCGGCTGCACGGCGGCGACGCCATGGCGCGCTCGGCGGCGGGCGAAGGGACGACGGTGGGGGTGAGGCTGCGGGGGTGAGGCTGCGGGGGGGGTGAGCGGCAGCCGCGCCCCCCCGTCGCGAGCGGCACAATATCACCGGCGGTGCCGACGATCCGCGCCCTGCCCTTGTCGCGATCCGCGCGCTTGTACGCGGCTGCACCGGGTGGTAATGTTCCCATTGAATACACATATCAAAGACTTACAAATACCATCCAAGAACGCCTCGCCCACGGCATGGATGCGCTACCGGGGGCTCGCCATGAAAATCATCGTCGTCGAAGACAACGTCGATCTGCTGCAGGAGATGATGTTCATGCTGCAGCATTACGGGCACTCGGTACGCGGGGCGACCTGTGGCGAAGATCTCGACCGGCAGATTGCCGACGCGCGGCCCGACATGGTGGTGCTGGACGTGGGGCTGCCGGGGGAGGACGGCTTCGCGATCGCCGAGCGCCTGCACCGGTTGCAGCCGGCGCCGGGCGTGGTGATGCTGACAGCGCGCGCCTCGGTGGAGGACCGCGTCCAAGGGCTGAGGTTTGGTGCAGATCATTACCTGGTGAAGCCGGTTGACCGGCGCGAGCTGCTGGCTGTGCTGGACCGGGTGCATCTGCGCGTGCGAGGCGGCGACGCGCGCGCAGTTGTCGAGGCGGACCCGGTTGCAAGCGTGCGCGACGACGCGAACGCGCGCGAGCAGCGCGATACCGCACGCCCCGCGGCAGCGGCCCTGAGCTGGGCGCTCGATGGCGCGCAGTTGCGGATCGCCAGCCCACTGGGAGAAACGGTCGAACTGAGTGCCCGCGAGCACCAGTTGCTGCTCGCACTGGTGCGCGCGGGCGGCCGTCCGGTGGCCCGCAGTGTGCTGCTAAAGGCCCTTGGCCGCGGGGATGGCGAGGCCGATGAACGCGCGCTGGAGGTGAAGGTGAGCCGCCTGCGCAAGAAGCTGCGCGACATCAATGCCGGCGAAGCCCCGCTGCGCGCGGAATGGGGCGCCGGCTACGTGTTTGCCGAGCGCTGCCGGGTGATCACACGCTAAGCCAGGTTCGCGGTCGATGGCCCCCGATGGCTGTGGATTGAGTACCACACCAACCGCCTCTGCAGGCTGAGCCCGATGTCGAAAAATCTTTCGATGAGGCGGATGTTCTCAGCGTGAGCAAGGTGCTGTGTGCTGGCGACGTAAGCACGAAACGCCTTGTCACGCGATCGACCTCGAGCTCGATCTTTCACTCACCTTTGGCAACGAACGATGACTGCGTTGGGATTGCTGGCGCCCGGTCCGGTGGTGGAACGCGGCGGGGAGCGCGACACAAGGCATCTGTCGTATAAATACCCCAATCCGTAGTTTCAGGCCTCAAAGGTAATTACTATCCGAAGTAAAGGATGCGGGATATTATCTGCGCCTAAATTTACGTTACCTTTTGTGGCGCGCCCGCACCCGGCCCTCCGACCCGCGGTCGCGCCCTGCTTGCCTGAGAAAGGAGTTCACCGTGCGCCAGTTTCGAACTGCATCCAGCCCGTCCAAGCCCCGGCTCCGCCCGCTGGGAATCTTGCTGACCATTGGCGCCCTGTTCCTGCCCAGCGCGGGCATGACCGCAGACCTGACACTCGAGGAGGCCCTCGTTACCGCGGTGACGGGCCATCCGTCCGTCGCCGCACGGCAGAGCGAGCGTGAGGCCGCCGGGGCGCGGCTCGAGGGGGCGGAATGGGGACGTTTCCCGTCTCTGTCCGCCCAGCACGGCACGGATCAGTCCGGTCGCCGATTCACCACCGCGCGCGTCGAACAACCGCTGTGGACGGGCGGGGTGATCACTGGCCAGATCGATGGCGCCCAGGCCGGGGTGCGCGGAGCCGACGCCTCGGTGGTGGAGTCGCAGCAGGAGATCATGACCCGTGTGGTCGCCGCCTTCAGCGAGCTGGGCCGGGTGCGCGCGCGTCAGGTTGCGGCGCAATCGAACGTGAAGGAACACGAACGGCTCGCCGCCCTGATCGCACGCCGCGTGAGCAGTGAAGTGAGCCCCGCGAGCGATGGCGTGCTGGCGCAGGCCCGACTGTCGCAGGCGCGCGCCGAGCTGACCCAGCTCGAGGCCCTGGAAGCGCGCGCAAGATCGACGCTCGCCCAGGCCATCTCGCGCGACGTCGACGGCATCGAGCTGCCCGGGCAGCGAATGCTGGGCTACCCCTCGCTCAGCATTGCCACCGACGCCGCGCTCGACTTCTCGCCGGCCCTGCGGCGCCTGACGGCAGAGGAAGAGGCCGCGGCTGCCGAGGTCACCGTGCGGCGCGGCAACACGCGCCCCAAGGTGGTGGCGCGCTACGACCGCACCTTTGGCAACCAGAGCCTGGAAGGCGACCAGTTCTTCGTGGCGGTGGAGTACCAGACCGGCGCTGGCCTCTCGAGCCTCAGCTCGGTCCGTGAGGCGGAGGCGCGGAAGAACGCCACGCGCCTCGCGCGCGAGGCGGCACGCCGCGACCTGGTGGACGGGGTCGCATCCGACTGGGCAGACATGGAGACGCTCGGACGGCAAACCCGAGACCTGCGGGCGCAGGTGGACTCGACCACCGCCGTGTTCGACTCGTTCGTGCGCCAGTACGCGGTAGGCCGCAAGAGCTGGATCGACGTGCTGAACGCCCAGCGCGAAGCCGCGCAGGCCCGCTACGCGCTGGCCGATGCCGAGTGGGGCGCCTTGCGCGCCACCCTGCGCCTGCAGCTCGCCACCGGTGAGCTGCAGGCCGTCACCCTGCTCGACCGCAGCGCCCAGGCACAGGCAGAAAATGCAAGCAACTAAGCAGCCTTCTCCCGCATCGGAAGGCGACGCTCTGGCGATCGCGCTGTCGCGCCTGGCCTCGCTGCAGGGCCACGCGGTTCCCTGGCACCGGTTCTCGATGATGTCCGAGACCGCCGACGGCACGCCGCTCGGCGACCTGCCGCCCGCGCGTCGCGCCCAGGAGTTGTGGCGTGCGCGTTTCCCTGCCGGCGAGATCCGCGAGCAGGCCCTGCCGCTGAACCCCGGCGATGCACCGGCGCTGTGGATCGGCGACCGCGCCCCACATTCGGACGGTGCGGACCACGGCCCCGCGCTGCTGATCGTGCGCGGCGCGCTGTCGAGCGGCGCCCTGAGCTGCACCGACATCGACGGCAGCGTGTGCGAGCTGGCGGCGGAGGCCGTGCGCAAGGGGCTGTTGCTGGTGCTGCGTGCCGACGAACCCGCCGACGAAGCCCCCGCCAGCGCACGCGCCGAATCCGCCCCCAAGGGCCGCAGCGCGGCACAGTGGTTCCGCCACGCCATCTACAAGCGCAAGCGCGTGTTCTTCGAAGGCGCGATGGCCACACTGACGGTCAACGTGATCGGGCTGACAACGTCCTTCTACACCATGCAGGTGTACGACCGCGTGGTACCCACCCAGGGCTACTCCACCTTATGGGTGCTGAGCTTTGGCGTGGTGATGGCGATCGCGATCGAGCTAACAATGCGCCAGGTCCGCAACCGCCTCGTCGATCGCGGCTGCAAGGCCATCGACGAGGAGCTGTCGAGCGTGTTCTTCGGCCACGCGCTGGCGATCCGCATGGACCGGCGCCCGCGCACGGTAGGCACGTTTGCGTCGCAGATCCGGCACTTCGAGTCGGTGCGCAACTTCATGACCGCATCCACGCTGTTCGTGCTGGCCGACGCGCCCTTCGCCATCCTGTTCATCGTCGTGATCTGGCTGATCGCCGGGCCGGTGGCGATCGTGCCGGCGATCTTCTTCCCTGCGGCGGTGCTGGCCGGCCTCGCATTCAGCGGACGGCTCGCGCGCCTGACCGAAGCGCACATGGAGGAGTCGAACCGCAAGAACGGCCTGCTGATCGAGGCGGTGGATGGCATCGAGTCGGTGAAGGCGGCGTCGGCCGAATGGAAGATGCTCGACCGCTGGCGCACGCTCACCAACACCCTGGCGCGCGACGAGGTGGCGATGAAGGACATCACCACGCTGTCGGCCAACCTCACCCAGACCTTGCAGCAGTTGAGCTACGTCGGCCTGGTGTGCGCCGGCGCCTTCGCCATCGGCAACGGCGACCTCACCGTGGGCGGCCTGATCGCTTGCACCATCATCAGCGGCCGTGCGCTGGGGCCGATCGCTCAGGTGTCCGGCCTGATCGTGCAGTGGCAGCACGCGCGCGTCGCGCTGAAGGCGCTCGACGGCATCATGGCGATGCCGGCCGACACCGAGCCCGGCGAGCGCCGCGTGGTGCCCGACCACTGCCAGGGCCGCGTGCGCATGGAGGCCCTGCGCTTCGGCTACACCCAGGACGCGCCGGCACTGGCCGTGGATGCGCTGCGTGTGCAACCGGGCGAGCGGGTGGCCGTGCTGGGCGCGGTGGGCTCGGGCAAGAGCACGCTCATCAAGGTGCTGTCGGGCCTATTCCGCCCCACCGAGGGCCGCGTGTTTCTCGACGACGTCGACATGGCACACCTCGCACCCGAGTTCATCCGCGAGCACGTGGGCTATCTGCCGCAGGACGTGCGCCTGTTTCAGGGCACGCTGCGCGAGAATCTGGCGCTGGGCCTGCCCTCCCCCACCGACGAGCAGATCCTCGACGCCGCACGCCTCACCGGGCTGGACCGCCTGATCGCCGGCCACCCCAAGGGCCTGGGCATCGAGATCAGCGAGGGGGGGCGCGGCCTGTCGGGCGGCCAGCGCCAGCTCGTGGGCATCACCCGCCTGGTGCTTGCGCGCCCGCGCGTGATGCTGCTCGACGAGCCCACCGCGTCGATGGACCCGCAGCTCGAGGACCACGTGGCCGAACGCGTCTTCGGCCACCGTCCGCAGGACACCACCCTGGTCGTCGTCACCCACAAGATGGGCATGCTGCGCCACTTCAGCCGCATCGTCGTCCTCGAGCGCGGCCGCATCGTCGCCGACGGACCGCGCGACGACATCCTGCGTCGCATGCGTGAAGGCGCCCAGCACGCCCAAGCCCAGGCACAGGCACAAGCGCAGCACGGACCGCAGGTTCGGCACATGCGGCCCGGAACGCCGGCCGCGCCGCAGCCTGTGCAAACTCAACCTACTGCCGCAGTCAATTCATGAGCCGCCCCGTACCTCGCCAGCGCCACTCCTTCGAATCAACCGGCGGCCTGCGCCTGAGCGTCTGGGGTAGCGTCATTGCGCTCGGGCTGTTCGGGGCCTGGGCCCATGTTGCCGAGATCGACCAGATCACCCGCGGCCAGGGCCAGATCATCGCCAGCTCGCGCACGCAGATCATCCAGGCCCCCGACGGCGGCGTCCTCGAAGAGCTGCTGGTGCGCGAAGGCGACGAGGTCGAGCGCGGCCAGCTGCTGGCGCGCCTCGAGCGCACCAAGGCGGAAGCCGCCTATCGGGAGACCGAGGCCAAGGTCGGCGCGCTCAGCGCCACGCTGGCCCGCGTACGCGCAGAAATTTTTGGTGGCGCCCCGAACTTCGGCCCGGAAACGGGCGCCTTTCCCGAGTTCCGCCAGAACCAGACCGCCCTGCTGCGCAAACGCCGCGACGCCATCGAGCAGGAAATCGCCGCCATGGATCGCATGCGCAACCTCGCCGTGCGCGAGCTGCGCATGACCGAGCCGCTGCTCGCCACCGGCGACGTCAGTATGGCCGAGGTGCTGCGCCTGCAGCGGCAGGTGGCCGACATCGAAGGGCAGATGACCAACCGGCGCAACAAGTATCTCCAGGAGTGCCAGATGGAGATGAACAAGGCCGAGGAAGAGCTCGCCGGTGCCGTGCAGATGCTGGTACAGCGTCGCGACCAGCTCGCCAACACCGCGCTCAAGGCGCCGGTCAAGGGGACGGTGAAGAACGTGCGCGTGACCACCCGTGGCGGCGTGCTGCGCCCGGGCGACGAGCTGATGCAGATCGTACCCATCGACGACGCACTGGTGGTCGAAGCCAGAGTCAAGCCCGCCGATGTGGCCTTCCTGAAGCCTGGGCTGGACGTCGCGGTAAAGATCGATGCGTACGACTACACCATCTACGGCAGCCTCGACGGCAAGCTGTCCTACATCAGCGCCGACACCCTCAACGAGGACGTCAAGCAGAACGAACAGCCTTACTACCGGGTGCAAGTCGTCACCGAGTCGCCCCGCTTTACCAAGCGCGCCGCGGACAACCTGCAGCTGCAGCCCGGCATGACCGCGACCATCGAGGTCAAGACCGGCCAGAACACGGTGTTGAACTACATCCTCAAGCCGGTGGTGAAGACCTTGAGCGAGTCGATGGGCGAACGGTGACCGACAAGTAATCACACAATCTCACAAAACCTCAAAGCATATTTACCTAGTTTCTTCACAGAGCTGGATTATCCATTTGTCGCACTTGCACCGTATTCGGTTCAGCGGCTAGCATTGGGGTATTGTTACTTACTAACAACAATTACCCGACTCTGAAGCGCCCAATAGAACACGGAAGACACGATGACCACGACCACCAACGCCGCGCCCGCGCCCGCGCCCAACGCAGCCCCCAAGCAAGCCCTGACGCCAACGCCGAACGGCGACCTCACGCTGGCACGCGCACCCGGCGCCGAGTCCTCCGAGATCGAAGGCGCTGACCTAGAAGCGCTCAGGCGCTTCAACAAGGCGCTGCCGCCCGAAACCAAGCGCACCGACAAGCCGGCCGCGAAGAAGAAGGACGAAGAGGAAGAAGAAAAACCCGCGGCTGAAAAGGACGACGAAGCTGCCGCCACGGCCCAGCAGGAAGGCGGTGCGAATGCCGATGACGGCACCCTGCTCGAAGCGGATGCCGGTGCCGGTGAGGCGGCGGCCGGCGGGTCGAGCGCTGGCTCAGGAGAGGGGTTCTCGGCGGCCCAGGTCGCGCTCGGGTCGCTGCTCTTCGGCGGGATTGCCGCTGCTGCGGGCGGCGGCGGGGGCGGAAGCAGCTCGCCAGCCCCCAATGTGGCGGCCGTGATCACTGGCACCGCCAGTGGCACCGTGACCGGAGGCAACGACGGGGCTAAGGCCTCGGGCGATCTCGATCACACCGACGTCGATGGTCCCGACGACGTTTGGCAGGCCGGAACGCTCAAGAGCGCCTACGGCTCGCTGACCATCACCGCCGACGGCAAGTGGGTCTACACGCTGGACGTCGCCGATGCCACCGTGCGAGCGCTGAATGCGGACGAGACGCTGACGGATAGCGTCGTTGTCCGTACCTCCGATGGCACCGAAAAAACGGTAAAGATCACGATCAACGGCGCCAATGACGCGCCGGTGATCACGGGTGATGACACGGGCTCGGTGACCGAGAAGAGCGGGGTTCTCAACGCCACGCCTGGCGTGGCAACCGCCACCGGCGACCTCGACCACACCGATGTCGATAACGACCTCGCTAACGCCGATGACAAGTGGAAAGCCGAAACGGTCACCGGCAGCTACGGCGCGCTGGTGATCGATGCGGCTGGCGCGTGGACCTACACGCTGGACGACACCAACAGCAGCGTGCAGGCGCTCAATGTCGGAGACACGCTGACCGACACGCTGACGGTGGAGACTGGTGACGGCACGACCAAGACGGTGAGCATCACCATCAACGGTGCCAACGACGCGGCCACCGCTACCTTCGTGACATCGGATGACGGCACCTTCACGATCTCTGCCGATGACCAGGACAACGTGGGTCGTCTGACGCTGGCGGGCAATGCGTCGTCCTTGTTCGACAACCCGCCCGGTACGGCCACTTCGCTCGTGAATGACGGAAACGTGAACACCACCTACACCGTCAAGTCCCAATCTGCCCCGACCGCCTACCGCGTGGTGGTGGAAGACGCGGCCGGCGCGCAGTCGGCCGTGTTGAACTCAGAAGGCGATGAGCTGGTGGTCTCCATCGGCTCTGCGTTGAGCAACACCCTGGGGCCGGTCGAATCCAACCAGGCCGCGATCTACTACGGCTTCGGTGGTAACGACACCATCCGCGCGGGTGTCAACGCCGACACCCTCTACGGTGGTGAAGGCGACGACAAGTTCGTCGTGCTCGGCGAGATCCTCGCGGGCGCCTTCGGCAGCGGTTCGTACAGCACCTGGACCGACGAGGCCCTGCAGGCAGCCATCGACGCCCAGGGCTTGACCGACGTTGTCACGGTGGCAGAGCTTCGGGCGGCCAACCTCGCATCCGAGGCAGCCGACGGCGAGCGCATCGTGGGCGGCGCCGGCAACGATACGCTGTACGTCTTCGGTTCGGCCGACCTGACCAACGTCGACGTCGATGCCTCCGTGGAAAACCTCGTCCTGTTCTCCCGGATCGAGCTGACGCGGGCGCAGCTGTTCGAGCTCGACACCATCACGCTGGTGGGCAACAGCGCACACACCATAGTCATCACCGACCTTGCGCCGGGCGAGACGCCTGAGCAGGCGTTCGGGGCGTGGCTGCAGCAGGTGGGTCAGCAGCTCAAGCTCAGCCGTGTCGGCGACCAGAGCAGCCTGAGCCTGACCATCGGCGACGGCGGCACCCCCAAGAACGCGCAGGAGATCTTCGAGTTCCTGGCCAACAACGGCTCGCCGTTCAGCAATGAGTTGTTGTCGGCGGTGACGACGGAGACGCTGACCGACACCGCCTCGCCTGACACTTTCAACAGCGTGATCGGTACGGTCACTGCGACGCCTGGCGGGGCCGCTTACTCGATCTCGGGTGGCGGGGCTGATAGCAGCCGTGCCGGCTTCGATCTCAGCAAGGCAGCCACCTACGGCACGCTGTACCTGAACAGCAACACGGGTGCGTACGAGTACGTTCCCAACGGCGGGGTGATCGAAGCCCGTATCGCCAACGACAGCGAGAGCTTCAACCTGCTGGTGACGGTGGGCGCCGACGTGGTCGGCATCGAGACCCTGGCCATCGACATCGTCGGGGTGAACGACGTGCCGGTGGTGGGCAACTTGCCGGCGGCGCTGCTGGGCAGCGTGACCGAGTCGGGTCACCTGGACGACGGCACGGTGGTTTCGGGCACGTCGAGCATCAGCGGCACGCTGAGCGCGACCGACGTGGACGCTGGTGCGGTGCTGAGCTGGAGCATCGAGGGCACGCCCTCGACCACCTACGGCACGATCGCCATCGATCCGTCGACTGGCGAGTGGACCTACACGCTGGACAACGACCTGGCGGCGACGCAGGCGCTGAAGGAGGGCGAGTCCGTCACGCAGACCTACACGGCACGTGTGACCGACGAGTTCGGTGCGTCTGTGGACCAGACGATCACGGTGACCATCAACGGCACGAACGACGTGCCGGAGGTGACCAACGTGGCCACGGATCTGGTGGGCACGGTGACCGAGGCGGGCAACGAGGACGACGGTGACGTCGTGGCCGGCACGGTGAGCGTGAGCGGCACGCTGAGCGCGACCGATGTGGACGCGGATGCGGTGCTGACCTGGAGCATCGAGGGCACGCCGTCGAGCACCTACGGCACGATCGCCATCGATCCGTCGACTGGCGAGTGGACCTACACGCTGGACAACGACCTGGCGGCGACGCAGGCGCTGAAGGAGGGCGAGTCCGTCACGCAGACCTACACGGCACGTGTGACCGACGAGTTCGGTGCGTCTGTGGACCAGACGATCACGGTGACCATCAACGGCACGAACGACGTGCCGGAGGTGACCAACGTGGCCACGGATCTGGTGGGCACGGTGACCGAGGCGGGCAACGAGGACGACGGTGACGTCGTGGCCGGCACGGTGAGCGTGAGCGGCACGCTGAGCGCGACCGATGTGGACGCGGATGCGGTGCTGACCTGGAGCATCGAGGGCACGCCGTCGAGCACCTACGGCACGATCGCCATCGATCCGTCGACTGGCGAGTGGACCTACACGCTGGACAACGACCTGGCGGCGACGCAGGCGCTGAAGGAGGGCGAGTCCGTCACGCAGACCTACACGGCACGTGTGACCGACGAGTTCGGTGCGTCTGTGGACCAGACGATCACGGTGACCATCAACGGCACGAACGACGTGCCGGAGGTGACCAACGTGGCCACGGATCTGGTGGGCACGGTGACCGAGGCGGGCAACGAGGACGACGGTGACGTCGTGGCCGGCACGGTGAGCGTGAGCGGCACGCTGAGCGCGACCGATGTGGACGCGGATGCGGTGCTGACCTGGAGCATCGAGGGCACGCCGTCGAGCACCTACGGCACGATCGCCATCGATCCGTCGACTGGCGAGTGGACCTACACGCTGGACAACGACCTGGCGGCGACGCAGGCGCTGAAGGAGGGCGAGTCCGTCACGCAGACCTACACGGCACGTGTGACCGACGAGTTCGGTGCGTCTGTGGACCAGACGATCACGGTGACCATCAACGGCACGAACGACGTGCCGGAGGTGACCAACGTGGCCACGGATCTGGTGGGCACGGTGACCGAGGCGGGCAACGAGGACGACGGTGACGTCGTGGCCGGCACGGTGAGCGTGAGCGGCACGCTGAGCGCGACCGATGTGGACGCGGATGCGGTGCTGACCTGGAGCATCGAGGGCACGCCGTCGAGCACCTACGGCACGATCGCCATCGATCCGTCGACTGGCGAGTGGACCTACACGCTGGACAACGACCTGGCGGCGACGCAGGCGCTGAAGGAGGGCGAGTCCGTCACGCAGACCTACACGGCACGTGTGACCGACGAGTTCGGTGCGTCTGTGGACCAGACGATCACGGTGACCATCAACGGCACGAACGACGTGCCGGAGGTGACCAACGTGGCCACGGATCTGGTGGGCACGGTGACCGAGGCGGGCAACGAGGACGACGGTGACGTCGTGGCCGGCACGGTGAGCGTGAGCGGCACGCTGAGCGCGACCGATGTGGACGCGGATGCGGTGCTGACCTGGAGCATCGAGGGCACGCCGTCGAGCACCTACGGCACGATCGCCATCGATCCGTCGACTGGCGAGTGGACCTACACGCTGGACAACGACCTGGCGGCGACGCAGGCGCTGAAGGAGGGCGAGTCCGTCACGCAGACCTACACGGCACGTGTGACCGACGAGTTCGGGGCCTATGCTGACCAGACGATCACGGTGACCATCAACGGCACGAACGACGTGCCGGAGGTGACCAACGTGGCCACGGATCTGGTGGGCACGGTGACCGAGGCGGGCAACGAGGACGACGGTGACGTCGTGGCCGGCACGGTGAGCGTGAGCGGCACGCTGAGCGCGACCGATGTGGACGCGGATGCGGTGCTGACCTGGAGCATCGAGGGCACGCCCTCGACCACCTACGGCACGATCGCCATCGATCCGTCCAGCGGCGTGTGGACCTACACGCTGGACAACGACCTGGCGGCGACGCAGGCGCTGAAGGAGGGCGAGTCCGTCACGCAGACCTACACGGCACGTGTGACCGACGAGTTCGGTGCGTCTGTGGACCAGACGATCACGGTGACCATCAACGGCACGAACGACGTGCCGGAGGTGACCAACGTGGCCACGGATCTGGTGGGCACGGTGACCGAGGCGGGCAACGAGGACGACGGTGACGTCGTGGCCGGCACGGTGAGCGTGAGCGGCACGCTGAGCGCGACCGATGTGGACGCGGATGCGGTGCTGACCTGGAGCATCGAGGGCACGCCGTCGAGCACCTACGGCACGATCGCCATCGATCCGTCGACTGGCGAGTGGACCTACACGCTGGACAACGACCTGGCGGCGACGCAGGCGCTGAAGGAGGGCGAGTCCGTCACGCAGACCTACACGGCACGTGTGACCGACGAGTTCGGTGCGTCTGTGGACCAGACGATCACGGTGACCATCAACGGCACGAACGACGTGCCGGAGGTGACCAACGTGGCCACGGATCTGGTGGGCACGGTGACCGAGGCGGGCAACGAGGACGACGGTGACGTCGTGGCCGGCACGGTGAGCGTGAGCGGCACGCTGAGCGCGACCGATGTGGACGCGGATGCGGTGCTGACCTGGAGCATCGAGGGCACGCCGTCGAGCACCTACGGCACGATCGCCATCGATCCGTCGACTGGCGAGTGGACCTACACGCTGGACAACGACCTGGCGGCGACGCAGGCGCTGAAGGAGGGCGAGTCCGTCACGCAGACCTACACGGCACGTGTGACCGACGAGTTCGGTGCGTCTGTGGACCAGACGATCACGGTGACCATCAACGGCACGAACGACGTGCCGGAGGTGACCAACGTGGCCACGGATCTGGTGGGCACGGTGACCGAGGCGGGCAACGAGGACGACGGTGACGTCGTGGCCGGCACGGTGAGCGTGAGCGGCACGCTGAGCGCGACCGATGTGGACGCGGATGCGGTGCTGACCTGGAGCATCGAGGGCACGCCCTCGACCACCTACGGCACGATCGCCATCGATCCGTCCAGCGGCGTGTGGACCTACACGCTGGACAACGACCTGGCGGCGACGCAGGCGCTGAAGGAGGGCGAGTCCGTCACGCAGACCTACACGGCACGTGTGACCGACGAGTTCGGTGCGTCTGTGGACCAGACGATCACGGTGACCATCAACGGCACGAACGACGTGCCGGAGGTGACCAACGTGGCCACGGATCTGGTGGGCACGGTGACCGAGGCGGGCAACGAGGACGACGGTGACGTCGTGGCCGGCACGGTGAGCGTGAGCGGCACGCTGAGCGCGACCGATGTGGACGCGGATGCGGTGCTGACCTGGAGCATCGAGGGCACGCCGTCGAGCACCTACGGCACGATCGCCATCGATCCGTCGACTGGCGAGTGGACCTACACGCTGGACAACGACCTGGCGGCGACGCAGGCGCTGAAGGAGGGCGAGTCCGTCACGCAGACCTACACGGCACGTGTGACCGACGAGTTCGGTGCGTCTGTGGACCAGACGATCACGGTGACCATCAACGGCACGAACGACGTGCCGGAGGTGACCAACGTGGCCACGGATCTGGTGGGCACGGTGACCGAGGCGGGCAACGAGGACGACGGTGACGTCGTGGCCGGCACGGTGAGCGTGAGCGGCACGCTGAGCGCGACCGATGTGGACGCGGATGCGGTGCTGACCTGGAGCATCGAGGGCACGCCGTCGAGCACCTACGGCACGATCGCCATCGATCCGTCGACTGGCGAGTGGACCTACACGCTGGACAACGACCTGGCGGCGACGCAGGCGCTGAAGGAGGGCGAGTCCGTCACGCAGACCTACACGGCACGTGTGACCGACGAGTTCGGTGCGTCTGTGGACCAGACGATCACGGTGACCATCAACGGCACGAACGACGTGCCGGAGGTGACCAACGTGGCCACGGATCTGGTGGGCACGGTGACCGAGGCGGGCAACGAGGACGACGGTGACGTCGTGGCCGGCACGGTGAGCGTGAGCGGCACGCTGAGCGCGACCGATGTGGACGCGGATGCGGTGCTGACCTGGAGCATCGAGGGCACGCCTTCGGCCACCTACGGCACGATCGCCATCGACGCCGCGACCGGTGTGTGGACCTACACGCTGGGCAATGAGCTGCCGGCGACACAGGCGCTGAAGGAAGGCGCATCCGTCACGCAGAGCTACACGGCGCGGGTGACCGACGACAAGGGTGCGTATGTCGATCAGACGATCGTGGTGACGATCAATGGCACGAACGACGTGCCGATCATCTCCCTCGAAACCGGCGATCTCGCCACCGCAACGCTGACCGACACCTCGGTCGCGGATGACTTGTTCGCTTCCGACACCCTGACAGTGAGGGATGTCGATCTGTCCGACACCGTGACGGCCTCGGTGGTCAATTCGGCCACGGACATCGTCACGTCGGGTCCGCTGGGTACGCTGAACAACACCGCGCTGGCGGGCATGTTCTCGCTCACCGGCGGCAGCATCAACGCGAACCCAAGTGATGCGAACAACCTCACCTGGACCTTCAACCCCGCCGCAGGCGCCTTCGACTACCTGAAGAACGGTGAGTCGCTGGCCATCACCTACACGGTGACGGTCAATGACAGCAAGGGTGGTACCGATACGCAGGACATCACCATCACCATCAAGGGTGCGAACGATGTGCGTTTGACCAGTTACGTGTCGTCTACCTCGAGCAGCTTCACGATCACGGCGTCGGACCCCGACGATACGAGCCTTAAGTTGCCGGGCAACCCGACCACACTGTTCAATGACCAGAATGGCAACCCCACTTCGGTGGTCAACAATGGTTCGCCGACCACCTTCACGGTGGTGGAGCAGACCACGCAGACTTCGTACCGCGTGGTGGTGGAAGATGTGCCGGGTGCGCAGACGAAGGTTCTGAATGCGGACGGTGATGAAGTGGTGGTGTCGCTGGGTACTACGGGCGGCAACGTTTTGCATTCCGTCTCGTCCGTCCAAGCGGGCATCTATTACGGCTTCGACGGCAACGACACCATTACCGGTGGCGTGAACGCCGACACCATCTACGGTGGAACCGGCAACGACACGATCAACGCTGGAACCGGCAACGACTTTATTGCGGGCGAGATCGGTGACGACACCCTCCACGGCGGTGGCGGCCAGGACACGATCTATGGCGGTGATGGTGACGATAAAATCTTCTGGACCAATACCACGGCTGGCGCTGGCGTCACCGCGGACGGTGGTGACGGAAACGACTACATTGACGCCGATACTGACGATGTGGGGGACGATACGCTGGCCGGCGGCCGGGGCAACGACATTATTTATGCCGGAGGCGGGGACGACCGCATCGAGGGAGGCGAGGACAACGATACGCTGAAGGGCGAGGAAGGTGATGACACGCTTCTTGGGGGCGATGGCAACGATTCGCTAGAGGGCGGTAACGGAAACGACAGCCTCAGCGGCGGTTCGGGCGACGACACGATCAAGGCAGGCCTGGGCGTGGATACCATCGTCTCCGGAGCAGGGGCCGATCAGATCTCGCTTGATATTGGTAGCAGCGGTGAGTCGGATTACGTCGTCTATCAGGTCAGCGAGGTGGACGGCGTCCAGACGGCTGCTGATTCGCCCGCCTATGGAGCTACCACGGGATACGATGTCATTACCGGTGTCGAAACAGCGAGAGATGTGCTGGTCTTCAACCAGTTTAAGCCGGGTGCCGGCCGCAAGCTGGATGGGACGAATGGCTCAAGCGTGTGGTCCAATGGTGGCAACGTCACTATCACAAGCACCGCCAGCGTATTGGCCGTCGAGAACTCTGCCGTAGCGGCCGGAGACAGTTTGACCGAAGATATTGCCGCCGCGTTGAATGCAGCATTTAATTTGTCCTCTCTGAAAGACGGTGAGGAAATGCTGTTCAGCGTCAAGGCAGCCAATATCGATGGTGATGAGAATACCAGCCAATACTGGGTGGGCATCTTCAACAACACAGTGGTTGATGATGCGAATAGTGCTAGGGAAATCCAGGTGGTTGCCTTGGTGACCCAGGTAGGTTCGGGCGGTATCGATTGGGACAACTTCCGTAAAGAGGTACCTTCGACCCCGCTGATCGGAGGGACGCCCAACACGTCAAGCCTTTCGTACGACATCACACCGACAGATGACGCAACGGTGACGCCGTTCAGCAACCCTGTGACTGACCCTGATAAGACTCACTTCCCGATCACGGCGGGCAACCGGTTCAAGGGAGCCACCTATGTGTCGGATTTCGTACCAGGTGTGACGCAGTTGCCGGTTCCGCCGACATTCTCGAGCTTTGGTGACAATGAAGTGCACCACGGGCAGTTCGAGGTGTACTACGGTTCGTACGATTCCTTAACGGGAATCTTCACGGTGACCAGTACCCCGTACTCACCCCCCAGTGTGCCTACGTCTCACACTTTGATTCTTTATGACAACGACAGCACGTTGAATGTCGAGTTCATCGAAGGACTTGTGTTTGATGGGTTCATGCAGGAATCGAGCTGGAGTATCACCGAGGGCGGAACAGCAAACGCGACCCTGCAATTCAAGCCGCCGGCCAATACGCTGTACGGTACCCCGGGTGCCGATACATTGGACGGTACTGCATCGGCTGAGTTGATCCAGGGTTTGGCGGCGAACGACTCGCTGTCTGGCGGCGATGGGGTCGATACGATTGCCGGCGGTGCAGGTGATGACACGCTGGTGGGCGGCCTAGGTAATGACGTCTTGATTGGCGGCGTTGGTAACGACACCTTCTCTTATGCGTCGGGCGATGGCCTTGATACCTTCAAGGACTTCGGTGTCAAGGATGTGTACGACACGGACTTCGTGACGACCAGTGGCAACTACAACGTGGTGTCTGCAACTGCGGACCCCTTGGCTGGCCTGAGTTTGAATATCTCCAGTGCCACTGGTGCTGGGGTCTTCCAATTTACTGCCGACTTTGCCGACGAGTTGTTTAACACTGGAAGCGTGCTCGATGGCAAACAGATGGATGCCCTGCTGAGGACCATCGACAGCGACGGTATTGTGGATCTCAATGCCACCAGTGGCCGTTTCATGCTCGTCATGACGGACACCAGTACGGACAAGTCGCACTTGTATCAGGTGGTTGACACGTCCGGCACTGACAGCCGTGTCGGTGGCGGGGATGTCGGCGGGCTGACCTTGGTCGGTATTTTTGAGGAGATGGCTGCCCCCTGGACGAATGGCTACATTGCCTGATCGAGGAGGCTGTTAGCAGGCGGGTGGGCGCGGTTCCACCCGTCTTGGTGCGACCCTCTGCTTCCCACAAGGAAGCAGAGGGTTTCGTTTGACTGTCGCGGACTCAGTTATGGAAAGGTTTCGTATTCGAGATGGGTGAGATGTAGCCCTCGCGGAGCGCTTTTCGCTCAGGCGCTACATGCCCGCAACCATGGAGACGCCGAACATCGACCAGATCTTCCTCCGGGATCGGGTGTGGCCCCTAATTCGGGGACAATGCCTGGGCCACGACCGGTAATTTTCGCCGCCGGGGGCACTGAAGTGGGACCTGCCCGAGCCTTGACCCATGCGCATCCTCTTCCTCCATCAAAACTTCCCCGGCCAGTTCAAGCACCTGGCGCCGGCGCTGGCCGTCGCCGGGCACGAGGTGGTGGCGCTGCCCATGCGCCGGGGCGGGCCCAGCATCTGGCAGGGCGTGCGCGTGTTGCCCTACTGGCCCGCGCGCGGCTCCGCGCCGGGCGTGCATCCGTGGCTCACCGACCTGGAGACCAAGGCGGTGCGTGCCGAGGCCTGCGCGCGGCACATGATGCGCCTGCGCGACGCCGGCTTCGTGCCCGACGTGGTGGTCGCCCACCCCGGCTGGGGCGAGGGCCTGGGCGTGAAGACAGTGTGGCCGGCGACGCGCCTGGGCCTCTACTGCGAGCTGTATTACCAGCGCACCGGGGCGGACGTCGGCTTCGACCCCGAGTTCGCGCAGGCCGACGCGCTCGACGCGATGCGGCTGCGCTTCAAGAACCTCAACCACGACCTGCACTTCGAGCTGGCCGACGCGGCGCTGGCACCCACGCGCTGGCAGGCCAGCACCTTCCCCGAGCCGTTCCGCCAGCGCATCCACGTGGTGCACGATGGCATCGACACCGCGGCGCTGCAGCCGCGCGCCGACGCCTGCTTCACTTTGCCCGACGGCCGCGTGCTGACGCGGGCCGACGAGGTGGTGACCTTCGTCGCCCGCAACCTTGAGCCCTACCGCGGCTTCCACATCTTCATGCGCGCCTTGCCCGAGCTGCTGCACCTGCGCCCGCGTGCGCAGGTGCTGCTGGTGGGGGGCGACGGGGTGAGCTACGGGACGCCGCCGGCGGACGGTCGCAGCTGGCGCGCGGTGCTCACCGAAGAGCTGCGGCCGCGGCTGTCACCCGCCGACTTGGCGCGGGTGCACTTCCTGGGGCAGCTGCCATACCCGCAGTTTGTCGCCATGCTGCAGGTGTCCTCCGTGCACACCTACCTGACCTACCCCTTCGTGCTGAGCTGGAGCCTGCTCGAGGCGATGAGCCTGGGCTGTGCCATCGTGGCCAGCGACACTGCGCCGGTGCGCGAGGTGATCATCCAGGGCGACACCGGGCGATTGGTCGACTTTTTCGACCCGACTGGATTGGCGCAAGGGGTCTCAAGCCTGCTCGACAGCCCCGCAGAGCGGCAGCATCTCGGCCATGCAGCGCGGGCCCTGGTCCGCGCCCGCTATGACCTGAGCGCGATCTGCCTGCCCGCACAGATGGCTTGGGTAGCGCACCTGCACCTGGAAAACCGCCGCCCCGGTTTGCCCGTTTCGGAGCGGCGGTAGCTGCGACCCGCCAGCTCAACCGCCCACCGGCGAGCGGACGCGGTGACCGCTTAGCTAGGAGAGAGCTGCGGTTTAGGGACAATCGCTCCGGGAACTCCGACTCACTGGATAATAAGAGCAGCGATCCGGAGTTTTTCGGTTCTTGATTAGAAACGATGTTCAGCAAATCGCACGGGCGGTAGTAGCATGCCTAGACTGGATATTTGTACAGTTTTTGTACTTAAAGGTTAGCCATACCAATAGAGTGAATCCAGTTTCAACCGGGCTGTCGATGCGCGAGCTTCCTAAACGCTACGGAACCGAAGCGTCGTGCGAGGCCGCTTTGGAGCAGGCGCGCTGGCCGGTGGGGTTTCGGTGCCCGCGCTGGAAAGGGCCCCGCATCGCCTCGCAGCGAAGGGGCCCCCTGCGGCATTATTTACTGCCAGGGATTCGGCGTCTCGTTGGTCGAGGGCGGCAGCAAGGGCATCACGAAGGTCGGCTGGTCGCCAGTCAGCGTCTTGAGGAAGGCGACGATGTCGCCGATCTCCTGCTCGCTGTACTTGCGGCCCAGCTGCAGGCGACCCATGGTCTCCACCGCCTTTTCCAGCGACTCGGCCTCACCGTCGTGGAAGTACGGATAGGTGAGCTCGACGTTGCGCAGCGTCGGCACCTTGAAGTTCATGCGATCTTCGTCCTTACCCGTGACGCCGGCGCGGCCTTCTGCCGTGTTCTTCGTCTTGTAGGGCTCGAACAGACCCATCTTCTGGAACGAGGTGCCGCCCAGCGCCGGACCGTTGTGACAGGCGACGCAGCCGCTTTCCTTGAACAGGTTGTAGCCGGCGAGTTCGCGCTCGCTCAGGGCCTTGTCGTCGCCCTTGAGCCAGTGGTCGAACGGCGAGTTCGGCGTGACCAGGGTTTCCTCGAAGGCGGCGATCGCCTGGGTGATCTTGTCGATGTCGATGCTGGCCGAGCCGAACACCGACTTGAACTCGGCGACGTAGCCGGGAATGGTGCGCAGTGTGCCGACGGCGAGGTCATGGGTGAACGCCATCTCACCGGGGTTGGCGATCGGACCACCCGCCTGCTCCTTAAGGTCGGCCGCGCGGCCGTCCCAGAACTGCGCCACCGCCAGGCTGGAGTTGAGCACGGTGGGTGAGTTGATCGGACCCTGCTGCCACTTGTCGCCGATCGAGGTCTTCAGGTTGTCGCTGCCGCCCATCGACAGGTTGTGGCAGGAGTTGCAGGAGATGAAGCCCGAGCGCGACAGACGCGGATCAAAGTAAAGCTTCTTGCCCAGCTCGACCAGCGCGGGGTTGGTAACCTTGCGGGGCTCGATCGGCTGCACCGGTTCGTCGCGAACGGTGGCGGCCCACGCTGTGCCTGCAAGGCTCAGCGCGACTGCAAGTGCACTCATCTTGACCTTCATGACGTAGCTCCTTAGTGGCGAATTGCGCGCCCGACTGCTTGACATGGCCGATAGGAGACAGGGCAAGAATGAGTCGGCCGATAAGCGTGTTCTCGAGTAAAGTGAGGGTGAAGAGGCGAATGGAACATTCACTTCGACGCCCCGATGCGGAGCGCGCCGACCGTCGCAAAAGGGTCGATACCACCAGTTCGATGAAACAGGGGCCTGCCGCTCGACGGCCCTGAGCGCCGTACGGCAGCTGTCGGCAGCACTACCGTCGCTCAATCGGCGCAGGCTGGCCGGCAGCTGAGGCCGACAAGCTGATTTTCCTATCCGACACGCCTGACCCGCCGAACTCGAAAAATCATCACGACACTCGAATTTTCCTCACAACATCGTACTTTCGCAGCATTCGAGTCGAAAAGCACGAAAACCTACCCCTCGTCGGCCCCCTCCCTCGCGATGAGCCCAAACGACTCGCGCACCACTTCTTCAACACGGTCCAGCACCTCGGCAGGCAGATGGAAATACTGCTTTCGCCGCCTCGCAGAGAGCCGTCCCTGACTCGACTGCGCCATGCGGATCAAGGCCGACAGGTCCTTCCGGGGCAGATCGAACTCTGCGTCCAGTTGCACGAAGGCCTTGTCGTAGCCGCTCAGCCACGCCAGTTCGCGGGGGATCTCGTCCTCCACGGCTTGCTGGATCATGCGGTGCAGGAAAGCCACTTCCCTGCTGGCGTCGAAGAACCGGTAGGCTCTGCTCCCCGGATGCGCCGTCACATGCGGAGCCTCCTCGGCGCGCACGTAGCGCCAGAGCCGCGTCACCGGCTGGGAGAAGGCCGAAAGCACCTCGAGGTAGCTCGGGATGTTCTTCAGGACGACGGCGGACACGGGCACCACCGTTCCTGTCGGCAGCAGCCCCGAGCGCGTCAGCACGTGGTGGATGAGAAACCGGTGCAGGCGCCCGTTGCCATCCATGAAGGGGTGCAGGTAGACAAAGCCGAACGCGGCGGCTGCCGCCTTGACCAGTACATCGGTACAGCGTTGGTCATCGTTGATGAAGGCCTCCCAGCCCCTCATCGCGCGCGCGAGTTCGGCCTGCGGCACCGGAAAGAAGGTGACACGGCCGGTGGCGTCCTCCAGCCAGTTCTGCCTTGTCCGGTAGGAGGCTTCCTGACTGTAGACATCGCGCACGACGGCGTTCTGCAAGCCCACCAGCCAATCCTCGGTGACCTGCATCGTTTCGCCGGCACGCCGGAGCAGTTGAACGAAGCGCTCCTGCTTGTCCGAGCTCGGATGCTCGCGCTCGATCTCGAAGCTGCTGCGGGTCTCTGAAAGGTACAGGTAGCTCAGCGCGCGCTCATGGAGCGACGGGTCCGTCACGGACGCCAGGGTCTCGCGGGCCTTGTCGAGGAGTTCTGGCAACGAAGGCGCGCTCGGCAGCGCCGCGCGCCTCACCACCGGGGAGAAGTCGGCCGTTCCGAGTGCGTTGTTGCGCACGCGGAACTTGCGGTCGTTGGTGGGCTGCCCGGCGGTGACGTAATCGTCCGCAGGAAACAGGTCGACGTAGCCTCCCGCCGGCAAGGCCTCTGCCGGGAGTTCCTGTCCCGTCAGCCACTCCCAAAGATGGCACGCCCGCCGGATGTGCGCGCCGTTGGGCGCCGCGCTCAGCCGGGCCAACAAGTCCTGCGGCGGGAGATGCTCGAACAATGCGTCGATCACCTCGAGATTCACGCCCTCATGGCGCAGGGCAAACTCGAGATGCCCGACCAGCGTGTCCTCGATGGCGACGCCGCGCGGGAAGAGGACGCGGTCGGCCGAATTCACTCGCCGATTGACTGAACCGCTGATCTCCGCCGGCTTCGCCAACGGTCGGACGGCCAGAGAGAGTCGGCTGATGAGTTGTGCGTAGCCAATCGTCGCCATCGGATCCTCGAAATCTGTTCGCTCGACTCGAAATTTCTTAACGGACGTTGGTCTTTAAAACATTCTATTCGAAAATTTGTTGTTAGCGCCGATCAATCAGCACTGCCGAACAGGTCACGCCACACGGCTCTTCGCTTCGGCGAGCTCCAACACCGCCGCCAGGTCACGCCTCAATGCCACCTCCAGCGCCGCCGGCACCCGTCCGCCAAAGGCCTCAACCAACTCCGCGTAGTACCACAGCGATCCATCCTTGCCTCCCGTGAAGCGCGTCCATACCGATTCACCGATCTCCGTCAGATCAAGCAGGATCGCCTGCAGGTTGGCCAGCTTGTCGCAAGCGGAGACGAGAACGCCCTCGCCTTCCGCCGCGCGCAGGTGGGCGAGGTAGAACTCCTTCCGCTCACGCCAGGGGCTTTTCTGCCCTTGGGCATCGGGCAGGCCATCGGTACAGAACTGCACGAGGTCGAGGACCTGGCCACCAAAGGCGTCGCGGATAGGCTCGGCCCACTGCGGACCACCGTCTTCGAGGACGTCGTGCAGCAGCGCGGCGATGACTTGGTCCTCGTTGCCACCGTAGCGTTGAACCAAAGTCGCCACCGCAACCGGGTGCGTAATGTACGGCAATGGCAAGCCAAGAGCGTTCTCGGTCCCTTTGCGGATCTGGCCCGCGTGAGCTTCGAGGGCGAGCGACAGGGCGGTGTCGAACTTCTGCGTCATGAAATGGGCTCCTGAGTGGTCGTTTTTTCGATTGGCATTTTCCGACATCCAAGGCTCGCCCGGTGCGCCCGCTTCGGTATGCTCTCCGTATTTCACCGAACGGTCTCCCCCATGAACCGCAGCGAACGCTTCTACAGGATCGATCAGTTGCTGACCGCCCGGAAGGTGGTCAGCCGACAGGAACTGCTCGATGAGCTCGAGCGGTGAGCCGCCAGCAGGTGTCTGCGCGCGATGCAGAGCTCCCGACTGCCGGAAAGCTCCGCGTGGCGGCCGCATTCCTCGCCTCCGTGCTCGGTCACTACCGTGTCGGCCCTGACAAGCACCCTCACCGTCTCGCCAATTAACCGCCATCGCACGCCGTAGCGATTGTGGTCGAGTTCGATACAGCCCTATGACCCCTCTCGTTTCTGCACCGCGATCAGGTACGCTGTCTTCAACGCGATCGCGTCGTCGAGAGCATGGTGTCGCCGCAGCCCCTTCGTGTCGAAAACGAGCTCGACCGCTGGGCTATCGAACTCCACGAACCGCTGATCGAGGGCGTGTGGCCAAAGGTCCATGCGATCTGTGAACAGACTTTTGAAGGCGGGCTCGTCGTACCAGAGGCTATCCGTGTAAATCATCGCAGGACGCCCGAGAGAGTGGATCCACGATCTGACGGCCCACCTGATCAGCTGATCCGTGGCGCGCTGCTCTCGAGGGCCGAGGAGCGGCAGGACTGACTCGCGAACGAAGTGAGAGCAGTCTTCGGTCGTCCATCCGTCTGAGCGCTCGAGGTAAAGCGCTTCGCCCGTTTCCGCGACAAGTGCGAAAGAGATCAGGCGGGGGGGAGTCGAAGGACGTGAACTCGGTGTCGAGGAAAAGCGGGACGAATCCCATCGTAAGCACCCGCAGGAGTGCGCCCATGCTGGGCGCACAAAACAAAAACCCCCACCAGTAACGACGGGGGTTTTCAGGCGGCTAACTCGCCTTATTTTTTAGACACTTTGGAGCCTTAAACCTCCACAGTGTCAGCAACGGAGCGGAATTCCTCGATCTGGTCGAAGTTCATGTAGCGGTAGATGTCGGCGGCCTTCTTGTTCACCACCTCCACCTGCGCCATGTACTCCTCGACCGACGGAATCTTGCCCATCAGCGCGCACACCGCGGCCAGCTCGGCCGAACCCAGATAGACGCGGGTGTCGATGCCGAGGCGGTTGGGGAAGTTGCGGGTCGAGGTCGACATCGCGGTGCTGCCCTTGCGGATCTGCGCCTGGTTGCCCATGCACAGCGAGCAGCCCGGCATCTCCATGCGGGCGCCGGACTTGCCGAGCACGCCGTAGTAGCCTTCCTCGTTGAGGATCATCGCGTCCATCTTGGTGGGCGGGGCGATCCACAGGCGGGTGGGGATGTCGGACTTGCCGTCCAGCACCTTGCCCGCGGCGCGGAAGTGGCCGATGTTGGTCATGCACGAGCCGATGAAGACTTCGTCGATCTTGTCGCCTGCGACTTCGGACAGCAGCTTGACGTCGTCCGGGTCGTTCGGGCAGGCGACGATCGGCTCCTTGATGTCGGCGAGGTCGATCTCGATCACGGCGGCGTATTCGGCGTCGGCGTCGCCCGACAGCAGTTCGCCGTTGGCGATCCACTGTTCCATGGCCTTGATGCGGCGGCCCAGGGTGCGCTTGTCTTCGTAGCCGTTGGCGATCATCCACTTCATCAGCGTGATGTTCGAGTTCATGTACTCGACGATCGGCGCCTTGTTGAGGTGGACCGTGCAGCCGGCGGCGGAGCGCTCGGCCGAGGCGTCGGTGAGCTCGAAGGCCTGTTCGACCTTCAGGTCCGGCAGGCCTTCGATCTCGAGGATGCGGCCGGAGAAGATGTTCTTCTTGCCCTTCTTCTCGACGGTCAGCAGGCCCTGGCGGATGGCGTAGAGCGGGATGGCGTTGACCAGGTCACGCAGGGTGACGCCCGGCTGCATCGTGCCCTTGAAGCGCACCAGCACCGATTCCGGCATGTCGAGCGGCATCACGCCGGTCGCGGCCGCAAAGGCCACCAGGCCGGAGCCGGCCGGGAACGAGATGCCGATCGGGAAGCGGGTGTGGCTGTCGCCGCCGGTGCCGACGGTGTCGGGCAGCAGCAGGCGGTTGAGCCAGGAGTGGATGACGCCGTCGCCCGGGCGCAGCGACACGCCGCCGCGGGTGCTGATGAAGCTCGGCAGCTCGCGGTGCATCTTGACGTCGACCAGCTTCGGGTAGGCGGCGGTGTGGCAGAAGGACTGCATCACCAGGTCGGCCGAGAAGCCGAGGCAGGCGAGGTCCTTGAGCTCGTCGCGGGTCATCGGGCCGGTGGTGTCCTGGCTGCCGACGGTGGTCATCTTCGGTTCGCAGTAGGTGCCCGGGCGGATGCCCTGGCCTTCGGGCATGCCGCAGGCGCGGCCGACCATCTTCTGCGCCAGCGAGAAGCCCTTGCCGCTGTCGGCCGGGGCCTGCGGCAGGCGGAAGAGCGTCGACGGCGGCAGGCCCAGGGCTTCGCGCGCCTTGGTGGTGAGGCCGCGGCCGATGATCAGCGGGATGCGGCCACCGGCGCGCACTTCGTCGAGGATCACCAGGGTCTTCAACTGCGATTCGGCGATCGCGGCGCCGTTCTTGAGCGCGGTGACCTTGCCGGAGACGTGGTCGACCTTGAGCTCGATCTCGTCGCCCATGTCCATCTGCCCGGCGTCGATCTCGATCGGCAGCGCGCCGGCGTCTTCCATGGTGTTGAAGAAGATCGGGGCGATCTTGGAGCCCAGGCACACGCCGCCGAAGCGCTTGTTCGGCACGAAGGGGATGTCTTCGCCGGTGAACCACAGCACCGAGTTGGTGGCGGACTTGCGCGAGGAGCCGGTGCCGACCACGTCACCGACGTAGGCGACCAAGTTGCCCTTGGCGCGCAGATCTTCGAGGAACTTGACCGGACCACGCACGCCGGCTTCTTCCGGGGTGATGCCCGGACGCGGGTTCTTGAGCATGGCCAGCGCGTGCAGCGGGATGTCGGGGCGCGACCAGGCGTCCGGCGCCGGCGAGAGGTCGTCGGTGTTGGTTTCGCCGGTGACCTTGAACACGGTGAGCTTCTGCGAGGCGGGGACTTCCGGGCGGCTGGTGAACCACTCGGCGTCGGCCCACGATTGCATGACGGCCTTGGCGTTGGCATTCCCGGCGGCGGCCAGTTCCTTGACGTCGTGGAAGTAGTCGAACATCAGCAGGGTCTTCTTGAGACCCTCGGCGGCAACCGCGCCCACTTCGGCGTCGGCCAGCAGGTCGATCATCGGCTTGATGTTGAAGCCGCCCAGCATGGTGCCGAGCAGTTCGGTGGCCTTGGCGCGCGACACCAGGGCACAGGCTTCCTCGCCCTTGGCGAGCTTGGCGAGGAACTCGGCCTTGACCTTGGCGGCGTCGTCCACGCCGGCCGGCACACGGTAGGTCAGCAGCTCGACGAGGAAGGCTTCCTCGCCGGCGGGGGGATTCTTCAGCAGTTCGACCAGTTCGGTGACCTGCTGCTTGGAGAGCGGCAGCGGCGGGATGCCGAGGGCGGCACGTTCGGCGACATGGGCACGGTAGGCTTCAAGCACGGCGACTTCCTCACTATCTAGTGGCGGTGATCGGAAATCCGACCGGGGGTCGCCCAGCCGGAACGGTGGCTATTATATGTCTTTTATAAGACTTGCGGTGCAGTGCACCACCCGGACTTGCCATCCGGGAAAATCCGCCCGATTTTACTCCCGCTGCCGGCACTTGGGCGCATCGGCGTCCAAGGGAAGCGCATCTTCCCGATCGCTGCATCGCGACTGCCAGCGCTGCTGCCGGCTGTAGGCATGCGCGCGTGGCGGCAGACCGGCGAACGGCTACACTTTCGGCATGAAACCCGACACCCCCTGCCCCTGCGGCTCCGGACGCGTGTTCGCGCAGTGCTGCAGCCCCGCCCTGTCCGGCACCCGCCCCGCGGCCACCGCCGAAGCGCTGATGCGCTCGCGCTACACCGCGTTCACGCTGCGCGACAGCGCCTACCTGCTGGCGAGCTGGCACGCCAGCACGCGCCCGCCCACGCTCGACCTCGACGAGACACCGGCACCGAAGTGGATCGGCCTGCAGATCCGCGCGCACCGCCCGCTCGACGCCGACCACGCCGAGGTCGAGTTCGTCGCCCGCTACCGGGTCGGCGGCCGCGCCCAGCGCCTGCACGAGACCAGCCGCTTCGTGCGCGAGGACGGGCGCTGGTACTACGTGGACGGCGACATCCACGACTGAGGCCCGCGCCGCGCCGGGCGCCCCGGTGCCGACGACAGCGGCACCGGGGCGCGCATAATTCCACTGCCGCCGCACGCCACGAACCCGCCACCGAAGGCCAATCATGAACCTCGAAAAAGTCATCTTCGGTTTCTTCATCGTGCTCGCCGCCACGCTGAACTTCGGCTTCTTCGTCGGCGACATCGAGAACCCCGCGCACCACGACGTCTATGAGTTGTTCGCGGCACTGGTCGTCAGCCTGATCGCCACCGTGCTCAAGTTCGGCGACCGCACGCAGATCGGTGCGGTGCATCTGTCGACGAGCCTGGTCGCCGACCTCCAGCTCTTCGCCGCAGCCCTCGTCTGGGGCTACGCCGCGCACGTGTCCGCCGGCGGCCTGACCCCGGAGATGACCGCGCGCGTGGTCTCGCTGTCGGGCGGCGCCCTGTTCGCCAACGTGGTTTCGGTGATCATCCTGATCGCCGAAACCATCATGCAGCGTCGCTGACCGAAGCTCCGAGGCTGCCGCCGTGCAGGCCCTGGCCCGCCACCACAGCGTCTTCTTCCTGATCCTGCGCCGCCTGCGGGCGCCGCTGATCCTGCTCATCGTGCTGTTCGCGATCGCGGTGCTCGGGCTCACCCTCGCGCCCGGGCCGGTCGTCGACGGCAGGACGAGCTACCTGAGCTTCTTCCACGCCTTCTATTTCATCAGCTACACCGCCACCACGATCGGCTTCGGCGAGATCCCCTACACCTTCTCGGACCAGCAGCGGCTGTGGGTGATCTTCAGCATCTACCTGTCGGTGATCGGCTGGGCCTACACGCTCGGCTCGGTGTTCGGCCTGCTCTCCGACCGCAGCCTGCGCCAGGCGATCGCGGTGCAGCGCTTCGTCCGCCAGGTGCGCCGGCTGCGCGAACCCTTCTACCTGGTCTGCGGCTACGGCGAGACCGGCCGCCTGATCTGCGAGGCGCTCGACCGCATGGGCCTGCGCGCGGTGGTGGTGGAGATCGACGAAGGCAAGGTCGGCGAGCTCGACCTGCACGCCTACGCCGCCGACGTGCCGGCGCTGTGCGCGGACGCCGGCAATCCCGAGACCCTGCGCTTCGCCGGCCTCACCCATCCGAGCTGCATCGGCGTGATCGCGCTGACCAACGACGACGCCACCAATCTCGCGGTCGCGATCAGCGCCCGCCTGCTCGCGCCGCGCGTGCCCGCGCTGTGCCGCGCCGAGCACGACGCCACCGCCGACAACATGGCCTCCTTCGGCACGCGCCACATCATCAACCCCTTCGAGCGCTTCAGCGAGGCGCTCGCGCTCTCGCTGCACGCACCGAAGGCCTCGCAACTGATGGACTGGCTCACCGGCGTGCCCGGCACCGAGGTCGAGCAGCGCCGCGACCCGCCGCACGGGCACTGGATCCTGTGCGGCCACGGCCGCTTCGGCCGCCAGATGCTGAGCGCGATGGATTCCGAAGCCGTGCCGGTGACCATCATCGACCTCGACCCCAAGCCCGACGGCGTGCACCGCTGGGTCCAGGGCGACGGCACCGGTGCCAGGGCATTGCTCGAGGCGGGCGTGGAGCACGCGACCGGCATCGTGTGCGGCACCAGCTCCGACACCGACAACCTGTCGATCGCGGTGACCGCGCGCGAGCTCAACAAGGCGCTGTTCGTGATCGTGCGCCAGAACCACGAATCGAACCGCGCCCTGTTCGACGCCTACGATGCCGACATCACCGTGGTGCCGAGCCGGGTGATCGGCCACGAGTGCCTGGCCATCCTCAGCACGCCGCTGCTGGTCCCCTTCCTCGACGAGGTGCGCGCGCGCGACGAGGACTGGTGCGGCAGCCAGCTCGCGCGCCTGACCGGCCGCCTGGGCTGGCGGGTGCCGGAGATCCGCAGCGAGCGCATCAACCTGAGCCGCGCACCGGCGCTCCACCGCCGGCTGATGCGCGGCGAGACGATCACGCTCGGCATGCTGCTGCGCTCGCCTTCGGATCGCGAGCGCACGCTCGACTGCGAAGTGCTGTTCCTCGAACGCGACGACGACGACCACCTGCTGATGCCCGCGGCCGCCACCCGCATCCGCGCCGGCGACGAGCTGCTGCTGGCGGGCCGGCGCGCGGCGCTCAACGACGTCGGCCTGATCATCGCCAACGAACACACGCTGGCCTACATCCTGAGCGGCGAGGACCTGCCGGGCGGCTGGATCTGGGAGCGGCTGTCGCGCCGCAAGCAGGTCCCGTCACGCGCACCCCTGCCCTGAGACGCGCCAACGCTGCCCGCACGCACAGCCGGTGCTGAGCACGGCAACGGCGCGCAGCAGCCGGCGATGCGTCCGCCCTCGCCCGCCCACCGGGCTGACCGCCTACTCGCCAGCGACCAATTCGATCTCTTCCGCGCCGAAACGGACGCGCTGGCCGGGCCGCAGCTTCGCGCGCTTGCGGTTCTCCACCGCGCCATCGACCCGCACCTGCCCCTGCTCGACCGCCGCATGGGCCGCCCCGCCCGAGTCCACCAGTCCCGCGGCCTTCAACAACTGGTCGAGCTGGATGTATTCGCCCCGCACCGCAAACTGCACCGCCATCGCCATCTTCTCCCGTCAGCCTTCGCATGGGCCGCAGCTCGACGTGCCTGCAGCCGTGTCAGAATGGCGGCCATTCTCGCCTGCCCGCTCCAGCATGACCAGCACGCCAGCCTGCCCCGCCCCCACCTGTACCCACCACGCCGTCTCCAGCCTGCTCGACCGCGCCGACGAGGTCATCCGCCGCGCCCTGGAAAGCGGTGCGCTGCAGCCGATCCGTACCGAGCAGTGCTGGCTGGACGACGACGGTTTCCGCTTCTCGGTGCGCTGGGTGTCCTCGCTCGCGCTCAAGGACCGCGCCCGCGTCGACACCGTGATCCGCCGCCAGCCCGGCTTCAACCCCTTCCTGCCGCCGGAACCGGCGCTGACCGTGGCGGCGCTGGGTGACACCCATCTGGTGGTGCTGAACAAGTTTCCGGTGATCGACCGCCACCTGCTGATCGTGACCCGCGCCTTCGAGGATCAGCGCTCGCCGCTGTCGGAGACGGATTTCGACGCCCTCGCGACCATCATCACCGCCCACGGCGGACTGGGCTTCTACAACGGCGGCCGGATCGCGGGCGCCAGCCAGGCCCACAAGCACCTGCAGTGGGTGCCCGAGAGCGCCGCCACGCTCGACGCCTTCATCCCGGCACAACTGCCGCCGTCCGGCGAGGAAGCCTTCGCCAATCCCGCGCTGCCGTGGGCGCACGCCTTCGTGCGCCTCGACCGCGCCCCGGATGCCGCCGCGAAACTCGGCGGCGCAGCGCTCGCAGCCGCGTTCCGCGCCGCCTGCGCCGCACTCGACCTGCCCTGCGCGACCGACCCGATGCCGCCCTACAACCTGCTGGTGACCCGCGAGGCGCTGCTGCTGGTGCCGCGCTCCGAAGAGAAGTGGCAGGACGTCTCGGTCAACTCGCTGGCCTATGCCGGCTCGCTGTTCGTCCGCGACCGCGAGCAGATCGAGCGCCTGCGCGCCTGCGGTCCGCTCGCGGTGCTGGCCGCGGTGGGGCGCGCACCGGCCTGAGCGCTCCCCGTGCGCCCGGCGCCGGCGCGCGGGCGGCGCGCGATTCAGGCCGCGCGCGGCAGCGGGGTGCGCGGCAGCGGCGGCAGGCCGATGGTCGCGCGCAGCTCGTCGCACTTGGGATTGGGGGTGCCGTCCTCGAAATACACAGGGAACTCGCGACACGGCGTCGGACGCTGGTCGTAGATCGTGCATGCCACCTGCTGGCCCACGGTGCCCGACAGCGCCGAGCAGCGACGCGGCACCTGGTTGCTGCCCTTCATGCAACGCATGTTGTGGTTCAGCTTTTCCGTCATCTCCGCCGGCACGAATCCCCCCGGCGCGTCGTCCGCCTCGGCCCAGTAGAACGAGATCCGGAAATGCGTGCAGCAGATGCCGCAGTCGAGACAGGGATTGAAGCCTTCCATGATGGAAATATTGGCCGAGAAAGTTGAAGGGGAGCGGATTCTATCCGCTCCCCTTCACGCTTTGAATCCCTTTTTAATCAATCGCCTGCAAACATATTCGAGGAAATGCTCAGGGGCGTCGTCGGCCCCTCACAGGGGCGGCAGCCCATGGCGCCGGCGCGCGCGATCGCAGGCATCGTCGCCGATGCCGAGCGCGGCATAAGGGGCGAATTCGCGACAGGGCGAAGGCCGGCAGGCGTACAGGCCGCAGCGCACCGACACGCCGATCTCGCCCTCCAGCGCCACGCAGCGCGGCGCGGCCTCGTCGGTGCCGCGCATGCGCACCAGCGTGGCGGTGACCGGCACCGTCAGCGCATCCGGCACGCCGCCGGGCGTGCTGCTGGCGAGCTCGGAGGGGTGGAAATCGACCCGGAAGGCCGCACAGCAGGCGCCGCAGCGCGTGCAGTGATCCTCACGCATCCGCCTGGCCGCTCTCGGCGCCGCAGCACTTCTTGTACTTCTTGCCGCTGCCGCAGGGGCACGGGTCGTTGCGTCCCGGGGCGGCGGCGGCGGGCTTGCGCGGCGGCTCGGTGGACAGCGGCGCCACCGCCGGCAGGCCCATGTCGCGCCAGTGGGCGAAGATGTCGTTGGCGGCCTCGCCGACCGCCGCCAGCCAGCCGAGGCGGGTCTCGTCGTCGGCCTTGGCGGCATCGTCCTCGCCCCACGGGGCGAGGACCTCGTCCAGCGTCTCGCGCACCGCCTCGACCGCTTCGTCGTCGAGACCTTCTTCCCAGCCCTCCGGCCACAGATCCAGGCCCTGCGCGAAGCCGTCGATCCAGGCCTCGCCGAGCTTGAGCCCGTCGCCTTCGGCAACCGCGAAGCAGAACGGCTCCCAGCACGCCTCGTCCTCGTCGTCGAGGCCCATCGTGGCGAGCAGTTCGTTGTGATAGGCCTTGACCAGGCGGATCGCGCGCTGCAGCCCGGTGCCCGAGCCGAAGCCGATCTCGTCGCCGTGCGCGGACCACACGCCCGGCATCCAGCGCTCGGGCGGGATGGGCCGGGGCGAGATCAGCACGCCGGCGAGGTAGCCGTCGAGCATCTCCAGGTCCATGCAGTCCTCGGGCACGATGTCCGAGGTGAGGATTTCCTCGAGCGCCTCGAAATCGTCGTCGCTCAGCAGCTCGACCTTCAGCGACGGGTTATCGACGGGGGTTTCGGGGGCGTTGTTCATGGCAGTCTCCTTAGATCGGCGCCAAGGGTGGCCCAAGCGGCCACCGCGGGCAAGTCAATTCTTCGTGACCGCATCGGCGGCGGACAGATCGACGCCGATGCGGTACAGGGCCTGGCCGGAATCGCGGTATTTGCGCTCGAAGGGCGTCAACGGCACCTCGGCCTCGAAGCACGCCCAGGCCACCGGACGGCCGATCACCTCCTGCAGCGCGACCGCGAACTCCTCGATGTAGACCTGCCAGTTGCTGCGGCATTCCAGCACCCCGCCCAGCTTCGCGATCCACGGAAACACCGGATGCGCGTGCCAGCGCCGGCCGAGATGGCCGATCTTGGGCCAGGGGTTGGGGTAGAGCACGTAGTGACGCGCCAGGCGCAGGCCGGCCTCGTCGAGCAGGCGCCAGAAATCGACCAGGTCGGCACGCACGAACACCATGTTCTTCGGCAGCAGGGCCTCGGGGTAAGGCTTGCGCCGGGTGAGCCGGTCCTCGGACTGGTCGACACCGATCACCCAGTGGTCCGGATACTGGCGCGCGATCTGGATCGTGCTGTGCCCCACGCCGCAGCCGGCGTCCAGGATCAGCGGCGCCTTGCCGTCCCAGCCGGCGAGCGCGGCCTGCAGCGCGGCGCGGTTGTAGTCGGTGAAGGGTTTGCGGAAGGGTGCGGCGAGATGCTTGCGCACGCGCTCGACCAGGGCGTCGTGCACGCCCTGCTGTGCGCTTTGCGGAATACGGGAATTGGCGTAACTCATCGTGTTTCCAGATTGGTGTGGGCGGTGGCTGCGTCCAGCGCCCGGCCCCGCCGGCGTCGCGGCGCCAGGCTGCACTCAGGCCGCGCGCGCCAGCGCATCGTCGAGGTCGGCTGCCGCAGCCGGTGCGCGGCCCCGCGTCGTCCCCCGCACGGGGGTGACGTCCGGTTCCTGCGCCGCCGGCACGCCGTGAGCGCGCAGCACCCCATCCACCTCGGCCAGCGTGCGCAGGCCGCGGATCGCCGCGAACAGCGCCTGTGCGCCAGCGTAGTTGCGCGCGAGCAGGTGCAGCCACTGCTTGATGCGTCCGGGCGCGTGGCGCGGCTCGACCTTGCGCTGCACCCGATCGCGGAACTCGCCGAGCAGCGGCAGCACGGCCTGCCACTCGACGGCGCGCTCGTCGGGATCGGGGGTCGCCAGATGTCCGGCACGGATGCGACGGGCAAGGAAGGGGTCGGCGACCGCGCCGCGCCCGAGCATCACGTCGGCGACGCCCGAAACCGCACGGCAGCGCATCCAGTCGGCGGCGGTCCACACCTCGCCGTTGGCCACCACCGGCACGTCGACCGCCTCGTCCACCCGCGCCACCCACTCCCAGTGCGCCGGCGGGCGGTAGCCGTCGAGCTTGGTGCGCGCATGGACGACGAGCAGCCCCGCGCCGCCATCGACCAGCGCCTGCGCGCATTCGGTCGCCCGCCCCGGGTCGCGCACGCCCAGGCGCATCTTCGCGCTCAGCGGCACGCCGGGCGGCAACGCGCCGGCCACCGCGCGGGTGATGCGAAACAGCAGTTCCGGCTCGTCGAGCAGCACGGCGCCGCCGCGATGGCGATTCACCGTCGGTGCCGGGCAGCCGAAGTTGAGGTCGATCCCCGCCGGGCGCAGGCGGGCGAGCCGCGCGGCGTTGACCGCCATGCACTGCGGATCGGAGCCGAGCAACTGCACGCGCACCGGCGTCCCCGCCGCGGTCGTGCTGCCGTTGTCCAGCTCGGGCGCGATGCGGCGAAAGAAGCGGTCGGGCAACAGCGTGCCCGACACGCGCGCGAATTCGCTGACCGCGTGGTCGTAGCCGCCCGGGCGCGTCAGCGTCGCGCGCAGGACGTCGTCGAGCAGGCCTTCCATCGGCGCAAGCAGCAGTCGCACCCTTTTCCTCCACCGCGAGCGCGGTCGCTATCCATACAGGGGCGCGATTGTACTGCGACCGCCGCCGCGATCCCGCAGTTTTGCGGCCCTTTCCCTTGCGTGCCGGCACGGAGTGCAGGATAATTGCGCGCTTTACTACACAGGGCGGTCACATCCGCCGCCCGCCAGATTCCAGGAAGCCATCATGAAAGCGGACATCCATCCGAAGTACAACGAAGTGAACGTGACCTGCTCCTGCGGCAACACCTTCACCACGCGCTCCACCATGGGCAAGCCCCAGTACCACGTCGAAGTGTGCTCGGCCTGCCACCCGTTCTACACCGGCAAGCAGAAGATCGTCGACACCGCCGGCCGCGTCGAGCGCTTCCGCCAGAAGTACGGCAACGTCCAGCGCGCCAGCTGATTGGACGGGGGCCCGCAGGACGGGCCCCGAGATCGCGGCGACGCCGGACACGGCTCCAGGCAACGCTCCCCGCGATCACCCGACGAAAAGGCAGCCCCGGCTGCCTTTTTTGTTGCGCGTCGTAAACCTCGACCGCATGACGCTTGGCCTGCGGTGCCGGTCCGCCGCAAAATGCCCCCATGATTCGCGAGCCCGCAACTCCCACCCTGTTCCAGCGCCGCATCTACGGCACGGTCGGCCTGACCGTGCTGGTCGCGCTCTACCTGCTCGTCGGGCTCACCGCGCACGACC
This sequence comes from Thauera sp. GDN1, assembly GCF_029223545.1. NCBI lineage: Bacteria > Pseudomonadati > Pseudomonadota > Betaproteobacteria > Rhodocyclales > Zoogloeaceae > Thauera > Thauera sp. GDN1. Next base: position 1,797,524 of record NZ_CP097870.1, on the reverse strand, counting down.
CCTGGCGCGGCGACGACGCGCGCTATTTCGGACCCGTGCTGGCGATGCTGCGCGGCGAGTCCTGGCTGTTCCCGATGCTCGCCGGGCAGCCGCTCACCGAATACCCGCCGCTGTACTTCTGGACGGCCTCCGCCTTCGCCTGGCTCGGCGGCAGCGTCCTGCCCGTGCACGGCGCCGCGCGCCTGGCCAGTGCCTTCTTCGTCGCCCTCGCGGTCTTCTTCCTCGCGCGCGCCACCGAAACCCTGCACGGTCGCCCGGCACGCACCCCGGGCGCGCTGCTCGCGCTGGGCGCGCTCGGCCTGGTCCTCCATGCGCACGAGACCCAGCCCCTGCTCGCGGTGTTCGCGATGCAGGCGCTGGTGCTCAGCGGCCTCGCCGAGATTCCCGGCCGCCCGCTGGCGGGCAGCCTCAAGGCCGGCATCGGCAGCGCGCTGGCCTTCCTGGCCGGCGGCTTTGCCGGCCTGCTCGTCACCGCACCGCTGCTTCCGCTCGTCCTCCTGTTCAGCCGCGAATGCCGCACGCCGCGCGCGAGCGGTGCCCTGCTGCTCGGGCTGTGCATCGCCCTGATGCTCGCCGCGGCCTGGCCGCTGGCGCTGCAGATGCTGCATCCGGAGCTGTTCACGCTGTGGCTGCGCGCCGAGTGGCTGCGGCTGGCCGGTCCGGCGCTCGACGCCCGCGAGCTGAGCGAACTGCTCGAGCTCGCCGGCTGGTTCATGTGGCCGCTGTGGCCGCTCGCCCTGTGGGCGCTATGGCGCGCGCGCCGCACGCTCGGCGCGCTGCCGACGATGCTGCCGGTGCTGAGCGGCGTGCTCGCGCTGAGCTGGCTGGTGGCGGGCGGAGACCTGTCGCAGGCGCGCTTCCTGCTGCTGATTCCGGCGGGCGCGCTGCTCGCCACGGCCGGCGTCACCACGCTGCGCCGCGGCGCCGCGAGCGCCTTCGACTGGTTCGCGCTGATGAGCCTGGCGGTGTTCGGCGTGCTGGTCTGGCTGGCATGGATGGCACAGGCGATCGGCTGGCCGCCCGGCCTCGCCCGCCACGTGGCCCGCAACGCGCCGGACTTCGCGCTCCCCGACGGCAACTTCCAGCTCGTCGCCGGGCTCGCGATCAGCGCACTGTGGGTCCTGCTGGTCGCGCGCCTGCCGCGCTCGCCCGCGCGCGCGCCGGCGAACTGGGCGATCGGGCTGGTGATGCTGTGGTGCCTGGCGGTGGTGCTGCTGATGCCCTGGTTCGACCACGGCCGCAGCTATCGCTCGGTGGTGGCTTCGCTCGACATCGCAGTGCGCGGCGAACGCAGCGAACAGCCCACGGCCTGCATCGCCACCACGGGGATCCCCGACGCGATGCGGGTCTCGATGGATTACTTCGCCGGCCTGCGCGCGCAGCGCGTCAGCGCCGACGCCACGCCCTGCCCGCTGCTGCTGGTGCACGCCGAACGCCTGCGCCCCTCGGGCAGGCTCGCCCCCGAATGGGAAACGGTGTGGGAATTCCGCCGCGGCGCCGGCAAGCGCCAGGAGACCTTCCGCCTGCTGCGGCGCGCGACGCCCTGAGCGGCGGCCCCTTACTCGAGGCGCAGGAAGTGGTCGCGGTAGTGGCGTAGTTCGGCGATCGACTCGTGGATGTCGGCCAGCGCGGTATGGCTGCCCGCCTTCTTGACGCCCTCGTAGATCTCCGGACACCAGCGCCGGGCGAGTTCCTTGACGGTGGACACGTCGAGGTTGCGGTAGTGGAACCAATTCTCCAGCGCCGGCATCCAGCGCGCGAGGAAGCGGCGGTCCTGGCACACCGAGTTGCCGCACATCGGCGAGGTCCGCGCCGGCACCCACTGCTGCAGGAAGGCCAGCGCCTGAGCCTCGGCCTCCGCCTCGGACACGGCGGACACCTTCACGCGCTCGATCAGCCCGGACTTGCCGTGGGTGTTGCGGTTCCACTCGTCCATCGCGTCGAGCACGCTGTCGGGCTGATGCACGGTGATCACCGGCGCCTCGGCGATGGTTTCCAGCGCCTCGTTGGTCAGCACGATCGCGATCTCGATGATGCGGTCACGGTCGGGTTCGAGGCCGGTCATCTCCATGTCCAGCCATATCAGCGTCTTCGGGTCCTGTGCCATAATCGGTCCGCCTTTTTCGGGCGCCTTGGTGCGAAACAATCAAGGGCGCGATTGTGTCACAGTTCCTGCCCGCCGCAGGTTCCGCGGCGCGTCCGGCCTGCCCGTCCCGGCCGGAGGCATCGCGACCGCGGCGGCAGACGACCGTGTGAAGAGCCTGCTTCAGGACTCGCCGGGCTTTCCCATCCTCGCCACCGGAACCGCGATGAACGCCTTTGCCCTCCTCTTCGTCGGCCTGCTGCTGGCCGGCGTGGCCGCCAAGCTGGCCCTGCTGCGACGCCAGGTGCGCCACGTGCAGGCGCACCGCGATACGGTCCCCGCCGCCTTCGCGGACGCGATCCCGCTGTCTTCCCACCAGCGTGCCGCCGACTACACCGCGGCACGGGCCAGGCTGTCGGCGCGCCAGACCCTCGCCAGCGCGGTATTCCTGCTGCTGATGACGCTGGGCGGCGGCCTGCAGGCCGTGCATGAGGCCTGGGCGACAGTGCTGGCGCCGAGCAGCCTGGTTCACGGTGTCGCCCTGCTCGCCACGCTCGCCGTGCTGGGCTGGGCGCTCGAGCTGCCCTTCGTGCTCGTCCGCAGCTTCGGCATCGAGAAGAAGTTCGGCTTCAACCGCATGACGCCGCGCCTGTTCATCGCCGACACGCTGCGCGAGGGCGTGCTCGCCGCGCTGATCGGCCTGCCCCTGCTCGGCGTGCTGCTGTGGCTGACCGCATCGATGGGCGAGCGGTGGTGGCTGTGGGTGTGGGCTTTCTGGCTCGCCTTCAACGTGCTGGTGATGCTGGTGTGGCCGACCTTCATCGCGCCGCTGTTCAACACCTTCACCCCGCTTGCCGACGAGGGGCTGAAGGCCCGCGTCGAGGCCCTGCTCGCGCGCTGCGGCTTCCAGTCCAAGGGCCTGTTCGTGATGGACGGCTCGCGCCGCTCGGCGCACGGCAACGCCTATTTCACCGGCTTCGGCGCTGCCAAGCGCATCGTGTTCTTCGACACCCTGCTCGACAAGCTCGACGCCGACGAGGTCGAGGCGGTGCTGGCCCACGAGCTCGGCCACTTCCGCCATCGCCACATCGTCAAGCGCCTGGCGGTGCTCGCCCCGGCCAGCCTCGCCCTGCTCGCCCTGCTCGGCTGGTCGATGCAGCAGCCCTGGTTCTTCGCCGGCCTGGGCATGACGGCGACCGATACCGCGAGCGCGCTGGCGCTGTTCTTCCTGATCCTGCCGGTGTTCACCTTCCCGCTCGCGCCCTTCTTCAGCCACTGGTCGCGGGTGCACGAATACGAGGCCGATGCCTACGCTGCCAGCCAGACGCGGGCCAGCGACCTGGTCGCCGCGCTGGTCAAGCTCTATCGCGACAATGCCTCGACGCTGACCCCCGACCCGCTGTACTCGCGCTTCTTCGACTCGCACCCGCCGGCCGCGCTGCGCGTCGCGCGCCTGCAGACCCTGCAGCACTGACACCCCGACAAGAAGAGAGGAGACGGAGATGAGAACGACCCTTATCACGACGGCAGCGCTCGCCCTCGCGCTCGCCCTGCCCCTCGCGGCGCAGGCCGACCCGTTCCCGGACGCCGACCACGCCGCGGCCAAGGACATGCACGACCGCCTGTGCATCGAGTGCCACGAACGCCGCTTCAGCGGCGAGGGCGGCTCGGCCATCTACACCCGCCCCGACCGGCGCGTCACCACCCCGAGCGCGCTGTCGCAGCAACTGACCACGTGCACGACGATGCTCAACCTCGACCTCTTCCCGGAGGACGAGCATCACCTCGCCGGCTACCTGAACAAGCTCTACTACAAATTCGAGTGAGAAAACGCATTCACCCCGGCAACCCGGCCGCAGCGCGCACGCCCGGCATCATCGTCGCCGCCTTCGGTCGTCATTACGAAGTGGACACCGCCGCCGGCCGGCTGCAGTGCTACCCGCGCGGCAAGAAGAGCAACTACGCCTGCGGCGACGCGGTCGAGATCCTGCGCGGCGGCGACGGCCAGGGCGTGATCGAGACGCTGAGGCCGCGCCGCAACCTGCTGTGGCGATCCGACGCCTTCCGCGAGAAGCTGATCGCCGCCAACCTCAGCCACATCGTCATCGTCGTCGCCACCGAACCCGGCTTCTCCGACCTGCTGGTGTCGCGCTGCATCGCCGCGGCCGAGAGCCAGGACATCACGCCGCTGATCGTGCTCAACAAGGCCGATCTGGTAGACCGCCTGCCCGCCGCGCGCGCGCAGCTCGAACCCTTCCGCCGCCTCGGCTACGAGGTGCTGGAAGTCTCCGCCCTGCAGGGCGCGGAACACCTGCGCCAGCGCCTGAAGGGCCTGCACGCGATCTTCGTCGGCCAGTCGGGCATGGGCAAATCGACCCTGACCAACGCCCTGATCCCGGAGGCCAATGCCGCCACCCGCGAGATCTCCGACGCCCTCGACTCGGGCAAGCACACCACCACCTTCGCCCGCCTCTACCCGCTCGAACCGAACGCCAGCGAGGACGCCGCCGAGCCCGGCAATGAGGCAGCCGCGGGCTGGCTGATCGACAGCCCTGGCCTGCAGGTCTTCGGCCTCGCCCACCTGTCGGCGGAGGATCTCGCCGAAGCCTTCGTCGAGTTCCGCCCCCATCTCGGCCGGTGCCGCTTCCGCGACTGTCGCCACGACAGCGAGCCGGGCTGCGCGCTGCTCGCCGCGGTGGCCGCGGGCTCCATCCATCCCCGGCGCTGGGAGCACTTCCGCAGCATCCGCGCCGAAATCGCCGAGGCGAGGCGGCTCAATCCCGGCTGGTGAGGCCTTCGCGCCCCGGGCACGCGCTCGGGCGCCATCAGGCCTCGAGCAGGAAGTCGCGCACCACGGCGATCTGGGCCGGGTCCATCAGCATCGGCGCATGGCCCACCCCGGCGATCTCCACCGTCCGCGCGCACGGCCCGCGCGCCGCCATCGCGGCGAACGTCGCGGGTTCCAGCAGGTCCGATTCCGCCCCGCGCAGCGCCAGCGCGGGGCAGCGAACCGCCTCGTACACCGGCCACAGGTCGATGTCCTCCAGGATCTGCGCGGCACGGAAGACGTCGCCGAGTCCGGGGTCGTAGACCATCTCGAACCCGCCCTGCCCGCGCTCGAGGGCGCGCACCGAATGCACGGTGAGATGGCGCCACTGGGCGTCGGTGAGCGCGCCGAAGGGCGCACCGACCTCGCGGATCCAGGCTTCCGCAGCCTCCATGGTGGGAAACAGCGGCGCCCGCCCGACGTACTGCGCGATGCGCTGCAGGGAGGTCGCAGTGATGACCGGTCCGACGTCGTTGAGCACCAGGCGCGTGATCGGGCTGTGCGGCTGGCTGGCCAGCAGCATGCCGATGATGCCGCCCATCGAGGTGCCGACCCAGTGCACCTCGTCGACGTCGAGGCGCGCGATCAGCGTGACCATGTCGTTCACATAGATGGGAAAGCCGTAGTCGGCCTTCACCTGGAGCCAGTCGCTACGACCGCGGCCGACCACGTCCGGACAGACCACGCGGTATTCGTCGGCCAGCGCGCGCGCGAGGTGGTCGAAGTCGCGCCCGTTGCGGGTCAGGCCATGGACGCAGACCAGCACCCGCGGATTGGCGGGATCGCCCCATTCGGTGTACGCCATGCGATGCAGGCCGTGCGGACCCATGCATTGCACCGTGCGCTGGCGCATCGGCAAGGCCGGCGCGGACACCGCCGAGGATGACGAGGAGAGCTGTTGCGGCATCGATTGTTGCGACATGGTTTGCGGGCGCGGCAGGCAGGAAGCGAGGTCGGTCCCGCAGTCTAGCCCGAAGCGGCGGAGGCGGTGCACGCGCCGCGGGGCGATGGAGCATGTGTGCACGTCCCGTCGTTCAAGGGCGTGGTCGGGCCCCGGCCCGGTCAGCGTCCGTGCCAGTAGCGCGGCCGCTGCTCACGGGCGGCGAACACCTCGACGCCATCGTCGGCGTCGGCCGCGAACACCATGCCGATCGCCCCCTGGGCATCGGTGCGCCAGTTGCGCGCGCCGGCGGCGGCCCAGCGCGCCCACACCTGAGGATGGGGGTGACCGAAGGCGTTGCGGTGACCGGCCGAATGCACGACGTGCGCCGGCAGGGTCGCATCGACGAAGGCCGGCGAGGACGAGGAACGGCTGCCATGGTGGGCGCTGACCACGACCTCGCTGCGCAGGGTATCGGTCGTCGCGCGCGCCAGCAGCGCAGCCTCTGCCGCCGTGCCGATGTCGCCGGTGAGCAGCACGGCGCCCGCCGGTCCCGCGACCCGGAGCACGCAGGACGCGTCGTTGTCGTGGCGGCGGCCGGCGGACTGTTCCGCAAGCGGATGCAGGATCTCGAAGCGCACGCCATCCCAGGTCCACGGCGGCGTCTGCGCGCAGCCGCGCAGTGCCGGCTCGCGCCCGCCCGCCGCCCCGGCGACCGCGATTTCAAGCGCTGACGCAGGCTGCCCGGCCAGCACCTCGCCCACCGGCATCCCGCCGATCACGCTGGCCGCGCCACCGACGTGATCGGCGTCGCCGTGCGACAGCACCAGGCGATCGAGCGAACGTGTTCCCGCCGCGCGCAGGTAGGGCAGGATCACCCGGCTGCCGGCATCGGCCGCGCTGCCATACGGCGGCCCGGCATCGAACAGCAGGTCGTGGCTCCGCGTGCGCACATGGACGGCCAGCCCCTGGCCGATGTCCAGCACCTGCACCTCGAAACCGCCCTCCAATGGCCGGGCGGGCTGCCACGCCAGCAGTGCGCCGAGCACCGCAGGCGCCGCGAGCCGACCCGGCGTGGCGCGCGGCAGCAGCAGCACGGCGACGGCCACCAGTCCGCACGCAAGGAGCCAGGGCGGCGGCGGCGCCTGTTCCCACAGCGCCAGCTCCCAGGCCGCAAGCCAGTGCAGGAAGTCCATCATCAGCCGCGCGGCGAACTCCGCGGGCGCGAGCAGCAAGGCCGTCGGCCACGGCAGCGAAAGCAGCACCAGCGGCGTGATCACGAAGCTGACGAGCGGGATCGCCACCACGTTCGCGAGCGGCGACAGCAGCGGAAAGGACTGGAACTGCGCCACCAGCAGCGGGACCAGCGCCACGCTGATGGCGAGCTGGACACGGACCGCCCCGCGCCAGCCCGTCCGCGCGCGGATGCGCCCGCCGACGCTGGCGAGGATGATCGCCACCGCGCCGAAGGACAGCCAGAAGCCCGGCGACAACACCGCCCACGGATCGAAGAGCAGCACGACCAGCAAGGCGATCGCGAGCACGCGCGAGGGCGCGACCACGCGTCCGCTGAACAGCACCCCGACCGCCACCGCCAGCATCAGCCATGCGCGCAGCACCGGGATGCCGAGCCCCGCCAGCAGCGCATACACGCTCGCCCCGGCCAGCGCGGCGAGCGCACCGGCCTTCTGCGCCGGCATGCGCAGCGCCAGCGCCGGGACCCGGCGCCACAGCAACGCCAGCGCGCCGCCGCAGAACAGGCCGACCAGCGCGATGTGCAGGCCCGATATGGAGATCACGTGCGCAACGCCGGTGCGACGGAACACCTCCCAGTCCGCCGTCCGGATGCCGTCCTGGTCACCCACCGCGAGCGCCACCATCAACCCGCCGTAGTCGCTCCCCGGCATGGCCGCGAGCAGACGCTCGCGCACCGCGGCGCGCACGCGATGCACATGCTGCATCCACGTGCCGGCCCCGCCCTCGAGCCGGAGCGCGTGCTCGCGCACATGGCCGGTGGCGCGGATGCCGCGTTCGAGCAACCAGGCCTCGTAGTCGAATCCGGCCGGATTGACGAAGCCGTGCGGACGGCGCAGCCGCACGCCAAAGGACCAGCGCTCGCCGGGCTGAGGCATCGCCGGCGGCACGCCATCCTCCGCCTCCTGCTCGCGCCAGCTCAGCAACACCCGCCGCGGCACGCCCGCCTGGCCCGCATCGGGCTCGAAGTCGAAACGCCAGCCCCGATCGAGCGCCTGCGGCAGGCCGGCGATCCGCCCGTGCACCACCAGGTCCGCAGCTTCCAGGTCGCCGCGCAGTTCGTCGGCCAGCCGCAGCTCCGCCCGCCAGGCCGACCACGCCACCGCGGCCGCCATGGCGATCGCCGCGCCGAGCAACGAGCACGCCACCCGGCGCAGGACCGGCAGGCGCGCGAGCCCGCGGACCAGGGCGATACGCAACAAGATCGCCATGCCGAGGGCCACCGTGCCCACGGCAGCCCAGCCGTCGACGGCCGCGCGCGTCTGCACCAGGCAGACACCGATCAGGAAGGCGAGCGCGACGATCCTCATGGCATCGAAGCATGCCATATGCATTACTCCGAGACCAGTGCCGGCCGCGTGTCGAACCGTCATCCGTCCCGAACCGCCCCCGTCCGTCCGCCGTGGCCGCAAGCGGTGGTGCCGCACGGACACAAAGCGCAACACGCCCGCCGCGAACCCGGGCCGGGCCGCCGCATCTGACGCTGGCTGCACGCCCGCGCACACCTGCTAGACTTCGCCCGCCCGAGCCATCATGCGCAAGACCCTCAAGCGATTCCTTCCCGACCACGAATCAGTCAGCTCGAATCGCTGGCTGCGGCCGTTCGCGTCCACGCTCCTGCACCCGCGGCTGTGGCACCTGAACCGCCATTCGGCGGCAGGTGCGGTCGCGGTCGGCATGTTCTGCGGGCTGATACCCGGTCCGCTGCAGATGATGGGGGCGGCGATCTGCTGCGTGCTGTTCCGGGTGAACCTGCCGCTGGCGCTGATCACCACCCTGTACAGCAACCCGCTGACGATCGTGCCGCTGTACGTGCTGGCCTTCGGCATCGGCGGGCTGATCCTGGGCAACGGGGACTTCGACTTCACCCCGCCGCCGGACCTGGTGGGCATGAATCCGGCGGTATGGATCGGCGATCTCGCGGCCTGGGCGTCCTCGCTCGGCAAGCCGCTCTTCGTCGGGCTGATCGTGCTCGCCGCCAGCCTGTCGATGCTGTCCTACCTGGCGGTGCGCTGGGGCTGGCGGCTGTGGCTGATCCGGCAGTGGCGGCGGCGCGCACTCAGGCGCTGAACGCCGGTCGCCGCAGCGGATCGCCGCGCTGAGGCGATCCCCGCGGGCTGCAGCTTCAGGACAGGCGACCGTCGCACAGGCGCAGCGTGCGCTGCGCTCTCGCCGCGAGCGTCTCGTCGTGGGTGACGATGACGAAGCTGGTCGCCAGACGCTCGTTGAGCGACAGCATGAGGTCGAACACCGCGCCGGCGGTGCGGCGGTCGAGGTTGCCGGTGGGCTCGTCGGCCAGCACGCAGGCCGGCTGGGTCACCAGCGCACGCGCGATCGCCGCGCGCTGGCGCTCGCCACCCGAGAGTTCGCCGGGCGCATGGTCGAGGCGGTGCGACAACCCGACCTCGCCCAGCATCCGCGCCGCGCGCTCGTCCGCCTCGGCACGCGGCACGCGGCGGATGTACAGCGGCATGGCGACGTTCTCCAGCGCGCTGAACTCCGGCAGCAGGTGATGGAACTGGTACACGAAGCCCAGCGCTTCGTTGCGCAGCCGTCCGCGCGCCGTTTCCGACAGCCCGGAGAAGTCCTGCCCCATCAGGTGCACATTGCCGGCGCTCGGCACGTCCAGGCCGCCGAGCAGATGCATCAACGTGCTCTTGCCCGACCCCGAGGCGCCGACGATGGCGATGCGTTCGCCGCGCGCGACGCTCAGCGTCACGCCGTCGAGCACCCGCACCGCCTCGGCGCCCTCGCGAAAATGCTTGCTCAGGCCCTCGCAGGCCACCACCGGCTGCGCGGCTGCGGCGGACGGGAAGGAAGTGCGATCACTCATAGCGCAGGGCCTCCGCCGGATTCACCCGCGACGCGCGCCAGCTCGGATACAGCGCGGCGAGCAGGGTGAGCACGAAGGACACCGACACGATCGAGCTCACGTCGGCCGGCAGCACCTTCGAGGGCAGCTCGTTGATGTAATAGATTTCCTTGTTCCACAGCGTGGCCCCGGTCAGGGTCTCGAGCGCGGGGATGACCACGTCGAGGTTGTTGGCGATCGCCAGCCCGCCGATCACGCCCGCGGCGAGGCCGACCAGGCCGATGATCGAGCCCTGCAGCACGAAGATGCCCATGATCGAGGCCGGGCTCGCGCCCAGCGTGCGCAGGATGGCGATGTCGGCGTATTTCTCCTGCACCGCCATCACCAGCGTGGACACGATGTTGAACGCCGCCACCGCGACGATCAGGAACAGGATCAGAGTCATCATCGTCTTCTCCAGCGCCACCGCACGGAAGAAGTTGGCGTGGCTGCGCGTCCAGTCGGCCACCACCAGCCCGGGCTCGCTGATCGTCATCGCCAGCTCGCGCGCCACCCGCGGCGCGGCGAAGAGGTCGTCGAGCTTCAGGCGCACCCCGCTCACCGCGTCGCCGAGCCGGTACAGGGCCTGCGCGTCGGCGACGTGCACCAGCGCCAGCCCCGAGTCGTACTCGTACATGCCGGCCTCGAAGATGCCGACGACCTCGAACTGCTTGACCCGCGGCAGCACCGCCGCCGGGGTCACCAGGCCCTGGGGCGCGATCAGCGTCACCTTGTCACCCATCTGCACGCGCAGCGCGGCGGCGAGGTCGCGGCCGAGCACGATGCCGAAGCGCCCGGCCTCGAGCGCGGCGAAGTCGCCCGCCTTCATGTAGCGCCCGAAGTCGGCGACCTTGTCTTCCTCGGCGGGGATCACGCCGCGCACGATGGTGCCGCGCACGCCCTCGTCGAAGGACAGCATGCCCTGCTCCTGCACATAGGGCGCCGCCGCCCGCACCGAGGGATGGCGCAGCGATTCGTCGGCGACCTGCTGCCAGGCGAGCAGCCCGCCATCGACGCTCTGCACCTGCACGTGCGAGGCCACGCCGAGGATGCGGGTGCGCAACTCCTCCTGGAAGCCGTTCATCACCGACAGCACGACGATCAGCGCGGCCACGCCGAGCGCGATGCCGAACATCGACACGAGGGAGATGAAGGAGATGAAGCGGTTGCGCCCCTGCGCCCGCTTGCGCGAACGCGTGTAGCGCAGACCGACGAGAAATTCGTAAGGCATCGACACCGGCTGTCCCGAGTTCTTTTTCGACAAGGCCGGCATTGTGCCCGGGGATGCGCCGGCAGGCGACACCAAAGCGCATGTGAATGTAAATCGCGGGCGGATGCGGCCGCGCGCCCCTCGTTCGGGGCCTCGCGCCCCGACGCCATGGTCATCACTGGCGGTCGGTCGCGATTCATGAAAGACTGGAGTTCCGATCACGTCATCATCAACGCGATCCATGCTGGCGCAGTCGCACCCCCCGTCCGGTCGCTCCCGCGGCTTGCCTCGCCGCGGAATCGCTGCCTGGCTGATCCTCGCCATCAGCCTGGGGGTGACGCTCGCGCTGTGGAAATACCTCGACCGCCATGTCACCGAGCGCGCCCGCGACCGCTTCGCCCATGTCGCCGAGGCCGCACGCGATCTCCTCGTCTCACGGATGCAGGCGCACGAGCAGGTGCTGCGCGGCGCCGCCGCGCTCTTCGCCGCCAGCGATCACGTCAGCCGCGCGGAATGGAAGGCCTATGTCGCCGCGCTCGATATAGAAGAGGCCCTGCCGGGCATGCTCGGCGCAGGCTTCACCGAGATGGTGCCGGCCGCCGCGGTGGATGCGCACGTCGCCGCGGTGCGTGCCGAAGGCTTTCCGGACTACCACATCCATCCCGCTGGCGCGCGCGACCCCTACAGCAGCGTGGTGTATCTCGAGCCCTTCGACGAGCGGAACCGGCGCGCCTTCGGTTACGACATGTACTCGGAACCGGTGCGGCGCGAGGCGATGGACCGTGCGCGCGACAGCGGCCGGCCGGCGCTCACGGGCAAGCTGGTGCTGGTCCAGGAGTACGGCAGCGAGATCCAGCCCGGCTTCCTGATCTATCTGCCCATCTACGCCCAGGCGACCGAACCGGTGACGGTCGCCGCACGCCGCGCAGCCCTGCGCGGCTTCGTTTACAGCACCCTCCGTGCCCACGACGCCATGCAGCGCATTTTCGGCAGCGGCCCCGGTGGGATCGACATCGAGCTCTTCGACGGCGAGATCGCCGAAGACAGGCTGCTGTTCGCCTCGGCGCGACGCAGCGGCACGGCCCGCTTCGTGGTCACCCACTGCATCGAGGTCGCCGGCAGGCCCTGGGTGGCGCGCTTCAGCAGCACTGCCGGGTTCGAGGCCAGCCAGGCGAGCATGGAGCCGGTCCTGATCCTGGCCGGCGGTGGCGCGCTGAGCCTGCTGCTGTTCGCCTTCACCCAGACCGGCGCGCGCCATCGCCGCCGCCTGCAGGCCATCGCGGCGAGCCTGGCGCGCAGCCGCGACGAGTTCCGCACCCTGGTCGAGAACGTGCCCGGCGTGGTGTTCCGCAGCCAGGTCGACGCGCCGTGGGCGGTAATGCACATCAGCCAGGGCATCGAGCCCCTCACCGGCGCGACCCCGGCGGAGTTCATGTCGTCCCGCGTCACCTTCGGCGACTTCATCCTCCGCGAGGACTTCACGGCAATCGAGGAGGCCATCCGGACGGCCCTGGAACGCCGCACCAGCTACGAAGTGGAATACCGGATGCAGGCACGCAACGGGCAGACTCATTGGGTCAGCGAGCGCGGCCGCGTCTATGTCGACCGAGACGGCAAGCCCCTGTGGCTGGACGGCGTCATCATCGACGTGAGCGAGCGTAAGAAGGCCGAGGAGGCGATCCGCAACCTCGCCTTCGTCGACACCCTCACCCATCTGCCCAACCGCCGCTTCCTGCTCGACCGCTTGCGCCAGGGCGTGGCGAACAGCCGCCGCCACGGCCGCCACGGCGCGCTGCTCTTCATCGACCTCGACCACTTCAAGTCGATCAACGACAGCTACGGCCACGAGGCCGGCGACAAGCTGCTGTGCGAGGTCGCGCACCGGCTACGCCTGAGCGTGCGCGAGGGCGACACCGTCGCCCGCCTCGGTGGCGACGAGTTCGTCGTGATGCTGGAGGATCTGGGCGAAACTGCGGAGGAGGCCTGCGAGAAAGGTGTTGCGATCGGCGAGAAGATCCTCGCCGCGCTCAACGAACCCTTCCTGATCGCGGGCGAGCGCCACCGCAACACCCCGAGCATCGGCGTGACCTGCTTCGGCAGCGCGGACGAACGCGCCGAAGACCTGCTGCGGCGCGCCGATGCGGCGATGTACCGCGCCAAGGCCGCGGGCCGCAACCGGCTCGAGACCAACGGCGGAGGCCCGGGCTAGCGTTTGCCGCGCCGGGCGCCGTCCTGCCTGCCGCTCCCTGCCCGCGCACCTTCTTGCCTGGGCCCCGGCTGCACGGGCCCCGGCTTCCGCCCCGGGACGCCCGGCGACCCGGCTTTCTGCGTGCCTTCCTGCTTCCGGCACGGCTTGGCCACCGCGGCCGGCTGGTGTCGCGGCACCAGGCAGTTCGGCCCGTTGCCGATCAGGTCCGCGCGCCCCATGCGCATCAGCCCTTCGCGCAGGATCGGCCAGTTCTCCGGATCGTGCCAGCGCAGGAAGGCCTTGTGCAGCTTGCGGATCTTGCCCGCGCGCGCGGTCTCGACCGCCTCCGAATCCGCCGACACCTTCCTCAGCGGGTTCTTGCGCGAGTGGTACATCGTGGTCGCCAGCGCCATCGGCGTGGGCAGGAAGGTCTGCACCTGGTCGAGGCGGAAATTGTGCTTCTTCAGCCACAGCGCCAGGTTGAGCATGTCCTCGTCGGTCGTGCCCGGATGGGCGGCGATGAAGTACGGCACCAGGTGCTGCTTCTTGCCCGCCTGCGCCGAGAACTTCTCGAACATCTGGCGGAACTCCTCGTAGGCGCCGATGCCCGGCTTCATCATCTTGGAGAGCGTGTTCTCCTCGGTGTGCTCGGGCGCGATCTTGAGCAGGCCGCTGACGTGATGCGTCACCAGCTCCTTGACGTACTCGGACGAGCGCACCGCCAGGTCGTAGCGCAGGCCCGAGCCGATGGTGATGCGCTTGATGCCCGGCACCGCGCGCGCCTTGCGGTAGAGCTCGACCAGAGAGGAGTGGTCGGTGTTCAGGTTCTCGCAGATCCCCGGATACACGCAGGACAGGCGGCGGCAGTTCTCCTCGATCGCCTTGCTCTTGCACGCCATGCGGTACATGTTGGCGGTGGGTCCGCCGAGGTCGGTGATGTGACCCTTGAAGTCCGGCGACTTGTCGCGGATCTCCTCGATCTCGTGGATGATCGACTCGTGCGAGCGGCTCTGGATGATGCGCCCCTCGTGCTCGGTGATCGAGCAGAAGGTACAGCCGCCGAAGCAGCCGCGCATGATGTTGATGGAGAACTTGATCATGTCCCAGGCCGGGATGCGCGCATCGCCGTAGCTCGGGTGCGGCGCACGGGCATAGGGCCGGTCATAGACGAAGTCCATCTCGGGCGTGGTCAGCGGCACCGGCGGCGGGTTGATCCACACGTCGCGCGCGCCGGGGCCTTCGCCGTGGCACTGCACGAGCGCGCGCGCGTTGCCCGGGTTGGACTCGAGGTGGAACACCCGCGAGGCGTGGGCGTAGAGCACCGGGTCGTCCTTGACCTCCTCGTAGGACGGCAGCCGGATCACCGTGCGTGCGCGGTCCGCGCGGCGCGCGGCCAGGCGCTCGGCGGCCGGCACGATCCGCACCGGCTGGGCGCCGTCGGCGGCGGGCTTGGGCGCGGCGGCGGCCGGCTCCATGGCGTAGGGGTCGGGGTGGGCGTCGATGCGGCCGGGCTTGTCGAGCGTGCGCGAGTCGAGCGCGTGCCACTCGTCCGACGGCCGCCAGCCCGGCCTGACCATGAAGGCCGTGCCGCGCAGGTCGCGGATGGACTCGACCGGCTCGCCCGCGTCCAGGCGATGGGTCAGCGCCACCAGCGCGCGCTCGGCGTTGCCGAAGAGCAGGATGTCGGCCTTGGAGTCGGGCAGCACGGAGCGTCGCACCTTGTCAGACCAGTAGTCGTAGTGCGCGATGCGGCGCAGCGAGGCCTCGATGCTGCCGATCACGATCGGCGTGCCGGGATAGGCCTCGCGCGCACGCTGGGCGTACACCGTCACCGCGCGATCCGGCCGCTTGCCGGCCTCGGCGTTGGGCGTGTAGGCGTCGTCGGAGCGGATCTTGCGGTCGGACGTGTAGCGGTTGACCAGCGAGTCCATGTTGCCCGCGGTGATGCCGAAGTACAGCCGCGGCCTGCCGAGCGCGCGGAAGGGCTCGGCGGAGTGCCAGTCGGGCTGGCTGAGGATGCCGACGCGAAAGCCGTGCGCCTCCAGCAGGCGCCCGACAAGCGCCATGCCGAAGCTCGGGTGGTCGATGTAGGCGTCGCCGGTGACGAGAATGATGTCGCATTCGTCCCAGCCGAGCGCGTCCATCTCCTGGCGCGACATGGGCAGGAAGGGGGCGACCCGGCGGCCCGTGACGGCACCGTCGAGAATGCTGGAGATCGTTGATTCGCCGGCGGAAAGCACGGCGTCGGAGGCAGGGTGTGATCGCATGATGGGCGCCATTGTATCGGGCCCCTCCGACGGACGCGCCATCGTTACGACCTCGCCCGCATGAGCCGGGAAGCGACCTCGTCGTTTCGGAGCTCAGGTCCGCCAACGCCTTGCGGCAAAGACCAGCCGCTCGCTGTCGCGTCGCCACACCACGCCATCCTGCAGCACGGCGAGCCACCAGGTCTGCTTGCCCGGATCGGGCCTGGGTGACGCGAACGCGGCGGCATCGAGAACGGCGATGCACCACGCCGGTTCCGGATCGCGCACCGACGGATAAACGATTCCGCCGATCCGGGCCTCGCGCGCGACGCGGGCAAAGGCCTGGGTGGCGCCGTAGTCGGTGGGATGCTTCCAGGCATCGAGGTCGATGGCAAAGGGTGGCTCGCGCAGGTCGGCGACCACGGCGGCGAGCCTGACCCGAAATGCGGTGTGGGCCACGGGCTCGATTCGCTCCAGATCGACTGCGTCGTGGAGGAATTTCCAGCGCCAGTACCCCAGCTCGGCGCAGGCCGTGCGCACACCCTGCGCGCCGTAGAACACGCCGGGGTCGGTGGCGCCCCGAAAGCGCGAACCGCCCCGCCTCGGGTCATATCGAAACGGCGAGGCGAGCAGGTAGTCCAGCGTGGGGACACCGGAAGGCCGAGGAGGCTTGCTGGACTCGAGCAGTTGCTCCAGCACGTCCTGTTCGGCCGCGTCGTCGACGATCTTCATGGTCGAGGCGACGTGCTGGGCTTCGACCATGCGCCAGGCCGGCGCTGCCCAGGCGCGCGCTTCAGACGAGACCGCGAGCGGCGTCCAGATAGTGGACGACACGGACGAGTCCTTCGGTCTGGCCGATGAGTTCGATGGGGCGCGCGTTGAGCGCCTTGTTGTCGCTGTTGAGCCACGCGCGCGCGGTCTTCTCCTCGCCCACGATGGAATCGAGCGAGCGGAACAGGCGCACGAACAGCAGCGCGAACTCCCACTCCTTGCGGTGCTGCTCGAGCTGGTAGTCGCCGGCATGGAGCCGCGTGATGGTCGCCGGGCTCACCCCCAGGACCTTGGCAAGCAGCGCACGCGAAACGCCGAGGCGTTCGGCAGCGCGGGCGACCGCCTTCGAGAGCACGACCGCCGCATTGGCGGTCTGCTCGCCAGCGGTGGCCGTGTTGGTGGCAGCGGATGCAGTCATGGCGCACCTCCTTTCTACAGAAATATTAGTTCATATTTCTTTCTTCTGAAACATCAGTAGAGTCCGAGCGGACGCGGGCCGCTCCTGCCCGCGGCGCCGGCGACGGCACGTGCTAGACTCGCGCCGCTTCCCACCACGTCCTGCCGATGACTCTCCAGCTATTCATTCCCGGGCTGCTGTGGCCCGTGGCCTCGCTGCTCGGGCCCGCCGCCGGGCTCGCGCTCGACGGCCTCGCCACCCTGCTCGGCCGCGGCCGCCGGCAGGTGGGTGCATTCGAGCCCTGCGATCGCCAGCTCGCCCGCCTGTTCGGCCTCGATGCAGCGCCGCTGCCGCTGGCCGCCCTGCGCCGCCTCGGCGAAGCCGACGCGCCGACACCCGAACCCGGCGTGCACTGGCTGTGCGCCGATCCGGTCAACCTGTCCTTCGCGCGCGAGCATCTGCTGCTGCAGGCCTTCCCCGAGGGCGAGCTCGATGCGGCGGAATCCGCCGCGCTGATCGTCGCGCTCAATGACGTGTTCGCCGACCTCGGCCGCTTCGAGGCCTGCGCCCCGAACCGCTGGTACCTGCGCCTGAACGCGCCGACCGAGGTGACGCTGTACCCGCTCGACGACGTCGTCGGCCGGCCGATCAAGCACTTCCTGCCCGAAGGCGCGGATGCGACGCTGTGGCAGCGCACGATGAACGAAGCGCAGATCGTGCTGCACAACCACGCCATCAGCCGCGCCCGCGAGGACGGCGGGCGGCGGCCGGTCAACAGCCTGTGGCTGTGGGGCGCCGGCACGCTCGCCCTGCCCCTCAGGCCGCCGGCCGCCGCCGTGCAGGCCCTGGACCCGCTCGCTGTGGGCCTTGCCCGCGCCGCCGGCGTGCCGGTCCGGGCGCCGGATCTCGCCACGGCGCTAGCGCAGGACACCCTGGTGGTGCTCGACGCGCTGCAGAAACCCGCCCAGCAGCTCGACCTCGACGCCTGGCGCAGGGGCCTGGAGGCACTGGAACGCGACTGGTTCGCCCCCCTCGCCGAGGCCGCGCAACGCGGCCGCATCGACACGCTGCGCATCCTCGCCCCCGGCGACCGCGGCACGCTCGAGCTCGAGCTCCGCCGCAGCGAGCGCTGGAAGTTCTGGCGCAAACCCCATTCCTTCGAGGCGCTGCTGAAGTCGGTCGCCCCGGCGCCGATGACGGTACCGGACGCCCCGCCCCCGACCCGGCCGCCCCTAGACGCACCTCACGACCGATGACCCGCATCCAGTCCCGCGCTGTCCCGCAGCAGGCCTTCAACCGCCTCGCCGATGCCGGCCTGCATCCCCTGCTCGCCCGCCTCTACGCCGCGCGCGGCATCGCCCGCGCCGACGAGCTCGACACCAGCCTGAAGAACCTGCTGCCGCCCGAGGCGCTGACCGGCACGACCGAGGCCGCGCAGCTCCTCGCCGACGCCATCGAGGCCGGCGCGCGCATGGTGATCGTCGCCGACTACGACTGCGACGGCGCCACCGCGTGCGCGGTGGGCGTGCGCGCGCTGCGCGCCTTCGGCGCCGACGTGCATTACCTGGTGCCGGACCGCGTGACCCTGGGCTACGGCCTCACCCCGGCGATGGTGGAGATCGCCGCGCAGCTCGAACCCGAGGTGCTGATCACCGTCGACAACGGCATCGCCAGCGTCGAGGGCATCTCCGCCGCGCGCGCCCACGGCATGGCCACGGTGATCACCGACCACCACCTGCCCGGCGACGTGCTGCCCGAGGCCGACGTGATCGTGAACCCCAACCAGCCCGGCTGCGACTTCCCGAGCAAGGCGCTGGCCGGCGTGGGCGCGATGTTCTACACCATGCTCGCGCTGCGCGCCGAGCTGCGCGAGCGCGGCGCCTTCACCGGCGGCAAGGAGCCCAACCTCGCCGACCTGCTCGACCTGGTCGCGCTCGGCACCGTGGCCGACGTGGTCAAGCTCGACCGCAACAACCGCATCCTGGTCGCGCAGGGCCTCGCCCGCATGCGCGCCGGGCGCCTGCAGCCGGGCATCCGCGCGCTGTTCGCGGTGGCCGGCCGCGATCCGGCGCGCGCCAGCACGATGGACCTCGGCTTCATGATCGGCCCGCGGCTCAACGCTGCCGGCCGGCTGTCGGACATGAGCCTGGGCATCGAATGCCTGATCACCGACGACGCCGGCCGGGCGATGAACATCGCCCAGGAGCTCGACAAGCTCAACCGCGAGCGCCGCAGCATCGAGGCCGGCATGCAGGAAGATGCGCTGAACCGGCTCGCCGGCTTCGACGCCGGCAACCGTGCCACCGTGGCGCTGTTCGAGCCCGACTGGCACCAGGGCGTGATCGGCATCGTCGCCGGTCGCATCAAGGAACGCCTGCACCGGCCCACGATCGCCTTCGCGCGCGCGAACGACGGCGAGCTCAAGGGCTCCGGGCGCTCGATCCCCGGTCTGCACCTGCGCGACGCGCTCGACCTCGTCACCAAGCGCCACCCCGAGCTCATCGTGCGCTTCGGCGGCCACGCGATGGCCGCGGGCCTCACCATCCGCGAATCCGAGCTCGCACGCTTCGACGCCGCCTTCGAGGAGGTGGTGAGCGAACTGCTCGAACCCGCGCAGCTGGAGCGCCGCATCGACACCGACGGCAGCCTCGAGTCCGGCTATTTCGCGCTCGACGCCGCGCGCATGCTCGACAACGAGATCTGGGGCCAGGGCTTTCCGCCCCCCGTCTTCGACGACGTGTTCCGCGTCGAGCGCCAGCGCCTGCTGAAGGACAAGCACCTCAAGCTCGAGCTCTCACGCGGCGGCACGCGCTATGAGGCGATCCGCTTCAACCACGCCGAAGGCGCGGCCGGACAGATCCACGCCGCCTTCCGCCTCGGCGTCAACGAGTACAACGGCGTCGCCAGCGTGCAGCTGATGCTGGAGCATTTCGAGGCCGCCTGAGGACACGCCTTCACCGGCCGCTGCGGCCCCGCGCCGTGGCGCCGCAGCGGTGGGGGCCAACTAGCGCTGCGCGCGCCGGAGCAGCGCCCTCAGCTCCGCCACCAGGCCCTCGCACTGGCTGCGCAGGCGCGGCAGCAGGGCCAGCGCAGAATCCATCCTGCCCTGCCCCCGTGCGGACAAGGCGTCGTGGCCCAGCTGGTGCACCTCACGGTGCAGACGGAAGAGTCGCTGATACTCCGGACGGTGGATGGTATGGGATCGTCCGTCGCCATTCATCCAGTGGGCCAGTCCGCACTGGCGATGGTCCATGAGCGGCGCACGCTCGCTGTGGCCGCACAGCCATTGCTCCAGTCGCAGCAGCCAGCCTCGATGTTCGACCATGGCGTGCAGCAGCGGCATGTCGCGTACGTCGATCGCAGGCTGTGCGCGCCACGACGGCTCCGGCTTCCAGCCAGCGATCCAGCCGGGCAAGGCCGCCGCCGGCATGGGGCGGGCAATGCCATAGCCCTGGGCCTGTTCGCAGCCCAGATGCAGCAGGAGCTCGCCGTGCTCCACGGTTTCCACCCCTTCCGCGATCACCTGCAGGCCGAAGGCCTTGGCCATGCCGACCACGCCCGAGATGATGGACAGGTCGTCCGGGCTGGCGAGCACGTCGCGCACGAAGCCCTGGTCGATCTTGAGCACGCTCGCCGGCAGGTGCTTCAGATAGGCGAGTGACGAAAAGCCCGTGCCGAAGTCGTCCAACGCGAAACTGACGCCCAATTCGCGGCACCGCTGCATGATGCGCGAGACCCTGGCGATGTCCTGCAGCGCACTGCTCTCCAGGATCTCCAGCTGCAGGGCAGCCGGCGCCACATCGGGGAATTCCGACAACAGGGCCTGCAGCTTGTCCACGAACGCATCGTCGAGCAGTTGCAGGCTGCTCACATTCACGCTGATCTGCAGGTGCAGGCCCTGCGCCTGCCAGGCCCGCATCTGCGTGAGGGCGGCCTCGATCACCCAGTCTCCGAGCGCGACCTCGAGCGGGTGGTCCTGCACGATCGGCAGGAAGTCGGCGGGGCCAAGCAGCTGACCCGAGGGCTTCTGCCAGCGGATCAGGGCCTCGGCGCCGATCACGACGCCGGTGCGCATGTTCACCTTGGGCTGGTAATGGAGGACGAATTCGTCCCCACGCAGCGCAGCCTGGATCTCGTCCAGGCGCTCGGCCAGGACACGGGTGTCCTTTTCCCAGGTGGCGTCGTACAGGTGATAGCGGTTCTTGCCATGCAGCTTGGCGTCGAACAGGGCTTGCTGGGCCTGGCGCAGCAGCTGGTCGCCCGATACGGCCATGGGTTGGGGGAACTCGGTGACGCCCACGCTGGCGCCGATCGCGAGCTCGACGCCGTCGATGCTCAGCGGCTCGTTGATCGCCGCGAGCAGGCGCTTGACCTGCACGACATGGGCCTTGGGCTGCTGCAGACGGGTGAACAGCACCACGAATTCGTCCCCGCCGACACGGCTCACGGCGCCCGGCTGGTCGAACAGCACGCGCATGCGCTGGCTCAGTGCCAGCAGCAGACGGTCGCCCAGCGCCGGGCCGAAGCGCTCGGTGGCTTCGCGGAAGTTGTCCAGGTCCACCAGCGCCATGGCCAGGACCTCGCCATGACGCTGTGCGTGCTGCATCTCGCGGCGCAGGGTTTCCTCCAGCGCGCGGCGGTTCGGCAATCCGGTGAGCGGGTCCTGGAAGGCCAGGCGCTGAAGTTCCTCCTGATGCCTCGCCTTGTCGCTGACGTCCTGCACCGTGCCCTCGATCAGGGCCGCACGCCCCTCCTCGCCGGCGGAGAACTGTCCCCTGACCTCCACATGCTTCTGGCGGCCGCCTTCGAGCAGGACCCGATGCTCGACATGCATCCTGCCGAGACTGGCCTGCGCCTGCTCGAGCGCCTGGTGAACGGCCTGCCTGTCCTCCGGGTGGACGCTTTCCAGATAGGCCTCGTGGCTGGGAACGACGCTCCCGGGCGAGCGCTCCAGGATCCGGAAGACTTCGGCCGACCACGTCGCCCGACCGCTAGCCGGATCGAGGATCCAATGCCCGAGGTGCGCCTGTTGCTCGGCGCGTTCGAGCCGGTGCAGGGCCTGTGCGCGTTGCTGGTGCACCTGCCGATGCTCCAGTGCGATGCCGAGCAGGTCGCTCATCAGGCTCAGGAAGTGCAGGACGTCCGCCCCCCACTGGCGTTCCCGGAGCACTGAATCGTTGCCCAGGAAGCCTACGATCCTGCCCCCTGCGCGCAGCGGATGGACGCAGACCGACTGGATGTCCTGCGCTTGCAGGATGGCCTGCTCGGCGTGAGCCTCGGGCGGCATGTCGGCCACACGACGCACCAGCACGTACCCGGGGTCACGCAGTTGGGCCCACCACCAGGGGGTGGCGTCCGCGGGAATCCCTTGCAGATGGTCGATCTTGGGGCGGATGCCGGGCGCACACCACTCATGGGTGTTGTTCATGTATTCACCGTCACCGGTGAGCAGGAACACGTAGCTCCGGTCCGCCTGCAGGTAGGTGCCGCTGCGCTCGAGCGCGCGCCTGATCGCAGCGTCGAAGTCGCCCAGGGACGAGGCCATGAAGTCGGCGGCGAAGTCGCTGATGATCGTGCGCGTGTCGCGCTCGCGCTGGAGCGCGAGTTCGGCCGTCTTGCGCTCGCTGATGTCGGTCTGGGTACCGACCATGCGCAGCGGCCGCCCCCCGGTGTCGCGCGCCACCACCTTGCCGCGCGACTGCAGCCAGCGCACGCCGCCCTGCGCATCCACCACCCGGTACTGATCGCTGAACGCCTCGCCATGGCCGAGGAGATGCGCGAGCAGGTGGCTGCGCAGGCGAGGCCAGTCCTCGGCATGGATCCGCTGCTCGCCGTCCTCCAGAAAGGCCATCCCGGCCGGCAGCGACCAATGATCGACGTGCCCGGGCTCAGGGAGCGCGACCTCGCGCAAGTCGCAATCCCACAAGGTGTCGCGGCTGACGCCGACCGCCGCCTCCCAGCGTTCGTCCTGCTCGCGCAAGGCCTGTTCGGCACGGTGCCGGGCAAAGGTTTCGCGCTCCAGGGCCAGCGTGCGGGTCGACAGCAGCTCGTACATCGAGAGCACACTCTGGATGAGCACCGAAGCCTGTCCGCTCATCGCTTCGACCGCATGCTGCTTGGCGCCGCCCACCCCCACGCCCTGGCGTACCGCCAGCAGCGCGGTCGCCATCCGCTTGTCGTCGTACAGGATGTGATGGGCCAGCCAGCGCGTCAGGAAGGACAGCAGGTCGTCCAGTGCCGGCAAGGCCTCGTGCCGGCTCAGGTCCGCCTGCAGGCCGCGCACCTTGTCCACGAAGCCCTGGTGCGCGCGCCGGTGCGCCACGGCCCACTGATCATCCTGCAGAGCCTCGGCCCAAAGGGCTTCCTCGGCGTCGAAGTGGTAGGCGGTGTAGTCCGCCAGCGCCCCCACGATGCGCTGGGCGCCACCCGGATCCAGGCCACGGACATACTGGCGAGCCAGATCATTGATCAGATCCACCAGGTGGCGATGCTGCTCGTCGATGAGGCCGACGCCCGTCTCGAAGCTCGAGTTCCAGGGAACGATGTCGAAGTCGGGACGAGGGGAGCCAGCGGAAGTCGACATCGATCAGGCAGCGTCCGGCTGCGGGGCGAGACGCGGCGAAGGCGACCGCGCCTGCGCGAGCCGCTCGCGCAGGACGGCGAGGAGCTCCTCGTCGCCGAGCTTCAGGGCCAGGGACAGGGGCGTCTCGCCGTTGCGGGGTCCCGCGAAGGGATCTGCGCCCAGCTCGAGCAACATCAGGGCGATGTCCGGCGTGCCACCGCTGATCGCGAGGGTCAGCGGCGTATTGCCCAGCGGGTCGCGCACATTCACATGCGCCCCCTTGCGCAGCAACAGTTCCACCGCGGCCCTGTAACCCACCGTCGCCTTGCCGCAGGCGACCAGCAGGGGCGTCAGTCCGAGCGGCCCCCTCGCGTTCGGATCGGCATTGCCGTTGATGAGGATCTGCGCGGCGATGGTCAGGCCCCGTGTGAGCGCGAACAGGAGCGGTGGCGTACCGTCTTCGAGCGGCTTGTTCACATTGATGTTCGCCCGCACGAACAGGTCCACGACGTGCTGGTCCCCCTCTTCGAGCGCATTGACGAAGTTCTTGTGCAGGAACGCGATGCCCAGCGAGGTCAGTTCCTGCAAGGCGTATTCCTTGCGCTCGGCCTCCTTGAAGGTCTGCAGTTCGCGCGCGTCACGCAGGCGAATGATGTCGGCAAGCACCGGCGCGGGAAAACCCTTGCGCCCTCCCCGCTTGTCGATCAGCAGGTCGGTGAAGTAGTCGTGGATCTCGGGCGTTTCCCAGAGCGCCTCGATCCTGACCAGGATGCGCTCGAACTCGCGTTCGAGATGGATGGGGTAACTCGTCCCCATGAAAGCGAAGAACGGATGCTTCATGACTAGCGAAAGTTCAGGATCAAGGGCCGCTCGGGCTGGTCACGGTATTTCGCACCAACTCAACAAAGTCGCCATTCGTGATGATATAGATACATTCACCAAAGCTCCACGCGCGCATACATGTCCCGACGTGAGCAAGATCACGCTGCGGATGAAGTAGCGGGCGCGAAGCCGGGGGCGGCAAGAAGATGATGGTGACGCCATGCCATCACTCTACGATCCGCGGCCATCGGGTGGGCTCGACGGCAGCAGCGGTCCGCCCCGCGGCCGAGGGGGTGCTGGTGATGCGCGATGTGCGAGGGATCGCTCATCGCGAGTGGTTCGGGATGCCGACTTGCTGGTCGAGCACTGACACAGATCAGATCGCCCCGAGTATCCGAGCGCGATCATGGCTGCGACCGTCGTCGGAAATGGCTGAGGAAAGCGAGATGAGGACCGATCCAGTAGCGCGGCGTGTTCGATATGGCCTTCAATCACTGTGTTGCGCCCTGCTCGTCTGCCTTGCCCAGGGGCTTGGCGCGGCAACGGAGATCGCCGGGGCGACGCCGGGCGTGCAAGGGGAGCAGGCGCGCCCGAAAGTCGGGCTGGTGCTCGCCGGTGGCGGGGCGAAGGGCGCGGCCCACGTGGGCGTGCTCAAGGTGCTCGAGGAGTTGCGCATTCCGGTTGACTACGTTGTCGGCACCAGCATGGGCGCCATCGTCGGCGGGCTGTACGCCGCGGGCATGACACCGGAGGATATCGAGCGCGCCATCGAGGAGATCGACTGGACCGATCTGTTCGTCGATTCTCCCAGCCGCGCCGATCGCTCCTTCAGGCGCAAGAGCGACGATGCCCTGTACATGTTCAAGGCCAAGCCTGGTTTCGGCGACGGCAAGATCAAGCTGCCGCTGGCCTATATCCAGGGTCAGAAGTTCGATCTGCAGCTGAACCGGCTGACCCGGCAGGTTGCTTCCGTCAGCGATTTCGACAAGTTGCCGATCCCATTTCGCGCCGTCGCCGCCGACCTCGAGACCGGCGAGGAGGTCATCCTCGAGTCGGGCAGCCTTTCGCGGTCGATTCGCGCCAGCATGGCCGTGCCGGGCGCGTTCGATCCGGTCGAGCTCGATGGCAGGCTGCTCGTCGATGGCGGCAGTGCCAACAACATACCGATCAGCGTGGCGCGGGACATGGGTGCCGAGGTGCTGATCGTGTCCGAATTCGGCACCGCCATGCTGACGCGTGAGGAGATCGCATCGGGACTCGATGTCGCCGCGCAGATGATCAACCTCCTGTTCGTCATCAATTCCCGGCAGCAGTTGAAGACGCTGTCCCCCGAGGATGTGCGCGTCTCGGTCGATCTGGGTGAAATCCGTGCAGGAAGTTTCGATCGCGTGCGAGAGGCGATTCCTCTGGGCGAACGGGCCGCGAGGGACACGGCCAGCGCGTTGAGTCGATATTCCGTCAACGAGGAGAATTTCAGGCGCCACATGGCGGCCCGAAGCCCGACCCGGGAGGATCCGCCACGCATCGACTTCGTCCGCATCGACAACAGGTCCGGGGTGAGTGATGAAGTCGTCGCGCACCACCTTTCTGCAACGACCGGCGAACCCCTCGACATCAGCAGGCTCGAGCACGACATTCAGCAGATCTACGGACTCGAGATCTTCGAATCCGTACGCTACGAGATTGTGGACGAGGACGGCAGGACCGGGCTGGTCGTGCGGACCAGGGAAAAGCCATGGGGCCCCGGCTATCTGCAGACCGGCCTGATCACCTCCAGCAACTTCGAGGGCGACGCGGCGTTCAGACTCGGGCTGACCTATACGCGTACTCCGATCAATGCGCTGAACGGGGAATGGAGAGCAGGACTCCAGATCGGCGACGAGCCCGCGCTGTTCACGGAGCTTTTCCAGCCACTCGACGCCGGCGCACGCTATTTCGCTTTCGGCCGGCTTGCCTATCAGACGCGGAACGTGAATGCGTTCGACGATGAGGGCAAGAGAATCGCGGAATTGCATGTCCGCGGTCCGGGAATGGACGTGGGCGTCGGACGGCAGTTCGGCTCCTGGGGCGAAGCGCGGCTGGGCTACCTGCGTCGAAGCGGCGACATCGAGGTCGGTGCCGGCCCCCCTGCCCCGCGTCGGGACTTCGACACCGGCGAGTTCTACCTGCGCTTGAGCGACGACAAGCTCGACAGCCTGTACTTCCCGCGCAGCGGGCACCTGGCCCGAGCCGAGTGGCGGGTGTCGCGCGAGCGCTTCGGTGCGGACACCGACTTCGAGCAGGTCAGTGCCGGCTTCCTGTTGGCCCGCACATGGGGGCGGCACACGCTGGTAGGCGGGCTGACCGTGAACACGACCACCGATGGCACCGCTCCTGCCCAGAGCCTTTACGGCCTCGGCGGCTTCCTGCGTCTGTCGGGCTTCGAGGAAAACAGGCTCAGCGGACAGCAGGCAGGGCTCGCGCGGCTGGTGTACATGCGCCGGATCAACGACATCCAGCAGTTCGAGGCCTATGCGGGTGCCAGCGTCGAGGCGGGCAATGTCTGGGCGAAGACGGGAGACATCGGCACGGGACACCACATCCTGGCCGGCAGCGTCTTCGTCGGCGCGGACACGCCGATCGGGCCGCTGTATCTCGCCTATGGGCACAACGACACGGGAGAAGGGAGCCTGTACCTGTACCTCGGGCCCTTGTTCAGCTTCTAGCGATCGGCACCCCCCGCCGCGCTCGAGCCGCTGCACGCCCGCACCCGCGCCAATGCCGGACCCCTCGGCAGCAACAAGGCGATTGGGGGCGATTGGGGGAGGCGCGTGATTACCCGCCAGGCCCTATAATGCACGGTTTCCCTGATTCAGCCGGAGCAGCAAACATGGAAGCCGAACGCCAGAACGCCATCGCCGAAAAACTCGCCGACCTCGCCGCCCGCGGTCGCGAACTACGGAGGTATCTTTGACTACGATGTGAAAGCATCGAAGCTCGAAGAGGTTAACCGCGCACTGGAAGACCCGGCGGTCTGGAACAACGCCGAGCGCGCCCAGGAGCTCGGCAAGGAGAAGCGCCAGCTCGAGGACGTCGTGCTGACGCTGCAGAAGATCGACGCGCAGTCGCGCGACCTCAAGGACCTGTTCGAACTGGCCGAGGCCGAGGACGACGACGACACCTTCGAGGCGGTCGAGGCCGACCTGGGCGAGCTGCAGGCGGAGGTCGAGAAGCTCGAGTTCCGCCGCATGTTCAGCAACCCGATGGACCCGAACAACTGCTTCATCGAGATCCAGGCCGGTGCCGGCGGCACCGAGGCCCAGGACTGGGCGGGCATGCTCGAGCGCATGTACCTGCGCTACGGGGAAAAGAAGGGCTTCAGCGTCGAGCTGATGGAAGAGACCGAGGGCGAAGTCGCCGGCATCAAGAACTGCACGATCAAGCTCAGCGGAGAGTACGCCTACGGCTACCTGCGCACCGAGACCGGCATCCACCGCCTGGTGCGCAAGTCGCCGTTCGACTCCAACGCCCGGCGCCACACCAGCTTCACCTCGGTGTTCGTGTATCCGGAGGTGGATGACTCGATCGAGATCGAGATCAACCCCGCCGACCTGCGCATCGACACCTACCGCGCCTCGGGCGCCGGCGGCCAGCACATCAACAAGACCGACTCGGCGGTGCGGATCACGCACGAGCCCACCGGCATCGTCGTGCAGTGCCAGAACGACCGCTCGCAGCACAAGAACAAGGCCGAGGCCATGTCGATGCTGAAGGCGCGCCTGTACGAGGCCGAGCTGCGCAAGCGCCAGTCCGAGCAGCAGAAGCTGGAAGACTCCAAGAGCGACATCGGCTGGGGTCACCAGATCCGCAGCTACGTGCTCGACCAGTCGCGCATCAAGGACCTGCGCACCAGCTACGAGGTCGGCAACACCCAGGCCGTGCTCGACGGCGATCTGGACGACTTCATCGCGGCGAGCCTGAAGCAGGGCGTCTGAGGCAGGGGCGTTCCCGGTTTGAGCGACCCCTTCCTGTCCGACTTCCTCGCCCCCGGCGTCGACGCCGACGAAGTGCCCGAGCTGGCGGCGCTGGCCTCGGCGCGCCCGCTGCTCGACGCCTTCATAACGCTGTTCCGCGGCACCGAGGCCGAGGTGCTGATGCGCCTGCTGGTGCTGCGCGAGATCGGCCGCGAGGCCGATTCGCCGCGCTGGTCGCCGGAGGCGCTGCGCGCGCGCTTCAGCTATCTCGACGCGGTCAAGCTCGAGACCGTGCTCAAGCGCCTGCGCGACAACGCCCTGCTGGCGATCGGCGAGGACGGCCACTACGCGCTGTCCGACGTCGGCCGCAACGCGGTGGCCGCGATCGCGATGCTGCTGCGCTTCGGCGAGGAAGAGGATGCCGAACTCGGCTTCCTGACCGCCCAGCTCGCCGGCCTGCAGGCGGTGGGCAGCATCACCCCCGAGGCCCTCGGCCACCTGCTGTCCAAGCTCAACGACCTCAGCTGGCACTTCGAGGAGGCGATCGCCTCCGGCTCCGAGTTCCGCATCCTGGACGCCCGTCGCCGGCTGTCGGCCAACGGGCGCTGGCTCGAGCGCGGCACCGACATCCTCAACGGCCTGCTCGCCGACCCCGAGGTCGACTTCGACATCGCCCGCATCGCGCAGCGCATCGGGCTGGCGCAGTCGCGCCTGGCGCGGGTGGACGCCGCCTTCCAGCGCGCGCTGAACAAGATCGAGGCGCAGCGCGTGACGCTGGGCGGCTCGGGGATCTCGTCCTCGGACGTCGCCGCCTGGCTGCGCAGCCTGGGCGCAGATGCGCTCGCCGGCCTGGCGGCGGACACCTTCGCCGCGGTGCCGGAACTGCCGCTGCTGGCCGGCGGCCACGAACTGCTCGACCGCGCCGAGGCGATGCTCGAAGGCGAGGCGGCCGCCGCCACCGCCGACGCCGACCTGCCGCCGCCGGACAGCACCGGGGCGGACGTCACGCTGCAGGCCGAGGACCTGCGCCTGCTCGAACATTTCGCCCACCGCCTGGAGAAGCTGCCGGCCGCACAGCCGCTGCACCAGGTCGTCGCCGGCGGCGGCTTCGCGCCGGCGAGCTACCGCCTGTCCCTGCTCGCGCTGCTCGCCGACGGCGCCGAGGCCGGCCCCGAGGATGGTCCGGTGGGCGCCTTCATGCGCCTGCCGCTGGAGGTCGAGTTCGGCGATACGCTGACCGCGGTGGGCGAGGACGAGATCGCCGCGATGACGCAGGGCGAGGTGCGGCCGCGCGCCACGGCCTCGACCTGAGCCAACGGGATTCCCCATGGAACACGAACTCAAGACCCTGACCGCGCGCCTGCTCGCCCAGCGCTGGCTGCCGCGCAGCGACCGCCTGGTGCGGCGCGCGCTGGTGGACGAGACCTTCCGCCATGAGCTCGACCGCCGCCTCGCCGACGTCGGCCTGCGCCTGCTGGACAATCCCTACGCCGCCCACGTCGGCGTCGCGCTCGAGGCCGAGCTCGCCGAGCCGGTGTTCGGCGCCGGGCGCGAGTACGCCGCCAGCAACATGGGCCTCACCCGTGACGAGATCGCCCTGCTGGTGATCCTCTGGGCGCTGATCGTGCTGCCCAAGCGCGAGCGCCAGGTCAGCCGCCGCGAACTCATCGACGACGGCCAGAGCGACCTCTTCGGCGGCGGCGACAAGCCGGTGGCGCACGGCGAGACGGTCTCCGGCACGCTCACCGAAGCCTCGCTGATCGCCGACTTCGGCCCGCGCCTGGGCGGACGCACCAAGGTGCGCAACTTCATGCTCGGCAAGCTCGCCCGCCTCGGCTTCATCGAGCGCCGCAACGGCCTGATCGGCGAAGGCCCGCTGCTCGACCTCGCGCTCGACTACCGGGTGATGGCCGACCGCATCATCCACGGCACGCTCGGCGAGGTGCTCGCCGCCGCCGGCCACGCGCTGCCCGAGGCCAATGCCTTCGAACATGCCGATGCGCTGACCGACGAGGACGCTCCCACGGAGGACGCGTGATCGCTCTCATAGCGTCCGTCGCCGCGGCGCGGCCACCCCGCATTTCCGTCACAAGATCCCGCTAATCCATGCCCCTGCCCGACATCGACCCCGCCCGCTACGAGGAGCAGCTCGCCGCCAAGCTCGCGCGCTACCGCGCCGACTTCGCCGAGTTCGCGCTGCCCGAGCCCGCGGTCTTCCGCTCCGCGCCGCTGCACTACCGCCTGCGCGCCGAGTTCCGCCTGTGGCACCACGAAGGCCGCATCGACTACGCGATGTTCGACAGCGCCGACCCGAAGCAGCCCATCCTGCTCGAGACCTTCCCCGCCGCCGCAGAACCCATCGCCACCCTGATGCCGCGCCTGCGCGACGCGCTCCAGGCGAGCGAACCGCTGCGGCGCAAGATCTTCCAGGTCGAGTTCCTCGCCACCCTGAGCGGCGAGTGCCTGGTCAGCCTGGTCTACCACCGCCCGCTCGACGAGGCCTGGGAGGCCGCAGCACGGGAGCTCGCCGCGGCGCTGGACATCCGGCTCATCGGCCGCAGCCGCAAGCAGAAGCTCGTTCTCGAGCGCGACTGGGTGCAGGAGGAGCTGGAGGTCGACGGCGCGCGCCTGCGCTACCAGCAGTTCGAAGGCAGCTTCACCCAGCCCAACGGCGGCGTGAACCAGCACATGCTGTCCTGGGCGCGCGCGCAGGCGAAGAGCGTGGGCGCTGCCCCGCAAGGCGCGGGCGACCTGCTCGAACTCTACTGCGGCAACGGCAACTTCACCGTCGCGCTGGCGCCGCTGTTCGGCCGCGTGCTCGCCACCGAGATGAGCAAGACCTCGGTGCGCGCCGCGCACACCAACCTCGCCGACAACGGCGTGGACAACGTCACCATGGTGCGCATGGCGAGCGAGGAGATCAGCGACGCGCTGGCCGGCGGCCGCGAATACCGCCGCATGGCGGGCGTCGATCTCGCGGGCTACCGCTTCTCCACGCTCTTCGTCGACCCGCCGCGCGCCGGCCTGGATGACGGCACGATCGCGCTGGCCAGAGGCTTCGACAACATCCTCTACATCTCCTGCAACCCGGAGACCCTGCGCGCCAACGTCGCCGCGCTGTCGGAGACACACCGCATTGCGGCAGCGGCGGCCTTCGACCAGTTCCCCTACACCCACCACCTCGAGTGCGGGCTGCTGCTGCAGCGGCGCTGAAACCCCGACGCTTCCGGCGACCCATGTTCCACATCAAGACCCTCGAGCTCGTCCACTGGGATTTCTGGCGGCGCTTCTCGCTGCCGCTGGACGCGCAGATCATCACCATCGTCGGCCCCAACGGCTCGGGCAAGACCACCCTGCTCGACGCCCTGCGCACGCTGTTCGCGCTGCGCTGCTCGGGCAAGCGCGACTTCCGCCGCTACGTGCGCCGCGCCGAGCGCAGCTTCGCGTGGATCCGCGCGGTGGTCGCCAACCAGCCCGGGCACAGCGGCAGGCGGCCCTTCTTCCCCTGCCTGGCCGACGAGGTCACGCTCGCCTGCCGCATCCGCAAGGCCGGCGGCGACTGGATCCGCGACTACACCATCGTCGACGGCAACCTGCCGATCGAGGCGCTCGAGCAGACCAGCGACTGGATCGGCCTGCGCGACTACCAGAACCGCCTGGCCTGGGGCGGCCTGACCCCGGCGATCACCAAGGTGCTGGCGCTGGAACAGGGCGACACCGACAAGCTGTGCGAGTACTCGCCCAAGGCCCTGCTCGAGCTGGTGTTCGACGTCTTCGGCGACAAGGAGGTGCTGGACAACTACCAGGCCGCGCGCGAGGAACAGAAATCCGCCGAGCGCGAACTCGGCGAACTCGGCATCGACCTCGACCGCCTCAAGACCCAGGCCGAGGAGAAGAAGGCCGAGGCCAACCGCTTTCTGGAATGGAAGCAGCTCGCCGACGAGGCCCAGGCACTGGCGGCCGAGATCGTGCCGCGCCTGGAGATCGCCGAACTGGAACGCGAGATCGCCGCCGAGCGCGAGGCCCTGCACCGCGTCGGCCGCGAGCGCGCCGAGAAGCAGGCGGAGCAGCGCGAATCCCGCCAGCGCCTGGACGTCGTGCGCAACGAGCAGGAGGCTGCGCAGGCCGAACGCAAGCGCCTGAAGGAAAGCGACACCGCTTCCGAACAGCGCTACCTCGCGGCCCACGACCGCGTGCGCGACCTCGACAAGCTGCTCGAGGAGCGCGACCTGCTGCGCGCCCAGCTCGCCAGCGAGCACGGCGCCGACGCGGTGGCGCTGGAGAAGGAGCACGAGGAGGCCGATGCCGCGCTCGCCGCCCTGCGCCGCAAGGAGCGCGAGCTGGTCGCCGCCTTCGAGGACAGGACCGACACCCTGCGCGGCGAACGCAAGCGCGCCGGCCCGCCGGGCGACGCCGAGGTCGCGCGCTTTCGCGTCAGGCTCAGCGCCGAGGGGATCGCGCACAGAAGCCTCGCCGAGGTCGTGGAAGTCACCGACCCCGCCTGGCAGGCGGCGCTCGAAGCCATCCTGCGCCCCTACCGCCACCTGATCCTGCTCGAGCGCGAAGCCGACCGCCACCTCGCCTGGGCGCTCGGCGAGCGCGAGCGCTTCCGCCACTTCATCGTGCCCGAACGCGAGACCGCCCCGCCGCCGCGGCCGATGAGCCTGGCCGAGGTGGTGGAATTCGGCGCCCCGGTGCCGCGCTGGCTCGCCGACCTGCTCAACCGCATCCGTCGTGTCGAAAATGCCGAGGCCGCGCGCGAGCTGCCGCGCGAGCAGGAATGGATCACCCGCGACGGCTACCACCGCGAACGCCGCGGCGCCCGTCACCTCGGCCGGCCGCAGGAGTTCCACTTCGGCGAGCTCGCCCGCCAGTCGCGCATCGCCGCGCTGCAGGACGAGATCGCCGGCCTCGACAAGCAGCTCCAGGCCCTGCGCCCCAAGCTCGACGCCGCTGCGGCGCGCCTGACCTCGATCCGCCAGCGCCTGCTCGGCCTGCAGTCGGCGCAGCTGCTCGCCGCCAAGGCCGAGACCTACGCCAGCGCCGAGGCCGAACGGCCCGCCGCGCGCAAGGCGCTCACCGAGGCGATCGCCGAGCGCAGCGAGACGCGCGGCGAGATGGACCGTCTTTCCGACAAGCTCAACGGCATCCAGATCGAGCTCGAGCGCCGCAACCGCGAGCTCAAGGCCATCGAGCTGCGCCTGGCCGACATCGCCCGCGAGCACGGCCCGCGCCGCCACGCCCAGGCCGAGCGCATCTTGAAGCTGCGCCGCCGTCGCGGCGGCATGCCCGCGCACTGGCTGGACGCCAGCGAACTCGCGCTGCTCGCCGACAAGTACGGCGACGCCCGTGGCGCCCGCCTGCAGCTCGAGCGCCTGCGCCGCCACCTGGACGAGGGCGACTGGATCACCGACCCCGCGGTGCTGGTCGTGCGCGACCGCCTCGCCGCCGAGGTCGCGCTGCGCGAGCGCGACTACCAGAACCGCCAGGGCTACTGCACCACGGCGCGCCTGCACACCGACAACGCGCGTGCCGCCTACATCGCCAAGCTGCGCGCCACCGTGCGCCAGTATGCGAAGAACCTGAAGGCGCTCGGCGAACTCGCCAACCTCAGCGTCGACTGCCCCACCCCGCATCTGGACAACGACGACCTCTCGCTCGCCCAGGCCGGGCTGGAGGTGCGCTTCGACTTCGACCGCAAGGGTGCGGTCGGCCTCAACGACGGCGAGGCCTCGGGCGGCCAGCAGGTGATGAAGTCGCTGATCCTGTTGATCGCGCTGCTGATGGACGAATCCCGCCCGGGCGGCTTCGTCTTCATCGACGAACCCTTCGCCCACCTGGACGTCGCCAACATCGACCGCGTCGGCACCTTCCTGCGCGCCACCCGCGCGCAGTACCTGATCACCACCCCGGTCACCCACAACGCCAACGTCTTCGCCCCGGCGCAGCTCACCCTGGTCACGCGCAAGAAGCAGCCGGGCAGCGACTGGGCGCCGCCGATCGGCGTACTGCAGCGGGCAGTGGATTGAGGCAGGGAAAATGAGCCCGGACGCGATCGCCTGGAGCGCACCCGACGCGCGCGGCATCTCCACCGCCGTGCTCGGCAAGGCCAACGCCTCGAGCCTGCGCGGACGCAGGCTGCTCCGTGCACTTCGCGTCCAGCCTGCGGACACCGAGGTCTGGCCAACGGTGTGGCGACGCCTGGCAGCGCAGTGGCTCAAGAGCGCACCCGGCGCCGACACTCGCCTGCAGTGGGACAGCCTGTTGCGCAAGGCCGGGGCCGAAGGCGCCAACACCGCGCTCGCCTTGTACGAGGATCTGCTGGCCCATGGCCAGATCGAGGCCGAGGAAGTCCGCGACCGCGGCGGATGGATGCTGAAGCGGCTGCGCTTCACGGATCCAGCGGCACTCCGCCGGCACCTCGGTCTGCCCGAGCCCGATGCCGACCTGCGCGCCTGGCAGCTGCGGCGCGACACCCTCGACTACGCGGACGCCGATCTCGCGGCGGCCGCCCGCGATCTCGATAGCTGTGCGCCGAAGACCGCGCTGGCACGCGCCGACCTGCTCGACGCGCTCGCACGCTGGCGTGATGCGGGACCGGATGCCGCCGCCCCGCGCGCGGGCACCCGGCGCGACTTCTCCCTGTTCGCGCGCGGCGACACCAAGGCCATCACCGATGCGGACTGGACCTGGCTGGAAGAGCGCTTCGACCTCGCCGCCGACGGCATCGTCGCCCACGCGCCAATCATGCTGCTGCGGGCGACGTTCACGGCACGCACGCACAACGGCAGCCTGGACCTCGGCGCCCTCCCGGCCTTCATCGGCCTGCCCCCTGCTGCCGTCTCGGCCATGGTGAAGATCGAGCCGGCGCCGCGCTGCTGGCGCCTGGTGGAGAACCGCACGGTCTTCGACCGGCTCGCGACGAAGCTTCCCGCCGATGAAGCCCTGGTCTGGCTGCCGGGCTATCCGCCCGGATGGTGGTCGAAGGCCATGTGCCACCTGCTGCGCCTCGGGCCCGCGCCGGCATTCATCGCCTGCGATCCGGACCCGGACGGAATCGCCATCGCCATGCTCGCCGGATCGGCGTGGCAGGCGCTCGGGCTGCCCTGGGCGCCAGACCGGATGGACGCCGACGCCCTCGAACGCCTGCCCGCAAGGCGGGACTTGAGCATGCGCGATCTCGCCCTGCTCGATCGACTGGAAAGAGAAACGCTGCCCCCCGCCCTCATCGCGCTCGCCGCGGCGATGCGCTCGAGCGGCCAGAAGGGCGAACAGGAAGGCTTGTTCTGAACCGCCATCAAGGGCGCGCTCCGGGGACCTTATCCAGCCGTACCCTCGCCATGTGCGCCTCGCGCCCCCTGCCCACGCGGCCCCGGCAATTGCCCCGACCTCCCGGCCCTGCCACAATTACGCCTTTCGCGCCGGCGCCTTGCCGCCACGCATCCGATTCCTCCGCATCGAACACCGAGCCATGGCCGACCAGACCAACACCCAGCCCCAGGACGAAAACCACCTGATCGCCGAGCGCCGCGAGAAACTCGCCGCCTGGCGTGCCAGTGGCCGCGCCTTCCCCAACGACTTCTCGCGCGAGAACACCGCCGGCAAGCTCGACGAGCTCTACGGCGACAAGGAAGCCGACGCGCTGGAGGCCACCCCGGTCGAGGTCAAGGTTGCCGGGCGCATCATGTTGAAGCGCGTGATGGGCAAGGCGAGCTTCGTCACCATCCAGGACCTGTCGGGCCGCATCCAGCTCTACGTGCAGCGCGACGGCGTGGGCGAGGACGTGTATGCCCAGTTCAAGACCTGGGACATCGGCGACATCGTCGGCTGCGTCGGCACCGTGTTCAAGACCAAGACCGGCGAGCTGTCGGTCAAGGCCGCCGAGATCCGCCTGCTGACCAAGAGCCTGCGCCCGCTGCCGGACAAGTTCCACGGCCTCACCGACGTCGAGCAGAAGTACCGCCAGCGCTACGTCGACATGATCATGAACGAGCAGACGCGCTTCACCTTCGTGGCGCGCAGCCGCATGGTGCAGTCGATCCGCAACTACATGACCGGCCACGGCTTCCTCGAGGTCGAGACGCCGATGATGCACCCCATTCCCGGTGGCGCAGCGGCCAAGCCCTTCATCACCCACCACAACGCGCTCGACATGGAGCTGTTCCTGCGCATCGCGCCGGAGCTGTACCTGAAGCGCCTGGTGGTGGGCGGCTTCGAGAAGGTGTTCGAGGTCAACCGCAACTTCCGCAACGAAGGCCTCAGCCCGCGCCACAACCCCGAATTCACCATGATGGAGTTCTACGAGGCGTACGCGAACTACAAGACGCTGATGGACTTCACCGAGGGCCTGATCCGCCAGGCCGCACGCGAGGCGCTGGGCACCGAATCCTTCGTCTACCAGGGGCGCGAGCTCGACCTGTCGAAGCCCTTCCACCGCCTCACCATCGTGCAGGCGATCCGCAAGTACCACCCGGGCTTCACCGAGGAACAGCTGGCCGACGCCGCGTGGCTGAAGGAGAAGATCGTCGCCTTCGGCGAGAAGGTCAAGCCGGGCGGGCTGGGCAGCCTGCAGCTGCAGCTGTTCGAGGCCTGCGCCGAAGCCGAGCTGTGGGAGCCGACCTTCATCATCGACTACCCGGTGGAGGTCTCGCCGCTGGCGCGCGCCTCGGACACCGACCCCGAGATCACCGAGCGCTTCGAACTCTTCATCGTCGGCCGCGAGATCGCCAACGGCTTCTCCGAGCTCAACGACCCCGAGGACCAGGCCGCGCGCTTCCGCGCCCAGGTCGAGGCCAAGGAAGCCGGCGACGAGGAAGCGATGTACTACGACGCCGACTACATCCGCGCGCTGGAATACGGCCTGCCCCCGACCGGCGGCTGCGGCATCGGCATCGACCGCCTGGTGATGCTGCTCACCGACGCACCGGCGATCCGCGACGTGATCCTGTTCCCGCAGATGCGTCCGGAATACTCGGCGGGCGCTGCGGTCCAGGACCGCGAACTCTGAGCGCACCGGCCAGCGCGCAGTGCATCTGGCCGCTGCGCGCTGGCGGATGATTCGCCCGCGGCTCGTCCCATGCAGATCATCCCTGCCCGCCTCGAACACACGCCCGAAGGCGTGCTGTACTCGAGCACCTTCGCCGACGCCTATCACTCGCGCGACGACGCGCTCGGCCAGGTCCGTCACGTCTTCCTCGCCGGCAACGGCCTGCCCGATCGCTGGCAGCGGCGCGAGCGCTTCACCATCGTCGAGACCGGCTTCGGTGCCGGGCTCAACTTCCTCGCCACCTGGGCCGCCTGGCGCGCGGACCCGCTGCGCAGCGCCCGCCTGCACTTCGTGTCCTGCGAGCGCCACCCCTTCCGCCGCGAGGATCTCGCCCGCATCCATGCGTGCTGGCCGCAGTTCGCCGCACTGGCCGCCGACCTGCAGGCGCAGTGGCCGGTGCTCGCCCCCGGCCTGCACCGGCTCAACCTCGACGACGGCCGGGTCACGCTGACCCTCTTCCTCGGCGAGGCCGGCGACGGGCTGGCGCAGCTGGTGGCGCGCGCCGACGCCTTCTACCTCGACGGCTTCGCCCCGGCGAAGAACCCCGAGCTGTGGTCGGAACGCATCTTCCACCTGCTCGCGCGCCTGGCCGCGCCCGGAGCCACCCTGGCGACCTGGTCGGTCGCCGGCAGCGTGCGCGAAGGCCTGCGGCGCGCCGGCTTCGAGGTCGTCAAGCGCCCCGGCTTCGGCGGCAAGTGGCAGATGCTGCGCGGCGAGCTGGCGCGTCCGCTGCCCGACGACGGCGAGCACGACGGCCGGACGATCCGCCACGCGCTGGTGATCGGCGCCGGCATCGCCGGCTGCACGGCGGCGGAGCGCCTCGCCGAGCGCGGGTGGACGGTCGACCTGATCGACGCCGCCGCCCCCGGCCAGGGCGCCTCCGGCAATCTCGCCGGCGTGCTGCGCCCGCTCCCCAGCCTCGACGACAACCGCATGAGCCGGCTCACGCGCGCCGGCAGCCTGTACGGCTGGCGCCACATCGACCGCCTGGCGGCGCGCGGCTTTCCCGTCCGTGCCGCGGCCTGCGGCGTGCTGCATCTGGGGCGCGATGCGAAGCAGGAAGCGAAGATGCGGGCGGTCGTCGAACGCCTGGCGCTGCCCGCCGAGCATCTCGCCTGGGTGGATGGCGCCCAGGCTGCGGAGATCGCCGGCTGCGCGGTGGCCGGCGGCGGCTGGTGGTTCGCCGGCAGCGGCTGGGTGCAGCCACCCAGCCTGTGCGCCGCGAGCCTCGCCGCAGCGGGCGCGAACCTGCGCACGCACTTCGGCTGCCGGGTCGCCGGCCTGCAGCGCGACGCCGACGGCTGGCGCGCGCTCTCCGCCGACGGCGGCGGCACGATCGCCTCGGCGCCGGTGGCGATCCTCGCCGCGGGCGTGGGCGCGCACGACTTCGAGCTCGCGCAGGCCCTGCCGATCGTCAGCGCGCGCGGCCAGGTCTCGCACCTGCCCGCTGTGGCGGGCAGCGCGCCCCGCGTCGTGGTGTGCCGTGGCGGCTACGTCAGCCCCGAGCTCGACGGCCTGCGCTGCGCCGGCGCCACCTTCGCGGTCGATGACGAGGAGCCCGCGCTGCGCGCCGCCGATCACGCCGAGAACCTGGAAAAGCTCGACACGATGCTGCCGGGCTTCGCGCGCGACTTCGACCCTGCGACGCTCGCCGGGCGCGTCGGCTTTCGTCCCGCCTCGCCCGACCGCCTGCCGATGATCGGTGCCGCGCCGGTCCGCGGCATCCCGCCTGCGAGCGCCGGGCTCGCGGACGTAGGTCGTCACCCCGACCTCCATGTGCTGTCCGGCTACGGCGCCCGCGGCCTGGTGTGGTCGGCGCTGGCCGCCGAGCTCCTCGCCAGCCGGCTCGAGGGCGATCCGCTGCCGCTGACCCGCGACCTGTGCGAGGCGGTCGATCCCGGACGCTTCATCCTGCGCCCCGCCTCCACCGGACCGCTCGCCGAATGAAGGCGCGCGAAGTGGACGCGCTGCGCACCGCGCTCGACACGACCGCCTTCCGCCTCGAGGCCACGCAGGATCTCGCCCGCGTCGGCGACTGGGAGCTCGACCGCCACAGCGGCCGCATGCACTGGTCGCGCCAGCTCTTCCGCCTGTTCGATCGCCCGGAGGCGCTCGGCGTGCCCGACATCAACGAGGCGCTCGCCTACTACAGTCCGGCTTCGCTCGAACGCACCCGCGACCTGTTCTGGCAGGCGATCGACACCGGCAAGCGCTGCGCGCTGGAGCAGGAGGTGATCCTGCCCTCAGACCAGGTTCGCCACCACCTCACCGTGATCGTGCCGGTGAGCGACGTCCAGGGCCAGGTGTACAAGCTCTACGGCACCGTGCAGGACATCACCGAGCGCAGGCGGATGGAAGCCGAGCGCCTGGAACACCTTGCCCGCCTGCAGACGCTGTCCCGCCACCTCGTCGCCATCGAGGAGCGCGAGCGCCGCGAGCTGGCCTGCGCGCTGCACGATCGCGCCAGTCCCAACCTGGCCGCGCTGCGCATCCTGTTCGCCAACCTCGCCGCCCATCTCTCCGAGACGCTGCCTGCCACGGCGCGCGCCGGGATCGGGCCGATGCTCGACGACGCCGCCGCGCTGCTCGCCGACACCACCGCCGGCATCCGCGAGATCTGCACCAACCTGCGCCCGGCCACGCTCGACTACGGCGGCCTCGCGCCCGCGCTCGACGAGTACGTGAGCCAGTTCCGCCGGCGCACCGGGCTGGACGCGACAGTGGAGATCGCCCCCGGCACCGACACCCGCGTGCTCACCCACGCCGCGAAGTCGCTGTGCTTCCGGCTGGTCCAGGAGGCGCTGACCAACTGCGCCAAGCATGCGCGGGCCGGCGGCGTGCGTATCCGCCTCGAGCATCAGGCCGACCGCTTCCGCCTGACCGTGACCGACGATGGCGTCGGCTTCGACCTGTCCCGGCTCGGCGAGGCGGGGAGCACCCCCGGACTGGGCCTGATCACCATGCGCGAACGGGTCGAGCTCGCCGGCGGCCGTTTCCGGCTGCGCACCCGGCCGGGCGAAGGCACCGCGATCGTGGTCGAGCTGCCCTGCCCGCCCGCATCCGTCCCGTCCCCGGAGCCGCCGCGATGAGCCTGCACATCGTCCTCGCCGACGACCATCAGATGTTCCGCCACGCGCTGCGCGCGCTGCTGGCACGCGAGCCCGGGCTCGAGGTGATCGCCGAGGCCGCGAGCGGCGAGGAGGTGCTGGCGATCGCCGCCGCGCAGCCGGTCGACCTGGTGTGCATGGACATCGCCATGCCGGGCATGAACGGCATCGAGGCCACCCGCCGCCTGCTGGCGGTGAATCCGGGCATCCGCGTGATCGGGCTGTCGGCCTTCGCCGACCGCCAGTTCGTCATCGACCTGCTCGACGCCGGCGCGCGCGGCTACATCACCAAGGCCGAGGCCGGCGACGAGTTGCTGCGCGCGATCCACACCGTGTGCGAGGGCCGCACCTACCTGTGCCCCGACGTCGCCGCCACGGTGACCAGCGCCCTGCTCGACCGCGACAGCCTGTACGCCGCCGCCCCCCGGCTCACCGAGCGCGAACGCCAGGTGCTGCAACTGATCGCCGCGGGCCTGACCTCGGCGCAGATCGGCGACCGCCTGCACATCGCCGCATCGACGGTGGAAGTGCACCGCCGCAACCTGATGCGCAAGCTCGACCTGCACAACATCGCCGAGCTCACCCGCTACGCCATCGCCCGCGGCATCAGCCCCGCGGCGGGGCCGCCCGACGGCGGGGCACCGGGCTGAGCGGGGCGGGCAGGCTCGTACTACCGGTTTCACGGTAGATGAAACACGGCAAACGGGGTATGTGCCCGGAGTGGGCAATGACCTAAGATCCCAGGTCGAGGACATTCCCACGGCATCATTCCCGGAGACATTGCCATGACGATCCATCCCGCCTACCAGAAGCTCGCCGAAACCGCACACAGCAATGTCGAGCAGATGCAGGCCTACGCCCTGATCGCGCTCGACGCCTCGGAAAGGCTGCTCGCCATCAACTTCGGCGCCGCACGTTCGGTGTGCGAAGCGCTCTCCACCGCACCGGCACCGCTCGCCGGCGCAGACGTCCAGGACACGCTGGCGAAGCAGGCCGTCGCGCAGACCCGCAGCCTGGAACAGTTCGGCGACTACGTGCGCCGCATGAATGAAGTCTGCGTGGACACGCAGAACGAATTCGTCGAACTGGGCAGCCGCCAGTTCGAACAGTTCCAGCAGTCGATGAACGCCCTGCTGCAGGAAGCACGCACGCTGAACCTGGTGAGCCCGCTGGAAGCGACGACCGCGCCCGAAGCGCGCAGCCGCGGCATGCGCAAGGCCGCCTGAAGCCCCGCGTCCGCCTGAAAGCACGAAAGCCCCGGCTCGCCGGGGCTTTCGTCTTGTTGGGGGTACTGCGGTCGGGCGCGCGGGGGGAACGATCGCCCCCGCCCGCCCCGGCACTCACAGATGGCGATCGAGGCGGGCCAGCACGCGCTCGCGCCCGAGCACCTCGAGCACCGCGTCGATCGCGGGCGTCTGCGGCACGCCCAGCACCGCGACCCGCAGCGGGATCGCCACCTGCGGCATCTTCAGGCCGTGCTCGCCCATCGTGTCCTTGATCGCCTGGCTGAGCGCCGCCTTGTTCCACTCCGCTGCCGCCAGGCGCGCGCGCAGGCTGGCGAGCGCCGCCTTCGCGACTTCGCTCAGGTGCTGGCCGATCACCTCCGGCGCCGGATGCACGTCGGAGACGAACAGTTCGGCGGCATCGGCCAGTTCGTTGAGGTTGGCGACCCGATCCTTGTACAGCGCGACCACCGCTTCCAGCGTCACACCGGTCTCGGGATTCACCTCGCGGCGCGCCAGGCGGTTGGCGACCTCGGCGGCGAGGAAGCCGTCGTCCGCCTTCCTGATGTACTGGGCGTTGAGCCAGTTGAGCTTCTCGGTGTTGAACTGCGCGGCCGAGGGCGTGATGTGGTCGAGGTCGAACCACTCGACGAACTGCTCGCGGCTGAAGACCTCGTCGTCGCCATGGCTCCAGCCCAGGCGCGCCAGGTAGTTGATCACCGCCTCCGGCAGGTAACCCTCCTCGTCGTACTGCATCACGCTCACCGCGCCGTGGCGCTTGGAGAGCTTGGTGCCGTCGTCGCCGAGGATCATCGACAGGTGCGCATAGAGCGGCACTTCGGCACCGAGCGCGCGCAGCACGTTGATCTGGCGCGGGGTGTTGTTCACATGGTCGTCGCCGCGGATGACGTGGGTGATGCCCATGTCCCAGTCGTCCACCACCACGCAGAAGTTGTAGGTCGGCGTGCCGTCGGCGCGCGCGATGATGAAGTCGTCCAGTTCGGTGTTGCTGATCTCGATGCGGCCCTTGACCAGGTCGTCCCAGGCGACGACGCCCTCGGTCGGGTTGCGGAAGCGCACCACCGGCTGCACGCCCTCCGGGGGCTGCGGCAGGGTCTTGCCGCGCTCCGGACGCCAGCGCCCGTCGTAGCGCGGCTTCTCGCCGCGGGCACGCTGCTCCTCGCGGATGCGGTCGAGCTCTTCCGTCGACATGTAGCAGTGGTAGGCGGTGCCGGCGGTCAGCATCTGCTGGATGACCTCCTTGTACCGGTCCATGCGCTGCATCTGGTAGAACGGGCCCTCGTCGTGGGACAGGTCCAGCCACGCCATGCCGTCGAGGATGGCCTGCACCGCCTCCGGCGTGGAACGGGCGACGTCGGTGTCCTCGATGCGGAGGATGAACTTGCCGCCGTGACGGCGGGCGAAGGCCCAGGAGAACAGCGCGGTGCGCGCACCGCCGATGTGGAGGTAGCCGGTCGGGCTGGGGGCGAAGCGGGTGCGGACGGGACGGGAAGCGGAGGTCATCGTTGCGTTCGGTGGTGTTTCGTTTGAATTCGGGTGATCAGGCGGGTCGTGCGGACGGACGGTGTGTGGAGAAGGACTCGGACTCAGCCCAGCAGCAGCGCGTCGTCGTCGATCTCCTCGCCGCGCACCTTCTCGAACATGTCGAGCAGGTGATGCACGTCGAGGCCTTCGCGCTCGGGGCCGGACACATCCAGCACGACCCGGCCCTGGTGCAGCATCACGGTGCGCTGGCCCACATCCAGCGCCTGGCGCATCGAGTGCGTCACCATCATCGTGGTGAGCTTGTGCTCGGCGACGATGCGCACGGTGAGCTCCAGCACGAAGGCCCCGGTGCGCGGGTCGAGTGCCGCGGTGTGCTCGTCCAGCAGCAGCAGGCGCGAAGGCTGCAGCGCCGCCATCAGCAGGCTGACCGCCTGGCGCTGGCCGCCGGAGAGCAGGCCGATGCGGTCGGACAGGCGGTTCTCCAGGCCGAGGCCGAGCGTGGCGAGCTGGGCGCGAAACTCCTCGCGCAGCGCCGGCTTGACCGCGAACGAGAAGCCGCGGCGCTCGCCGCGCATCTTGGCCAGCGCCATGTTCTCCTCGATGGTGAGGTCCTCGCAGGTGCCGGCGAGCGGATCCTGGAACACGCGGGCGACGTGGCGCGCGCGCGCCCACACCGGCTGGCGGGTCATGTCGATGCCGTCGATCTCGATCGTGCCGCTGTCGACGCGCTGCTCGCCGGAGACGGCGTTCAGGAAGGTGGACTTGCCGGCACCGTTGGAGCCGATCACGGTCACGAACTGCCCTGTCGGGATCTCCAGCGTCATGCCGCGCAGGGCCTGGGTCTCGATCGGCGTTCCGGGGTTGAAGGTCAGGCGCAGGTCGGTTGCTTTCAGCATCTCAGTTCCCCTTCTTTCCGGACCAGTGGGCGCGCAGCTTGGGTACCACCAGCGCGACCGTCACCAGCACCGCGGTGACCAGGTTGAGGTCCTGCGCCTGCAGGCCGATGAAGTCGGAGTTGAGCGCGAGCGCGATGAAGAAGCGATAGACGATGGCGCCGACGATCACCGCGATCGTAGCCAGGTAGAGCTTGCGCGAAGGCAGCAGGCTCTCGCCGACGATCACCGCCGCCAGGCCGATGACGATGGTGCCCACGCCCATCGAGATGTCCGCACCGCCCTGGGTCTGCGCGAACAGCGCCCCGGCCAGTCCGACCAGCGCGTTCGACAGCGCCATGCCGGCGAGCACCGCCAGCCCGGTATTGACGCCCTGGGCGCGCGCCATGCGCGCATTGGAGCCGGTGGCGCGGATCGCCAGGCCGCTCTGGGTCGAGAAATAGGCATCGAGCAGCAGCTTGACCGCCAGCACCACGAACACCAGCAGCAGCGGGCGGAAGACGTAGTCGGCCAGGGCCTCGGGCTGCAGCAGGTTGAAGACGGTGGGCTCCATGATCAGCGGCACGTTGGGCTTGCCCATGATGCGCAGGTTGATCGAGTACAGCGCGATCATCATCAGGATGCTGGCGAGCAGGTCCATGATCTTGAGGCGCACGTTGAGCCAGCCGGTGATCAGGCCCGCGACCGCGCCGGCGATGGTCGCCACGATGGTCGAGGTGAAGGGATCGTAGCCGGCGGCGATCATGGTCGCGGCGACCGCGCCGCCGAGCGGGAAGCTGCCGTCGACGGTCAGGTCGGGAAAGCGCAGCAGGCGGAAGGAGATGTACACGCCGAGGGCGACCAGGCTGAAGATCAGACCGATCTCCAGCGCCCCGAGCAGGGTGTAGAGGGACATGAGGAATACCGTTGGAGAGAAGACGACGCGGGCGCCCTGGGGAGAGCGCCCGCCGCGGCCGGCACCGGCCGACCGCGTGCGGGTCCGGCCGGACCGTCCTTACTGGACGACCTTGGAGGCGTCCTTGACGAGCTCGTCGGACAGGGTGACGCCCTGTTTCTGGGCCGCGCCCGGGTTCACGTGCAGCTCGAGC
This sequence comes from Thauera sp. GDN1, assembly GCF_029223545.1. Classification (NCBI taxonomy): domain Bacteria; kingdom Pseudomonadati; phylum Pseudomonadota; class Betaproteobacteria; order Rhodocyclales; family Zoogloeaceae; genus Thauera; species Thauera sp. GDN1. The sequence goes on along the minus strand of NZ_CP097870.1, from coordinate 1,752,617 downwards.
TTGTTGCTGGTCTCGGAGGCGATGGCGCCCGGCTTCTCGCCCTTGAGGATGCGCACCACCATCTCGCCGGTCTGCACGCCCAGCGCCTTGTAGTCCATGCCGTAGGCCGCGACCGCGCCGCGCGCGACGCTGTCGGTATCGGCCGCGACCAGCGGGATCTTGGCGTCCATGCCGACCTTGACCAGGGCCTCGTAGGCCGACACCACGTTGTTGTCGGTGCTGGTGTAGAACACGTCGACCTTGCCGATCAGGCTGCGCGCGGCCGAACCGACGTCGACCGAACGCGGTGCCGCCGCATCCACCAGGCTCATGCCGTGCCCGGGCAGCAGCTTGCGCATCTGCTCCAGCACCACCACCGAGTTGGCCTCGCCCGGGTTGAACACCATGCCCACGCGCTTGGCGTTGGGGCTCACGCGCTTGATCAGCTCGATCTGCTTGTCGAGTTCGAGGGCGTCGGAGACGCCGGTGACGTTGCTGCCCGAGGCCGCCATCGACGGCACCAGCTTGGCCGCCACCGGATCGGTCACCGCCGAATACACCAGCGGAATGTCCTTGGTCGCCGCCGCCACGGCCTGCGCCGAGGGGGTGGCGATGGCGACGATCACGTCCGACTTGTCGCCGACGAACTTGCGCGCGATCTGCGCCGCGGTCCCGGTGTTGCCCTGGGCGCTCTGGTACTGCCACTTGAGGTTCTTGCCGTCTTCGAAGCCGGCGGCGGCGAGCGCCTCCTTGACGCCATCGCGGACGGAATCGAGCGCCGGGTGCTCGACGATCGCGGTGATCGCCACCGATTTCTGCTGCGCATGGACCGGCGCAGCCATCGCGAACGCCAGCGCCAGCGCGCCGAACAGCACCTTGCGGGACGTGGTGAAGGACATGAAGGGCTCCTTTGCGGCCATCCAGGCCAGGCAGTGAGAACACGCGCGGTCGGCGACCACGCCCTTGAAGAAGATACGAGGGCGCGATTTTAACAGCGCGCCAGCCGTGCGCGATTGCGGTGGACCCGAAACTTCGCCGCCGGCCGGGCGGGACACGCCCGCCCTTGCCCTGAAGACTGTATTTTTTTACAGTCTACGAATGATCGAAGAGTACGCCGAACTTCACTGCCTGAGCAATTTCAGCTTCCAGCGCGGCGCCTCGCACCCCGAGGAGCTGGTCGCGCAGGCGGCCGCATTCGGCTACACCGCGATCGCGCTCACCGACGAGTGCTCGCTCGCCGGCGTGGTGCGCGCCCATCGCGCGCTGCAGGCCCTGCCCGCGGAGCAGCGCCCACGGCTGATCATCGGCAGCGAGTTGCAGCTCGCGGACGGCCCCCGCATCGTGCTGCTCGCCACCGACCGCGCCGGCTACGCACAGCTGTCGCGGCTGATCACCCGTGCCCGACGCGCCGCCGCCAAGGGGGCATACCGCCTCACCCGGGCGATGATCGACCACGCCTGCAAGCTGCCGCTACCGCCTGCCAGCCCCGGCGAGGCGGGCGACCGCCTGGACGGCTGCCTGGCCTTGCTCATTCCACCCGCCGGCTTTCCGCCCCGTGTCGGCCTCGAGACGGCGGCGGCGGACCTGCAGGCCGAGGCCGAATGGCTGGCACAGCGCTTCCCGAGTCGCGCGTGGATGGCGGTGACGGTGCGGGTGGACGGCCGCGACCGCGCGCGCATCACCTGGCTGCGCCGCGTCGCGCGCGCCGCCGGCATCCCGGCGGTGGCGGCCAGCGGCGCACTGATGCACGACCCCGCCCGCCGCCCCCTCGCCGACGTGATGAGCGCGCTGCGCCTGCACTGCAGCGTGGCCGAGGCCGGGCTGGCGCTCGCCGCCAATGCCGAGCAGCGCCTGCACGACCGCGACACCCTCGCCCGCCGCTACCCGCCCGCGCTGCTCGCCGAAACCCTGGCGGTCGCCGGGCGCTGCAGCTTCTCCCTGGACGAACTGCGCTACGAGTACCCGGCCGAACTCGTCCCCGCCGGCGAAACCCCGGCAAGCTGGCTGCGCCGGCTGGTGGAGGGGGGACTGCGGTGGCGCTACCGCGGACAGGACGCCCCCGCGGGCCTCCGCGTCGCCACACCCCCCACGACCGCAGCCATGGACCCGCCCGCCGACGACCCCGCGCCACCCTCGGTGCGCGCGCAGATCGAGCACGAACTGGCGCTGATCGCCGAGCTCGGCTACGAGTCCTATTTCCTCACCGTGCATGACATCGTCCGCTTCGCCCGCGGCGAGGGCATCCTGTGCCAGGGCCGCGGCTCGGCGGCGAATTCGGTGGTGTGCTGGGCACTGGGCATCACCGAGGTCGATCCGACGCTGGGCATCATGCTGGTCGAGCGCTTCATCTCGCGCGAGCGCAACGAGCCGCCCGACATCGACGTCGACTTCGAGCACGAGCGGCGCGAGGAGGTGATCCAGTACATCTACCGCAAGTACGGCCGCGAGCGTGCCGCGCTCGCCGCCACCGTGATCAGCTACCGCGCCCGCAGCGCGCTGCGCGACGTCGGCCGCGCGCTCGGCCTGGACGAGACGCAGATCGAACGCCTGACGCGCGAGCACCACTGGTTCGACGGCCGTAGCATCCTGCCCGAACGGCTGATGGAGGCCGGGCTCGATCCCGCCAGCCCGGTCAGCCGACGGCTGGTGGCGCTGACCGAGGAACTGATCGGCTTTCCGCGCCACCTGTCGCAGCATGTCGGCGGTTTCGTCATCGCCCGCGGCCGGCTCGACGAGCTGGTGCCGGTCGAGAACGCCGCGATGCCCGAGCGCACCGTGATCCAGTGGGACAAGGACGACCTCGACGCCGTCGGCCTGATGAAGGTCGACGTGCTCGCGCTCGGCATGCTGTCGGCGCTGCGCCGCGGGCTGGCACTGGCGTCGGCCTGGCGCGGCCGGCCGCTGACGCTGGCCAGCATCGAGCGCGAACGCGCCGAGGTGTATGACATGCTGTCGCGCGCCGATTCGGTCGGCGTGTTCCAGGTCGAATCGCGCGCGCAGATGACCATGCTGCCGCGCCTCAGGCCGTGCCGTTTCTACGACCTGGTGGTGGAGGTTGCCATCGTGCGCCCCGGCCCGATCCAGGGCGGCATGGTCCATCCCTACCTGCACGCGCGCGATCGCGTGGCGCGCGGCGAGGACCCGATGGACGGCCTGCGCGACGAGATCCGCGGCGTGCTCGCGCGCACGCTCGGGGTGCCGATCTTCCAGGAACAGGTGATGCAGCTCGCGGTGGTCGCGGCCGGCTTCACAGGCGGCGAGGCCGACCAGCTGCGGCGGGCGATGGGCGCCTGGCGGCGCAAGGGCGAGCTCGAACGCTACCGCGAGAAGCTGCTCGCCGGGCTGGCGCACAAGGGCTACGACGCCGACTTCGCCCAGCGCCTGTGCCAGCAGATCGAGGGCTTCGGCAGCTACGGCTTCCCCGAATCGCACGCCGCCAGCTTCGCGCTGCTGGTGTATGCCTCGGCCTGGCTCAAGTGCTTCGAGCCCGCCGCCTTCCTCGCCGCGCTGCTCGACAGCCAGCCGATGGGCTTCTACTCGCCCTCGCAGCTGATCCAGGACGCGCGCCGGCACGGGGTGGAGGTGCGGCCGGCCGACGTCACGGTCAGCACCTGGGAGTGCACGCTGGAAGCCACCGCCGGGGAGCCGGACACGGACGCGTCACCTGTGCGCCCGCAGCCCGCGGTCCGCCTCGGCCTGCGCATGATCCGCGGCCTCGCCCGCGACGCCGCCGCGCGCATCGTCGCCGCCCGCGACAGCCGCACCTTCGCCGACACCCAGGACCTCGCCGCCCGCGCCCGGCTGGATGCCGGCGAACTGCGCATCCTCGCCGCCGGCGGCGCGCTCGCCGGCCTCGCCGGGCACCGCCGCCAGGCCCTGTGGCAGGCGAGCGGCGCGGCACCCCTGCCCGGCCTGCTCGCCGGCGCGCCCGGCGGCGACGTCGCCGTCCCCCTCGCCGCCCCGGCCGAGGCCGAGGACCTGCTCGCCGACTACGCCCGCCTCGGCTTCACCCTCGGCCGCCACCCCTTGTCATTCGTGCGCGACGAGCTCGTGCGCCTGCGTTTCCTGACCGCCGCCGACATCGCCGTGGCGCCGGACCGCATGCTCGCCCGCGGCGCCGGCCTGGTCACCTGCCGCCAGCGCCCGGGCACCGCCAAGGGCACGCTGTTCGTCACCCTGGAGGACGAGACCGGGCTCACCAACGTCATCGTCCGCCCCGAGCTCTTCGAGCAGCAGCGCCGCATCCTGCTCGGCGCACGGCTGATGGGGGTGTTCGGCCAGATCAGCCGCCAGGGGCGCGTCGTGCATCTGGTGGCGAGCCGGGTGGTCGATCACTCCGCGCTGCTCGGCGCGCTCGACGCACGTAGCCGCGACTTCCACTGAAGCGCGGCGAGCGCCAGCACCAGCCAGCCGGCCAGCAGCATCAGCCCGCCCAGCGGCGTGACCAGGCCGATGCCCCGGGTGCCGGCGAGGGTGAGCAGGTAGAGGCTGCCGGAGAAGCAGACGGTTCCGGCGACGAAGAGCCCGCCGGCGAGCTTCGCCAGCCGGCACGACGCCAGCGCCGGCGCCAGTCCGAGCGCCACCAGCGCCAGCGCGTGGTACATCTGGTAGCGCACGCCGGTCTCGAACACCGCCAGCATTTCCGCCGACAGCACCACACGCAAGCCGTGCGCGCCGAACGCACCCAGCCCCACCGCCAGCGCGGCGGACAGGGCGCCGATGACCACCAGTACTCCATTCATGCTTTCGATCCCGGGTTGATGCATTCCGCCTCGCCGATCCCGCTCAGCGCGCCGTCAGCCAGTCGGCGACGAAGCGCTGCGCATCCGGCAGCCAGGCGCGGAAGTCGTGTTCGAAACCCTCGGCCGCGGCGACGAACTCCGCCTCGCCGCCGGCGAGCGGATTCGGCTGGCGCGCACGGCGCGACATGCGCGCCAGCACGTCGGCGATGCCCTCCAGTTCGGCATAGGACTGCAGCCAGTCCTCGCGCGCCATCAGCGCGAGGGCGTGGTGCGCGCCCGCGGGCAGCTCCACCAGCCGCATGCCGAGCTGGCGATACACGCCCGCACAGTAGTGCGCCAGCGCATCGTCGCGAAAATCCGCCCAGTCACGCGCCAGCAGGTGGTCGTAGAAGATGTCGACCAGCACCCCGGCATAACGCCGGCGCGGCGCCGACACCCGCGCCCGGCTGGCGCAGAAGGCCGGATGGGTCTCGGCGAAGACATCGATCGCGCGATGCAGCGCCACCCCGCGCGCGAGGTCTTGCGGGAGCCCTGCGGGCAGCGGCCCCTTGATCCAGTCGCCGACCACCCCGCCGACGATCAGCGCCGGCGACTCGCCGGCCAGCAGCGCATGGGCGAGGAAGTTCACGCGCCCTGCCCCGCCTCGCGCCGGCGCAGCACGGCCAGCCACAGCAGCGCGCCGCCCGTCAGGCCCAGCGGCAGCAGCGAGCCGACGTTGAGCAGCGTCCACCCCTGGGTCGTCACCAGCGCGCCGGACGCGAACGAGGTCAGCGCCATCACCGCGAACACCGCGAAGTTGATCGCCGCCTGCGCTTTGTCCTTTTCCTCCGGACGGTAGGCCTGCATCGCCAGCGTGGTGCTGCCGGTGAACAGGAAGTTCCAGCCCACACCGAGCAGGAAGAGCCCGATCAGGAACTGGTGCAGGTCCTGCCCCGACAGCGCGACCGCGACGCAGGCGAAGTTCAGCCCCACGCCCAAACCCATGATCTGCAGCACGCCGAAGCGCTTGATGAGGTGGCCGGTGAAGAAGCCCGGCGCGAACATGCCGATCACGTGCCACTCGAGCACCAGCGCGGCGTCCGAGAACGGCATGCCGCACACGTCCATCGCCAGCGGGGTAGCCGCCATCAGCAGGTTCATGACCCCGTAGCCCATCGCCGCGCCCAGCGTGGACACGATGAACACCGGCTGGCGCACGATCTCGCCGAGCGGCCGGCCGCCGCCGGCGCCGGCCTGCCTGTTCGGCTCCGGTGGGAAGGAGATGCCCGCCATCACCGCCATCGACACCAGCGCCACCACCGCCAGCGCCAGGTAGGAGCCCATGAAGGGCGCGCCCGTGGCCTCGCGTGTGTAGTTGGCCAGGTTGGGGCCGATCACGGCGCCGATCAGGCCGCCCGCCAGCACCAGCGACACCGCCTTCTCGCGGAAGGACGGCGGCGCCAGCTCGGCGGCGGCGAAGCGGTAGAGCTGGCCGTTGGCGCTGTAGTAGCCGGCGATCACCGTCCCCGCCACCAGCAGCCAGAAGCTCCCGATCGACAGCGCGAAAGCGCACAGCAGCGCGGTCAGCAGGGCTACCAGCAGCCCGAGCTGGAACGAGGTCCTGCGCCCCCAGCGCTGCTGGCTGCGCGCCACCAGCCCGGTCGACAAGGCCCCGCCGACCACGTAGCCCATCACCGGCAGGGTCGCCATCCAGGCCGCCGGCGCCAGGCTGAGGCCGACCAGGCCGTTGATGGCGATGAAGACCACGTTGTTGGTCAGGAACAGGCCCTGGGCGATGGCCAGCAGCCACAGATTCTTCTTCATAAGGAAATGCTTTTCTTTGCGCGAGAGCGAAATGTACCCCTTAATCCGGGCTGCGTCCCGGCCGGGTCGGGAGGCTTGTGGAACGATCGGCGCCCCGTCTGTTCTATCCTGAGTGAAATCGACGGCCGCCGGCAGGGTGCCGCGGCCCGTCCACCGAATCACCGCGCGCTAGCGCGTGCTCAAGGGAGAATCCATGCACGACTTCGAACTCTACAACCCCACCCGCATCGTCTTCGGCCAGGGCAGCATCGCCCGCCTCGCCGACCTGGTTCCCGCCGAGGCCCGCGTGCTGATCCTCTACGGCGGCGGCAGCGCCGAGCGCAACGGCACGCTGGCCGAGGTCGAGGCCGCGCTCGGCCGCCACCACGTGCAGCGCTTCGGCGGCATCGAGCCCAACCCGACCTACGAGACGCTGATGCAGGCGGTCGAGCTGATCCGGCACGAGAAGCTCGATTTCCTGCTCGCGGTGGGCGGCGGCTCGGTCATCGACGGCACCAAGTTCGTCGCCGCCGCGGTCGATTATCCCGGCGACCCGTGGCACATCCTCGAGACCCGCGGCAAGGAGATCACCCGCGCACTGCCGATCGGCACCGTGCTGACCCTGCCCGCCACCGGCTCGGAGGCGAACTGCGCCGCGGTCGTCACCCGCAAGTCGCTGCAGGCCAAGCTCGGCTTCGGCCATCCGCTGCTCTACCCGCGCTTCTCGCTGCTCGACCCGGTCAAGACCTACACCCTGCCGCCGCGCCAGATCGCCAACGGCGTCGTCGACGCCTTCGTCCATGTCACCGAGCAGTACCTGACCCAGCCGGCGCAGGCCGCGGTGCAGGACCGCTACGCGGAGGCCCTGCTGCTCACCCTGATCGAGACCGGCCCGCAGGCGCTGGCCCGCCCCGAGGACTACGACGTGCGCGCCAACCTGATGTGGGCGGCCACCCAGGCCCTGCATGGCGTCGTCGGCGCCGGCGTGCCGCAGGACTGGGCCACGCACGTCATCGGCCACGAGCTCACCGCCCTCTACGGCCTCGACCACGCGCAGACGCTCGCCATCGTGCATCCCAACCTGCTGCTGGAGCGGCGCGACGTCAAGCGCGCCAAGCTGCTGCAATATGCCGAGCGCGTGTGGGGGCTGCGCGCAGGCAGCGATGACGAGCGCATCGAGCTGGCGATCGCCAGCACGCGCGCGTTCTTCGAGTCGCTGGGCGTGAAGACGCGTCTCGCCGACTACGGCATCGGCGCCGAGGCGGTCGAGCGCGTGGTCGCCCAGCTCGAGGCGCACGGCATGGTCCGGCTCGGCGAAGACCGTGCGGTCGACCTGGCGATGAGCCGGCGCATCGTCGAGGCCTGCCTCTGACGCCGGCGTCCCGACCTGCGGGCGGGGCCTTGCGCGTGCCCGCCCGCAGGTCGGCATCGATAGATTTTTTTAACACTCAAAAACTCAATAATAGCATTTAACAATAATGCTCATTGACTCGCAGATGCCCGGCTTTTGCTAGTCTGCGGCTGTGAGCAGAACACGAGCACCGGAGAACGCGCCCCCGGCGGCGCTTCCAGGCAGCCCCTGCACGACTGCTCGAGCACGACCCGGCTGGTCGATCACGCTGTTCTCGACCTGTAACGAACGACGCGACGAAAGGAGATGGCAATGAGTGACAACAACACCCAATCCGCAGACAAGTGCCCGGTGATGCATGGCGGCAACACCGCCGCGAGCGATTCCGTGATGGCCTGGTGGCCGAAGGCGCTGAACCTGGACATCCTCCACCAGCACGACACCAAGACCAATCCGCTCGGCGCCGGCTTCGATTACCGCGAGGAGCTGAAGAAGCTCGACGTCGACGCGCTCAAGAACGACCTGAAGGCGCTGATGACCGACAGCCAGGAGTGGTGGCCGGCCGACTGGGGTCACTACGGTGGCCTGATGATCCGCATGGCCTGGCACGCCGCCGGCACCTATCGCGTGGCCGACGGCCGCGGCGGCGGCGGCACCGGCAATCAGCGCTTCGCCCCCCTGAACTCCTGGCCCGACAACGGCAACCTCGACAAGGCGCGCCGCCTGCTGTGGCCGATCAAGAAGAAGTACGGCAACAAGGTGAGCTGGGCCGACCTCATCATCCTCGCCGGCAACATGGCCTACGAGTCGATGGGCTTCAAGACCTTCGGCTTCGCCTTCGGTCGCGAGGACATCTGGCACCCCGAGAAGGACATCTACTGGGGCTCGGAGAAGGAATGGCTCGCCCCCAGCGGCAGCGAGGGCTCGCGCTACTCCGGCCAGCGCGACCTGCAGAACCCGCTCGCCGCGGTGATGATGGGCCTGATCTATGTGAATCCCGAAGGCGTGGACGGCAAGCCCGACCCGATCAAGACCGCCCACGACATGCGTGTGACCTTCGCCCGCATGGCGATGAACGACGAGGAGACCGTGGCGCTCACCGCCGGCGGCCACACCGTCGGCAAGGCGCACGGCAACGGCAGCGCGGCCAACCTCGGCCCGGCACCGGAAGGCGCCGACCTCGATGAGCAGGGCCTCGGCTGGATGAACCACACCACCCGCGGCATCGGCCGCGACACCGTGACCAGCGGCATCGAGGGCGCGTGGACCTCCCATCCGACGAAGTGGGACAACGGCTACTTCGACATGCTGTTCAAGCACGACTGGTGGCTGCAGAAGTCGCCCGCCGGCGCCTGGCAGTGGGAGCCGGTCAACATCAAGGAAGAGGACATGCCGGTGGACGTCGAGGATCCGTCGATCCGCCGCAAGCCGATGATGACCGACGCCGACATGGCGCTGCGCTTCGACCCCGAGTACCGCAAGATCGCCGAGCGCTTCCGCAACGACCAGGCCTACTTCGAGGAGGTCTTCGCGCGCGCCTGGTTCAAGCTGACCCACCGCGACATGGGCCCGAAGGCGCGCTACATCGGCCCCGACGTTCCGGCCGAGGACCTGATCTGGCAAGACCCCGTGCCCGCCGGCAGCAAGGACTACGACGTCGCCGCGGTGAAGGCCAGGATCGCCGCCGCCGGCCTGTCGGTCGGTGACATGGTCGCCACCGCCTGGGACAGCGCCCGCACCTTCCGCGGCTCCGACTACCGTGGTGGCGCCAACGGCGCGCGCATCCGCCTCGCCCCGCAGAAGGACTGGGAAGGCAACGAGCCGGCGCGCCTGGCCAGGGTGCTGGCGGCGTACGAGAAGATCGCCGCGGAGACCGGCGCCAGCATGGCCGACCTGATCGTGCTCGGCGGCAACGTCGGCCTGGAGCAGGCGATCAAGGTCGCCGGCTTCGAGGTCGAGGTGCCCTTCGCGCCCGGCCGTGGCGATGCCAGCCAGGCGCAGACCGACGTCGAGTCCTTCGAGGTGCTCGAACCGGTGCATGACGGCTTCCGCAACTGGCAGAAGGCGCACTACGTCGTCCAGCCCGAGGAGATGCTGCTCGACCGCGCCCAGCTGCTCGGCCTCACCGCGCCCGAGATGACCGTGCTGATCGGCGGCCTGCGCGTGCTCGGCACCAACCACGGCGGCAGCCAGCACGGCGTGTTCACCGACCGCGTCGGCGCGCTGACGAACGACTTCTTCGTCAATCTGACCGACATGGCCTACAGCTGGAAGCCCACCGGGCGCAACAGCTACGACATCGTCGAGCGCAAGAGCGGCGCGAAGAAGTGGACCGCGACCCGGGTCGACCTGGTGTTCGGCTCCAACTCCATCCTGCGCGCCTACGCCGAGCTCTACGCCCAGGACGACAACCAGGAGAAGTTCGTGCGTGACTTCGTCGCCGCGTGGACGAAGGTCATGAACGCCGACCGCTTCGACCTCAAGTAAGCTTCACCCCCTCGCCCGCCCGCAGCATGCACCAGGCCTGCTGCGGGCGGCTTCATTTGATCCCCGGCGCGCGCCCGAACGCGCATCAGCAACAGCAAGGAACCGCAGCAAACCCATGTCCGCACTCTTCCAGCCCTTCAAGCTCAAGGCCGTCACCCTTCGCAACCGCATCGCGATTCCGCCGATGTGCCAGTACATGGCCACCGACGGCGTCGCCAACGACTGGCACAAGGTGCATTACCCCGCCATCGCCCGTGGCGGCGCCGGCCTGGTGATCGTCGAGGCCACCGCCGTCGCACCCGAAGGCCGCATCACCCCGGCCTGCCTCGGCCTGTGGAACGACGCCCAGGCAGAGGTCCTCGCCCCGATCGCCGCCTCGATCAAGGCCGCCGGCGCCGTGCCCGGCATCCAGATCGGCCATGCCGGCCGCAAGGCCAGCGCCAACCGTCCGTGGGAAGGCGACGACCACATCGCCGAGGGCGATCCGCGCGGCTGGGAGACGATCTCGCCCTCGGCCACCGCCTTCGGCGCCAACCTGCCGAAAGTGCCCAAGGCGATGACGGTGGACGACATCGCGCGCGTGCGCGCCGATTTCGTCGCCGCCGCCCGCCGCGCGCGCGACGCCGGTTTCGAGTGGCTGGAGCTGCACTTCGCCCACGGCTACCTCGGCCAGAGCTTCTTCTCGGTGCACGCCAACCAGCGCGACGACGCCTACGGCGGCAGCCTGGAGAACCGCAGCCGCTTCCTGCTCGAGACGCTGGCTGCGGTGCGCGAGGTATGGCCGGAGAACCTGCCGCTGACCGCCCGCTTCGGCGTCATCGAGTACGACGGCCGCGACGAGGAAACGCTCGCGGAATCGATCGAGCTCACGCGCAACTTCAAGCGCGGCGGCCTGGACCTGCTCAGCGTCAGCGTCGGCTTCTCGACCCTGCAGGCCCAGGTGCCCTGGGCCCCGGCCTTCCTCGCCCCGATTGCAGCGCGCGTGCGTGCCGAGGCCGGACTCCCGGTCGCCTCGGCCTGGGGCATCGACGATCCGCAGATCGCCGACGGCACCGTGGCCAAGGGCCAGCTCGACGTGGTGATGATCGGCCGCGCCCACCTCGCCAACCCGCACTGGCCGATGCAGGCCGCGCGCGCCCTCGGCGTGGAGCGTCCGACCTGGGTGCTGCCGGCGCCGTACGCGCACTGGCTGGAGCGCTACGGCACGCGCTGAACCTTCATCCCGGCCGCCGCCTGACGGGGTCGGGGCGATCTCCGCCCCGGCCCCCTGTCGTTTGCCGCATCGCCGCCGGACACCGTCCTGCCGCGCGCAAGGCGGGACTCGATTCGGGCCAGGGTCCGACTAAAAATCCCGCTGCCGACGCCTTATTTAACACTTAAAATACATTCGTATGATTTAAGGTGTTTTTGTCGATCCAAGCCAATCCGGCCCATCTCCCTGGGACCGCACGCGATAGCAGATGATCGCCGCGCCGCCCGTCGGACGCTGGCGCGAAGGCAGAACGGAATCAGGGCGTCGCTCCGGGTCAGGGACGGGCCTCGATGACGAGCGACGCATCGAGGGAAAAAGGAAGCACAGTGCACAGCCCCACCCTGCTCATCATGGCGTCGATCCTGATGTGGATCGTCACGACGGTGCTCGCCGCGATGTGGTACTTCAACCGTCGGATTCCCGGCCCGCGCATCTGGGCACTGTCCTACCTGAGCGGCTTCGGGCTCTGCGTGCTGTTCCTGTCCCGCGACAGCCTGCCCGAGCCCGGGTTCGTGATCGCATCGCAGACCCTTTCCTTCCTGATCGCGTACCTCAATCTCGCCGGCGCGCGTGCCTACATCGGCCGCAGGCCTCTCCCCGCCCGTTACGCGCTGGCATTTGCCCTGTTCCTGGTCGCACTTGCCCTGTACTTCACGATCGAACAGCCGGCCCCGGGCGTCCGCTTCGCCGCGTCCAGCGTCACGACCGGCATCCTGTTCCTGCTCAGCGCCCGGACTCTGGCCGTCGGCGGCATCCACGACTACCCGGCGCGCTACCTCTTCGCACTCGCCAGCACCGGACACGGGCTCTTCCTGTTGCTGCGACCGCTGCTCTTCAGCCCGGGCAGCGCCGGACTGTTCGACGCCAACCACGTCCTGGCCGTCTCCGAGTTCGTCCTGCTCGAATCCATCGTCGCGTTGATCCTGCTCGCGCTGGGGGCACTGATGCTGGCCAACGAGCACAGCGCCACCGAACTTCGCCGCCTTGCCGAACTCGACTCGCTCACCAGCGTGTTCAACCGGCGCGCGTTCATGAACCTCTTCGCCAAGGCCCTCAGCCAGAGTCAGCGCAGCGGGCAGCCGGTCGCCGTCCTGCTCGTCGACCTGGATCATTTCAAGTCGATCAACGACACGCTCGGCCACAAGGGCGGCGACGACGCCCTACAGCATTTCGTGAGCACTGCAGCAGCCAGTCTGCGCAACGAGGATGTGATCGGCCGGATCGGCGGCGAAGAATTCGCGATCCTCCTCGCCGGCACCGGCCTCCGGGACGCACTCGCGACCGCCGAGCGCGTCAGGGCAGCGGTCGAAGGAAGCCCCCTGCCCGTCGACGACCGGGAAGCGGTCGGCCTCACGGTCAGCATCGGCGTCGGCCTCTCACGCAGGAACGCGACGGCCGAATCGATCCTCGAACGCGCGGACAAGGCGATGTACGAGGCCAAGCACAAGGGCCGCAACCGGGTGGAAATGCTGGACAGCGAAGAGCCCTTCCACCGGGTCGCATGCGCCGCCTAGCGAGGTGACGCTCGCGCCGCAGGCGCAAACCAGGACGGCGGCCTGCCCGCCGCCGCTCAACCCACCTGGCAGGCCAGGCCCTTCAGGTACTCGCCTTCCGGCACCGCCAGCCCGATCGGGTGATCGGGCGCCGCGGACAGGCGGTAGATGATGTGTGCATCGACGCCGGCATCGATGGCCGCGCCGGCGACGATCTTCTGGAACAGCTCCTGGCCGATGCCGCCCGAGCACGAGTAGCTCATCAGGATGCCGCCCGGGTTGAGCAGGCGGAATCCGAACAGGTTGATGTCCTTGTAGGCGCGCGCGGCGCGATCGGCATGCGCGGCAGAGGGCGCGAACTTGGGCGGGTCGAGCACGATCAGGTCGAACCTGCGGCCCTCGTCCTTGAGCGCGCGCAGCGCCTTGAACACGTCGGCCTCCAGCCATTCTGCGCGGCCGGCGTCGAGCTGAGGGTTGAGCGCGAGGTTGCGTCGCGCCGACTCCAGCGCCGGACCGGAGGAGTCGATCGACAGCACCGAGCTCGCCCCGCCGGCGAGCGCCTGCAGCGAGAAGCCGCCGGTGTAGCAGAAACAGTTGAGCACCGTGCGCCCGGTGGCGAGCTGCCCGGTGAGGCGCCGGTTGTCGCGCTGGTCGAGGTAGAAGCCGGTCTTGTGCCCGCCCTCGACATCCACCTCCATGCGCACGCCGTTCTCGACGATGGTGAGCCCGCCCGCAGGCAGTTCGCCATGCACGCAGCCGGTGCGCGACTCCAGGCCTTCGAGCCCGCGCACCTCGGAATCCGAACGTTCATACACCGCCGCGCAGCCGGTGGCCTGCACCAGCCCGGCGACGATGGCCTCGCGCCACTTGTCGGCACCGGCGCTGGTGAGCTGCAGCACCACCACGTCGCCGTAGCGGTCGGCGATCACGCCCGGCAGGCCGTCGGATTCGCCGTGGATCAGGCGCACGCCTTCCTGTCCGCGCAGCGCCGGGATCGCCGCCCGCCGCGCCACCGAGGCCGCCACCGCGCGCTTGAAGAAGGCATGATCGATCACCGCCTCCGCATCGAAGCTCCACACCCGCGCACGGATCTGGGAGTGCGGCGACCACGCCGCACGCGCGAGCGCCTTGCCCTCGGCCGTCATCACCGTCACCGTGTCGCCCGGGCGCGCCCGACCGTCGAGGCGCTCGACCGAACCGCCGAAGATCCAGGGATGGCGGCGGAACAGCGAGCGTTCCTTGCCGGGATTGAGGATGAGTTGGGCCATGAGGGATTCCGGGCGATAGCGTGGTGAGTCAGGCCGCGGAGTGTAACGGCTGAGGGTCGTCGGCCCCAAGGCCGCTGCCCGAGTTCGGCGATGAAGATGGGCTCACTTTCGCACCGGGCGCACACCACTGCCGACCCCGACTGCCCGCCTCAGCCGTGCCACCGCCCCCTCGATGGCGCCCTCGTCGAGATTGCCGTAGCCGAGCACCAGCCCGTTGCAGTGCGCCGGCGGCCGAGCGTATGCGGACAGGGCGCGCACGCCCAGCCCGAGCTGCGCGGCGCGCTCGACCACGGCCGTATCATCGAGTTCATCCGGCAGCCACATCACCAGATGGAGTCCGGCCTCGCCGCCCGACAGCACCAGACCGGGACCGAAGGACTGCAGCAGGGCGCCGCGCAGCGCGGCCTGGCGAGCGTTGTAGCGGGCGCGCATGCGCCGGATGTGGGTGGTGTAGTGCCCGCGCGCGATGAAGTCGGCGAGCGCGCGCTGCTCGATGCCCTGCCCGGCGCGGGTGGCGCGCGCCGCGGCGTGGATGAAGGCGTCCGCGATCTCGCGGGGCAGCACCAGGTAGCCCAGGCGCAGGCCCGGATACAGGGTCTTGCTGAAGGTGCCGGCATAGACCACCGGGGCATCCGCGTGCAGGCCGAACAGCGCGGGCGGCGCCGGGCCAGCGCGGCGGAACTCGCTGTCGTAGTCGTCCTCGAGGATCCAGGCGCCGGCCGCGCGGGCGCGCTCGATGAGCGCGAGCCGACGCGCCAGCGACATCACCCGCCCGGTGGGGTACTGGTGCGAGGGCGTGACCATGATCAGCCGCGGCCGGTGGCGCCGCCAGTCCTCAGCGGTGGGGGCCATCCCCTCGCAATCGATCGCGACGTCGTGCATCTGCAGACCGGCGAGGCCGAAGGCGACGCGGGCCGCGAGGTAGCCCGGATTTTCGGCCCACACGGTGTCGCCGTGATCGGCCAGCAGGCGGGCGCACAGGTCGAGTCCCGCCTGCGTGCCGCTCGTGATCAGGATCTGCGCGGCGTCCACGGCCAGGCCGCGCACACTCGTCAGGTGGGCTGCAATCGCCGCGCGCAGGCCCGGATCGCCACCGTGCACCGCATAGCCGAGCTGACGCCAGCCGGCGTCGCGCCACGCGCGTTCGAGGCAGGCACGCCAGGTGCGGAAGGGAAAGGCGCCGAAATCGGGCACGCCGGGCGAGAAGGGCAAGGCTTCGGCATCGCGCGCCGGCTCGCGCTGCAGCACCGCAACCGCACGCGCGGACAGGGTCGGAGAGGCCTCCCGTGCAGGGGACGCGGGCTGCGCAGCGCGCACTGCGGCGGGTAGCGGCGCCACCCGCGTCCCCTGGCGATCCGCGACCAGGCAGCCTTCGGCGACGAGCTGCTCGTAGGCGAACAGCACCGTGTTGCGCGCGATGCCGAGCGTCGCTGCGAGGCTGCGGCTGGCGGGCAGACGCGTGTCGGCCGGCAGCCGACCGGACAGGATGGCCTCGCGCAGGCGCAGGTACAGCACGCGCTGGCGCGGCACGGCCGCGGGCAGGGGCGGGGCGAGCAGCCAGTCGAGCTCCATCGTGGCTCCATTTGGGCGGGTTGCAGTGGCACTACGCAAGGTACCACCACGAACCTAGGATGGCGCGGTCGAAACCCTCGGAGCCACCAGGCCATGCCCCACCCCGCCCCCCCCGCCCCCTCCCCGCGCACCCGCGTCCGCCGCCTGCCCGAGCGCGCACACTACGACGCCGAAACCATCGCCGCCATCGTCGACGCGGCGATGATCTGCACCGTCGCCTGCCAGATCGACGGCGTGGTGCACGCCATCCCGACCATTCACTGGCGAGAGGGCGATCACCTCTACATCCACGGCGCCAGGGCCTCGCGCATGCTGAAGGCGCTGACCGCTGGCGAGGCCTGCGTGACCATCGCGCTCGCCGACGGCCTGGTGCTGGCGCGCTCGGCGATGCATCACTCGATGAACTATCGCTCGGTGGTGATCTACGGCCGCTTCGAGGCGGTGGGCGAGCCAGCGTACAAGCTCGCCAGCCTGCGCGCCTTCATCGACGGGCTCTACCCCGGGCGCTGGGACACGCTGCGCCCGATCAGCGACAAGGAGCTCAACGCCACCACCGTGCTGCGGATCGCGCTCGACGAGGCCTCGGCCAAGGTGCGCGACTGGGGCGTGAAGGACGACGAGGAAGACCTGGAGTGGCCGGTGTGGGCGGGGGTGATCCCGCTGCGCACGGTGACGGGCGCAGCGGAGATCGAGCACGACAGCGTGGGCCAGGCGGTGCCGCCGACCCGTTTCGGATAAGGGGAGAACCCGACGGCGAGCGGCTTGCGAGCTAGGCCATCACGGACGCCGCCGGGTGTTGCCGACGCGACCGCCGCCGGGGCGGCCACGGTAGGGGCGCCTGCGCTCGTCCTCGTCGTCGCGCTTGGGCTTGGGCATCAGCAGGTTCTTGCCGCCCTGCTGGGCCAGCCTGGCGTGATCTCGCAGCGCGGCCTCGAACTGCTCGGCGCCGATGCCGATTCCCGCGTGCTCGGCGGCCGGCTTGTACGCCGACAGGCGCTCGCGCACCAGGAACACGCGCTCGTCGGCCTCGGCCTTCTTCGGCAGGCCCTCGACCAGCTGCACGGCGGCCGGCGTCAGCGCGTACCCCTCGCCCACCGCGGTCAACAGGCCGTGGGTGACGAAGCGCTCGAAGGCGGTCGCCCACGCGGCGGGCGCGGTGACCGGAAAGCCCATGAACTCGGCGGCCGCGACGATATCGGCCAGCGCGGCGGGTCGCCTCTTCGCGGCGATCAGGGTCGCCAGCAGCAACTGCGCGTCGGTGTCGTGGATGGGATACATGGGTTTTGCCTGCCTCTCGGGTTGTGAAGCGCGCCATGATGCCTGAGGCGCGGCGATCCGGCGCGGGGGAAGCCGTCGTGCCCCGCAACAATCGTCCGCTCGGATTTCCTCGCAAGTCGCCGGACTCGCGTCATTACAGATCCCGAGCGCGTGCTTGCGGGGCTCGCCGCCAGCGATCCGCGGACCGGGCTGCCCGTATCCCGCCCGCGCTGGCTATACTCCCCCGCACTTTCAACGAAGGGGAGACCTCACCCATGAAGCTCGAAACCATCGCCGTGCACGGCGGCTATTCGCCCGATCCCACCACCAAGGCCGTCGCGGTGCCGATCTACCAGACCACCTCCTACGCCTTCGACGACACCCAGCACGGCGCGGACCTCTTCGACCTCAAGGTGCAGGGCAACATCTACACCCGCATCATGAACCCGACCACCGCGGTGCTCGAGCAGCGCGTGGCCGAACTCGAGGGCGGCATCGGCGCGCTCGCCGTGGCCTCGGGCATGTCGGCGATCACCTACGCCATCCAGACCATCGCCGAAGCCGGCGACAACATCGTCTCGGCGTCGACGCTGTACGGCGGCACCTACAACCTGTTCGCCCACACCCTGCCGCAGTTCGGCATCCAGGTGCGCTTCGCCGACTACCGCGACCCGGACAGCTTCGCCGCGCTGATCGACGAGCGCACCAAGGCGATCTTCTGCGAGTCGGTCGGCAACCCGCTCGGCAACGTCACCGACATCGGCCGCCTGGCCGAGATCGCGCACAAGGCCGGCGTGCCGCTGATCGTGGACAACACCGTGCCCTCGCCCTACCTGTGCCGCCCCTTCGAGCACGGTGCCGACATCGTGGTGCACGCGCTCACCAAGTATCTTGGCGGCCACGGCAACTCGATCGGCGGCGTGATCGTCGATTCGGGCAAGTTCCCCTGGGCCGAGCACAAGGCGCGCTTCAAGCGCCTGAACGAGCCGGACGTGTCCTACCACGGCGTGGTCTACACCGAAGCGCTGGGTGCCGCCGCCTTCATCGGCCGCGCCCGCGTGGTGCCGCTGCGCAACACCGGCGCGGCGATCTCGCCCTTCAACAGCTTCCTGATCCTGCAGGGCATCGAAACCCTGGCGCTGCGCATGGACCGCATCTGCACCAACACGATCAAGGTCGCCGAATACCTGAAGAAGCACGCCAAGGTCGAATGGGTGAACTACGCCGGCCTGCCCGACCACGCCGACCACGGCCTGGTGCAGAAGTACATGGGCGGGCGCGCCTCGGGCATCCTGTCGTTCGGCGTGAAGGGCGGGCTCGAAGCGGGCGGCCGCTTCCAGGACGCGTTGAAGCTGATCACCCGCCTGGTCAACATCGGCGACGCCAAGTCGCTCGCCTGCCACCCGGCCTCGACCACCCACCGCCAGCTGTCGCCGGCGGAACTGGCCAAGGCCGGCGTGTCGCCCGACATGGTGCGCCTGTCGATCGGCATCGAGCACATCGACGACATCATCGCCGACCTCGAGCAGGCGCTGGCCGCGGTCTGATGCAAGCCGCCGTCGCCCGCGCGACGGCCGCAATCGCTGTCGACGCCACCTGCGGGTGGCGTCTTTCTTGTGAAGGAGCCCGAATGCTCGCAGTGCTGCAACGCGTCTCCGAAGCGCGCGTGATCGTCGACGGCGAAACCGTCGGCGAGATCGGCCACGGCCTGCTCGCGCTGGTGTGCGCCGAGCGCGGCGACACAACGGCGGAGGCCGACAAGCTGCTCGCCAAGATGCTGAAGCTGCGCATCTTTCCCGACGATGCCGGCAAGATGAACCGCTCGGTGCAGGAGGTGGGAGGCGGCCTGCTCATCGTCAGCCAATTCACCCTCGCCGCCGACACCTCCGGCGGCAACCGGCCGAGCTTCACCGATGCTGCCAACCCGCAGACCGGCCAGGCGCTTTACGAGCACTTCATCGCCCGGGCGCGGGCCGCGCATCCCGTGGTCGAGAGCGGGCGCTTCGCCGCCGACATGAAGGTGCAGCTGGTCAACGACGGACCGGTGACGATTCCGTTGCGGATCGTGCCGCCCACCTGATCACTCGGCCCGCGGCATCAGCGCGAACACGCCCCAGCCCAGATATTCGCGCGTGTAGGCCGCATAGCGCTCGGGCTCCGAGCGCAGCTGGGCGCGAACCTCGTTCGCCAATTCGTCGTCGGCGTTGGCTTCAAGCCATCTGCGCATGGTGAGCCATTTGGCGGCCTCGTATCTGTCCCATCCGTCCTGATCGGCGAGCACCATCTCAACGACGTCGTAGCCGAGGCGGCCGAAAGACGCGAGCAGCTTCGGCAGCGTGAGAAAGTCGGAAATCGAGCCGGCGAGGCACCCCTTGGCGACCTCTTCCGTCGGCGGCAACTGCCGCCAGTAGGGTTCGCCGATCAGGATGATCCCGCCGGGGCGCAGGCTGCGCGCCAGAAGCGCGATCGTGCCGGCCACACCCCCGCCGATCCAGGTGGCGCCGACACAGGCGGCCACATCGGCCTTCTCGTCGGCGACATGGCCCGCGGCATCGCCATGGATGAAGCTGAGCTGATCGGCGACACCGAGCTCTGCGGCGCGGCGTTTCGCGTGCGCGGTGAATAGCCGGCTCATGTCGATGCCGGTGCCGACGATGCCGTGATCGCGCGCCCAGGTGCACAGCATCTCCCCCGAACCGCTACCGAGGTCGAGCACTCGCTCCCCCGCCTCCAGACGCAGCGCCGCGCCGAGCGTGGCGAGCTTTTCGGGTGTGATCGGGTTGTGGATGCGGTGGGCGCTTTCGGTGATGTTGAATATCCGCGGGATGTCCATCGCGAAGGGTCTCCTTGCCGGTGGGCTCGTTCAGGGCCAGGTCATGAAGCGGGATCTGGCCGATGTCGATTGAGGATAAACTCCTCGAGCCCAACCGGACCTTGGCCGCCCGCAAGGACTAAGAGTACTGGCAAATTCAGGACCGCAAGCCCCTCGAACGCTTCGACACCCCGGTCAAGGACGGCCTGCGTCACCCCGTCGAAGGCATGGGCAAACCCGAACCCCGAAGTAAGACCTCTCGGGCTTCTGGTCGCGACGCATCGACGACAAGCTGCACCCCACGCACGGCCGCAATGCAGCCGGTATGGCATCCCCCTCCACCATCAGACCACAGGAGAACTCCGATGAAGCTCTATCTCAAGCCCGGCGCGTGCTCGCTGTCGCCCCACATCGCGCTCGAGGAGTCCGGCCTCGACTACGAGACCGAAACCGTCGACCTGAAGACCAAGCGCACCGGCGCCGGCGAGGATTACAGCCGGATCAACCCCAAGGGCTACGTGCCCGCCCTGCTGCTCGACAACGGCGAGCTACTGACCGAAGGCCCGGCCATCGTGCAGTACATCGCCGACCAGGTGCCGGCGAAAAAGCTCGCCCCCGCCAACGGCACGATCGAGCGCTACCGCCTGCAGTCCTGGCTCAACTTCATCGCCACCGAACTGCACAAGTCGTGCAGCCCCTTCTTCAACCCGGCCGCAGGCGGGGACTGGAAGAAGGCCGCCGCTGCCAACCTCGAGCGCCGCCTCGGCCTTGTGAATGGCGAGCTGGAAGGCCGCTCCTTCCTGCTCGGCGAGGACTTCAGCGTCGCCGACGCCTACCTGTTCACCGTGCTGGGCTGGATGAAGTTCATCGAGATCGATCTGGCGCAGTGGCCCAATCTCGCCGCCTTCGTCGACCGCGTGGCCGCGCGTCCGGCAGTGCAGGCCGCGCTGAAGGCCGAAAAGCTGGCCTGATACGCGACGCCTCACCCCCCGCCCGCGGCGAGCCGCACGCGCCGCGGTGCGGTGCGGTGGCCATGAATGGTCAAGCCTACTCGGCGTCCTGCTCCGGCCGAAGCATTGTTCGCGGCTGCCGCCGCTCCCCCACCCCGAAGCTTGGCGCGACGTGCTGTGGGAGCGGCCCGCGGCCGCGAGAACGGCGGTCACGCACACGCTGATTTCACCGAACACCCACAAGCCGTTGGGCCCACGGGCCGTGTGCCTGCGTTCATCCGCGGATGCGAGGTGGTGCGGTGCCGAGCAGGCGATCCCAGAAGCCGCTCAGCGTCCCGAAGGCCCGCTGCGCGTCCTGCACGTGATGGAAACCGTGGTGCGCACGACGCACGCCAAGCCAGCCCCCGCTGCGCCCGCGATGGAGGCGATCATGGACCAGCTCCTGCACCAGCTCGCCCGCCAGCAGGCCCACGGACAGCGACGCACCGAACGCGACATTGCGTAACAGCAGTGCGGGTGCGACCAGCAGCACCAGCGCCAGGGGCACGCTGAATGCGAGTGGGATGCGGATCGGTTCGTCGGGCAGGCGATGGTGGTGCTCGTGCCAGGCCCTGAACGGCTCCAGCCCGTGCAGCACGAAGCGGTGCAGCAGGTACTCGAGCAGGGTCCACAGCGCGAAGCCGCCGGCCATCAGCACGAGCGCCAGCCACGCCGGCAGGCCGGTCTCCGCGAGCACATGGACGGCGACTGCGATGCCCGCACCCGCCACCGTCAGCGAGGCCGGATAGCCCAAGGCCACGCGGCCCGGATCCCCGTCAGCCACTGCCGTCTCCCGCGGGCGCCGCGCCTGTGCATGCCTCGCCCTCGATCTGCCACGCATACATCAGGCTGGCCTCAGAGAAGCTCAGCCCGGTTTCCGCGTCCCGCCACCAGCCCAGGCCGCGCGCGTCCGCGCCCTCGAAGCGCCAGCAGCGCAGTTCGCCGCTGCACAGGCGGATGGTGTAGCTGTGACCGGCACGCACCTGCATTGTCCCGTCTCTCCTGTCCTTTCCGGGCGGCGCGTTCGATGCGCCGTCGGGCCTCGTGTTCATGATAGCCGCTGCCATCGGGCACGGTGTCTGCCTGCCTGTGGGGCCACGAGGCGGGCCTCGACAGCACCGCTTGACTATACAGGACCATTTTAGTACTTTTAATACACATCGACAGCCGACAGGCAGACAGACATGTTGCGGATCAGCAAACTCACCGACTACGGCACCCTGATCCTCGCCCACATGGCGGGATCGCCGGAGCGCATGCACAGCGCCGCCGGCCTGGCCGATGCGCTCGGCCTCGGGCTGCCGACGGTCAGCAAGGTGCTCAAGACGCTCGGCCGCCATGCCCTGGTCAACAGCCAGCGCGGCGCGCACGGCGGCTATCTGCTCAGCCGCCCGCCGACGCAGATCAGCGTCGCCGACGTGATCGACGCGCTCGAGGACCAGCCCTTCGGCCTCACCGAATGCAGCGCCAGCACAGGCGTGTGCGGCATGGAAGGCGAATGCCGCATCCGCGACAACTGGCTGCGCATCAACGGCGTGGTGCGCCAGGCTCTGCAGTCGGTCACCGTGGCCGACATGGTACATCCGACAAGCGGCTCGCCCTTTGGAGCGCTGCGCCCCCCCAGCGGCCCCGACCCCGGTGGCGAGCCCGCTGCCCACCGCCTGCACGGCCCCGCAACCCTTGGCAGCCGCATGGCCGCCGCCTGCATCCCCGCCCCGCGCGCGGACGACCAGGAGATCCGATGATGAACGCCCCGACGCTTACCCCCTCCCCCACCTCCCGCAGCGACGCCCTCGGCGCATTCCTGGAACAGGATTACGTCGCCGGTTTCGTCACCACGCTCGAAACCGACACCGTGCCCAAGGGCCTGTCGGAGGACACCATCCGCCTGATCTCGGCACGCAAGGGCGAGCCTGACTGGCTGCTCGAGTGGCGCCTCGAAGCCTACCGCCACTGGCTGACCATGACGCCCCCGACCTGGGCCGCGGTGAGCTTCCCGGCGGTGGACTTCCAGGACATCGTCTACTACTCCGCACCCAAGTCGAAGAAGGACGGCCCCAAGAGCCTGGACGAGGTCGACCCCGAGCTGCTGCGCACCTTCGAGAAGCTCGGCGTGCCGCTGCACGAGCGCGCGCGCCTCGCCGGTGTGGCGGTGGATGCGGTGTTCGACTCGGTGAGCGTGGCGACGACCTTCAAGAAGGAACTGGGCGAGCACGGCATCGTGTTCTGTTCATTCTCGGAAGCGGTCAAGGAGCACCCGGACCTGGTGCGCCAGTACCTCGGCACGGTGGTGCCGCCGGGCGACAACTTCTACGCCGCGCTGAATTCCGCGGTGTTCTCCGACGGCTCCTTCGTCTTCATTCCCAAGGGCGTGAAGTGCCCGATGGAGCTCTCGACCTACTTCCGCATCAACGCCCGCGACACCGGACAGTTCGAGCGCACGCTGATCATCGCCGAGGAAGGCGCGTCGGTCAGCTACCTCGAGGGCTGTACCGCGCCGATGCGCGACGAGAACCAGCTCCATGCCGCGGTGGTCGAGCTGATCGCGCTCGACGACGCCAAGATCAAGTACTCCACCGTGCAGAACTGGTACCCGGGCGACAAGGACGGCAAGGGCGGCATCTACAACTTCGTCACCAAGCGCGGCGACTGCCGCGGCGCGCGCTCGCACATCTCCTGGACCCAGGTCGAGACCGGCTCGGCGATCACCTGGAAGTACCCGAGCGTGATCCTGCGCGGCGACGACTCGGTGGGCGACTTCCACTCGGTGGCGCTGACCAACAACCTGCAGCAGGCCGACACCGGCACCAAGATGATCCACATGGGGCGCAACACCCGCAGCACCATCCTCAGCAAGGGCATCTCCGCCGGTCGCGGCAGCAACACCTTCCGCGGCCTGGTCAAGGTCACGCCCAAGGCCGAGGGTGCGCGCAACTACACCCAGTGCGACTCGCTGCTGATCGGCGACCGCTGCGCGGCGCACACCTTCCCCACCATCGAGGTGCGCCACCCGGGCGCCCACGTCGAGCACGAGGCGACCACCTCGCGCATCGGCGAGGACCAGCTCTTCTACGCGATGCAGCGCGGCATCAGTGCCGAGGACGCGGTATCGATGATCGTCAATGGCTTCTGCCGCGAGGTGTTCAAGGAACTGCCGATGGAGTTCGCGGTGGAAGCGCAGAAATTGCTGGGCGTGAGCCTCGAAGGCAGCGTCGGCTAAGGACCCACTGGAGAATCAATATGCTGAAAATCAACAACCTGCACGCCTCGATCGACGGCAAGGCGATCCTCAAGGGCCTGGACCTGGAGGTCGCCGACGGCGAGGTGCACGCGATCATGGGCCCCAACGGCTCGGGCAAGAGCACGCTGGCCCAGGTGCTGGCCGGGCGCGACACCTTCACCGTCACCGACGGCAGCGTGGACTGGGACGGCGCCGACCTGCTCGCCCTGCCCGCCGAGGAGCGCGCCCGCGCCGGCCTCTTCCTCGCCTTCCAGTACCCGGTCGAGATTCCCGGCGTCTCCAACGCCTACTTCCTGAAGGCGGCGGTCAACGCCATCCGCCGCCACCGCGGCCTGCCCGAGTTCGATGCGATGGACTTCCTGTCGCGGGTGAAGGCCGAGATGAAGGCGGTGGGCATGAAGGAGGAATTCCTCTACCGCTCGGTGAACGAAGGCTTCTCCGGCGGCGAGAAGAAGCGCAACGAGGTGCTGCAGATGGCACTGCTCGAGCCCAGGCTCGCGGTGCTGGACGAGACCGACTCGGGGCTGGACATCGACGCGCTGAAGATCGTCGCCGAGGGCGTCAATCGCCTGCGCTCGCCCGAGCGCTCGATGATCGTCATCACCCACTACCAGCGCCTGCTCGACTACATCGTGCCCGACAAGGTGCACGTACTGTCGCAGGGCCGCATCGTGCGCTCGGGCGGACGCGAACTCGCACTGGAGCTGGAAGAGCACGGCTACGGCTGGATCGGGGCCGAAGGCACGCCGGGCACGCAGGCCGGCCACGGCACGGGAGCGCGGCCATGAGCGCAACCGACTTCTGGCTCGCCCGCCAGCGCGACACCGCCGCCGGCCTGCCCGGCGCGCAGCTTCCCTGGCTCGCCCGCCTGCGCGCGGACGCGATCGCCCGCTTCGCCGACGAAGGCTGGCCCACGATGCGGCGCGAGAACTGGCGCCACACCTCGCTCGCCTTCATGGAGCAGCAGGCACTGGGGGTACGCGAGGCGGCAGCGCCCGAGGCAATCGTGGCCGACCTGCGTGCGCGCTACCGGGCGGCGCAATCACCGGAGAACACTCGGGCGGAGGACACCGTGGTAGCGCGCTTGCCCGCCAACGACGACGCCCGTCCCGCCGACGGCCACTGGCTCGTCTTCGTCGACGGCCGCTTTGCCCCGGCGCTCTCGGCAATTGGCAGCCTGCCTTCCGGCGTGCGGGTCGGCAGCCTCGCCGACGCCCTCGCCGAGACCCCCGATGCGGTCGAGGCGGCCTTCGGCACGGCTGCGGACGGCGAAGCCCCCCAGGCGCTCAACACCGCCTTCGCCGCGGACGGCGCCTGGATCCGCCTGGCGCGCGGCAGCGTGGTCGAGGCGCCGATCCATCTCGTCTTCATCGCGGCGCGCGCTGCCGACCAGCACCTGCGCAACCTGATCGTGTCCGAGGCCGGCGCACAGGCGACCATCGTCGAGCACTACCCGGCCGGCGCCGCGGGCAGCACGCTGACCACCGCGGTCACCCGCATCCTCGCCGCACAGGACAGCCACCTCGTGCACCTGAAGCTGCAGGAGGAAGCGCCCGAGGCCATCCATCTCGCCGCCCTCTCGGCCGAGCAGGCGCGCGGCGCCGTGTTCGCCTCGCACTCGCTGTCCTTCGGCGCGCGCCTGGCGCGCAACGACATCCGCACCCGGCTCGACGGCGAAGGCGCCGAGGCGCTGTTGAACGGTCTTTATCACGCCGACGGCCGCCGCCATGTCGACCACCACACCCGCATCGACCACGCCCGCCCGCAGGGTACCAGCCGCGAGTTCTACCGCGGCCTGCTCGACGGCAGCGCGCGCGGCGTATTCACCGGCCGCATCCTGGTCGCCCAGGACGCCCAGCGCACCGACGCCATGCAGCGCTGCGACAACCTGCTGCTGTCCAGGCTGGCCGAAGCGGACGCCCGCCCCGAGCTGGAGATCTACGCCGACGACGTCAAGTGCGCGCACGGCGCCACCGTGGGCCAGCTCGACGAGGACGCCCTCTTCTACCTGCGCAGCCGCGGCATCGACAGCGCGCACGCGCGCCAGCTGCTGACCTACGCCTTCGCCGCCGAGGTGCTCGAGCGCATCGCCCACACCCCGCTGCGTGCGCTCGGCCGCGCCGCCCTGCTCGAACGCCTGCCCGGCGGCACCCGACTGGAGGAACTGCTGTGAACGCACCGCGCGAACCCGCCATGGATGCACCGCTCCTGGACCTCGCGGCCGACTTTCCGATCCTGGCGCGGCCGGTGAACGGCCGCCGCCTGGCCTATCTCGACAACGGCGCCACCACGCAGAAGCCGGCGGCGGTGATCGAGGCCGAGGCGCGCTTCTACCGCGAGTCCAACGCCAACATCCACCGCGGCGTGCACTGGCTGTCGCAACACGCCACCGCGCTCTACGACGACGCGCGCGCCACCGTGCAGCGCTTCCTCAATGCCGCGAGCGTCGACGAGATCGTGTTCACCCGCGGCACCACCGAGGCGATCAACCTGGTGGCGCAGAGCTGGGGCCGGCCGCGGCTCAGCGCCGGCGACGAGATCCTGCTGAGCACGATGGAACACCACTCCAACATCGTGCCCTGGCAGCTGGTGTGCGAGCAGACCGGCGCGGTGCTCAAGGTGATCCCGGTGAGCGACGAGGGCGAGCTCGACATGGAAGCCTTCGAAGGCCTGCTCGGCGAGCGCACCCGGCTGCTGGCGATCACCCACGTCTCCAACGCGCTCGGCACGGTGAATCCGGTGGCCGAGATGACCCGGCGCGCGCACGAGGTCGGCGCGGTGGTGCTGGTCGACGGCGCGCAGGCGGTCGCCCACCAGGCGGTCGACGTGCAGGCGATCGGCTGCGACTTCTACGCCTTCTCCGGCCACAAGCTCTATGCCCCGACCGGCATCGGCGCACTCTACGGCCGCGCCGAGCTGCTGCGCCACATGCCGCCCTGGCAGGGCGGCGGCGACATGATCCGCACCGTGGCCTTCGACAAGACCACCTTCGCCCCGCCGCCGCAGCGCTTCGAAGCCGGCACGCCCAACATCGCCGGCGCGATCGGCCTGGCGGCGGCGATCGACTACGTGCAGGGCGTGGGCATGGACCGCATCCAGGCCCACGAGCACGCACTGCTCGAATACGGCACCCGCGCGCTGCAGGCCATCCCCGGCGTACGCCTGGTCGGCACCGCGCGCGACAAGGCCGGCATCCTGTCCTTCCTGGTCGACGGCATCCACCCGCACGACCTCGGCACCATCCTCGACGCCGAAGGCGTGGCGATCCGCGCCGGCCACCACTGCGCGATGCCGCTGATGACGCGCTTCGGCATCCCGGGCACGGCGCGCGCCTCGCTCGCGCTGTACAACTGCGAGGCCGACATCGACGCGCTGGTCGCGGCCATCCACAAGGCCCAGGACCTGTTCGGCACCCGCCGCGGCACAGGGAGAGGCGCATGAACGACATGCAGGATTCGCTGCGCGAGCTGTACCAGGAAGTGATCTTCGATCACAACCGCAACCCGCGGAACTACCGCCCGCTGCCCGCCGCCAGCCACCACGCCGACGGCCACAACCCATTGTGCGGCGACCAGCTCACCGTGTATCTGCAGGTCGAGGACGGCATCGTGCGCGAGGCGAGCTTCGTCGGCCACGGCTGCGCGATCTCCACCGCCTCGGCCTCGCTGATGACCGAGGCGGTCAGGGGCAAGCCGGTCGAGGAGGTCGAGGCCCTGTTCCGCGACGTGCACGCGCTGCTCACCGGCACCCAGGACGCCGCAGCGCCGGCGCGCGACTTCGGCAAGCTGCAGGTGCTCGCCGGGGTGAAGGAATTCCCGGTGCGGGTGAAGTGCGCGACGCTCGCCTGGCACACGCTGCACAACGCACTGAGCGGCGAGCACGAGACCGCCCACACCGAATAGCACAGCCATCGAGGAGAACACCACCATGGGCGACCACTACGGCGAAACCGAATCCCGCGTGCTGCAGCGCGACTGCGCGGCGGTGAGCGTGCCCTGGGGCCGGCCGGAGACGCTGGAGGAAGGCAGCTACGCCCTCGTCACCCAGCGCCTCGGCGGCTCGATCACCGTGATGAGCGGGGGCAACCTGTACCGCATCGACGAGCGCAATGCCGACGCGCTCGGCCTCGAGCCGCAGCTCGCCGCCGCGCCGCCGGCGGCGCTGGTCGGCGAGCAGACCGCCGAGCGTGTCGAGCAGGCGGCCTGGGAGCAGCTGGCCACCTGCTACGACCCGGAGATCCCGATCGACATCGTCAATCTCGGCCTGATCTACGCCTGCACCGCCGAAGCGCAGGCGGATGGGCGCTTCCGCCTCGCAGTCAGCATGACCCTCACCGCCCCCGGCTGCGGCATGGGGACGCTGATCGCCGACGAGGCGCGCGAGAAGCTGCTGACCATCCCCGGCGTCGCCGAAGCCGAGGTGAATCTGGTGTGGGATCCGCCCTGGAGCCGCGAGATGATGAGCGAGGCGGCACGGCTGGAAATGGGGATGCTCTGAGGACGACATGCAGCCAGGCGCTTTTTTGCGCTTGCTCAAGGTGCGACAACTTGTCGCATCGGTAAGCTCGCGGAAGTACGATCGCAACATGGCACCCGGCGCTGCCGGCCCATGGTGAGACGTCCCACTCCCAACTTCTGCCGGAAACGTCCATGCGTGCCCTCCTTCCCGTCCTTCTCATCGCCGCCACTGCCACCGCCCACGCCACGACTACCCCGGCCGATGCACCGATCCGCATGCCCGGCCTGTGGCTGATGAACACGGGGCCCGGCGGCAACGCGGCGAACACCGCCAGCTTCCACATGTGCATCGGCAAGGTGGCCAGCGACGACGTGCTCGCCCATCCGGACAGCACCTTGTCGAACTGCCGCGACCAGCAGTGGAGCAAGGACGCCTACTACACCTACTACCGGGCGGTGTGCGACGCCAAGGGCAGCACCGCAACCGTCGAGGCCCGGTTCACCGGCGACTTCAAGTACAACTTCCACGGCGAAGTCGCGACGACCTACGCACCCGCAGTCGATGGCGTCACGCAGGCGAAGGCCGAGATCGACGGGCGCCGCCTCGCGCCCTGCCGCGGCGGCCTGCCCGAGGGCAAGTTCCTGATCAAGGGGAAGGACGGCGTCGGCAACCTGAACCTGGGCGAACCGATCCGCCAGTGAGCCTGCTCACGCACCGCCTCGGGAAGCTCGGCTTCCTGCGGCATCGACGTGCCGTCGAGCAGCACCAGCGGCACCCCGTACTGGCCGAGCGCGTTGCGGATCGCGTCGTCGAAGCGCAGCCCGGGCTCGATCGCGCGACGTCCATGAACACGCGCACGCGGCCGAAGCGCTCGGTCGGCTCATCGTAGAAAGCGCGACGGGGGCCGCAGCCCCCGTCGATCCAGTGCGTGCCGGAAGCACTCAGCGCAGCGAGAACTGCACCTGTCCGCCTTCGCCGAGCGCTTCGACCTTGGGCTCGAGCACGAAGATGCGCTCGCCGGGCACGCCGCCCTCGCCCGCCAGCCACTCGCGCACCGCCTGCGCGCGCTGCTGGGCGAGCGCGCGCAGTTCGGCGTCGCCGACCTTGACGTTGGCGCGCATCAACGCCTCCATCTCCGGCCCCGGGATGTCCTTGGCGAGGCCGATCAGGTTGCGCGGCTTCTTGAAGTCGGCGGCCTTGTAGGCCTTCTCGAGCAGCGCGGGATACTCCTCGGCCCCGACCTCGATCTCCTCGAGCGAGGGCGCGTCCTCGCCGCGGGCGATCATCGCCTTCAGCTTCTGCGCGCGCACCGCGTTGTCGAGTGCGGCCTGGCGCAGGCCGTCGAGGTCGGTCGCGGGATCGGCGCGGCCGGTGATGTCGAGCTTGAGCGTCGGACGGTCGATCAGCGCCTCGGCGAGCGTCTTCAGCTTCCCCTGCTGCGCCTCGCCCGGTCGCGCGCTGCCCGCGGCGAGCTCGAGCTGCGACAGTTCCTCACCGCTGCCGCCGAGCGCGGAGCCGAGCAGCGCGAAGGGCGAGGTGATGGCCTTGCCGATGAGGTTGAAGAACATCTTCAGCACCAGGCCGAAGATGCTGAACTCGGGGTCGTCGAGCGTGCCGCTGACCGGCAGGTGCAGGTCGATCTCACCGCGGCGGTTCTTCAGCAGCGACACCGCGAGTTGCACCGGCAGGTTCACCGCGTCCGGACTATCGACCTTGTCGCCGAAGGTGAGCTGGTCGAGGAAGATCTGGTTGGTCGCGGTGAGCTTGCGGTCCTCGATCTTGTAGTTCAGTTCGGCCGACAGCTTGCCCTTGGCGATGCCATAGCCGACGTACTTGCCGGAATAGCTCGACAGGCCGGTAAGCTCGAAGTCGGTGACCTTGGCGACGATGTCGAGGTGGGCGTCCTGACGGAAGGGGTTGAACTCGCCGACGATGCTGAGCGGCGCCGCCTTGTCCACCTTGCCGACAAGGTCGAGCTTGGCGATCGTGTCCGGCGAGGTCGAGAAGCCGGTGAGCGTACCCGCCAGGTCGGTGAGGTTGGCGTCGTAATTCGGACGGATGAAGCGGTCGCTGAAGGCGACGTTGCCGCGCTTGATCTCGACACGGTCGATGCGGATCGGCGGCGGCGGCGTGGTCGGCGGCGCGACCTCGACCGTGCGCTTGCCCTCCGCGGCAGGAGCCGGCTCGCCCATCGGGCTGGCTTCGCCGCCGAGCGCCACCGGCGCGGCCGCCTTCGGCGGCGGCGCAGGCGGCTCCTCGCCGCTGAGGCCGCCGATCTCGCGCAGGTTCAGCCGGCCCTGGTCGTCGAGGATCAGCCGCGTATAGAAATCATCGAGCGCGACGCGCTTGATGGCGAGCGCGAACGGCTCCAGGCGAGCATCGATGCCGCCCACGCGCAGGGTGCGCCAGCGCAGGAAATCGGTGGCGTTGAGGCGGTCGACCGAGGCGAAGTTGGCCACGCCGACGTCGCCGTTGAAGCGCGCGAGCACCTGGCCGCGACGCCCGGTCTGCAGGTTCAGCCGGCCCTGGGTGGTGACGTTGCCGCGCGAGATCGCGATCTTCGTCTGTTCGAGCACATAGGGCTGCAGCGGCAGCAGGTCGACGTTGCGCAGGTCGAGGCGCAGGTCGGCCTTCAGCGGCTCCAGCGTCAGCGGCCCGGTGGCCGCGATCTTCCCGCGCTTGTTGAAGCGCGAATCGAGCTTGAACTGCAGCGGGGCGCCCTTGGCGGTGGAGAAGCCATCGAGCTCGAAGTCGATGTTGTCCACGGTCGTGACCACCGGACGCCTGACACCGCGGTCCTCCAGACGCACCGACGCGGCCTTCAGCGCCAGCTTGTCGACTGCGATCACCCAGTCGCCGCCCTCCTTCGCCGCCTTGGCGCCGCGCGCGCCCTTGGCCGCGGGGGTCGGGGACGGCACCAGTGCCTTCACCAGGTCGAAGCTGCCATCCTTGAGGCGCACCGCGGAAACCTCGGCGCCCCTGAGATCCAGCCCGCCGACGCGGACGTTGCGGCCGGCGATATCGACCGTCGCCGAGCGCAGGTCGAGCGCCGGCACCTTGATCGCCGGCGCCTTGGCGCCCTTGAGCATCAGCGCGAAATCGCGCAGCGCGAGGGCCTCGGCGTTGAGCTCGATCTTCGGCTCACCCTTGTCGCCGAGCGTGACGCGGTACTGCAGCGCCCCGGTCAGCGCGCCATCGCTGATCGCGCCGCCCGGCAGGGCCTGGCTCAGGTAGGGCGCGTAGCGCGCGAGCTTGATGGCCTCGAACTGCAGGTTGCCCGAGAACTGGAAGGGCGACAGGCGCAGCACGTCCTCATGGACGAACTTCTCGCCGGCGTCGCTGACGTAGTCGAGCCGGATCTCGGCCGGGAGCTCGCCGACGTTGGCGAGGTCGCGCATGTCGAGGTTGATCGCCTCGATGCGGGCGCGGAAGGGTTCGGCGAGGGTGCGATCCTCGAGGCGGATCACGCCGTCGCGGATGCGCGCCAGCGCCAGCAGGAAGTCGGGCTGAGCGGAGCTGGACGCGGGCGCCGCAGCGGCTGCAGCCTCCGTGCCGGCCGCCGGCGCTTCGGGTTCTGTCGCTGCGCCCCCGGTCTTCGGCGCGGCCGCGGCCGGTGCCGGCTTCGCGGGCGCCTTCGCGGCGGCGGCCTTGTCCGGCGGCAGCAGCAGGTCCATGAGGTTCAGACCGCCGTCCTTCAGCATCACCAGGTCCACTTCCGGCTTCGCCAGGCGCAGGCGGGTGAAATGCCAGCGCCCGATCAGCGGCTGCACGTCGGCGAACTCGAGTTCGAGCTCGGCGACCTTCGCGACCGGCGCACCCGCCCGATCCTGCAGCTCGAGCTGGTCGATCTGCAGCGGGCCGCGCAGCGCGACCACCGGCGGCGCATCGGCCGGCTGGCTGAAGGACAGCTCGAGATTGGTGGTCAGCAGCGCCGAGGGCAGCTTGAAGCGCGGCTCGATCGGCAGGTAGGCCACCCAGGGCGCGAGGTCGAACTGCTTGAGGGCGACGTCGAGAATGGTCTCGTGCGTCTCGGCGAAGGGCTTGGTGCGGGCATTGAGCAGCAGCGGGTCGCCATTGAGCTTCGCGCTCAGCGAGGGCTGCACGAAGACATCGACCTTGACCGGCAGGTTGGAGACGAAGGGCACACCGAGGCCGATCTCGCTGAGCTCGTGGCGCAGGCCGCGCGGCTTGTCCTCGACCTCGATTTGGCCGCCGCTGATGCGGATGTTCCCCACCGAGAACTGCAGCGGGGCCGATTCCTCGGCCGGTGCGTCGCCACCGAGCGCCTTGATGCGCTCGACCACGTCGCTCCAGTTGTGCCGGCCGCCCTCCTCGAGCGCCAGCTTGACGCGCGGCGCTTCCAGCGCGAGCTCGTGGAGCACGATGCCCTTGCGCACGACCGACTCGATCTCGAGGTTGGCACGCAGCGCGTCGAAGGACAGCGCCTCGCCGCTGCCGTCCGCCGCCATGACCCGCAGGCCGCCGACCTCGGCGGTCAGCCGGAACGGGTTGATGAGAACGCGCTCGATGCTGACTTCGCGACCGAGGATCTCGCCGAGATACTTCTGTGCATAGTGCCGCGCCACAGGCGGCGTCGCGAGGTAGCCCACTGCCGACAGCGCCAGCAGCGTTCCCGCGGTCCACAGTGCCCGACGGACCCCCTTGCGCCGCGGCGGCACTGTGGTCGAGTCGGTCGTGGTATCAGACATAGGAAACTCCAAGGAGAAGATTCATTCTTATTATCCCGTCCGAGCACGGGCGCATCCGCATGCGCACGGGCTCGTGGATTGCCGCGTTGCGGCATAGGGCGTATTCTGCGCCGCTTTCCCCGTACAGGTAAGCACGTGATGCACGCCTTCGCGCCTGCCGCGCCGACGGGCGGCCGTCGTTTCGATGTCGTCATCATCGGCGCCGGCGCCGCCGGGATGATGTGCGCCGCCACCGCCGGCCAGCGCGGACGCAGCGTGCTGCTGGTGGACCACGCCACCCGCCTGGCCGAGAAGATCCGCATCTCGGGCGGCGGGCGCTGCAACTTCACCAACCGGCGCGTCGGACCCGAGAACTACCTCGGCCTCAATCCCCATTTCGTGCGCTCGGCGCTGTCGCGGTACACGGCGCGCGATTTTATCGAGCTCGTGCAGCGCCACGGCATCGATTTCCACGAAAGGGATTGGGGGCAGCTGTTCTGCGACGATTCCGCGCAACGGATCATCGACATGCTGCGCGCCGAATGCGAGGACGGCGGCGTGCAGTGGGCGATGCCGGCGACCGTGCATCAGGTCCGCCATCGCCCCGGCGACGGTGAGGGCGAGCGCTTCGCCATCGAGACCGACCGCGGGCACTTCGCCGCATCGAGCCTGGTGATCGCCAGCGGCGGCCTGGCGATCCCGAAGATCGGCGCCACACCCTTCGGCTACCGCATCGCCGAGCAGTTCGGCATCCCGGTCGTCGCGCCGCGGCCGGCGCTGGTCCCGCTCACGCTGCCGCCGGAGACGCTGGCGCGCCTCGCTCCGCTCGCCGGCATCTCGCTGGAAGTGGAAGCGCACTGCCGCGGGCCGGTGTTCCGCGAGGCGGCGCTGGTCACCCACCGCGGCCTCTCCGGACCGGCGATCCTGCAGGTGTCGAGCTACTGGCAGGCGCAGGCCTACCGCGACAAGGAAGAGGAAAAGGACTGGGAGCCGGTGCACCTCGACCTGCTGCCCGGCATCGATGCCGAATCCTGGCTGCTCGAACATGCGCACGACAAGGCCTTGCTACCCAACCTGCTCGCCGAGCGCCTGCCGCGCCGCTTCGCCCATGCCTGGTGCGAACTCCACGGGTGGACGAAGCCGGTGAACCAGTTCCGCCACGCCGAACTGCGCGCCATCGCCGCCAGCCTGGCCGACTGGGCGCTGACCCCGTCCGGCACCCAGGGCTATGCGAAGGCCGAGGTCACTCTCGGCGGAGTCGATACGCGGGCGCTGTCGTCTAAGACCATGGAAGCGCGCGGCGTGCCCGGCCTGCATTTCGTCGGCGAGGTCATGGACGTCACCGGGCATCTGGGCGGCTACAACTTCCAGTGGGCGTGGTCGTCGGGCGTCGCCTGCGGCCTGGCGGCCTGAGCGCGGCAACCGCCCTCGCGTATCTCGCCCGCGCAGCCCTCAGGCCGGCGCGTCGGGGTCGCGGCGCCGCCACAGCAGCGGCAGCAGACCGGCCACCTGGAGCAGGATCAGGCCGCCGAAGGCGTACTGCAGCGCGCCGACCATGTCGTGGCCGTGGGCGCACAGGGCATCGAGCGCGTGGCCGAGCCCCCACTGCACCGCGAATGCACCGGCGAAGGCCATCAGGTTCAGTGCCGTGCTGACCCGCCCGAACAGCGCCGGCGAAAAGGCGCGCGAGGCCGCCAGGTAGCTCTGCGAATTGACTGCGGAGAACAGGCCGAAGAGGAACCAGACGACCATCACCGGGCCGAGCGCGAACAGGATCGCGAGCTGGATCAGGATCAGGCAGACGTATCCGCCGCGCAGCAGGGACACCGGCTCCACTCCGCGCCGCGCCAGGCGCACGCCGAGCATCCCGATCGAAAGCTGCCCGACCAGCGTGCCCAGGTTCAGCACCACCAGCATGCCCGCGGCCTGCGGAAGGTCGAACCCGTTCACGTTCATCAGCCAGGGCACCGCCCACAGGCTCTGCAGCGCCATGAAGCCGCCGACGAAGGTGGCCGACGACGCGGCGTAACGCAGGAAGACGGGTGAAGCATAGATGCCGCCGACGACGCGCAAGGCCTCGCGCAGGGTGCCGCGCGGCGGGTCGACCGGCGTATCGGGCAGACTGCGGAAGATGGTGAATGCAGGCGAGCAGCGCCACCCCGGCGATGAGCCAGAATGCGCCGCGCCAGCCGAGGACGGGCAGCGCCGCCTCCAGCGGCGTGCTCGCGGTCAGCGCGCCGAGCGCACCGGCGGCCATGATGAAGCCGGTCATCGAACTCTGGCGCTCGCGCGGGTACCACAGCGCGAAGCCCTTCAAGGCCGCCATCAGGCAGGCCGACACGCCGAGGCCGATCAGCGCGCGCCCGAACCCGAGCGCCTGCAGCCCGTCGCCGAGCGCGAACATCACCGCGCCGATCGCGGTCAGCAGCAGCAGCAGCGCCTCGACCCGCCGCGGCCCGAAGCGGTCGAGCGCCATTCCCACCGGTATCTGCGCCAGGCCGAAGGCGAGGAAGTAGGTGCTGGTGAGCAGGCCCAGGTGCGCAGCGGAAAGGTCGAGCTCGGCCGTCAGCGCGGGCGAGATCACCGCATTGACCGTGCGCAGCAGGTAGGAAAGGTAATAGCCGAGCGCGAAAGGAAGGAAGATCCGTCCCCACCGGCCGGGCGCTTCGCTCGAATGCATCCGCGCGTATCCCATGGCGAACAAATGCGCATTGTGCCTGCCGGGCGCCGCCGCGGCGAGCGCGCACCGCCTGCCGTACGTCATCCGTCCGATCGCGCAGATTGTCGACTTGACTCGTATCAATGCCGTCCGGTCGGGCGCGCGGAGAATGCGTCCGACGAATTCCCCCCGGAGCGAAGCATGGCCTCTATCGCCGAACTGATGACGCACGACCACCGCAGTTGCGACCACGATTTCGCACGTGCCGAAACCCTGGCGAACAAGAAGGACTGGGAGGGCGCGGCGCTTGCGTTCGAGGCCTTCGCCAACGGCCTTGAGGCCCATTTCCGGGCCGAGGAAGAGGACCTCTTCCCGCGCTTCGAGGCAGTGACCGGCATGACCCAGGGGCCGACCCAGGTCATGCGCGGCGAACACGTCGAGATGCGCGCATCGCTGATGCAGCTGCGCGCGGCGCTGGCCAACCGCGACCTCGACGAGTTCGCGGGCGAGGCCGAGACCCTGCTGATCATGATGCAGCAGCACAACATGAAGGAAGAGAACATCCTCTATCCGATGTGCGACATGCGCCTTGGCGGCGAACGCGACGCCCTGGTGAATACGCTCGCCACCCGCCTCGCTCCGGAGCACGCAGCATGAATACCAGGACCGTCGATGCACGCGGCCTCGAGCCGCCGGAACCCTTCGAGCGCGCCATGGAGGCGCTCGCCGACCTGCAGGCCGGCGAGGAGTTCACCTTGCTGATCGACCGCATGCCGCACCCGCTGCTGCGCATGCTCGATCGCGACGGCTACCGTCACGAAGCCAGCTTCCGCGACGACGGCACGGTCGCGATCCTCATCGGCAGACCATGAGCAGTGCGAATCCGGGCCTGGCATACGAGGACACGCCTCCGCTCTCCGCACCGCTGCGTTTCTTCCTGACCGCGCCGCTGTTCGGCCTGGTCGCCGGTCTGGTGCTGCTGTTCGACGGCGACCTGCTCGCCTCCCGGTGGACGCCGGGCGCACTCGCGGTCGTCCACCTGTTCGCCGCCGGCTTCATGCTGCACGTGATGCTCGGCGCCCTGCTGCAGATCCTGCCGGTGGTGGCCGGCGCCGCCTTCCCTGCCCCGCTGCGCATCGCCGGGGTGACCCACGTGCTGCTCGGCCTCGGCGCCGCGGGCCTGGCCTTCGGGCTGGGCAGCGGCACGCCGTTCGCGATCATCGCCGGCGCGGTCCTGCTCGCCGCCGGCCTGGGCCTCTTCCTCGCCGCCAGCCTGCTGGGGCTGGCGCGCGCGGCCCCCGCACAGGGCGCCAGCCGGACACCCCGCGACCTGCGCCTCGCCCTCGGCGCGCTCGCGCTCACCACCGTGCTCGGCGTCGTGCTCGCTGTCGCACTCGGCCAGGGCCTGGCGCTGCCGATCGCACTGCCGACCCTGGTCGACCTGCACGCCATCTGGGCCTGGATGGGCTGGGGGGGGCTCCTGCTCGCGGCGACCAGCTGGGTGGTGGTGCCGATGTTCCAGATCACCCCGGCCTACCCGGCCGGTTTCACCCGCTCCTGGGCTCCGGCGACGCTGGTCGTGCTGGTGCTGTGGTCGGCGAGCCTCATCGCCGACATCGGCTGGCTCAAGCTCGGGCTCTCCGCGCTGCTGCTCGCGCTCGCCGGCGGCTTCGCGCTGCAGACCGTCAAGCTGCAGCGCAATTCGCGGCGCAGCACCCCGGACGCGCCCTTCCGCGCCTTCCGCCTGTCGATGATCGCCCTCCTCGGCAGCCTCGTCGCGCTGCTCGTGTCGCTGGTCCACGACGCGTCGCAATGGCCGATCCTGGCCGGCGTGCTGGTGCTGCACGGCACATTTGCCGGCGCCATCAGCGCGATGCTGTACAAGATCGTGCCCTTCCTGACCTGGCTCAACCTGACCCAGGCCCGGGTCCGTGCCCCGAACATGAAGAAGCTGCTCCCGGACGGCCCGATCCGCAAGCAGTTGCGGCTGCACGCCGCCGCCCTCGGCGCGCTGATCCTGGCCGTCCTGCTGCCGGCCATCACCCCGCTCGCCGGCCTGCTGGTCGCGGTGGAATTCGGCTGGCTGCTCGCCAACCTGCTGCGCGCGGTACGTGCATGGCATCAGGCGGCCAACGCCTGAAAGGCGCATGAACAAACGCGCGAAATACGTTTGACGCGACAAAAAGGACCCTGTATAGTTCGCGGCTCTCGGGGTGTAGCGCAGTCCGGTAGCGCGCTTGCTTTGGGAGCAAGATGTCGGGGGTTCGAATCCCTCCACCCCGACCAGCTCACACCCCGATTGCCCGCGGGAATCTGCCCGTAGCTCAATTGGATAGAGCACCGGCCTTCTAAGCCGGGGGTTGCAGGTTCGATCCCTGCCGGGCAGGCCAGGACAGGTTTCGAGGGCTTCGGTTTTGCCGGGGTCCTGTAGTGGCGGCATTAGCTCAGTTGGTAGAGCGTTGGATTGTGGCTCCAAAGGTCACCGGTTCGAAACCGGTATGTCGCCCCAAAAACAGCAAGGGCTGTGGATATTTATCCACAGCCCTTTTTGTTTGTGCAATCGCCCTGGATCGCCACCTGCTGACTGCGCCGCGAAGGCCGCCGGCACGGCACCTGCCTCATCCTTGAGCAACCGGCCACAGGGCTTCGCAGTTCCGGCCTTGCGCCACTTATCCACACCCTGACCCACAGCTCTTTCCCCAGCCGCTGGGGACAAGCGGCACACCCCCGCGGTCGCGAGCCGCCGCGCCGCCACCGGGTGCGCGGGCAGGCATCCTGTGCTACAAGTCGCTTCAGCCCTTTTGCCCCTGCCCTCATGTCCCGCCCCCTCTTGCTCGTCCTCCTCACGGTACTCGGCCTGCACGGCTGCGCGGTGGTCGCCGTGGCCGGCGCCGCGGTGACGGTCGCCGCGACCGCGGTCAGCGTGACGGCCACCGTGGTCGAGACCACCGTCGATGTCGCCGCCGCCGGCGTGGATGCGGTCGTCGGGGACGATGACGAAGAGGAAGACGCGGAAGACTGAGCGCCTGCCTCCGCGCTCACGGTTCGGCTCGGGCGGGTTGGCCGAAGCCTCGCGCCGCGAACGCGCGCGCGCAGTCCAGGAATCGCGCGAGACAGGGATTGGCGTTGCTCGCGGCCCAGATGACGCCCTGCTCGACGATGCGCGGCGTGGAGATCGGGCGGAACACCGCGCCCGGCAGGCGCATCCGGCTCATCGACTGCGGCACCAGCGAGACCCCCAGGCCTTCCGCCACCAGGTTGACGATCGTCTGCTGCAGGTGCGTTTCCAGCCGGATGCAGGGCTCGAAGCCGTGCTCGCGGCAGCATCCCGCCACCAGGGCGTGCAGCGCAGGGGCGGTGGTCGCCGGGAAGGTGATGAAGGGCTCGCCGGCGAGTTCGCCGACGTCGATCAGCGCCGCCGGCGCCAGGCGGTGGTCCGCCGGCAGCACCGCGCACAGCGGTTCCGCATGGATGCTGAGGTACTCGAGGCCCTCGGGGCGCTGCCACGGAAAGGCGATGCCGAGGTCGGCACGCCCGGAGAGCAGCGCCTCGTTCAGTTCGCGCGGCAGCACTTCGCTGAGCTGGATCTCCGCGTCCGGGTAGGCGTCGCCGTAGCGCTTGATCAGCGCGGGCAGAACGTTCCACGCCGCACTCATCGTGAACCCGACGCGCAGCACCCCGCGCTCGCCGCGCGCGGTGGCCTGGGTGGTGCGCACCGCCGCATCCAGCCCGTCGAGCACACGCACCGCCTGCTCGTGGAAATGTCTCCCGGCGGCGGTCAGCTCGACCTGGCGCGAGCTGCGCGCGAACAGGACCACGCCGAGCGCGTCCTCGAGTGCCGCGATCTGCCGGCTGAGCGGCGGCTGGGTGATGTACAGCTGCTCGGCCGCGCGTCCGAAATGCAGCGTTTCGGCCAGCGCCACGAAGTAACGCAACTGGCGCAGCTCGATCATCATTCATACCCCATCCGTATCGATCGAAGCAGAATATGGAATTGGACAGCATCGATCAACGTTCATACGCTGCACCGACCGTATCCGGAGCCGCGCATGTCCTCCATCATCAATGTCGTCCTGCCCGTGTTCGCCCTCATCCTGGCCGGCTACGTCTGCCGCCGCAGCGGGCGCCTGGGCGAGACCGCATCGGCCGAGATCAATCGCTTCGTGGTCTGGCTGGCGCTGCCCGCGCTGCTGTTCAAGGTCACCGCCACGGCGAGCTGGGAGCAGGTCTGGCAGCCCGGGTTCATCGCCTCGGTATGCGCGGGCTGCGTGCTGGTGTTCGCGGCCACGGTCGTCCACCGGCTGCGGAAATCGCGCCGCCTGGTCGACGCCAGCATCGACGGCCTGAGCGCCGCCTACGCCAACACCGGCTTCCTCGGCATCCCGCTGTGCGCGCTGGTGTTCGGCGAGGCCGGGCTGATGCCGGCGATCGTCGCCACCCTGATCGTCGCCTGCCTGCTGTTCGCGGTCGGGATCGTGCTGGTGGAGATCGGCCTGCAGCAGGAGAAGCATCCGCTGCGCGCGGTGCTCGAGGTGGGGCGCGCCCTGGCCGGCAATCCGCTGCTGATCGCGCCGGTGCTCGGTGCGTGCTGGGCGGCGAGCGGCGCATCCCTGCCGGCGCCGGCCGGGCAGTTCCTGGCGCTGCTCGGCGCCGCCGCCACGCCGTGCGCGCTGGTCTCGCTCGGCCTGTTCCTCGCCCAGCGCCACGAGGGCCGGCCCGAGGGCGCGAGCGGCCTGGTGGCCGCCAAGCTGCTGGTGCAGCCCCTGATCACCGCCTTCTTCGCCTTCGTCGTGTTCGAGCTGCCGCCGCTGTGGGCGGGCTCGGCCCTGCTGTTGAGCGCGCTGCCGACCGGCACCGGCCCCTTCATGTTGGCGAGCCTCTACGGTCGCGACGCGGCCCTGGTCTCGCGCGTGATCCTGCTCACCACGGTGGGATCGGTGATCACGGTCTCGGCCTGCCTGCACCTGATCGCCACGCAGGCGATGAGGTAAGCGCGAAGCGCAGCGGGTACCATCGCGGCGATGAACCTCCGCGCCCGCTTCCACGACCTGCAGTCGCTGCTGACCGCGCACGCCGCCCTGTGGCGGCCGTCGCCGTTTCACCTCGGGCGTCCGCCGTGGTGCGCCGAGCGGCCGGCGCTCGCCGCGGCACTCGAGGCGCTCGACGACGCCACGGTGGAGCACTTCGGCGATGACGCGGAGGCCTGCAGCGCCTGGCTCGCCACCCAGCTGCCCGAACTCGCCGACCTGGCTGCGGCGTGCAGGGTGGCGGACCTGCCCACGCGCGAACTGCCGGCCTGCGACGCACGCTTCGACGACGGCATACCGGGCCGCAAGCGCATGCAGATCGAGGCCTTCGCCCGCCACATCCCGGCCGCCACCACGGCGGTGCTGGAATGGTGCGCCGGCAAGGGCCACCTCGGGCGGCGCATGGCACTCGCCGATCGCGTCCCGGTGAGCTCGCTCGAGATCGACCCCGCGCTGTGTGCCGACGCCGTCCGCCTGGCCTCGCGTCAGGGCGTGGATCAGCACGTCGTGTGCGCGGACGTGCTGGACGAATCCGCCCGCAGCCACGTGCGCGGACGCGCGGTGCTCGCGCTGCACGCCTGCGGCGAACTCCACCGCAGCCTGGTGCGCCGCGCCGATCGGGACGGCGCCCAGGCCTACCGCATCGCGCCCTGCTGCTACCACCTGGGCACCGACGGCGTCTATCGGCCGCTGAGCCGCGACGCCCGGCTCGAACTCGATGCGTCGGCGCTGCGCCTGGCGGTGACCGAAACCGTGACCGCACCGCGCCACGACCGCCTCCGCCTCGCCCGCGACCAGGCCTGGAAGCTCGGTTTCATCGCACTGCGCAACGCCCTGGAGGGCGAGGCGCAGCGCCCGTTCCGTCCGGTGCCGGCGTCCTGGCTGACGGAAAGCTTCGAGACCTTCTGCCGCCGCCTCGCCGCCCGCGAGCAGGTGGTGCTGCCCGCGGACGTCGCGTGGCCGCACTGGGAGACGCTCGGCTGGCAACGCCGCGCCGCGGTGCGGCGCTTCGAGCTGGTGCGCCACGCCTTCCGCCGGCCGCTCGAGCTCTGGCTGGTGCTGGACATCGCCCTCGGGCTCGAGGAGCGCGGCTTCGCGGTCGAGATCGGGCGCTTCTGCGCGCGCGCGCTGACGCCGCGCAACCTGCTGGTGCTCGCCGAGCGTCGCGCCCCCGCCAGCGCTGCCGGCACGCGGGCGGCCTGAGCGATACCCCCCGGCACTCAGCCGTAACGCCGCGCCGCCTCCACCGCGAGGCCGGCGCCGATGCTGCCGTAGAGGTCACCCTCCACGGCGCGCGCGCCCGGCAGCTCCGCGGCGATGCGGGCGCGCAACTGCGGCACGCCGCTCGCGCCGCCGGTGAAGTAGATGCTGTCGATGCGTCCGCGCGCCACGCCGGCCTCCTGCAGCAGGCCGGCGACGCAGGCGCCCACACGCTCGACCAGGCCCTGGGTGGCCGCGGCGAAGGCATCGCGCGACAGATCCAGTCCCAGGCCGTCGGCCAGGCGATCCAGCACCATGCGCGTGAGGGGTGCGGCCGACAGCGCGACCTTGGCCTCCTCCACCTGCAGTGCCAGCCAGTGTCCCTCGCGCCGACTGACGAGACGGCACAGATGGTCGAGCGCCTCGCGCGCGCTGGCGTCGCGATAGATGTGCTGCAGGTCCGCCCAGGCCTGGCGGCTGTAGGCGAAGTTGATCGTGTGCCAGGAAGCGAGCTGGAAGTAGATGCTCGACGGCACCTCCGCGCCATTGCGCATGCGGCTGCGATAGCCCAGCAGGGGCATCACGCATTCGAGGCTCAGCGCGCGGTCGAAATCCGTGCCGCCGATGTGGATGCCGGCGTTGCCGAGCACGTCCTCGCGGCGATCGTCGTGGCGCGTGCGCTCGGGCGACAGGCGCACGATCGAGAAGTCCGCGGTGCCGCCACCGATGTCGGCGATCAGCACCAGTTCCTCGCGCGCGAGCGTGCGCTCGTAATGCAGCGCCGCGCCGATCGGCTCGAACTGGAAGCTCACCTCGCGGAAGCCCACCTGACGCGCGATCGCCTCCAGCGTGTCCTGCGCGCGCCGGTCGGCAACCGCATCGTCATCGACGAAATGCACCGGGCGACCGAACACCGCCTGATCGAACGTGCGCCCCGCCTCGTGCTCGGCGCGGCGCTTGAGTTCGGCGATGAAGTCCGCGAGCAGGTCGCGGAAGCGGAGCGCGCGGCCATGGACCTCGGTATGGCCGTCGATCAGGCTGGTGCCGAGCAGGCTCTTCAGCGCCCGCATCAGCCGCCCCTCGTAGCCGTCGAGGTATTCCGCCATCGCCGCACGGCCGAAACTGACCGAGTTCTCGTCGGCATTGAAGAACACCGCCGAGGGCAGCGTCGGACGGCCGTCCTCGAGCGCAAGCAGGGCCGAAGCGTTGGGGCGCAACCAGCCGACGGTGGAGTTCGAGGTGCCGAAGTCGATGCCGCAGGCACGGGGGAGATGGGACATGGGAGGCGCGGCGGAGCGGAACGGGGCGCACAGTCTACCCGAGCCCCCTCCCCCGGCACCACGTCATCGGCGCCGGCCCGGTCCGGCCGCGATCACCGTCGCGCCGCCGGTGCCGCGGCGATTCCCGCCGGAGGGCGGCACGGCAGTGCGCAAAAAAATGGCCCGCCGAAGCGGGCCAAACCCGAAATCACCCCCGCGCGATACGCGGGGGGCAACCACGACGCACCTCTTGATTTCGGGGAGGGAGATCTTGCCGGCAGGAAGCTCGATCAGGCGCAGGCCTTCGCCGTATCGCGCCGGAACACCAGCGGCGCACCGCCGTGCGAGCGCTTCACCATCCACGTCGCCAGCGCCGAATCCATGTAGTCGGCATGACCGGGAAACCAGTCCATCAGCGCCTGTGCCAGTTCGCGCACCAGGTCGACATTGCCCCCGGCGAGTTCCCGCTGCACCTCGCGCACCGAGGCGAGCACCTTGGTGTGCTCGTCGATGTGGCAGTCGGCCGCGGGAAAATCGGTGCCCTTCATCCAGCGGTCCTCCTGCTCGAAGTGCGCCACCGCGTGCGCGGCAAAGGCCGCCAGCGCCTGTTCGAGCGCGGCATCCGGGGCCGTCAGCAAGGTATCGACCAGGGTCACGAACTCGCGATGGGTGTCGTCCATCGCCGCGTGGCCCAGCAGATACCGGTCGTCCCAGTCGAATCCTGCCTGCATTTCAGTCATGTCCTGTTCGGGTGAAACCCGGGCCTGGGCCCGGGGGTGTCAGCCACCCAGCCCCACCGGGGCGGGTGCCATGTTCACGATGCGGGTGAACAGCGCCGAATACTCGCCTGCCGCCCCCTGCCACGGGTTGTCGTTGGCGAGGAAGGCGGCGTCGATCTCGGCCCAGTCCTCCGCCGTCAGGTGCGCCTTGGCGAGCGGGAAGATCAGGTGTTCTTCCGTGTTCATGTGCTGCCACTCGAACTCGATGTAGGCCTTGAGCGCGGCCTGGTAGGCCGCGAAGCCGGCATCGCCCTCGCGACGATAGGTGTCCAGCGCCGCGCGCAGGGCCGCGATGCGGGCGTCGCCCTGGCGGTGTTCTTCCTCCAGGCTTTCGATCAGCGGCAGCGCCTCGTCGCTGCGCAGGCGCAGCCTGGCGAACAGGCAGGCGTTCTCCTTCGGGTGGTGCACCTTCTCGGGCACCTTGTCGATGTACTCGATCATCGACGCCATCAGCTCGAAATCGGGCTTCAGCCTGCCGGCCTCGATCCCGCTCGCGAGTGCGCGCAGGCCGCTCAGCATCGCCGCCAGGGCGCGATGCTCGTCGCGGATGATGTCCAGGGATTTGTTGCTCATGCTTGGATTCCTTGCGAAAGCGGATCGGGACTCAGACGCCCAGATGCT
This sequence comes from Thauera sp. GDN1, assembly GCF_029223545.1. Lineage (NCBI taxonomy): Bacteria > Pseudomonadati > Pseudomonadota > Betaproteobacteria > Rhodocyclales > Zoogloeaceae > Thauera > Thauera sp. GDN1. Next base: position 1,707,701 of record NZ_CP097870.1, on the reverse strand, counting down.
TCTGGATCAGTTCGGGCCGGGCGCGGATCTCGTCGCTGCTGCCGTCGAACACCACCTGCCCCTTCACCAGGATCATCGCGCGGTCGCAGATGCTGGTGACCGCGCCGTGGTTCTTGTCGACGATCACGGTGGCGATCCCGGTCTTGCGGATCTCCTTGACGATGCGCCAGATCTCCATCGCGATCAGCGGCGCCAGGCCCTCGGTGGCCTCGTCGAGGATCAGCAGGTCGGGGTTGGTCATCAGCGCGCGGCCGATGGTGAGCATCTGCTGCTCGCCGCCCGACAGCTGCCAGCCGCCGTTGTTGATGCGCTCGCCCAGACGCGGGAAGGTCGCCATCACGCGATCGAAGGTCCATTCGCGGCGGCCGTCGATGCCGGCACGCGCCGACATGAGCAGGTTCTCGCGCACGGTCAGGCTCTTGAAGATGCCGCGGCCCTCGGGCACGTAGGCGATGCCCTGCTGCGCGGTCTGGTAGGTGCGCGCCTTGCTGTAGTCGTCACCGCGCACCAGCACACGGCCATGCTTCGGACGCACGATGCCGAGCATGCTCTTGATCAGCGTCGACTTGCCCATGCCGTTGCGGCCCATGAGGGCGATGCCCTCGCCTTCGCGGATGTTGAAGTCGATGCCGTGCAGGATGTGGCTCGCGCCGTAGTAGGTGTGGATCTCCTTGGCTTCGAGCAGCATGTTAGACATGGAAGCTGTCCTCCGTACCCAGATAGGCTTGCTGGACGGCCACGCTGGCCTTGATCTGCGCGGGCGGGCCGCACTCCAGCAGCTGCCCGTTGACCATCACCGTGATCATGTCGGCGACCGCGAACACCGCGTCCATGTCGTGTTCCACCAGCAGGATGCCGCGCGTCTGGCGCAGGCGCTTGAGCACCTCGACCATGCTGGCGGATTCCTCCGAACCCATGCCGGCGAGCAGCTCGTCGAGCAGCAGCACCTGCGCATCGGTGGCGAGCACCATGGCGATCTCGAGCTGGCGCTGCTCGCCATGGCTGAGCACGCCCGACACCCAGTCGACGCGCTTGCCCAGGCCGGCTTCCTCGATGCAGGCGCGCGCCTTCTCCAGCGCCCACTTCGCCTCCATCGCCTTGCTGAAGATGCGCCACGGCTGCTGGCGGCGCGACTGCGCGGCCAGGCGCACGTTCTCGAGCACCGAGAACTGCGGGAAGATGTTGGTGCGCTGGTAGCTGCGCCCGATCCCCACCTGCGAGCGCTGCGCCGCGGTGAGGCCGGTGATGTCCTTGCCCATGAAATGGATCCGGCCTTCGGACGGCGGCAGGTCACCCGACAGCATGTTGATGCAGGTCGACTTGCCGGCGCCGTTGGGGCCGAGCAGCACGTGGATCATGCCCCGCTCGAGGCTCACGCTGATGTCCTGGTTCGCCACCAGGCCGCCGAAGCGGCGGGTCAGCTTGTCGGCCTGCAGCAGGACTTCGTTCTTCGTCGTTGCGCTCATTTGGCCTCACCTCCCTGCAGGGCGCGCTTGATGCGGCCCGGAACACCGGCCAGGCCGCCCGGCAGGAACAGCACCACCGCGACGATCACGCCGCCCATCAGCAGCTGCCAGTACTTGGTGATGTCGGCGAACACCTCGCGCATCGCCTCGAAGGCGAAGGCACCGGCGATCGCGCCCACCAGGTTGCCCATGCCGCCGAGGATGACCATCAGCAGCACGTTGCCCGACTCGTGCCAGGACAACAGTTCCGGGGTCACGAAACCGAACAGCACGGCGTACAGGAAACCCGCCAGCCCGCCGAGCGCGCCGGCCAGCGTGAACGCGCCGAGCTTGTAGCGGAAGGTGAAGTAGCCGAGCGACTGCATGCGGTGCTCGTTGCTCTTGATGCCCACCAGCACGCGGCCGAAGGGCGACTGCAGCACGCGCGCCAGAAAGAGGTACACCAGCACCATCATCACGAGGATGAAATAGAACATGTGCGCTTCGTTCGTCAGGTCGAACGGCTCCCAGCCGAAGATCGCGGCCGAGGGCTTGTTGTTGAGGTACATGCCGTCCGAGCCGCCGCCCAGCGGGGTGTCGTGGAAGATGAAGTAGGCCATCTGGGCGAAGGCCAGCGTCACCATGATGAAATAGATGCCCTTGGTGCGCAGCACGAAGAGCCCGATCACGAAGGCGGCCAGCGCCGACAGCCCGATAGAGGCCGGCAGCACCAGCCACAGGTTGGCGGCTTCGTACTCGGGGCTCAGGATCGCCACCGCATAGGCGGCGATCCCGAAGTAGGCCGCGTGGCCGAAGCTGACCAGTCCGGTGAAGCCCACCAGCAGGTCCAGGCTCATGGCGAAGATCGCCATCACCAGCACCTTGCCGACGATCTCGATGTAGAAGGACTCGCCCGACAGCGGCACGCAGGCGATGATCGCGAGCGCCACGAGCTTGGGAATGAGGGAAGCGTGTGCGTTCATGGTCTCAGCCTTTCTTCAGGATGCCTTCGGGGCGCCACAGCAGGACCACGGCCATCACCACGTAGACGACGATGCCGGACAGCTCGGGGATCAGGACCTTGCCGAAGGTGTCGGCGAAGCCCACGATCAGCGCCGCGACCAGCGCGCCCCACACCGAGCCGATGCCGCCGATGACGACGATCACGAAGGAGATGATCAGCACGTGGCTGCCCATGTTCGGGAACACCGAGGAGATCGGCGCGGCCAGCATGCCGGCCAGGGCGGCCAGCGCCACGCCGAGTGCGAACACCACGCGGTAGATCATGTTGATGTTGATGCCGAGCGACTCGACCATGCCGCGGTCGTCGTTGCCGGCGCGGATCATCATGCCCAGGCGGGTGCGCTGGATGACGTAGTAGAGCGCGACCGCGAGCACGACGCACACCACCGAGATCGCCAGCCGGTAGACCGGGTAGCTCATGACGTCGGTGAGCTGGATCGAGGCGTCGAGGAAGGCGGGGATGGCCACGCCATGCACGTCGTCGCCGACCAGCAGGCTGCGCAGCTGCTCGAAGATCAGGATCAGGCCGTAGGTCAGCAGCACCTGCTCGAGGTGGTCGCGCTTGTACAGATGGGAAAACAGCGCCCACTCCAGGAAGGCGCCGAAGGCCAGCGCGAGCGGAATGCCGAGCGCGATCGCCAGCACCAGGCTGCCGGTGGCGCTGGTCAGCACGAAGGCCAGATAGGCGCCGATCATGTAGAAACTGCCGTGCGCCAGGTTGATGATGCCCATGATGCCGAACACCAGCGTCAGACCGCTTGCCACCAGGAACAGGAGCAAACCGTACTGCAGCGAGTTCAGCGTCTGGATCAGGAAGCTTGCGAAATCCATGACGTTCCCCCTCCCTGGCAGGCGCGCGCCTGCCGGGATGAATGCGGGTGCGAGAAGAGACGGGAGGCAGGGGCGACCGGGCCGGCCGCCCCTGCGGGGCGGTCGGCTTAGAGCTTGCAGCCGCGAGCCGGGTCCTCGAGGCCCTTGGAGACGACCTCGATCACCACGTTCTGGTCGCCCTTGACCTCGCGCAGGTAGATGTCCTGGACCGGGTTGTGCGCCTTCGACAGGGTGAAGGCGCCACGCGGGCTGTCGATCTTCGCCGCCTCGATGCCCTTGATGACTTCCGCCTGCTTGGACGGATCGCCACCGGCGGCCTTCAGGCCGGCCTCGTACATCTGCGCCGCGTCGTAGCCCTGCACCGCATAGACGTCGGGCTGGATCTTGAACATCTCGGCGTACTTGGTACGGAAGGCCTTGTCCTTGTCGGTCGCGAGGCCGTCGGCGTAGTGCAGCGTGGTCATCAGGCCTTCGCCGGCACCGCCCATGGCGGCGAGATTGCCGTCGGTGAGGAAGCCCGGGCCGTACAGCGGGATGCTGCTCTTGAGACCGGCGGCAGCGTAATCGCTGACGAACTTGGCCGCGCCCGCACCGGCGAAGAACACGAACACCGCATCGGGCTTGAGCGAGGCGATCTCGGTCAGGAAGGGCTGGAACTCGACGTTCGGGAACGGCAGGGTCATTTCCTTGACGACCTTGCCGCCGCCCTTCTCGAAGGCCTCCTTGAAGCCGGCGACCGACTCCTCGCCGAAGGAGTACTTCCAGGTCACGGTGGCGATGTTCTTCACGCCCTTCTTCGCCAGCGCCTCGCCCATCGCGTAGGACGGCTGCCAGGCCGAGAAGGAGGAGCGGAACACGTAGGGCGAGCACAGCGGACCGGTGAGGTCGTTGGCGCCGGCGTTGGGGACGATCATCAGCGTCTTGCTGTCGCGCGCGACCTTGGCCATCGCCAGCGCGACACCGGAGTGCACGGTGCCGACGAGCACGTCGACCTTGTCGCGCGACACCAGCTTCTTGGCGTTCTCGGTGGCCTTGGCGGGGTTGGACTCGTCGTCGACCACCGCGTATTCGACTTCGCGGCCGCCCAGCTTGCCGCCGTTCTCGGCGACGTACTGCTTGAAACCGTTGGTGATGGCGTTGCCGAGCGCGGCGTAGGTGCCGGTGTAGGGCAGCATCAGGCCGACCTTGACCTTGTCCTCGGCCTGGGCACCGCCGATGCCGGCGGTGACGAGCGCGAGGGTGAGCGCGAGATTGCCGGCGAATTTGAACGTCTGCTTCATGTTGTCTCTTCCTAAGTGGTGGAGTGGGTCGAATCTTTTTTATCTGCTGGCGTCCCGCCTGGGCAGGACGCTGGAGACCCTCGTCCGCGCCCGGCGCACAAGGCGCCGGGCGTCGGGGAGGATCAGGTCACGACGCTCAGGAAACGCTCGTTGAGCTTGCGGTCGTGGTAGAAGATCGCCGGGCCGACTTCCTCGAAGGTCCAGGTGATCGGGGCATGGTCCGGATAGCTCTCGTAGCCGCCGGCGAAGGTCTCGAAGCGGTTGCCCGAGGGGTCGAAGGCGTAGATCGTGGTGCCGCGGGTGATGCCGTGGCGGGTCGGGCCGATGTCGATCGACACGCGGTTCATCGACATGAGGTCGGCCGCGCGCAGCACCTGCTCCCAGCTGCCGAGCAGGAAGGACAGGTGGTGCAGCTTGCCCGGCTCCGGATGACAGACGAAGGCCAGGTCGTGGGCCTTGTGCGAGCACGAGATGAACGTCGCCAGCAGCGACTTGCCGTCTTCCATCAGCACGCGCTCGACGAGGTGGAAGCCGAGCACCTCGGTGAACAGCTTCAGGTTTTCCTCGAGGTTCGGGCCGTAGAGCAGGCAGTGGTCGAAGCGGTGCGGGGCGATGCCGTGCTCGGCCGCGGGAATCCACGGATCCGGGTTGGTGTAGGGCTGGCCATTGCCGACGTCGGTCTTGTCGGCGTACAGCTCCATGACGTGGCCGGTCGGGATGGTGAAGCGCACGCGCTCGCCGGTCTCCAGCAGCTCGCCGGCGGGGATGCGCTCGGTGGCGACGCCGTAGGCCTGCAGGTCCTTGTCGAGTTTCTCGAGGGTGGCCTTGTCCTTGACCTTGAAGCCGATCAGGTCCATGCCGGCACGGTCGGCCTGGCGCAGCACCACGCTGTTGTGATCGCGCTCGTCCCAGGCCTTGAAGTAAACCCGGCCCTGGGCGTCGCGGCCGGTCTCGACCAGACCCAGCACGTTCTTGTAAAACTCCACGCTCTCGTCCAGATCCAGCACGCGCAGCTGGATGTGGCCGGGGCGCATCACTCCGGTGGTTGCCATCTTCTATCTCCTCTTCGGGTCATGAACGGGGACCCGGGCGTGCTCACGCCCCGCGATCCCCGGGGTTGCTTATGCGGCGGGAATGCTCCCGCCTCTTGCTTCAACTGCCTTCGCTGCTGGTCCGGCCTCAGGCGCAGACGTTCTTCTTCATCTTGCCGAGCACCGCGAGGCGGATGTCCGACAGCGGCTTCACCCGGCAGGCGAGCACGATGCCGGCGGCTTCCTCCTCGGCGCTGACGTAGGCCCGGCTCATCACGCGCTTGCTGTATTCGCCGGCCTCGACGTGCACCTTGCACACGCCGCAGCCCCCGCCGCGGCACCCCACCGGGATGCCGCGCTTGCCGAGCCGCTCCATGCCGGCGAGCAGGGTTTCGTCCTCGCGGCAGCGGTACACCTCACCCGTCTCGGCGATGGTCACCTCATGGAACACCTTCGGCGCGGGGCTGTTCATGTCAGGCCACCTGCCGTTCCTGCTCCGCCTCGAGGAAAGCCTTCAGGCGCGCAGCCTGCAGCTCGCGGGCGGCGGCGAGGTTCTTCTCCTTGACGTGGCCGTAGCCGCGGATCTCGTCAGGCACGCTCGCCAGGGCCACCGCCGCGGCGTGGTTCACCGGGTTGAGCTTGGCGAGGATCTGGTCGAGGAGCTGGACGTATTCCTCGATCAGCTGGCGCTCGGTCTGACGCTCGGCGGTCTTGGCGAACACATCGAGCGCGCTGCCGCGGAAACGCTTCAGGCCGGCCAGGCGCTTGAAGGCCTTGAACATCCACTCGCCGTACTGCTTCTTCTGCGGGTGGCCGGTGACCGGGTCGGTCTTGGCCAGCAGCGGCGGCGCGAGGTTGTACTTGACCGAATAGCCGTGCGGGAACTGGGCATCCAGTTCGGCGAGGAAGGCCGGGTCGGTGTGCAGGCGGGCGACCTCGAACTCGTCCTTGTAGGCCATGAGCTTGTACAGGTAGCGGGCGGCCGCCTCGGCGAGCCTGGACGACGACACCGCCTTCTGCTCGCCTGCGACCACGCGCTTGATGACTTCCGCGTAGCGCTTGGCGTAGGCCTCGTCCTGGTATGCGATCAGCTCGGGCACACGGATCTCGACCAGGCGGCGGACTTCGCCGTCGGCGCCGATCGAATCGACGATCGCCTTCGCGGCCGCCGACAGTTGCGGCTTCTTGTGCAGCGTGACCACGGCACCGCCGGTCTTCTGGCGACCGACCTCGGCTTCGACGAAGGCGCGATCGACCACCGCCATGCGGCCCCAGCGGAAGGCCGCCAGGCTCATGTCGACCGCCACGCCCGACAGGCGGATGGCCTCTTCGATCGACTCCGCCTTGAGCGGGATGGTGCCGGCCTGGAAGGCCACGCCGACCATGAAGTTGTTGGTCGCCATCGCGTCGCCGAACAGGCCCGCGGCCAGCGCCTCGCCGTCGAGGAAGACGTTGTGCTCCTGGCGGGTGACGCGGTCGATGCCGGCGGTGAGGCCGTTGGTCGCCGGGAACAGCGCCTTGCGGTTGGTCACCATCTGCCCGGTCGGGGTCTGGGTGGTGGACACGACCGCGATGGTGCGTTCCGGATTGCACTTGTCGAGGTTCTTCGGATCGGTGGCGTTGAGGATGTCGAAGCCCAGATAGAGGTCGGCACGGCCGTCCGAGATCTTGTTCGAACCCTTGAACGGGGCGTGGGTGATCTTGATGTCGGAGATCACCGCGCCGCCCTTCTGCGCCAGACCGGTCTGGTCGAGGCCGATCACGTGCTTGCCTTCGAGGCGGGCAGCACGCGCCAGCGTCGCCACCACGGTCACCGAGCCGGTGCCGCCGATGCCCATGACGTGGATGCCGAAGCCCAGGCTGTCGTCCACCTTCTTGACCGGCGTCGGCAGCTCGCGCTCGAGCGCCGGGATGCGGCCCTTTTTCTTCTTGGGCGCGCCCTCGCTGGCCGGCGCCGGGTTCGGGGTGATGGTCAGGAAGGACGGGCAGAAGCCCTTCACGCAGCTGAAGTCCTTGTTGCACGAGGACTGGTGGATGCGGGTCTTGCGGCCGAACTCGGTCTGCACCGGCTCGACCGACATGCAGTTCGACTTCTCGCCGCAGTCGCCGCAGCCTTCGCACACGCGCTCGTTGATGACGGTGACCTCGGCCGGCTCGTCGGCCTTGCCGCGGCTGCGCGCACGGCGCAGTTCGGCGGCGCACTCCTGGTCGTGCAGCAGCACGGTACAGCCCGGAGTGGCGGCGAGGACCTTCTGCGCCTCGTCGAGGCGGTCGCGATGCCAGACCTCGGTGCCGCCGGGCAGCTGCACGCCGTTGAAGCGCGAGGGGTCGTCGGTGGTGACGATGATCTTCTTGACGCCGTTGGCGAGCAGGTCGGAGACCATGTTGGTCACCGGCACCTCGCCCTGGATGGCCTGGCCGCCGGTCATCGAGGTGTGGGCGTTGCGCAGCAGCTTGAAGGTGATGTTCACACCGGTCGAGGCCGCGTAGCGGATCGCCAGGCTGCCCGAGTGGGCGTAGGTGCCGTCACCCATGTTCTGGAAGATGTGCTCCGCCTCGGTGAAGGGCGCCATGCCGATCCACTGCGTGCCCTCGGCGCCCATGTGGGTGCCCATGACCACGTTGCGGCCCATCCACATCGCCATCGTGTGGCAGCCGATGCCCGCCGACACGATGCTGCCGTCCGGCGCCTGGGTGGAGGAGTTGTGCGGACAGCCCGAGCAGAACCAGGCGGTACGCACCGCGGTCGGCAGCTTGTTGCGCGAGTGGATCTCGTCCAGGCGCTTGAGCCAGTTCTCGGCCGATTCGATGCGGGTCTTGCGCGACAGGCGCTTCAGAAGCGCGCGCACGATGGTGTCGGACTCGAACTCGCCGTAGTGCGGCAGCAGCTCCTTCTCTTCCTCGTCGAACTTGCCGACGATGCGCGGCGCGTTGGCCATGCCGTAGAGGATCTGCTTGGCGAACATCTCGAGGAAGGGACGCTTTTCCTCGATGACGAAGATCTCTTCCAGACCCTGTGCGAACTCGCGCACGATGGTCGGTTCCATCGGGAACAGCATGCCCATCTTCAGGATGCGGATGCCGTAGCGACGCAGCGCCGCCTCGTCCAGGCCCATCTCGAGGAAGGCCTGGTTGAGGTCGTTGTAGGTCTTGCCGGCGGTGATGATGCCGATCCAGGCGTCGGGGTTGGGGAAGACGACGTTGTTCAGGTTGTTGGCGCGGGCGTAGCGCTTGGCCACCTCGAGACGGCGGGTGTACAGCGACTGCTCCATCTCCAGCGCCTCGACGCGCACGTTCATGCCCAGGTTCATGTTGGGCGTGAACAGCTTGCCGTCGAACTCGAGGTCGGGGGTGACGAAGTTCAGGCGATCGGGCGACACATTGGCGGTGCCGGTGCCGTCGGCGACGTTGGTGACGATCTTCATGCCCGCCCACAGGCCGGCCAGGCGCGACATCTGGTAGCCGTGCAGGCCGTAGTCGAGGATCTCCTGGACGTTGCCCGGGTACAGCGAGGGGATGCCGACGTGGTAGAGCATGGGTTCGGACTGCGAGCACAGCGAGGAGCTCTTGCAGCTCGGGTCGTCGCCGGCGATCGCCAGCACGCCGCCATTCTTGGCGATGCCGGTGTAGTTGGCGTGCTTGAGCGCGTCGCCGGAGCGGTCCACGCCCGGCGCCTTGCCGTACCATATGCCGGTGACGCCGTCGAACTTCTGCTTGCCGACGGTGTGCAGCATCTGCGTGCCCCACACCGCGGTGGCGGCGAGGTCCTCGTTGATGCCGTCGACGAAGTGGATGTGATGCTGCAGCAGCAGCTTCTGCTGCTTGATCAGCGCGGCGTCGAGCATGCCGACGGGGGAGCCGCGGTAGCCGGACACGAACATGCCGGTCTTGAGCCCGCGACGGGCGTCGGTGCGCACCTGGTCGAGCGTCAGGCGGACGATCGCATCGATACCGCCCAGGTGGATTTCGCCCTCTTCCTGGCTGAATGGAGTGACCACGTTCTTGCCGGATGACATGTCTGCCCTTCCCCTTTTATCTCTCTGCCCCGAAACGGGGTCCTTGTTGGTTTCTACCCCGGCCGCGCAAGGCGGCGCACCGGAATGATCTGGATCGCAGATTAGGGGCAGCAGACAGGCGGCAATATCCACTTCGTGCACGACCACTATCCGCTTTGTGCAGCAAAGACCGCACTGCAGAGAGTGGATAGCAGTCGTGCAAGAAGTGGATATTTCGCGCCCTTCGTCCTCCCTACGATGCGGGTTCCGCGCATCAGACAACACAGGAGACTCTGGCGATGATCACCTCGGAATATCTGGACTCACTGATTCAAAAGGACAAGGAACAGGGCCTGTTCCGCTGCAAGCGGGAGATGTTCACCAACAAGGAGCTGTTCGAGCTCGAGATGGAGCACATCTTCGAAGGCAACTGGATTTACCTCGCCCACGAGAGCCAGCTGCCCAAGATCAACGACTACTACACGACCAAGATCGGTCGTCAGCCGGTGTTCATCACCCGCAACAAGGACAACCAGCTCAACTGCTTCATCAACGCCTGCGCTCACCGCGGCGCGACGCTGGCCCGCTTCAAGCACGGCAACAAGGCCACCTACACCTGCCCGTTCCACGGCTGGACCTTCAACAACTCGGGCAAGCTCCTGAAGATCAAGGACCCGGGCGAGACCGGCTATCCGGCCAGCTTCAACTGCGACGGCTCGCACGACCTGAAGAAGATCGCGCGCTTCGAGTCCTACCGCGGTTTCCTGTTCGGCAGCCTGAACCCGGACGTGCAGTCGCTCGAGGACTACCTGGGCGAATCGAAGAAGATCATCGACATGGTCGTGGACCAGTCGCCCGAGGGCCTGGAAGTGCTGCGCGGCGCCTCGACCTACGTGTATGAAGGCAACTGGAAGCTGCAGGCCGAGAACGGCGCCGACGGCTACCACGTCACCGCCACGCACTGGAACTACGCCGCCACCCAGGCGCAGCGCAAGAGCCGTGACGCGGGCGACGACATCAAGGCGATGAGCGCCGGCGGCTGGGCCAAGAAGGGCGGCGGCTCGTACTCGTTCGAGAACGGCCACCTGCTGCTGTGGACGCGCTGGGACAACCCGGAAGACCGTCCGCTGATGGAACAGCGCGACCGCCTGGTGGCCGAGTTCGGCGAAGCCAAGGCCGACTGGATGATCGGCAACTCGCGCAACCTGTGCCTGTACCCGAACGTGTACCTGATGGACCAGTTCAGCTCGCAGATCCGCGTGTTCCGCCCGCTCGACGTCAATCGCACCGAAGTCACCATCTACTGCATCGCCCCCAAGGGCGAGTCTGCCGAAGCGCGTGCGCGCCGCATCCGCCAGTACGAGGACTTCTTCAACGCCTCGGGCATGGCCACGCCGGACGATCTCGAAGAATTCCGCGCCTGCCAGGAAGGCTTCGCCGGCAAGTACCTGGAATGGAACGACATGTCGCGCGGCGCCGAGCACTGGGTCGAAGGCCCGGACGAGGAAGCCGACAAGATCGATCTCAAGCCCATCCTGTCGGGCATCAAGACCGAGGACGAAGGCCTGTACGTCGCCCAGCACACCTACTGGCTGGAAGAGATTCGCAAGGCCGTCGCGGCCAAAGAACAGAACGCCTGAACGGAGACCCACGACATGAGCATTTCCTACGAGAACCTGTGCGCCTTCCTGTACCGCGAAGCCCGTTACCTGGACGAGCGCGACTGGGACAGCTGGCTGGCGATGTACGACGAGAACTGCACCTTCTGGATGCCGGCCTGGGACGATGACGGCGAGCTGACCGAAGACCCGCAGTCCGAGATCTCGCTGATCTGGTACGGCCGTCGTGCCGGCCTGGAAGACCGCGTGTTCCGCATCCGCACCGAGCGCTCGAGCGCGACCATCCCCGACACCCGCACGAACCACCACCTGAGCAACATCGAGGTGCTCGAGCAGGACGACAAGACGGTCAAGCTGCGTTTCAACTGGCACACCATGAGCGTGCGCTACAACCACACCGACCACTTCTGCGGCACCAGCTTCTACACCCTGGACGTGTCCGGTGCGAGCCCGATCATCAAGGACAAGAAGGTCGTCCTGAAGACCGACTACATCCGCCACGTCATCGACGTTTATCACATCTGACAACGAGGGCGGGGCGCCGCCCACCGCGGCCCCCGGCGACCCCGCCCCACCCGGAGAGACAACCATGACATTCAAGATCGCGCTGAACTTCGAGGACGGCGTAACCCGCTTCATCGACTGCAACGCCACCGAGACCGTGGCCGATGCGGCCTATCGCCAGGGCGTCAACGTGCCCATCGACTGCCGCGACGGCGCCTGTGGCGCGTGCAAGTGCAAGGCCGAATCCGGCCAGTACGAGCTCGGCTTCTACATCGACGACGCGATGAGCGAGGAAGAGGCCAAGCTCGGCTACGTCCTCACCTGCCAGATGCACCCCAAGAGCGACTGCGTGGTGAACATCCCCGCCTCGTCCGAAGTGTGCAAGATCAAGCACGCCACCCTCACCGCCACCGTGGCCGAAGTGCGCCAGCTGTCGCCGAGCACGCTCTCCCTGGTGATCGAGGGCGAAGGCATCGCCAAGCTCGCCTTCCTGCCCGGCCAGTACGCCAACCTCACCGTGCCCGGCACCGAACAGACGCGCGCCTACTCGTTCAGCTCGATGCCGGCCGCGGGCAAGGTCAGCTTCCTGATCCGCAACGTGCCCAACGGCCTGATGAGCGGCTACCTCACCGGCGCCGCGAAGGCTGGCGACACCATCAAGCTGGCCGGCCCGATCGGCAGCTTCTACCTGCGCGACGTCGCCCGCCCGGTGCTGATGCTCGCCGGCGGCACCGGCCTCGCGCCCTTCCTCGCCATGCTCGACAAGGTCGTCGCCGGCGGTGGCAGCGCGCACCCGATCCACCTCATCTACGGCGTCAACACCGACGCCGACGTGGTCGAGCTCGAGCGCCTGGATGCCTTCAAGGCCGCGCTGCCGAACTTCAGCTACGACGTGTGCGTGGTCGCCGACGACAGCAGCTGGCCGAAGAAGGGCTACGTCACCGCCCACATCGAGCCCACGCACCTCAACGAAGGCAACGTGGACATCTACCTGTGCGGCCCCCCGCCGATGGTCGAGGCCGTGGCCCACGACCTGCGCGAGCGCAAGGTCGAACCGAACAGCTTCCACTACGAGAAGTTCGCCGCCAGCGTCTGAGCGCTGCCCATCCCGTCAGGAGCGACAATGGCAAACCGTTTCAAGAAGAAAGTGGCCGTGATCACCGGTGCCGCACAGGGCATCGGCAAGCGCGTCGCCGAGAAGATGGCCAAGGAAAAGGGCACCCTGGTGCTGGTCGACCGCTCGGAGCTCGTTCACGAAGTGGCCAAGGAGCTGTCGGCGAAGGTCGAGGTGCTGAGCCTCACGGCCGACCTCGAGCAGTTCGCCGAGTGCCAGCGCGTCATGGATGCCGCAGTCGAGAAGTTCGGCCGCATCGACATCCTGATCAACAACGTCGGCGGCACGATCTGGACCAAGCCCTACGAGCACTACCAGGAGAACGAGATCGAGGCCGAGGTGCGGCGCTCGCTTTTCCCGACCCTGTGGTGCTGCCGTGCGGCCCTGCCCCACATGCTGGCGAACGGCAAGGGCTCGATCGTCAACGTGTCCTCGATCGCCACCCGCGGCGTCAACCGCGTGCCCTATGGCGCGGCCAAGGGCGGCGTCAATGCGCTCACCGCCTGCCTCGCCTTCGAGACCGCCGAGCGCGGCATCCGCGTCAATGCCACCGCGCCCGGTGCCACCGAGGCCCCGCCCCGCCTGGTGCCGCGCAACACGCAGGAGCAGAGCGAGCAGGAAAAGCTCTGGTACAAGCAGATCTACACCCAGTCGATCGACAGCAGCCTGATGAAGCGCTACGGCACGCTCGACGAGCAGGCCGATCCGATCCTGTTCCTCGCCTCCGACGACGCCGCCTACATCACCGGTACGATCGTGCCGGTCGGCGGCGGCGACCTGGGCTGATCCCCGCGTCCTCTCCCTCTCCTCGGACGCTCTGGCCGCACTGCAGCGATGCAGTGCGGCTTTTTTTCGTCCTTGGCACACAGGCGCCGGTCGACTATAAAAATAATTTCTTCATGCGTGTATAGACTTCCCTTTTCCCAAGCCATAAAATCGAGATTCCAATTTATCTCGATGATCGCGCCAGAAAAGAAGCCGACATCGAGCAAAAAATGCCAGCCTGCACCCCTGGCGGAGAGGAGAAGCCCATGAGCAAGGTACGTCGGATTCAAACGCACGCCACCGCAGCCCTGTGGAGGACCGCATGATGGCCTTCCAGTTCCTCGACGGTTCCAGCAAGGTCTTCGCCGCCGCCAACCCCTTCCAGGTGTCCGAATACGTACGCGAGAACGTGGGCACCCACAGCCTGCGCCTGTCCAACGGCGGCGCTGCCACCGCCTCGCTCAGCCACCGCCGCGCCGGCACCCTAGATCTGTGCCGCCTGCGCTACGGCGCCCAGGCGCGCATCGTCTCGGAGGGTCTCGGCGACATCTACCACGCCCAGTTCATCCTCCAGGGGCATTGCAGCTACCGGCTCGCCCACACCACGCTCGACCTGCCCGCAGGCCACGTGCTGGTGATCAACCCGGACGACCCGCTCGACCTCACCTACTCGGACGACTGCGAGAAGTTCATCCTCCGCATCCCGTCCTCGATGCTCGACGACACCTGTGCCGAGCACCGCTGGTTCAAGCCCAACGAGCGCATCAAGTTCAGCCCCGAGCCGCACAAGTTCGAGGACATCGACAGCCTGCTGCTGCTGTTGCGCCTGCTGTGCGCGGAGGCCGAGTCGAGCATGGCCACGCCGCAGCTGCTGCAGCACTACAACCGTGTGGTGACGACCAAGCTGATGGTGCTGCTCAAGCACAACGCCAGCATGGTCACGCCGACCCAGCATGCCCCGAACTTCGAGCGCCTGGTCAATTACATCGAGCGCAACATCAAGCTCGAGCTCGGCGCCGACCAGCTTGCCCAGTACGCCGGCCTGAGCCTGCGTTCGCTCTACATGCTGTTCGAGAAGAACGTACGGACGACGCCGAAGAACTTCGTGCGCCAGAAGAAGCTCGAGAAGGTGCACGCGGTCCTGAACGACCCCTGCCAGCCCTGTCCGAACGTCACCGCGGTGGCGCTCGAATACGGCTTCACCCACCTCGGGCGCTTCTCCGAGCTGTACAAATCCGCCTATGGCGTCCTGCCCTCGCAGTCGATGCGCTGCCGTCAGGCCCAGGCTGGACGCTGAAGGACGCGGCCCACGAAGGTTTTCGCCCCCGAACCGACGAGAACGCAGAAACCGCAGCGATGACTGCGGATGCCGTGGCACGGACTGCGCCCGGCCAGATTCTTTCCCCACGTTCCACCTTTCCCGATGATCGCCCACCTAGAACGCCCCCCCGCGTCGGCGCCCGGCTGGCGCCGCGTGCTTGCCGACATCGGCCCCGGTTATCTCGCCAACGGCCTGATCGGTTTCATCTTCTCCGCCACCGGCCCGGTCGCGATCATCCTCGCGGTGGGTTCGCGCGGCGGCCTGTCGCAGGCGGAACTGGCGTCCTGGGTGTTCGGCGTGTTCTTCGTGAACGGCCTGCTGACCCTGGCGATGAGCTGGCGCTACCGCATGCCGCTCGGCTTCGCATGGACCATTCCGGGCACCGTGCTGGTGGGCCCTGCGCTGCAGCACCTGAGCTTCGCCGAGGTCATCGGCGCCTTCTACGCCACCAGCGTCCTGGTGCTGCTGATGGGCCTGAGCGGCTGGGTCAAGCGCTTCATGCAGGCCCTGCCGATGCCGATCGTGATGGGCATGGTGGCGGGCGTGTTCCTGCGCTTCGGGCTCGACTTGGTGCGCGCGCTGCACGCCGACGTGGCCATCGCCGGGCCGATGGTGCTTGCCTTCCTGCTGCTGTCGGCCTCCCCCGCCATGGGGCGACGCCTCCCCCCGGTGATCGGCGCGCTGCTCGCCGGCGCGCTGGCGATCGCGGTGCTCGGGCGCATCGACGCCGGCACCCTGGGCAGCTTCGCCTTCGCCCAGCCGCTGGTGCAGGCCCCGGTGTGGTCGGTGGCGGCGCTGGTGGAACTGGTGGTGCCGCTGGCGATCACCGTGCTGGTGGTGCAGAACGGCCAGGGCGTAGCGGTGCTGAAGGCGGCCGGGCACGAGCCGCCGGTGAACACCATCGCTGCGGTATGCGGTATCGGCGCCGCCTTCAGCGCGGCGGTGGGCGCGGTGAGCACCTGCCTGACCGGCCCGACCAATGCATTGCTGACCTCCTCGGGCGAGCGCGAACGCCACTACATCGGCGCCCTGTGCTTCGGCACCTTCGGCGTGCTGTTCGGCCTGATGGCGCCCACCTTCACCGGCCTGATGCTGGCCGCCCCGCCCGAGTTCATCATGGTGCTGGGCGGACTGGCGATGCTGCGCGTGCTGCAGGGCGCCTTCCTGTCGTCCTTCGGCGGCAGGTTCTCGCTCGGCGCGCTGATCAGCATGCTGGTCACCGTGGCCGACATCAGCCTGCTCAACATCGGCGCGGCATTCTGGGGCCTGCTGGCCGGCTTCCTGGTGTCCTGGCTGATGGAAAAGGGCGACTTCGTCGCTGCCGCGAAGTGATCTCGACGTCGCAGACCCCGCCACGCGGGGCGCTGCGACGCGTATCGCGGCAACTCAGTGCTTGTGGCCCGGGTTCAGGAAACCGCGCAGCAAGCGCGTCAGGCGCGGCATCACCACCCAGGTCATCGTGATCACGATCAGCGCGGTCAGCAGCGCCGTGCGCGGCAGGAAGGGGATGGGCTGCAGCCAGGGCGCGACGAACCACAGGAAGAAGGACACCGTCGGGAAGATCCCCAGCCAGGTCACCAGCGCCATCCGCGCGCGCGGCGGATGCATGCTGGCAGGCACCACCGCCGGCTCGAACCAGGCCTCGAGCCCGCTCAGCTTGCGGAACTCGGGCTCGCCTTCGGCCACTTCCTTCATGCGCTCGAGCAGTTCGAGGCGGTCCTCGCTCATGTCCCAGGCCTGCAGCTCGGCCTCGGAGGCGAAGCGCACCACCAGCTGATACTCCTCACCCGGCGTCTCGGGCGGAATCATGTCGCCGCCCTGGAAGCCCTTGTGCTTGCGCATGCTGGCGAGCATCTCGCGCAGCATGACTTCGTACTCGGCCTCGCGCCCGGGGCGCGCGCGGCGGCGGGCGATGCGGGTGATGCGGGCGGGGCTTGATGCGGTGGGTGCATTCATCGGTGGGTCTCCTGTGGGAACACGTCGACGAAGCCAAGTTGAGCTCCATCACGCATGACCGACACTCTAACCTAAAAATCTCGAGATTTTTATCAATTATTTGCAGCGCCGGGTTCGCTGCGTTTATCCGGAAACGCATGCCTGCCCGGAAAAACGAAGACCCCGGCCGCCTGATGCGTCGAACCGGGGTCCCGAGCATGGCCTGAGTACGCCTGACGGCGCCAAGCCTTACAGCGGCATGATCAGCTTGAGGATGAACTTGTCGCCTTCGAAGCGGTTCTCGGCCTTGGTCTCGTGGTTCCACTGGGCGGTGAAGTGCACGCCCGACTTGGTCGTATAGCTGACCGTCGGGCCGACCGCGAACACCTGACCCTTGCGCCCCTCGGACCAGAAGCCGTCGAAAGCTTCGACGGTCCGACCGTCGATCTCGTCGTCCGTCGTCTGCTTCAGGTAGTAGCCGGACAGGCCGACACCCCAGGGGCCGAAGCGCTTGCCGACGAGATAGTCGAAGTGGAACTCGTCACCGGACTGGTAATCCATCTTGGGCCCGCCAGGGACCTGCCGAAAATCGCTGTTCTCGGTCTTGATGTTGTACATGAACTTGGCCGAGACCTCCCAGCCGGTGTCGCCCATGTAGGTGAAGGCGAACAGCGGCTCGAAGCTCCAGTAGTTGGCGCCGATGCTCTGCCGCGCATCGCCTTCCTTGTAGCGCCCGGTCGGCAGGTTGACGTCGAGACCGATCGCCCAGTGCCAGTTCTTCTGATGCCAGGAGACGATGAAGGGGTTGACGGTGATGTCACCGAGGCCATTGACCGACTTCGCGCCGCCCAGATCGACCTTCTGGTGCACCACCGGCACGATCACGTGCCAGCCCCAGTTGCCGCCGAGGATCTTGTGCTCAGTGGTCTGCACGAAGCGGAAGGCGTTGAACCAGGCGTCGACCTCGCCGGCCGGAGCCTTCTTGCCATTGCCATCGACGAGGTCGCCCCCGTAATAGCCGAAATAGTTGATGAAGTAGTTGCCCGGGGGCGGCACGGCGCCGCCCAGCCAGGTCTCGGCGCCGTTGGGGTACTGGTCGCCGCCTTCCTTGGCCTGCGCGCTGCCGATGCTCAGTGCTGCAAGCGCGACCGCGCCTGCGAGTTTGCGAATTTCCAAGCTCATGACTCCTCCTCGTTGATCGTGTTTTGAAGCGGCTGCTGTTCTTCCGTCGGCGGCCTCTGGCGGGCCGCTCGATACGACTGTCGACCGCAGGCGCCTCAGCGCCCCAGGTCCTTGGCCGGCACGCCGCCGATGCCCCAGTTGGTACTCGGCACCTCGCGGATGACGACCCGCACGGTCTGGACCGGCGCGCCCACGGCCTCGACCAGCGCCTGGGTGACCTTCTCGATCACGGCGCGCTTCTGGTCTTCGGTACGGCCCTCGATCATGGTGATTTCTGCCAGCGGCATGTTCTGCTCCTCCCTGTCATCGATAAGTTGGCGCCCTGCCCGATCGCACGACGCCGCTGTGTTGTTCACGGCCCAGATGTGCCACGCCCCCGCGGCATCGGCCAGCGGGGGCGCGGATCACAATCAGGCGGCCAGCCCCTTCGCGCGGGCCAGATTGAGCGCCGTATCCTCGATCATGTCTTCCTGGCCGCCGACCATGCCGCGGCGGCCCATCTCGACCAGGATCTCGCGCGCGGGCACGCCGTACTTCTTCTCGGCACGCTTGGCGAACAGCAGGAAGGAGCCATACACGCCGGCGTAGCCCAGCGTGAGCGCGTCGCGGTCGATGCGGATCGGGAAGTCCATGATCGGCACGACCAGGTCTTCGGCCACGTCCTGGATCTTGAACACATCCACGCCGGTCTCGATGCCCATCAGGTCGCACACCGCGATGAAGACTTCCAGCGGCGTGTTGCCCGCGCCGGCGCCGAGGCCCGCGGCCGCCGCGTCGATGCGGGTGGCACCGACTTCGAGCGCGGCGAGGCTGTTGGCCACGCCCATCGCCAGGTTGTGGTGGCCGTGGAAGCCGAGCTCGGTCTCGGGTTTCAGGGCCTCGCGCACCGCCGCCAGGCGCGCCTTGACGGTGTCGGGCAGCAGGTGGCCGGCCGAGTCGGTGACGTAGATGCAGTTGGCGCCGTAGCTCTCCATCAGCCTGGCCTGCTTGACCAGGCCTTCGGGGCTGTTCATGTGCGCCATCATCAGGAAGCCCACGGTGTCCATGCCGAGCTTGCGCGCCATGCCGATGTGCTGCTCGGAGACGTCCGCCTCGGTGCAGTGGGTGGCCACACGGATGGTGGACACGCCCAGCTCGTGCGCCATCTTCAGGTGATCGACGGTGCCGATGCCCGGCAGCAGCAGCGCCGAGACCTTGGCCTGCTTCATCAGCGGGATCACGGTGCCGAGGTATTCCTCGTCGCTGTGCGCCGGGAAGCCGTAGTTCACCGAGCTGCCGCCCAGCCCGTCGCCGTGGGTGACCTCGATCAGCGGCACGCCCGCCTCGTCCAGGCCGCAGGCGATGGTCTTCATCTGCTCGAGCGTCATCAGGTGGCGCTTGGGGTGCATGCCGTCCCGCAGGGTCATGTCGTGGACGGTGATCTTCTTGCCGCGAAGTTCCATGTTCATCTCCTTCGTCTGGTCGCCGCTCAGGCCACCATCGTGGCGCGGTTGGATTCGAGTTTCAGGCGCCCGGCGAGGATCTCCTCGGCGAACATCTCGGCGGTGCGCGCACCGGCCGCGGTCATGATGTCGAGGTTGCCGGCGTACTTGGGCAGGTAATCGCCCAGGCCTTCGACTTCCAGGAAGACCGAGACGCGGTTGCCGTCGAACACGGGACCGTTCACGAGCCGATAGCCGGGCACGTACTTCTGCACTTCCTTGATCATGGCGTGGATCGATTCGGTGATCGCCGCCTGGTCGGGCTCGGTCTCGGTGAGGCAGTGCACCGTGTCGCGCATGATCAGCGGGGGCTCGGCCGGGTTGAGGATGATGATGGCCTTGCCCTTCTTCGCACCGCCCACCTTCTCGACCGCGCCGGCGGTGGTGCGGGTGAATTCGTCGATGTTCTTGCGCGTGCCCGGGCCGGCACTCTTGGAGGACACGGTGGCGACGATCTCGCCGTAGGCCACCGGCTGCACGCGCGAGACCGCAGCGACCATCGGGATCGTGGCCTGGCCGCCGCAGGTGACCATGTTGACGTTCATCTCGCCCTTGCCGACGTGCTCGACGAGGTTCACCGGCGGCACGCAGAAGGGGCCGATGGCCGCGGGGGTGAGGTCGATCATCAGCACGCCCAGTTCATTGAGCTTGCGGCTGTTCTCGGCATGGACGTAGGCCGAGGTGGCATCGAAGGCGATCTGCACGCCGTCGGCCTTGACATGCGGCAGCAGGCCGTCGACGCCCTCGGCGGTGGTCTTGAGGCCCAGCTCGCGGGCACGCGCCAGGCCTTCCGAGCTGGCGTCGATGCCGACCATCCACACCGGCTCGAGCACCGGGCTACGCTTCAACTTGTACAGCAGGTCGGTGCCGATGTTGCCGGGGCCGATCAGCGCGCATTTGATCTTGTTCATGCCTGACTTCCTTCCTTTGGTCTTGAATCATTCCGGTGAATGCAGGTCGCGCGGCGGTCCGGGGAGAGGGAGAGGGGCGGACCGCCGCACGACTGCAATCGACAGGTTTCAGCTGTGCGAGGGGCTCAGCCCTCGACGTCATCGGCTCCGATCGCGAGCAGGCCTGCTCGCGCACAGATGCCGTCCTGTTCTTCAGAGGCGCCCGAGACGCCGATGCCACCCACGAGCTCGCCACCGACGCGGATCGGCAGGCCGCCACCGAACACGATCAGGCGCGGCTGGGCCGAAAACCCCAGCTTCATGCCCTCGTTGCCGGCGCACACATCCATCCACTTGCCGGTCGGAAAGCCGAAGCCACCCGCGGTGTAAGCCTTGTCGATCGCGATCGAGATCGACTGCGGGAACGCGCCGGGCATGCGCAGGAAGGCGACCAGGTTGCCGGCCGCATCGGCCACCGCCACGTTGATGCGGACGCCCAGGGACTCGGCCTGCCTGACCGCTGCCTCGACGGCGGCGTGGGCGGCTTCCCAGGCGACGGTGGATTGGGGCACGGCAACTTTCATGTCACGAACTCCTGTAATACGGCGCCGCTAGCGGCAACAAGACGAAGGTAAATCAGCTCTTTATCGACGTCAATACGTTTTCTCGAGATTTTTATCTAAAGCGTTTTATTCGCCGCTCAGCTAGAATTCCTCATCACCACCAAAGTTATCCGCACGCCATCATGAGCGAAACCGTCCTTGCCCCGCCCCGCGAAACCGTCGAGCCCAAGACGCTCGTGGAGGGCGCCTATCAGCGCCTGCGCCGCGACATCATCGAGGGCGTTCACCCGCCCGGCGAGAAGCTGCGCGTGGAGCACCTCAAGGACCAGTACGACGTCGGCGCCGGCACCCTGCGCGAGGCGCTGCTGCTGCTGGTCACCGATGCGCTCGTCGTCGCGCAGGGCCAGCGCGGGTTTCGCGTCGCCCCGATCTCGATCGAGGACTTCGAGGACATCACCCGCACCCGCATCCTGCTCGAGACCGAAGCCCTGCGGCAGTCGATCGCCCTCGGCGGCGAGGACTGGGAAGCCGGCATCGTCGCCGCCTTCCACCGCCTGTCGCGCGCCGAACAGAAGCTCGGCGACCAGGAGGATTACGCCCACACCGCTGCGGAAGACTGGGAGAAACGCAACCGCGCCTTCCACGATGCGCTGATCGCCGCCAGTCCGTCGCGCTGGATCCGTCACTTCCAGAACATCCTGTACCAGCAGTCCGAGCGCTACCGTCGCATCAGCCTGTTCCGCCGGCCGATCCCGCGCGACGTTCATGCCGAGCACGAGGCCCTGTTCGACGCGACCATGGCCCGCGACGCCGATCGCGCCACCGCTATCCTCGCCGAACACATCCTGCGCACGCTCGAATCGGTCCGCCACATGCCGACGGACTTCTTCGCCGCCCAGGCCAGGCGCTGACCGCGCGCCCGGGCCTTTCCGGGCAGCCACCGTCGCGGCCGGGATGCGGCCGCGACGGGTCAGCCACTCAGGACACCACGCTCAGGAAGCGCTCGTTGAGCTTGCGGTCGTGGTAGAAGATGCCGGCGCCGACCTCGTCCCAGGTCCACTTGACCGCCTTGTAATCCGGATAGGTGTCGTAGCCGCCGCAGAAGGTCTCGAAGCGGTTGCCCGACGGATCGAAGGCGTAGATGGTCGTGCCGCGGGTGATGCCGTGGCGGGTGGGGCCGATGTCGATCGAGATGCGGTTCATCGACATGATGTCGGCCGCACGCAGCACCTTTTCCCAGCTGTCGAGCTTGAACGAGATGTGGTGCAGCTTGCCCGGCTCGGGATGGCGCACGAAGGCGATGTCGTGGGCCTTGGTGGAGCACGACAGCCAGATCGCCAGGTCGGTCTTGCCGTCTTCCATGACTACGTGCTCGACGAGGTAGAAGCCGAGCACCTTCTCGAAGATCTCCTGCACCTTCTCGATGTCCGGGCCGTACAGCAGGCAGTGGTCCATGCGCGTCGGCGCGATGCCGCGCTCGGCGTCCGGGACCCAGGGATCCGGGTTGACGTAGGACTGCCCGTTGCCGACGTCGGTCTTCTCGGCGTAGAGCTCGATCAGGTGGCCCGAGGGCACTTCGAAACGCACGCGCTCGCCGGTCTCGAGCATCTCGCCGGCGGGGATGCGCTCGGTCTTGACGCCGAAGGCCTGCAGGTCGCCGTCCAGTTTGTCGAGCGTGGCCTTGTCGGCCACCTTGAACGCGAAGAAATCGACGCCCGCGGTGTCCGCCTGGCGGATCAGCACGCTGTTGTGCTCGCGCTCGTCCCAGGCCTTGAAATAGACCCGGCCCTGGCCGTCACGGCCGGTCTCGACCAGACCCAGAACGTTCTTGTAGAAGTTGATGCCCTCTTCGAGGTCAAGGACACGCATCGAGATGTGTCCCGGACGCAGTACGCCAGTCATAGCCATGTGAATGCTCCTCCTGCAGAACCCGGTCGGTATCTTCCGGTTCGGGTAGGTTGGAAAAATGAAACGGTAAAGCGATCGAACTCTATCGGGATCCCGGCCCTTCAATGCCGCAATCTCGAGATTTGTTGATATAAGTCAAATTCTCTTGAACAGCGGACTGCGGACCTGCTGGACATCGGCCGCGGAGAAGAACTTCTCCATGTAGATGTCGCGCTCGAAGAGGCGCCCCTGCATGAGCGTGGTGATGCAGGCATCGATCATCAGCGGCGGGCCGCACAGGTAGGCCTTGTGGCCGCGGAAATCGCCGTTGAAGTGCGCCGCTGCCGCGTCATGCACGTAGCCGCGGAACCCCGTCCAGCCCGAATCCGCCGGCTCGTCGGACAGCGCCGGCACATAGGTGAAGTTGGGGTAACGCTCGGCCAGCGCCAGGAACTCGTCGTGGTAGTACAGCTCGCCACGGTGGCGCTGGCCGTACACCAGGGTCATCGGCCGCGTGTCTCCCGCCTCGAGCAGGTCGAGGATCATCGAGCGCGGACTCGACAGCCCCGAGCCACCGGCCATGAACAGCAGGGCCTCGGGCGCCGACTTGCGCACGAAGAAGCGGCCGTAGGGACCGGACAGGCGCACGCGCTCGCCGACCTCGAGCTGCTCGTGGATCCAGGTGGTGCCGCGCCCGCCGGGGACGATGCGGATGTTGAGTTCCACTTCGCGCC
Source organism: Thauera sp. GDN1 (assembly GCF_029223545.1). NCBI lineage: Bacteria > Pseudomonadati > Pseudomonadota > Betaproteobacteria > Rhodocyclales > Zoogloeaceae > Thauera > Thauera sp. GDN1. The sequence goes on along the minus strand of NZ_CP097870.1, from coordinate 1,684,101 downwards.
CGGTCGAGGGCGGATTGGCCAGCGAGAAGGCCCGGCTGTACTCGCCGCCCTCGAGGAAGAAATTGACGTACTGCCCGGCCTGGAAGTGCATCGGCTCGTCGGTCTCGATGAAGACCGCCTTGATCGTCGGCGTCAGCGCCTCGATGCGGGTCACGGTGCCGGGGAAGTCGCGCACCGGAATCGACTCGGCATCGGGCTCCTCCTCGATCTCGGCCTCGATCGTCACGTCCGACTCCAGCCGCGCACAGCACGCCAGGGTCTTGCCCTCGTCGCGCTCGAAATCCATCAGCGCGAAGCTCGAGGCCTCGCCGTGATCCACCTCGCCGTCCACCACCTGCACCTTGCAGGTCGCACACAGGCCGTGGCAGCAGGCGTGGGGCAGCCACACCCCGGCGCGCAGGGCGGCATCGAGGATGGTCTGGCCGTCCTCGACCTCGATGGTCTGGCCGATCGGTTCAATCGTCAGTTCATAAGTCATGATGCGTTTCCGTTCTGTCCGTTGTCCGTCGTGCGGAGGTGGCGGGCCGCAGGCGCGGACCGCCACCCTTGCACTGGATCAGCTGCACGAGCCCTTGATGCCGTCGAGGCCGGGGGTGCGGAAGCGGATCACGTCCTTGTGCTTCAGTCCGTTCTCGGCCAGCGACTTGTCGAAGTCGGGCGCGAAGGGCTTGCCCGACTTGAACCACTCGGCCTTCGCCCAGTCGATCTGCGCGAAGTCGGGGTGGTAGCCGAAGGCGGCCTGCATCGGCCCGGCGACCACGTCGCCGAAGCGCATCGTCGGCGGGAACGGGAAGGCGAAGGGCGCGCAGAACAGCAGATGATCTTCCCAGCCGATGTAGAGCAGTCGAGCGCCGTGGAACTTGTCCTGGGTGTCGGCGGGGGCGAATTCGTACTTGGAAATGGCGGCTACAGCCATGTCGTGTCTCCTGGTGTCTTGTCGTCGGCCGCGGGCCGGGGCCGGCCCGCGGCACCGCTGGCTCAGATGTTCTTCGTCGCCTGGCCGCGCCATTCGGCGAAGTTCTTCTTGTCCTCGGAAATGTCGAAGTCGAGGTTGTCGCGACCGTGCTCGAGGTTGTAGTACTTCAGCACGGCGGCCAGCGGGTCGAAGCCCTCCACCGTCGGGTCGGTGCCCTCGGGGAAGCAGTTGCCCTGGTAGATCTGGTGCACCGGCAGCCAGGCCTGGACGTACTTCTCCGGCTCGTGCTCGAAGATCTCTTTGCAGTGATCCGAGCAGAAGTGGTACTTGTCGCCCTTGTAGTCGACCTCGCGGTAGCAGATCTTGGTCGGATCGCCCGGCTCGGTGAACAGCATCGGGATCTGGCAGGTCTGGCACAGCATGGGCAGCGTCTTGTTGTAGAAGCGGTTGCCCTTGGCGGCCTGCTCGCGCCAGAACTCGTAGCGCGGACGGTAGTGCTTGTCGAAGCTCTCGGGGTACTTGCTCGACAGCCACGCCATCTCGTCCTCGTCCGGCATCCAGGTGTGGAAGTTGGCGGCGGCGGCGTAGTTGTAGAAGGTGCTCCAGGCCTGGTGCGACAGGTGGTCCTTCTCGAGGGCGATCTGCTCGGCGCACTTGGGCATGGTGATGCCGTAGCGGGCGAGGTCCTTGAACAGCGCACCGCCGTTCTCCTCGAAGTACACCTCCCAGGCCTCCTTCCAGCTCATCGTGCGCTTGGGCAGCATGTAGTCCATCATCATCGCCACCAGGGTCAGCACGCGATAGCCGCGCCAGGTCCACTTGTCGATCCAGCGCTGCACGATCGGCACGTTGGCCGGGTCCTGCTCGAGGATGAACTTGATCACCTCCAGGCCCAGCGTCATGTGGCGGGCCTCGTCGGACTGCGCCGAGAAGCCGAAGGTCATCGTGCCCATGTCGCCGTTGTAGGCCGCGCCCGAGACGAAGGGCACGAACAGCAGGTTGGTCAGCACGTACTCGAACGAGAAGCCGATCGAGACCATGAACTCGAAGGGGCCGGCGGTGATGGCGTCGTCGAAGAAGGACTTCGGCACCGACAGGAACCACACGCGGTCGTGCATGTGGTGGAAGTCGTGCATGCCGTTGTAGTACTTGTTGTAGTTCGAGATCGCGTGCACCTGGGTCTGGGCATGGCGGATCTCGTCGAGCGACTGCATCAGGCAGGCGACGCGCGGGCCCGGGCCGGGGAAGGCACGGCCGGCGTGGGCGAAGCCGCGGTGGGCGACGTACTCGAGCGGGCTGATGCCGCTGATGAAGAGCTTGACCGTGTTGACGTAGCGCGCGTCGGTGACGTTGAGGTGGCCGTTGTTCTGGTTGAAGGCGTCGATGATCGCGTACAGCTTGCGCTCCTTCTCGGCCTGGTATTTCCAGTAGGCGTCCATGGTCAGGCGGAAGGGATCCTCCCACTTGTCCCAGTCGTGGATCTTGATCCCTTCGTAGGCGATGTACGGATAGATGTCCTCCATCTTCTGGTAGGACGGGGTCCAGTCCAGGCCACGGGTCATCACCGCATAGCGCTCTTTGAGGCCGAGCTTCTTCTTGGCTACTTGCATGTCCATTGTGTTGTCTCCTCGGGGTCTCAGGATTTCCAGAACAGGGTGATTTCGTCGTCGGTCTGATCGAGGTTGCCCGACATCGTGATCATGTTGACCTGCAGCTCCTGCAGGTCGTAGTCGCGGCCGATGAGCTCCTCGATGGTTTCGCGGCGGACGACCAGGCGGCCGTCGGCGTTGATCTTCACCATCGCGGGCTGCTCATCCACCACCGCCGAAGGGTTGTCCTGCAGGATCGCCTCGATGATCGGGCGGGTGTCTTCGTTGGTCTGCAACGCAAGGAATACGGTCGACATGTGGAAGCCTCCTCAGATGGCGACGCCGGCCTTGGCCATGCGCGCGTTGAATTGCTGGACGACTTCGGCCATCACCTCGTCGGTACGATCACCCAGGGCGATGCGCGCCACCGGGAGCAGGGCCGCGGCCGAACGATCGCGCCACTGGCTCAGCCAGCCGGCCATGACCTCCTTGTTCTCGGCCGATTCGGCGGCCGCGATCTTGACCGTGGCGTCGACCCACTTCCTGGTCTCGGCGAACCAGTCGGTCATGAACTGGGTGAGCATCGCCACCGCGGTGCCGCCCTTCGACGACAGCACGTCGTCGATGATGGTTTCATACACCAGCGGATAGAGCAGGCCATCGAGGGCGACGTTCTGCGCCACGAAGAGCTCGACCGGATCCTTGATCACGAAGGAATCCTCGACGTAGCGGCGCAGGCCCTGCCAGGTGTCGTCTTCCATCCACGCGCGCTTGGCCTCGTCCAGCGACTCGACGTCACCGAGCAGCAGGCCGACACGGGTGAGGTACTGGGCGATGCCGAGCTGGTCCATCGCCTGGTAGATGTGCGGCTGCGAGAAGCCGGTGCCGTAGCTGTAGGCACAGACGCTGGCGTTGTTCATGTTCGAACCCCAGGCCACGTGACGCAGCGGCAGCAGCAGCTGGAGCACGGTGTCGCGCACCGACTCCGGCAGCGTCGCCGCCAGGCCGCGGTTCTCGACGAAGTCGAAGTTGGCCTCAGCGGTGTCCTGCTGCTTGGCGCGCGCCAGGGTGTAGGCCCCGTAGTAGAACTGGCGCGGATCCTTGAACGCGTACCAGTCGGCCATCTTGATCGCGGTGCGCGAGGCGTCGTAGATGTCGTGCTCGGGATCCCAGGTCGGCCGGTAGTGGAAGTTCGCCGTCTGCTGCATGTCCAGCGTGCCTTCCTGGTAGCGGGACGCAGGCTTGTCCGCCCCGATGCGGCGGGCGATGTTGTCGAAGGTGTGCCGCAAGGGCTTGATGGTGACGGTGCGCAGATCGATCTGCATGGACGCTCCTCCTCTTGGTTATGTGGTCACGCTCAGCGGAAGCGCTGGTGCGTGGCTTGATGCAGGTTCCAGTTGAAGTCCTCGGCGCCTTCCTCCACCGGCCCCTCCTCCCGGGGTCCGAGGAAAGTGACGTCGTTGACCTGACAAAACGACTCGTAGGCCGCCGCCGGAAGCAGCATCTCGGCGTAGAGCTCGGGGTCGCCGATGGCGAACTCGAACTCCACGAATCCGTCGGGCCTGCGCTCGGTCAGGCGCACGAACTTTCGACTGAGGTCGATCGCAGGCGCTGCATGCTTCATGTCCTACCCTCCTTCGGTTTGATCAACACGGTCTAGCCGTCGAGGAGCTAATAACAAATTCCGTGCCAATCTCGCAGAACGGCCTTCACCTCCAGTATTTCCGCGCGGTCTCGAGATTTGACCCGGGACGGGATGGCATCCGCCACTTCACCAAATGATCAACCGATGCATTCTGATGATCATTTGATTCATTCCATTTATTGCCCTGCAGCAAACGGCCGCCGAATGTGGAACGGGCCGGGGATCTACATCCTCCGGCCCGTTTCATGCCCGGTCGGACCGAGCGCTCAGCGCCCGGGATCGTGCTCTGCGCGCAGCACGTTGTCGCTGTCGGCGCATGCGATCCGCTCGCCGCTGTCCTCGATCGTCACCGCAAATTTCTGTCCCATCCGTACACGCTCCTCCATCGATATGGTTGTCCTCGATCAGCATTTGATGCGCCTTGCCGACGATTTCCTGGATTCAGTACAAGAATTGTGCCAATCGTTTATTTTTCTCGAGATTTTCTCTATGATCGCCCTGCCCCACCCCCCAAAAGCGCAGCCTGCTCGGCTAAGCTTGGCGCTCGAGCTGGGAAACGACCCGCCGCAGAGCGGACGCGAAATGAATCTGGAGGAGCCCCTTGCCCACAATTCAATACCCGGAGAGCGCGGACCTGCGCAGCCTGCTGCGCTTTGCCGCCGAGGACGGGCACATCTGGCTGGGAGAGCACCGCATGCTGCTCCTGCACGCCGGCGCCATGTCCGAGCTGCGCAAGGAACTGATCGCCTCCGTCGGCCAGCAGCAGGCCCGTCGCATCCTCACCCGCATGGGCTTCGCCTCCGGCATGCGCGACGCCGAGCTGGCGCGCAAGACCCGTCGCGCATCCGATCCGGCCGATGCCTTCGTGGTCGGCCCGCAGCTGCACATGCTGGAGGGCTGCGCACGGGTCGAGCCGGTGCGCCTCGAATTCGGCGGACCGGGCAACGGCTTCTATGGCGAGTTCCTGTGGCACAACGCCTGGGAGGCCGAGGCGCATGTGCAGGCCTTCGGCGAAGTTGACCACCCGGTGTGCTGGATGATGATCGGCTACGCCTCGGGCTACACCAGCGCCTTCATGGGACGCTTCATCCTGTTCAAGGAAGTCGAATGCGCCGCGATGGGCCGCGACCACTGCCGCATCGTCGGCAGGCCGGCCGAGGACTGGCCCGACGCGGCCGAGCTCACGCCGTACTTCGAGGCCGACTCCATCGTCGGCCGTCTGCTCGAACTGCGCGACGAGATCGAGGCCATGCGCCACACGATCGCCAGCCCGCGGCGGACGCCCGACCTCATCGGCAACTCCGCCGCCTTCCTCCACGCCTACGACCTGATCGGCCGCGCCGCGGCGACCAACGTCTCGGTCCTGCTGCTCGGCGAGACCGGCGTCGGCAAGGAGCGCTTCGCGCGCACGCTGCACGAGACGAGCGCACGCAAGGACGCCCCCTTCGTCGCCGTCAACTGCGCGGCGCTGCCCGACGAGCTGATCGAATCCGAGCTCTTCGGCGTCGAACGCGGCGCCTTCACCGGCGCGCATGCGTCGCGGGCGGGCAAGTTCGAGCGCGCTCACGGCGGTACGCTTTTCCTCGACGAAGTCGGCGAGCTGCCGCTGCCGGCGCAGGCGAAACTGCTGCGCGTGCTGCAGGAAGGCGAGATCGAGCGCCTCGGCGACGAACGCACGCGCAAGGTCAATGTCCGCCTCGTCGCCGCCACCAACGTCGACCTGCAGAAGGCCGTCAATGCCAGCACCTTCCGGCGCGACCTGTTCTACCGCCTCAACGTGTATCCGGTGACGATTCCGCCGCTGCGCGAGCGCACCGGCGACATCCCCGCCCTCGTCGACGCCATGGTCCGCCGCTTCGAGACCCTGCACGGCAAGCGCATCGCGGGCATCAGCGACAAGGCCATGCACGCGCTCAAGCTCCATCCCTGGCCGGGCAACGTGCGCGAGCTGGAGAACGTGCTCGAGCGCGGCGTGATCCTTGCGCCGCAGAACGGCCTGATCGAAGTCGAGCACCTGTTCATGGGCGCCCTCGTCGAGCCGGCCCAGGAGCATGCACTCAGCGCCGACGGGGAACTGAAGGAGGCGCACAAGCCCGCACAGGACCTGGCGTCCGCGGTGCTGGCCTCGGGCGTCTCGCTCGAGGACTTCGAGCAGCGCCTGCTGAATCGTGCGGTGGAACAGGCGAACGGCAACCTCGCCGCCGCCGCCCGCCTTCTCGGCATGACCCGGCCGCAGCTCACCTACCGGATCAAGAAGCAGGCAGGATAAGCCGCATCACTCACCATCGACGCGAGCGCGAGGAACCTGAATGGACCACATCGTCAATGCTCGCCTGCGGGGACGCGACGGACTCTTCACGGTGCGCTGGGCCGACGACGCCTTCAGCGCGATCGAACCCCAGGCCGCTCTCGTCCCGCCGCCCCTGCCAGACAGCGAGGCGCTCGACGCCCACGGCAAGCTGCTCATCCCTCCGCTGGTCGAGCCGCACATTCACCTCGACGCCGCCCTCACGGCCGGCGAGCCACACTGGAACCTGAGCGGCACCCTGTTCGAAGGCATCGAACACTGGACCGAACGCAAGGCACTGGTCACCCGGGACGACACCAAGTCGCGTGCGCATCGCACCATTCGCATGCTGGCCGCGCACGGCATCCAGCACGTACGCACCCATGTCGACGTCACCGAGCCCGGCCTCGGCACGCTCCAGGCCATGCTGGAAGTGCGCGACGAGGCGCGCGCGCTGGTGGACCTGCAGATCGTCGCCTTCCCGCAGGAGGGGATCGAGTCCTTCGCCAACGGGCGCGCACTGATGACGGAGGCGGTGGCGATGGGCGCGGACGTGGTGGGCGGCATTCCGCACTTCGAGAACACGCGCGACCAGGGCGTGTCGTCCCTGCACTTCCTGATGGATCTGGCCGAACGCCACGACCGCCTCGTCGATGTGCACTGCGACGAAACCGACGACCCCCAGTCCCGCTTTCTCGAGGTTCTGGCCGAGATCACCCGGGTGAAGGGCTTGGGTCCGCGCGTCACCGCCAGCCACACCACGGCCATGGGCTCGTACGACAACGCCTACTGCTCCAAGCTCTTCCGGGTGCTCAAGCAGGCCGCGCTGAGCTTCGTAAGCTGCCCGACCGAAAGCATCCACCTGCAGGGGCGCTTCGACACCTACCCCAAACGCCGCGGCCTGACGCGCGTGCCGGAGCTCGACCGCGCCGGCCTGAACGTGTGCTTCGCACAGGACTCGATCGTCGACCCCTGGTATCCGCTCGGCAACGGCAACATCCTGCGCGTGCTCGACGCCGGACTCCACATCTGCCACATGCTCGGCTACGAGGACCTCCAGCACGCGCTGGACTTCGTCACCGATCACAGCGCGAGGGCAATGAGTCTCGGCGAGGGCTACGGCATCGAGGTCGGACGCCCGGCCAACCTGGTGCTGCTGTCGGCCGAGAGCGACTACGAGGTGTTGCGCACGCAGGCGCATGCGGAGCTCTCGATCCGCCATGGCCGGGTCGTCATGCGCAGGAGCACGAGCGAGGTGACGTGGGAGCAGGATGGCGCCTGAGCGGCGCCCCGTCGTCCTCCACAGAAAGCGGCGGGGAAAAAGAAGAAGCTCTTTTCCCCCGGGGGCTTACCTTCTACCGGCGAAGACGGATAGCTTCGAATCCTCGATGCGCGTTTTTGCCCGCATGCTCCCTTGCATCATCAGTTGCCAACAAGCACGTTCAACACATTGCCCCACTGCCCCCAATCGACCGCGAGGCCTTTTTTCTCGCGGGTCTTCAACGCCTTGAAGACCCGATCGCAAAACTCGGGATGCACCGTCACGGCGCGTAGCTGCGTCCATGGGTATGCATCGAGCTGCTTGAGGGCGCTGCGCCACGTTTCCGCCCAGGGGCGTTCGGGCGAATCGGGCATATCCTCGTCGTCGAGCAACGCCGCTTCATTGGTTTCTGCTCGGAACTGCCAGCCGCCGGCCGACTGAATGCCGTACAGCGTCAGCGAACCGCCTTCGGACCCCACCTCGACGATGACCTCCTTGCCCTGCGTTCCGGTGGCAACCGGTACCCAATCGAAGTCGCTCAAGGTCTTTGCACCAGACAACACCGTATTGGTGCCCAGCAGGACCGTCACCACGAACTGGTGGAGCGCGTTGAGTTGAACCAGCGCATCCTTCTCCCAGTTGGCGGCAGGGTCCTGCAGGAAGGCGTGCAGCATTGCCAACAGCTTGCCAAGCAAGGCATACATGCCATCGCTGATGATCTCGGCCAGGTCATCACCCTCGTCGCTGCCGGTCAGGTACTTCTTGATGTAGCGGCCCATCTGCTCGGTGCTGTGCCATCCCGGCATGCGGGTGTAGCCGGCATCATCATCCGTGAGTGCTGAGACGACCTTTCCCACCACGTGGACAAAGTCGTCCTCCGTCGCCTCATCGGCGATGGCGCGAATGGCGACATCGAACACTTCCTTGACCAGTGCAGTCACGACCTCCGGCGACCCGAGATATTTCGGCTGCATTGCCAGGGTCATCGCCTTGACGAACCCATCCACCTCAGGCTCATCCAAGGGCTCGAGCAGGTAGTACCGGATCATCTCCTCCAGTGCTTTCACGTCTTCATCGTCATCGGTGTTGTTGTACTCCCTCGGCTCCCGGTTCACGACCACGTCGGTCACATAGGCGCCGCCCTTGTGATCGAAGGCAAATCCCACGTCGTAGATCAGGATGCCGGTCCAGCTCCGGTGCATGCGCAGCCGGTCGCCGGTGAAGTAGAGGAACCACTTCTCCTCCATGACCGTAGGGAAGAATCCGCGCCGGATCCTCGCCATTTCGTCCGGGTCGAACCACAGTTTCGGGTAGAGCACGGTGTGGCGTTCGGGCATGGCCTTGAGGTCCTTCCAGTCTTCCGGCTGGACGTTCGGGTGCTCCTTGCAGGCGATCATCCCGGCCGCCTGCTCAGCCGCGTCCAGAATGGCCAGGTCCCGATCTCGACCGTCGACGTTCGGTGACTCACGAATCAGATCTCGCGCCTCGTCGAACCTCACCCAACGCAAACCAGCCGTCTGCCAGTTCGGCTTCGCCGGGGGATGCCTGGCATCCATCACGTAGTAGCAGGTGCTCGAGGACGAACCCTTGAACACGCCAGGAATGCCGATGCGGATTTCGGCCTCGTAGCCGGCCTTCTCGCGCACTGCGCGAATGGCGGCATCGCGCGCCGACTCGCCAGGCCTGGCTTCGGTCTTGGCAAAGGTCCACGCATATCCACCGTGGTGCTTGGTCGGCTCGCGCAACAGGACTCTCTGCCCGCCACTGACGACCACGCCGCCATAGCTGTCCGCCGTGGGCTCATTCTCAGAAAAGCTCGGGTCTGTCTGGAGTCGGTACAAGAGCTCCCAGACCTGGTGATACAGGCTGGCGCGCTTCGTCCCCTGCTTTTTGGCGACCTCCGACTTGAAATTGCCGTAGTCCAGCTTGTCGGCCATCCGGGCCATCGCGGCAGACACCTCGGCGCGGGGTGCGATCGCCCGGAAGCGGTAGTCGGTATCGTGACCTTCCTGGATCGGCCCGAGGCCGGGAAGGTAGCGTTGCTTGAGGGCGGCCAGGTCGTTGCGCACCCGGGAACGCACGGTCAGGGTGCCATTCCGCTTGTCGCCAGGCTTCTGGACGATACTGAAAAAACCAATCGGCGTGATGAGCCACATGATACGCCTCCATTGACGTAAGCTTACTTTCTTCATGCATCCAGGCTCATCTTGCCCGACGCGAGGCTAAGGCATTGCGCCCGCTTGGCATGCCCCGCTTCTTTACCCTTACCCCATGCGCCATGAACCGAAGCGAACGCTTCTACAAGATCGATCAGTTGCTATCCGCCCGGAAGGTGGTCACCCGACAGGCTTTGCTCGATGAACTGGAGATCTCCTGGGCGACCCTGAAGCGTGATCTCGCCTTCCTGAAGGACCGCTTCAACGCGCCGATCATCTACGACCGGGACGTCGGTGGCTATCGCTTCGCGGAGCCGAGCGTGGGCCCGAGTTACGAACTGCCCGGCTTGTGGTTCAGCGCCGACGAGACCTACGCGCTACTGACCATGCACCGACTGCTGTCGGACCTGGAACCGCGCCTGCTCGCTCCGCACGTTGCCCCGCTTCTCTCCCGGCTGGAGCACATCCTCGGTCAGCAGTGCCAGCGCTTCGAAGCGATCGCTCAGCGGATCCACCTCGCGCGAATCGGCAACCGAATCAAGGATGCCGAGCACTTCAGCGAGCTCTCGCGGGCGCTCCTGCAGCGGCGGCAAGTTCGCATCACCCACTATTCGCGCGAGCGCGACGAGCGGACGACAAGGATCGTCTCGCCGCAACGCCTCACCTTCTACCGCAACAACTGGTACCTGGAGGTCTGGTGCCATCGACGCGAGGCGCTGCGCCGGTTTTCGGTCGACGCGATCGAGTCGGTGGACACACTGGAAGACCGAACAATGGAGATGCCGCCAGAGGCCCTCGACGCTGCCTTTTCAAGCAGCTACGGCATCTATGGCGGACCTATGCTTCATCGCGCCGAACTACGTTTCTCACCTACGGCGGCACGCTGGGTGGCGCGCGAGGAGTGGCATCCCGACCAGGTCGGTGCATTCGATCCGGAAGGCCGCTACCGGCTCACCATCCCCTATGCCGACCCGACCGAGCTCGTCATGGACATCCTGCGCCATGGCCACCACGTCGAGGTACTCGCACCCGATGCCTTGCGGGCACGGGTACGTGACGAGATCACGCTGATGGCGCGGCACTACAGCGCATAAGGCGGACATCACCGGGCGGATTCACGTTGGCACTTGGCGCCGTGGCGATCGCCGGAAAGGCGCGCAGGAATGCCCGCGAAGGAATCAGACGGCCCCGGCACGCCTCACCAGAAACTCGCGTTCGCCAACCCGCATGAAGCGGACCGTGTCACCCGCACGGGAACCCGATCGCTCGAAAAAATCGCGGACCTGGGCACGTGCCCGCAGAATCATCTTGTCCCCAGCGACGTCGCACTCGATCGATGGCCCCGGCTCGAAGGTCACGCGGATCGCCTTGCCCAACTCGCTCTTGTTCGGCCCGCCGATGCAGTCACTGGGCAACAAGGACTCGGCGGTGCGCAAGTAGAAGTGGTTGTTTCGCAGGTTCCCTTCGGTCAGGCGAATGTCCACCCAGGGCCCCTCGGCCATATCCTGCGCTCTCATGCGGTCGCCCACCGCTCGAGCCTGCTGGGCCAAAGGCGCCTCCTTGATCGATACGGGCGACATCGAATCCGCCCGCCCGTGTTCCTCCTGAAACGTGGGCAGATCAACCCAGGTCACCGCGCCGCTCGGATGCCTGTATGGAATGGGATGCGCGAGGCACCGCACATCGCGCAGAACCCACGGCGTCGTCCACCGATTGGCGAACGCGTCCTCGATCCCCGAAACGGGTATCGCGTGGAATGCCTGCGTCGCGCGCAACTGCTCGAGGTCGAGGGGCGGCAGGCATTCGACGAGCTCCGCCGTGCCGTGGATGAGACCGGATCCCGCCTTGATCAGTGCAATGCGGCCTCGAATGCTGGTTGCCCTCGTACGCATCTCCCAGGTTTTCTTACCCGCCAGAATGTGGTCGATCCAGGGGGAACGGATGACGAGCCCTTTCATGATCTGTTTGCTTTCCATTGAAGAATGTTGGACAAGAAAGCCACGCCAAGGCAGCAAGCCAGGCGCGCCGTCGAAGAATTCACGCTGTAACGCCACCGAAGCTGCCATAGGGACCGAGTTCATCGGAGGCCAGCCACATCGCAAAACGCTGGCCCCAACCGCCGTTGTCCCAGTAGCACCGGCCCAAGTCCTTGAGCGCCTGCGCTGGATGCCGATCGTTGATCAGCGCATCGGCCACCGCGACCGTGCACACGGTGTCCTCGGTATAGAACGCGTTCGGGTGAAAGAAGGGTTCGAAGACCTTCGAGCGGTGGTTACGGAACTCGTAGACCGAACCGACGATGTCTCCGATGATGGCGCGGAGCATCTGTTGCTCCCTTCTGGGTGTGGTGCGGCGACAGTACCGCGCACCAGGCTCAGGGGGTGAGCCCCTCGCCCACATTCCGCTCCTCGAGAAAGCGCTCGACGAAGTACGTCGCGATGGCGTAACCGATGCCCCGGCTGCCCGAGTGCAGCATCACCCAGACTTGGTCGTACTCGTCGGCTGACCTCGATGAAGTGGTTGCCGCCTCCGAGCGTGCCCATCTGGTTCGCCCATTTGGAGAATTTGCCGAAGGCCTTGAGCAGTTGCGGGTGGCGCTCGGTCAGAGCCTTGAGGCCGGGCTCGAACGGGCATGGGGTCGTTCCTCGCAATTCCTTGTCGATGCGTGACACCTGCAATTGGCTAACCAAGCGGCATCGTCTCGTCCCGAAGATCAAAAACGCAGTCGGGCCAGCTCTCCGCCCGGAGCGTGCTTGCAAACACCTGCAGGCGAGCGACGATCGACGCAGCCGCTTGGTCATCCTGCCTGGGCTTCAGCGCCGCGCCCGGGGCCACGCGTTGTGCCAAGGCCTTGAGCCGACCCAGCGTGCCGGTGTCCGACAGCAGCGCTTCGTGCAGATCGCGCTGCGCCATCGCCTGGACGAAGCAGGCGACCACCCGGGCCTCCCCCTCCCCTTCAGCGAGCACGAACTCGAGCCAGTCGAGCACCGCCGCACCGAGACCGATTCGGCGCAGCTCGGCATAAGCTTGCGGCCATTCGGCCTGCGGGTGACTGCTCAGCCACTGTGTCAGGCCAAGGGGAGTGAGGCCTGTGTAATGCGGCTCGAGACACCAGTAACGAGGGTCGTCCCGGGGTGGCTGCCCGGCGTCCTGGTTCGAGCTTCGGCGCAGGAAAGCGGGGATGTCATAGGTCCCAGCCTTGTTGGCCGTATCGCCACGATCCGCACGCCGACCCGAGCGCAGCACCACGGGCGCATCGAAGGCATTGTCGAAGTCGAAATACGCACCGCTTACCGAAGCCAGTGAGCCATAGTGCTCCGGCGCCTCATTGACGCTGAGCGGCGCCATGCAGAGCTCGTCACAGGAGTCGAGACTGCCGAGGCCGCCAAAGCCGGCAGGCAGCATCGAAGGCACCTTCACGAGATCGGGCATGTCCGCCGGCTTGTCGGCTTCGGCACGCGTCTCGACGAGCAGGAAATGCGTCAGCGGGCTGACCAGCTGATACGCGACGGCCAGTTCGAGCGCCTGATGCGATTGGGCGCCCTCGGTCGCGAGCAGGGTTTCGATCTGCGCGGCAACGGCCATCCGGCTGAGTGCCGAATCATTCTCCGCAGCAGTCAGGCAGGCCTCGCCCAGCGACTCGGGGGCTACGGCGTGCATGCGCGTCCCGACCAGACGCACCGTCCCGTCCGGCACCTGCGCAAAGCGTGCCCACACGGTCACCGCGTCACCATCGAACACCGAGCCGGGTAGCGCGCTCATCCACAGGGGCTTCGCGCCGGCCGGCCACGCGAGTTCCAAGGACGCCATGCGCTGCGAGCGCAGGCGCGCAAACATGCGCAGGACGGCCGGTTCCACGGCCTCTCCGGGTGCGACGAAGTCACAGGCCCCGCCGGTCTCGTCGGCCAAGCGGCGCAGTACACTTTCGGCCGGTGCGCTGCCGATACCGACCACGAACACCCGGTGACCCAGCGCACGCGCCTTCGCCACCGTGCGCTCGATGGCGTGGATCTGTCCGTCCGTGATGAGCAGCAGATCGACCGGCGTGGCACCTTCCCCAGCGCCGGGGCTTGCCGCTGCGTCTCCGGCCAGGGCCAGCGTGGAATCCAGCGCCTTCTCCATCTCGGTGCCGCCCAGGTCAGCTTGCAACTGTGCCGCCCAGCGGTGCCCGGCCAACCGGGTCGCGGGGCTCGTGCGCCAAAGCGCGCGCGAGCGGTGCTCGACGGTGCTGCCGAACCGCGACAGCGAGAACCGCTCGCCCTCGCGCAGGCCAGCGACGATGGCCTGCAGCGCGCGACGTGCGGCGGCGATGCTGTCGCCCTGCATCGAGCCGGAGCAGTCCACCAGGATCTTTACCGCGAGCGGATGAACCGAAGCCGGCACGCGCGGGCAGAAGCTCGCCAGCACGGTGACCGCGCCCGACTGCACCGTGTCCTGCGCACACAGGGCGAGCGAATCCTGCACGACCTCATCGAGCACGAGGATGAAATCGCGATCGAGACAGCCACCGCGCGCAAGCGACACGACCATCGCCGTCGTCTCGCCCTCACCTTCGAGGCGCATCGACAGCGGATGGCTCGGCGAGCCGATTCGGGCCCGTGCGAGGGCGCCTTCGATGCGCAGGCTGAGCTCGAACGGATGCACCACCATCAGATCATGTTCGACCACCTGGTGCGGCTTCAAGCCGGCATCGGCGACCGGATCGCCATAACGAGGGGCGATCACGCTGGGCACCACCAGGCGCAGGCCATGCTGCTCGAACTGGAGCACCTGGGCATAACGAAGGCGGACCACACAGGACCCGCCAGGCGCCAGATTGCCCAGATTCAGGGTGTAGCTGGAATCAAAATTCTGCTCGAGCAGGATGGCAGTGTTGCCTTCGGCAATTGCATCCTCATAGCCCTGCTCGGCCTGCTTCTTCTCGACCACCGCACCGGACAGGAGGCGATCGCCGATCTCAACCTCGACCCCGAGCAGAACGGCCGCCCAGGGTAGCGGGAAGGTGTAGACGAGCTCGACATGACGGTCGAACGGGTTGGCAAAGCGCTGTTCGAGGCTCGCCTCGAACAGCGTGCCGCGCAAGCTGCCTTCAAAGCGGGCGCCCTTGAGGGTCATTGCCTCACCCGCGCGCGTCTCGAGTCGTGCCGATTGCTGCTTCATCATTGTTCTCTCGCCTGTCGTTCGTTCTTGTTCGTGTTCGCCCGATCCGCCGGCAAAGCACCGTCTTCTTCACCCCGCGCCGCCTTGAAGGCAGTCATCACGCCCTGGATGAACTGCCTCACCACCTCGGGACTCAGCCCGGCCCGCTGCGGATCGATCACCACCTCGACGCCCTCGGCCACCGCCAGATGGCTGCACACCGACACGCTGCCGATGGCGCGTTCGCGAGCGGGAACCGGCGGCGGGCCACCGTGCAGCAACTCGCGGATGCGCTCGAGGGACACCCCTGCCGCCGTCCACTTCTTGATCAGCAGCAGTTGCTCGAGGTGCTTGCTCCCGTAACGGGCCGCCCGGGTCTCGCCCTGCGGGCGGTCGACCAGGCCGATCTGCACGTAGTAACGCACCGTGCGGGGCGGCAAGTCGGCCAAAACGCAGAGATCGGCGAGCGGGTAGCTCGGCGCGGGGTTGTCGGGCGTAACTGTGCGAGCCGTATTCATGCAGTAATTTTATACACCGTTGCTGTTCATATACAACTACGAGAACGGACCGACGGACGCTTGATATCCTGTCGTCCGGATCGAGGAGCGGAACCCTCTGACCTCCCCTACGCACGAAGCTAAGTGAACGACACTCGAGCACCCCTGCCAAAAAACGATGAGCACTCCTTATCAAGCCACCCGCAGACTCGGACGGCGCATGGGCTTCCTGGCGACCCTGGCTTTCCTCGGATTCGGCTGGGTGACGTTCGATGGCGCGATCACGAAGCGCGAGGACCCCAACCACGCGCTGACCGTCGCGCCCGGCGTCGACGAGTGGGTGCTCCGCCGCAATCGCAGCGGACATTACTTCTCGCCCGGGCTCATCAATGGTCAACCTGTGCGCTTCCTGCTCGATACGGGCGCGACGCACACCTCCGTGCCGGCGCACCTGGCCCAAGCCCTCGGCCTGCGCCCAGGCGCCCCGTCGACGGTCTCGACGGCCAACGGAACGTTGACGGTTCGCGCAACCAGAATCGACGCCCTGGATATCGGGCCATTTCGCTTCGCGGGGGCGCCAGCGCACCTGAACCCCGGGATGCGCGATGATGATGTGCTGCTCGGCATGAGCGTGCTCAAGCACCTCGAGTTCACTCAGCGTGGTGATGTGCTCGTGCTCAGAAAACCCGCAGGGTAGTCCTTCCAGGTTTCGACGCCACCCCTGCTGAGTTCAGCGGGCCGTGGGCGTGGTTGTACTTTGATGGGCCATCAGCACCAAGACGAAGGACTCGGTCCGGCTGATCCGCCCCTGGCTGATTCACCCCTGGCTGATTCACCCCTGGGTTGACAGCCCGCGTCCGCGTCCGCTTTAATCCATCCATCGCGCCGATTTGAGAACACAGCTTGCGGGCGCGTAATAAATGCAGCTAAAGCGGCCACACAAGACCCGCTGAGCCTGCATGGCCAATGGGTCTTTTGCTTTTTGCAGCACCTCACGGGCGCCCAGCGCCCAACCGCCGGCATTAACGACAACTTGCCGGGGCGGATGACAAATACCGGCTAAAGCGTCACCGCCTCTTCGCCCCCGCGAGGCCGGTCACGCCGGCTCAACAGGGGGCGAGGAGCATCACCATGATCAGCACGCAATCCACGGGCGACCGGCGCCTGACCCCCAGCCAGCGCGAGGCGCTCGGCAAGTTCGTCCCCAATCCCTTCTCCCTGGCGCAGACCACCGCGCCCGTGCGCCAGCCGTCGAGCGAACCCCTGCCGATCCGCCCAAGTTGGCTCGGCTGGCGTTGAGCCGGGTCACACGAGGAGGACATCATCATGTGGCCCTGCGCAACCCGTGGCTCCCGCTCCATGGGCGACGTCAGCGAGATCAGCCCGGGTACGCTCGAGCTTGCAGCCATCTTTAAGACAAACAACTTACCTCCGGGTATCGAAGGCCTCTTACGAAGGGTAGAATCTCGGCGCGGTACGCTTTGGCCCCAGAAATTCCCATTGCATACACTGGCGCGCGAGTCGCGCCTTTTTCTTTTTTGACGACAGAAGTCCGACGACCGATAACGCATGGCCCAGCGCAGACCCATCCCCGTAATCGACCTTTTCGCAGGTCCTGGCGGCCTGGGCGAGGGTTTTTCATCGCTCTTGGACCAGGATCGCATTCCTCCCTTCGCCCTGAAGGTCTCGGCTGAGAAGGATGTGACGACTCATAAAACGCTCTCGCTCCGGGCCCTCTATCGCAAGTTTTCCCGAGGTCAGGCGCCCGACTGCTACTACGACCATATTCGCGGGGAACTCTCACGCGATGAGCTCTTCTCTCATCCCGACGCGGCCGAGGCGGGAGGAGAAGCCTTGGAGGAGGCGCGCAACTTCGAACTCGGAAAGGACGACCCGGAAGATCTCGACCGCCAGATCCAGACAGCTCTTGGCGGAGCAGACAACTGGGTCCTGATAGGCGGCCCCCCGTGCCAGGCGTACTCCATCGCCGGTCGTTCCCGCAGGGCGCGGGAGTCTCAGGAGAAGTTCGAGAGCGACGAAAAGCACTTCCTCTACCGGGAATATTTGCGAATCATTCGGAAGCACAAGCCGGCAGTGTTCATCATGGAGAATGTGAAGGGGATGCTCTCCTCGCAGCACGGTGGCTCGCCGATCTTCAGCAGGATCGTGGCTGACCTCTCCTCGCCCGGCGATGGGCTCGAGTATCAGATCCGCTCTCTGGTGAAGCCCGGCGTTGCAGCGGAGCTCGCCCCTCAGGACTTCGTCATCGAGGCGGAGTGTTTCGGCATTCCTCAGGGAAGACACAGAGTCATCCTGTTCGGAATTCGCTCGGACGTCGCACGATCGGTACCGGAACTGTCCTCGTCCCCCGAGATGTTCGTCCTGGGCAGCGAGAATCTGAAGGTAACCGTCCGAGAGGCACTATCCGGACTGCCGCCGTTGAGAAGCAAACTGTCGAAGGAGCCGGACGGACACGAGCAGTGGCTGTCCGCCCTGATGGGAACGGCTGAGGAACTCCGCTGGTATCAGTCCGAGGCCTTGAAGCCGGTCATGGACGAGATGCAAAGGGCTGTCTCGGATGCCCGGCTTCGGAAATCGACTGGCGGGCCATTCATACCTCACGACACGACGAACAACGAGATGCGGGCCAGACTGAGAAACTGGTATCTGGATGAACGTCTTGGCGGAGTAATTCAGCACGAAACGCGCTCCCACATGCGCTCGGACCTTCACCGCTACCTCTTCGCTGCGGCCTACGGGAGAGCCAAGGGCCTTTCACCAAAGATCGCCGACTTCCCCACGCCCCTGCTTCCGAAACACGACAACGTCATGTCGTATAACGTCCCATTTGCTGACCGGTTCCGGGTTCAGTTGGAAGGAAGCTGGTCATCCACGGTCGTCGCGCACATAGCCAAGGACGGGCACTACTTCATCCATCCAGATCCGTCGCAGTGCAGAAGTCTGACGGTTCGCGAGGCAGCCCGGCTTCAGACCTTCCAGGACAACTACTTCTTCGCTGGAAACCGAACCGAGCAATACACGCAGGTCGGTAATGCGGTCCCCCCGCTCCTGGCCCGCAAGATCGCTCGGGTCGTCTGGATGTTCATGGACGTATGGAACAGGAACCGAACTCTCCGATGAGTTCTGAACCTTCGATCCAGCTCGCAAAAAGCTCAGGAAGAGCATTCTGGCAGGCGGCCGAACGCGTCGCGCACTCCCAGACGACCAGCACCCTCCAGCCGGCAGACAGAAGGGCGTCTCGTGCACGCCGATCTCGCTCGATGTTGGCTGCGAGCTTGGCCTCCCAGAACGCTCGACGCGTAGCAGGCGTCGTGGCGTAACGACATCCCGGATGGGCATGCCAAAAGCAGCCGTGCACAAACACAGCGACTCGACGCCCCGGTAGCACTACGTCGGGACGTCCCGGGAGATCCTTCCGGTGCAGGCGAAATCTGAAGCCCGCCGCAAAGAGCGCCTTGCGAACGATTAACTCCGGCTTTGTGTTTCGCCCGCCAATGCCGCCCATCATTCGGCTTCTCGTCGCCGCGTCAACGACGTCGGTCATCGGATCAGCCCCGACGAACCTCGGGAACGTCCATGGACGGAGGCGAGAACGGCCGCGCGAACATCGCCTCCCTGCACTCGGGGCGCTTGGCCCACTCGGAGATCATCTTGCCGTTGGCTGTCTCGTGCAAACGCTCGTTCACCTCCCTCGCCCATATTTCGACCTGCTCGAGGAACTGGTACGAGACGCCCTGGTTGCGCCAGACCTTCTCGAGATCGAACGCGTCTCGGTAGGAGCGCGCGACGACGGCGACCGTGTAGGCGGCCACGTTTGCCAGGAACGCGGAGACCAGCGGACGAGCAGTCTTGTGGACAGCCTTGAAGACAAGAGCCTTAGCGACGAGCTCCTTGAAGTAAGTCGGGTCCGGCACGAGCGGGTTACCAGCCGCCTCTGCCCCGCCGAGTCCCGTCATAAAGTGGTCAAAGCATTTCTGCGTCCCGAGGCTAACGACATCCGGTCGGACTTCCCAAGCCATCATGTATTTCGCCAACTCCGTCTTGGTTATCTTGCGCGAAGCCGGCACGGACTCCTTCAGCGCCTTCAGGCGAGTCGGAGTCGTTCCCTCGCGCAACAGAAGGGTGTTGTAACTTCCCGCCGCCCGCTCATAGAACCAGCGGCCGACCCCGTCTGGGCAGTAGACAGTCAGGGACAGCCGCTCAACCTCCACGTGGAAGGGCTTGTTCGCCGAAAGGTCGGACTGCTTCACTGCAGTCTGGGAGTTCGCGTAGCGCGAGATGTCGGAGACGAGAGCCTCCTCTTTCGCCAGGTCCTCCTCCTTCATTACGATGATTTTCGCGGGTACGCGGACCTTGCTCAGGTCGGTCTCCGGATACTTCTTCTTCGCGAAGTAGATGGACGCCGTGGTCTGCCCCCCGTTTACGATCTGCATCCCGCGAAGCCAGACGATGCCGGGAGAGCCGTCCTCGGCCCGGGCGAGCTTCATCTCGTCGGCTACCAGAACAATGCCGTTGTTGAAGGCCATGAATCGCTCGGGCGCGCCGCGCAGCGTGCTCTGGATGCCGGCGTTAACGTGTCCCTTCTTGACGCTCAGGAAAGAGCGTACGTTGGCCTCCAGCAACCGGGGGCCGAACTTCTCGTATACGTAGCGCAAGGCGTCGCCGGGTACGGCGGTCAGTGCGTAGTCGTAATCGCCCGTCTCGCCGGGGACGAAGACGCACGGCAGCGGCGACCCTGAAACCTCGCTGAAGTCGACGACGAGTTCGTCTCGCGGCTTGCCCTCCGAACGGTGGCGGAAGAGGCGCTCGATGTCCATGACCTCGAGACGGACCGACTTGCCGCCGACGTCCCGGGCCTTGAAACTCTTCGACTTGGCTACCCCGTCCGTAAGGACGAAAACCCGAACCTGCTCGAGGCCGTCGTATATCTCCTGGATGGTGAGCGCGAGGGAGTGGGCGTCGCTGGACGGGTCCAGCTTGTCCGCGAGCCGCCCGGCCGCGCAGAGTTCAAGGAAGCGCACGCACTGCTGGGCCGCCGTCTTCGACTCTTGATCCTGAATGGGCGTCAAGGTCTCGACGCCATCGTAGAGACTGACGAAGAGGTCGAGTTGGTCTGCATCATCGGACATGGCGTAGCCGCTGAGTCGCAGGTTCGCGTTCCCGACCTTTCCCTGAAAATGGCAGACGACGGGTTCGAAGGTCATGCCCGCGTCCACAAGGTGCTGCATGACCACCTCGCAGAAAACCAGTTCGGCGAAGGGAGAACCCTCGCTCATCTGGGCCGCTATCTCTGCCCGCGTCTCAGCGAGAAAGTCGTCGAGGGTCATTCGATTGCTCCAAGTTGAAAGAGGACCTCGTCGAAGTCGTGCAGGAAGTCTCCTGCGTGGTCCAGATTGATTTCGTAGACGGCGCGAGTCACACCGGCCGGGACGACTCCCGGCGTGAGGCGCGGAAAGCCCTCGGACACCGAGAGCACTCGCCTATCCTTCGGCTCGAATCTTCGGGAATACTGGCCGGCGTGGTCATCGGAGTAGCCCGCGACCATGAGTCGCTCCCGCAGGAGGTCGGCCGCCCCAGGTTCGCCTTCGAGACGACGCTCGACCTCGGCGACCATCTCGGGAAGCGTCGCTCCGCCCTCGCCCGCCGCGAATCTGACGGCGGCGAGAAACAAGGGAGACGCGACGGCGTCGTCCAACTGCTCCAGCGAGCCGATCTTCACCGGGAAGCCCGACGAGGACATCGTCGCCTTCACCTCGATCGCCCCGTCCCCGAGGAGGAAGTCCTGAGGGGCGTCGTCCGGACCGACCCAGCCGCTCAGGACGTTCTCATGCGAGACCCCAGCGTCGAGAAGTAGCGCCATGAAGAAGAGTTCTCCTGCCAGCCCAAGCTCCGCCTCGGGGCTGAGAGGCCCCGTTCCGCGCGACATGAACTGCTGCCACATGCGCACTCTGCGCAGCATGGTTTTGAGAACGGAGACTTCTCCCTCGGGAGCGGCGGCATCCATGGCTCCCGCGACGTCGCCCACCATCTCCGCGAAGATCTCGGGACTGCCCGACTCCTTGCGGGACAGGGCTATCCAGGTCATGCCGTCGCCGAACGGGTCCGCCCGAACGACCTCGAACCCCTTGCCCTCGGGAAGATGGTCCGACGAGCTCGGACGAGCCGTCGGGAAACGAGCGAGCAGCGCCTCCTCGTTCCCCGGAAAGCGCCTGGCCGCCACTAGTTCGCAAGCCCCCGCGCGGGCCACGGGGATACCGCGCCAACCCGCCTCCGCTCCGCTTCCGGAGAGGGCCTCCCAAGCGGCGACGAACTCGTCAATCGGCCTGGGCATACTCGGTCTCCCAGAGAAGGTGATCCACCTCGTATTTCACGGTCGTCGTCGAGCGACTCGCGGGGAAGCTGACCCCGAAGCCGACTACGGGCGGAACGCCTTCGGGCAGTTCCGCGCCTTTCGGGTCGATGGGATACAGGAGCAGAAGACCGCGCTGGGGATGAGCGGGAACACCCTCGGCTCCCAGCCCGCGCACCTGACGCACCCAGACCCCTCCGGGGTATTTGGGCGGCTCCTTCCCGGTCTCTTCCGTTCCCCGCCCGGGGTCCTTCGCCCTATCCTCGAGGGTGAGTCGCATGGCGGCGAGCCAGGACTCCTCGTCCATATCGATCGCCTCGTCTCTGGGCGACAGCAGCCGCCCGATGGAGTAATGCTCAGTGTTAGCGTTCGGTTTGCGGGTGATCATGTGCTCAAGGGCGTACTTGCCGCAGAGTTCGAATGGGCCTCCATCGGCGCTTTCGTTCCCTCCGATCACCGCGACGGTCCACGAGGAGAGTTCGCCCTTTGCTGCCATCGCCTTCACGAAGTCGGCCAGCACCGCGCTGTTCACTCTGCGGGCCGCAGGATGCGTCAGATAGGTCGAGAAGAAGTCCGTGACGTGCTCGGCGGGCACGTCCTCCCATAAGAATCCCTTCCACTCCTGAGTTCCCGAGCCGCGCTTGCGGACGATGACGCCGCTCTCGGACGGCGCGCCGGCAGCCCCGAGCAGCCTCTCGGTCGCCGCGAGATTGCGCTCGACGATCGACGGGTCACGATGGAAGGCGACGGTCTCGAGCACCGATCCGCTGAACGAGACTTGCAGGGTCTTCGCGCTGCGCATCTTGATGGGCGACGTGACCATCAGAACGGGATGCGACTGCACCTTCATGCCGTATGTCTCGGGCGTCGCGTGGATCTTCGCCATGGTGTCGAACTCCTGGCGAAGCTCCTCGGCCGCGTCCGCGATGTGGCCGAACCACTCGACGAGGTCCGGGGTCGTGTAGAGACGGCAGAGGTCGAGATAGCCTGGGCGATAGCCGAACCAACGGCCCATCTGCATCAGGGTGTCGTACATCTTGGTGGAGCGGACGAAGTAGCTGACGCAGAGGCCTTCGAGCGTGAGGCCCCGGGCAAGCTTGTCGCCGCCGACGGCGATGACCTTCAGGCCGGTCTCCTCCCGCTCGGCGTAGTCCAGCACGTCGCCTGCCGAGCCGTTGATGGCCCTCACGCCGTTCGCCAGATCCTCGAGCACCTCGGGAAGGACCGCCTCGACGTCCTCCCAGTCGGGAAGATCGAACTCGCCAGCCGACTCGTCCATGGCCATCGCCACGGCGGTCGAGGTGGGCACGAAGTCGTCCTCCCAGAGCTCGCGCCACTCGGCCAGCAGCGCGTCCCTCTCGACCGCGCCGAATCCCCGCAGACGCACGCGGAAGCTCTTCACGAGGTTGTCCACCTGCCTGCGAACCTCCTCCTGTACGGCGGTGTAGCGCGTCACGTGAATCAGCATCGAGCAATGCCTCGAACCCTGCCCCCTGAGAATGCGCACCGCGCAGGAGAGCACGAAGGCCGAAATCGCCTCCCTGAGCGACGGCGGAACCTCGTCTCGTCCCTCGAACAGGGGCACGTGGGCCTTGTTGTGCCTCGGAGGCATCCAGCCCTCCTCGCCCGTGGCGTCAGTCTGGTCGTTCATCTCCCGGGTCAGAGGTAGTCCGCCGACCCTGCCCTCGGTCGAGCGAAGGCCGAAGACGCGGGCGGGGCCGACGTAGTTAGAGGGGGCCGAGATATTGACGATGAAGGACTGGGGGAAAAGGTCGGGCCCCTCCTCCTTCGTCGCCTTGCGGCGGTCTATGAAGACGTTCGCGAACGGCGTGGCGGTGTAGCCGACGTACGCCTTGCGGGCGAACGAGTGGAGGATCTTCCGGATGCGACTGTTGATGGCCTTCGGCTGATACTCGTCGTCCACGGTGCCGTCCTTGTTCACGATCTGATCCCCGGTATCCACCGAGGCGTGGTCGGCCTCGTCGTCGATCAGGAGCAGCGGGAAGCCCGAGACGAGAGGCCGTCCATCGGAGTCCTTGGCGTCAGCAACGTGGTTGCGAATCCATTTGAGCAGACGTTCGAGCACCGTCTTGTTCTTCTTGACGACGAAGAGCCACGGCCGCTGCTCCGGCGAGATGGCTAGGTGCTTCGCGACCTTTGTGTTGAAGTCCCCGTTGTCCGAGCGATTCGTCGCGCAATTGGGTCGAATCTCGGCGTCCCGGGCGTTCTCGCCGACGCCGATGTAGCGCACCACGTCGTTCTTCGCCGACGTCTCGTAGCCCAGGAATCCTTCTTCGAGGCGAATCTGGGTCTGCGAGCGCAGATTGTTGTGCAGGCCGGCGAGGACGATGATGATTTTGTAGCCCGCGTCGGCCGCCTTGCAGATCAGGCCCGTGTAGTTGCCTGTCTTGCCCGACTGGACGTGACCGACGACGAGTCCGCGACGATCCCAGGCGCCCTCTCGCAGAGGGTCTTCGAGCAGTTCGAGAATCTTGTTCGTCGCCTCGTCCAGCGCGTCCACCGCCTTGACCGACATCTTGCTTTCGAGGAAGTCGCGGTAGCGCTGCCAGTAACGCCAGTCCTTGCGACGGGAGGCTTTGAGCCAGTCCTTGTGGCCGGTCTTGTCGGAGAGCGTCGTAGCTCCGCCGATCCAGAGGCTGAACCGGCGGATGAGCTCGGCGACGGCCTCCTTCCTGTCGACGTCCTTGCCCGGATAGAGGTTGTCGGCGACGAAGTCGACCTTTTCTGCGATGAGGGTCGGGGTTACCGCGCCCTTCTCCATGTCCGCCGCGAGCGTCGTCTGGACGATGCTGACGAGACCCTGAAACACCTTGCTCTGCTCTTCCGTCACCCTGCATTTCCTTCGTCGGACTTCGTCGCCTCGGGAAGCGCGGCGACGAGTTTGGGATAGTTCTGAAATGGCTCCGTTGAGGACAGCGCGCGAACAGCCGCCTCCGGCGTCATGCCGCGCCGCCCGACCATGTCCCTGAACAGGGTCAGAAGAACCGTCCTGACGCCGTCCGGAGCCGTTTCCGGCTCGCCGGAGAAGCCCGTTCTGGGGGTGTCCTTGTTCTCGGCGGTGTCGAGCCAGATGCGCTGGATCGGCACAGTCTCCTCGACCACTCGAAGCATCGCCTTCACGAGGTCCTTTCGATCGCCGCAGGCGTCGATGACGGCGGTGACGGCGGGATGTCCCTCGTCTATGCGATAGCGGACGCCGCTGCGCAGATGCTCGACCCGCCAGGCCTGCTCGATCGGCACGCCGCCGGGACCCGGCGTAGGCGATCCTCTAAACGCGAAGACCTTTCGCGCCTTCTCACGGGTGTTCTCGGCCAGCCCCGTCAGCCAGGAGCGAACGAAGACGGGCGGCCTAGCTGTGGACTTCCTCACGTCGATCTTCCAGTCGGCGTCGGCGGAGTTCGGGATATCCACCCTGATCCGCGCCAGTCGATGCGACTCCTCGCGATTCCAGGCCCTTCCCCTACCGAGTCCGAGCCATCCTCCTGCCAGCAGCAGGCGCCTGTTTCGGTAGACGTAGAAGCCCTGCTGGGACGTCCAGCCCTCGGGACCGCCGGCCTTCGAAAAGTCGTCTTCGGAAAGCTTGTCCTTGTGGGGAAGCACGTGGCACTGCGCCTCTACGGTACCGGAAGGAGTCGAAATACGGGCGACGGGGGACTCCCACGGCTTGGCCGGATGCCCGGTCATGAAGGGGTCCCAAGGAGCCACAGCCCTGTCGTTAACGAAAAGCCGGAAGTCGGACCTGTGCCCCTCGATGAGACGATGGAAAACCATCGCGAGCCGCGACTCGACGTCAATGGCGAGCTCGGCGAAGTGGTCGAAGTTCGAACCGGCAGTGACCACGCGATCCATGCGCTCCCAGAGGACGAGGGTCCCCGAGCGCAGGGCCGAGAGAGGCTCCAGGAAGCGCTCGGAACCCTCGGCAGGCCCCTCGAACATGCGCCATCCGCCCTCCGGGTCCGAGGCTATGGCGTCGAGATCCCAGCGCAGGCAGACGATCTCCTGTCCCTCTCGCTTCGACGCAACGGTGAGGCTGCGACACTGCGAGAAGGACGCCGTCTTCAGACCGAGACCGAAACGCCCAAGGTCGGTCGGAGACCTCTCGTCCAGCGGGTTGATCGTCCCTAGCGTCATGGCCGCTTCCAGTTCCGGATCGCTCATGCCGCGCCCGTCGTCCAGAATCGAGATTCGGCTTTCAGACCCGCTCCACACGAAGCGCAGACGTGCCTGGGAGGCCCCAGCCGATATCGAATTGTCCACGACGTCAGCCAAGGCTGCAGCTGTCGAATAGCCTAGGCCCCTTAGAGCCTCCATCATCGCCCCGGCCTTTGGTGGAGCATGTCTCGTTCTATTTGTCATTTTGCGAACACGTCCCCCTGAAGCTTGCGAAAACCGGAGGCGAGCAACTTGCGCCCAAAGCCTCTGACCTTGGCAGGAGCACGGTACGGGGAAACGATCCTCAACTCGCCGCCATGCGCTCGGCGGTCGTCAACCTGGAGACCGAGCGCCCGCGCCTCATCTGCGAGTATCGAAGCCGGATCGTCATGGGAGATCAGTATCTTCGAATTTGGCTCAGCTACTTGAGAGAGCGCCCCATTCAAGCTCCGGACGGGCGTTACTTCCACGAACGCCCTGGCATCGAGTTTCGGCCCGGGCTCCTCGTCAGCAGATGTTTCACGGCAAATCAGATACTCACGAGCGACCGGCGACTGCCCGCAAGACGTGGAAGAATCGTCAGCCAAATATGATGTGACTGCTTTGTTGCTCCCCTTCTCGGCCTGCAAGGACCGCGACGTGGGCGCATACCTTTCGCCCATGAAGTGCCACAGGATCTCTCGCCTGTCCCGATTAGATAGTCTGCGCATCGCCTTGGATTCGATCTGGCGAATACGCTCGCGCGTCACTCCGAAATGCTGCCCGACCTCCTCGAGAGTCATCGCATCGTCGTCCGTGAGACCGAAGCGCAAAAAAATGACCTCCCGACTGCGCTCGTCTAGGTCCGCCAGCATTCCGAGGAGGGTCCTACGCAGCGACGCTATCTCGGCGACCTCGGCTGGGTCCCAAATCTTTTCGCCGAGGAGACCGTCCGCTCTCGACAGGCCCGAGTCAGGGTCGACTTCGTCCAAGGAGGCCACGTCCTCGAACATGGCGAGAAGCATCCGGGTCTTGGCAAGGGGCATGCCGATGCGTCGCGCGGTCTCAGACTCCAACTCTGGACGACCTAAACGGGCCTCTGCCAACTCCCGCTCACGCAGGACCTTTCGCGCCGTATCCTGAATGTGGGTCGGGGCCCTGACTACTCGGCCCGTATCAGCGATCGATCTTAAGACCCGCTGCCGAATCCACCAGGTCGCGTAGGTGGAGAACCGGAAACCCCTGCGCCAATCGTAGCGCTCGACAGCCTTCATCAAACCGATATTGGCCTCCTGAACGAGATCGTCGAAAGGAATGCCCGACCAGAGATGTTTCTTGGCGATGGACAGAGCGAGCCGGAGGTTGCAGAGAATCATGCGCTCCCGCGCCTTCGCCTGACGATCGAGAGCCTCGACGAAGTCGCACCCTGCCTGGTCTGCGCCGGCCTTGTCGGCCAGTTCCATTAGGAAGCCGCGCGTCAGCCTAGCCTCATCCAAGGCCTCAGTGGCCCTGCGAGCGTCGCCTCGGGCAGCTTCCACGGCGGCGACGGCGTTCACAAAGAAGGCGGCCTCCTTGTCGAGTTCGGATTCGTCATCCTCGTCGTCACCCGTTCCGAGCGAGCGCGAGAACGGTTCCTCGTCAGACGACGGCTCTGGTCCCGCGCTGAAGGACTCGGCTTCGGCCTCTCCTGCCGCGACACGAGCGGCGGCGTCGAACACGGCGGACAGGCCCTCGGGCCATGAGGCGAGAGCGGAAAGCGCCGCTCGACCAGCCTCCTCCATCTCTCTTCCTAGGGCGATTTCCTCCTCGGCCTCGAGAAGATCTCCGCGAATATCCTTCGCGTAGAACCTGAACGGGTCGTTGCGCCCCGAGGCGAGCTCCTCGGCGAATTCGGCGGCCTCCGTCAGAAGGCGCTCCTCCTCCATGGAGGGTTCCGACAGGAAGGGTTCGTCCGAGCCCGTCCATTCGACAACAGTCGCCCCGAGCTCTCCTGCCACGAGGGCGAGAAGCCTCTCAGCCTCCTCGTTGCGACTGCCGTCGGCGTTCGAGCAGACTTCGATCAGCTGGCCCTCCGAGACCATTCCCTCGCGCAGCGCGACGAGAAGAAGGTCTCTGACGGCCCCGCCGCCCTCGTCGCGAGCGAGCGGAGCGGCTCTGACAGGCAGGTGAAGATCGACGTCTCCCCAGTCCTCATCGCTGTCCACGACTTTGTGGCGCCCGATGGCCTCGTGAACCTGTCTAGCCGCCTCCGCGACAGTCTCGTCGCCCTCAGGGGCCGAAATCTCCTCTTCCGCCTCCCAGTCGTCGGCGAAGAGGTCGTTCAGCGGCTCGTCGTCCAGCGCGAGGATGGCCGGTTCGTTCGCGGACACGACTTCGGTGGTCGTGGCGCCCGAAATTTCGAACGGAACGGGGGGTGATTCCACGATCAGCTTAGGCGGCTGCTCATCGTCGACCGGCGAAACGACCTCAATAGTGTCTTCCGATACGGACGGGGCTTCGGTACCGAGCGTTTCGACCGTCTGATGCGTGGGCTCCGGCTCGACGTCCCGCACGCCCTCGACCTCATCTACGGTCAGCTCGGCGATCTCATCGACAGGTTCGTTCGAAGGTTCGGGCGCGGCGAGACGCGCCATGGCCTCGGTCAGAACAGCGATGGTCTCGGGGCACCCGCCTTTGACGGCGTGAGCCAGCGCGTCCATTCCGCTCTGGTCGGCCAACGTCGGGTTTGCCCCGGCGTCCAGGAGCAACCTGACCGCTCCCCTTCTCCGCCTGCCGGCCGCCAGGATCAGAGGCGTCGCGCCTGACCCGTCCCGCCCGTCGAGATCGTCGCCCCGCCGAATGTGCAGCTTGATCGCCGTCTCAACGCCCGAGATGGCCGCGAGACGAAGGAGCGGGTTGAGCTTCCTCATGGGGCTATCCACGGCCAGCATCCTTCGGAAGATAGCCCGGGGCGATGGACGCACTGTCCGCGCGCTCCAGCGCCGCGCGATTCCGCAGCCATCTGCGATACCCGGTTCCGCGCAGGGAATGGGCCTCGGAGCAGTCGACGCTCAATCTTCTCAGGACGTAGCCCGCCAGCGCGGCCTTGGCTCGAATTCGCCGAACCCCGTCCGTCATCGGATAGTCCAGAGCGGCAAGTTCCGGGCACGGAAGTGCGGGATGCGGAACGAGCTCCATCTCCACCTCGCGAGACCACTGGAGATCGTTGGCGAAACTCTCCTCAGGCAGCGGAGCATCCGGGAGGAAGCGAACGGAGCGGACGCGAGTCAGCACGAAGTCCCGGATCGAGGGGGATCTGCGGTCGAAGGCCCGAACGTGCCAGCACAGGCCGTTGTCGGTGAGCGCGAGAGGCACGATCTCCCGCTCGGTCGCCCCGCTCGTCGACGACACGTCGGAAATCGAGAGGACGCGCTGTCCGCTGATCGCTCGTGTAACCGCTGCCAGGACCTCGATGGCGGGCCGGTTCATCGGGGCGGGATACTCGCAGGGAACCAGACAGCTCGGGGCTCCTCCCTGCCCGTCCCCAAGGCCCTTGGCAAGGGCGGAAAGCGCCCGCTCCACGGAGTGCTCGAACAGGGGCCGAAAATCGTCGGTCACTCGGTAACCGACCAGTGACTCCGTTGGCGCTGAAGGAGCACGATGTGAAGACGAAGTTGAGCTACTCAATCGGCAAAGACCCCGCCTTGAGCGCCTCGTAGGTGTGCATGGAGAAGCACGAGTCCGCAACCTTGAGTTTCGCCCCGGCCTCGGGGTCTGTGTCAGATCGTCCTCGAACAGGCGACTTATGTTGTCGATGAGTTCCATCGCATTCCTTGTTCTTCTTGCGTCTGGCCGTGGATGTGTACGTTTTCGTCCGGTACGCCGACTTGCTCAGGATCCGAAACCGGGTGCCATCACCGCACTCTCGACGCCAGCCAGGACAGCAGGGTCCGCAAGCCGCAGATGGTGCCGCGCACAGTCGAGTTTGTGAGCCGACGAACAGTCGACCGCCCAACGCTGCAGTGCATATCCGGCGAGCGCCGCCGAGACGTTGAGGGTGAGAGATCCGTCGCGCATCCCGTAGTCGGCGATGACCGCCTCGGGATGCTTCAAACCGGGGTGCGGCACGAGGCGCAGATCGATACGCCGGTTCCATTGCTCATCGGCTTCGATGCGTTCGTGTGCCTCGGCAGCCTCGTCGAGCGGCCTCACCTTGGTAATGCGCGTCAGCACGAAATCCGAGAAACGCTTGCGCTGGCGGTCGTACGCGCGGACATGCCAGCGCAGGCCGTTATCAGCGAGAGCAACGGGAACGATGACCCGCTTCGCGGCGCCGGAGCTGAGCGACAGGTAGTGAATCTGCAACGCGCGGCCGGTGTGGATGGCACGCGTGATCTCACCGAGCTGGCCGAAATCCGGCTGCACAAGCTCCCCTGCCCCTTCGCACGGAATCGTGCGCGACACGGTCGGCCCCTGCCCGTCACCGAAGCCATAGAGCAGCCAGGAAAGCACGCGTTCTGCAGAGAACGGGAAGACGGGACAGAAGTGCGAGGTCGGGACATAAGCCTTGACGTAGCGGTCGTACGCGAGATTGTGAGGCGCACGTTCGCGGTAGGCATTCAGGTCGCGCGTTGCCGCCGCAGGCTTGATCGAGAACCGCGCCTCGAGGTCGCCTCGGCGCAGTTCACCGATGAAGAACGCCTTCAGCTCAAGATAGGCGAGGCGTTCGCGTTGGGAATGTGACAAGACAAGCGGCATCGGATCGCCTTCGGGTGAGAACTTTGTCATGGATGGTACCAGCGTCGCCCGAGGGTGAGCATCATTTTGATGCATACTATGCAGTGGATCACGCGAGATGAGTAATCGCAAAGAATCCGCCAACAACAACAAGCCCGATTGGACGCTCCATGCTCGAGTTGCTGAAGACGTATCTGCACGATGCCTTCATCGTGATTCTGGCCCTTTGCGGCCTTGTTTTCGTGTTGCGGTTTCTGCTCCCCGGGTTGCTCCTGTGGTTGCGACTGAGGGGCGCAGCAAGAGCCTTGAAGAGGCTCCGCCCGGCAAACAGCGAGACAATCACCGATCTCGACAAAATCGCAGCGGATGCGATGCGGACCCCTCGATTGCAGCATTGCTGGGCCGAATTCAGGGAGACGCTCCATCCGCAGAAGCAGGTCGACGAATACGGGCAGGAACAGGTGGTGCGCTGGCGGTCGACCTCGCTTGCGGATGTGTTCTTTACCGAACAGGCCCTTGTCGAAACACCACTGAAGACGGAGTTCTACAAGCACCTGCCCGGCATTCTCACCGGCATCGGGATCATCGGCACGTTCTCAGGGCTGATCTTCGGTCTGATGGATTTCCAGATCAGCGAGAACCCCAACGTCGTTCGATCGAGCCTGGCGACGCTGGTCCAGAGCGTTGGCCAAGCCTTCATTCTGTCCGGTAGTGCAATCGCGCTGGCAATGCTGACGACCTGGCTGGAGAAGTCCATCGTCACGCTGTGCTACCGGCAGGTGGAGGGTATCTGTCAGGGCGTGGACAGCCTCTTCGATGCCGGCGCCGGTGAGGAGTACCTGGCACGTCTGGTTAGCGCAGCAGAAGAGTCTGCAACGCAATCCGCGCAGATGAAGGATTCGTTGGTCACCGATCTCAAGCAGATCCTGACCGAGCTGACCGAGATGCAGATACAGGCGGCCGGCTCGCACAATCAGCAGCTTTCCACCGCCGTCGTCGGCGCGATCAACGAGAGCCTGAAGGAGCCGATGCAGCAGCTCAGCGCCGGGATGAATACCGTCGCCCGCGACCAGGGTACGGCCATCAATTCCCTGCTCACCGACGTGCTGTCGAGTTTCACTGCCAAGATCGATGACATGTTCGGCGCCCAGATGCGCGGCATGAACGACGCACTGGTCCAGACTTCAGCGGCGATCCAGGCCGCAGCGGGCAAGTTCGACCAGTTGGCTTCCGGTATCGAAAGTGCGGGCCAAGGCGCAACCGAGGCCATGCATCAGCGGCTGGAAGCGATGATGGCCGCCATGGAAGCTCGCCAGCAGGCCATGAACGACCGCATGGCCGAGTTCGTCGAGCAGCTGCGC
Organism: Thauera sp. GDN1; assembly: GCF_029223545.1. NCBI lineage: Bacteria > Pseudomonadati > Pseudomonadota > Betaproteobacteria > Rhodocyclales > Zoogloeaceae > Thauera > Thauera sp. GDN1. Next base: position 1,652,012 of record NZ_CP097870.1, on the reverse strand, counting down.
GCCAGCCAGGAGAGCTCCCAGTCCGAGTCGGCGGCGAAGATGCAATCGATGCTCGCCGAGCTGGGCCAGAGCGTGAATTCCGTGGTGACGCAGCTCCAGGAGAATGCTGATCAGAACCGCATGCAGCAGGGCGAGCAACTCACCCAGCTCGCTTCCCGCATGGGTGAGTTCCTGGAGGGCATGGAACGGACCGTCACCTACTCCCAGGACAAGACGGCCAGCAAACTGCAAGGCATGTTGACTGCGCTGGGTGACCAGACGGGTCAATTGCTCGGCTCGCTCGATGCTCGCAACGCATCTGCGGTTGAGGCACAGCAGGAAGCGAGTGCCAACTTTGCGAAGGAAGCACAGGCGGCCGTATCCAGACTGGCAGAGCAGACCCAAACCCTGCTGTCGAGTGTCGAGGCTGCGACCACCGCAATGCGCGGCGCGATTGCAGACCTGGCCACGAGCAGCAAGGAGCACATCACTCAGATGAGCCGTGGCGCGGACACGCTGAATGCGGCTTCGACTCGCTTCAGTGGCGCGCTCAACGATTTTTCGGCGACCGCAGGCACCATCGGGGAAACAGGACGCCTGTTGTCGGATTCTGCACAGAAGCTGCAGGCGGTGGTTGCGCTCAGCAATCAAGCGCTCGACGGCCACCAGGCGGCCCAGGAGGCGTTTGCCAGCATGGTCGATGACCTTCGAGCAACCGTGGAAAACGCCAGCCGCGACGCGAGGATGACCTCGGAACTTGTGAGCAGACTGGAAGCCGCGAGCCAGAAGATCGCGAATGTCCAGGAGCAGGCTGAGCACTACCTCGAAAGCGTTAACGCAGTGCTCGAGGAGGCGCACCGGTCGTTTGCTGATTCCGTCAAGAGCACCCTACGCGAGGGGAATAAGGATTTCCACTTGGAGCTCGGGAAGGCCGTCGGCCTGTTGAGCGGCGCGATTCACGACTTGAGCGACACGCTCGATATGGTTCCGGCGCGGGGGTAAGCCACCATGCTCGGAATGCGCACCGCCTCGCGGCAGAGGCACCGGGAGGAAGGCGAGAAACCCTTCTGGATCTCCTTCTCGGACTTGATGTCGGCGCTCATGGTGCTGTTTCTGGTGGCCATGACCGTAGCCCTGCTGGCCATCACGAACGAGATCTCCGAGGCCGAGCGTGCCAAAGCGCAACGAGAGGCAGACATCGACGCCCTGATGGAACGGATCAGGGAGGTGGTGAGGGATTTCCCGGGCGTGACGGTTCGAGGACGATCGGTGGATTTCGGCGATCGAGCCCGCTTCGACACGAACAGCCATCGCCTGCTGGCGGAACAAGCCAAACTGTTGCGAGCCTTGGTGCCGCGCGTCCTCGAGGTCGCTCGCGACCCGCTGGGTGAAAGGTGGATCAAGCGCGTCGTGGTGGAGGGATTCGCGGATCAGCGCGGCACCTATCTGCACAACCTCAACCTCAGCATGCAGCGATCCCAGCGCGTGCTCTGCGTTCTGCTCGGCAAGCCAGAGAACGATGAGCCCCCGCTCTCCGACACCGATCGAATCAAGATTCGCGAGCTCTTCCTGGTGGGTGGCTCATCGTTCAATGCTCTGAAGGACACGCTCGAGGAAAGCCGGCGAATCGAGATGAAGCTGGAGTTTCTCGATCTGGAAGAGCTGCGCCCAACGCCTCGTGAACAACCGCTGGACGAGAACCCGCGATGCCCGCTGGACTGAAAGACCCGGTTCTGGATCTTCGCAATAGCCTCCGTGGTGCGCTGCACGACAGTTTCGTGGCGCCGGTCTGGGGCGCACCGGAGGTCATGCACCAGGCGCTGAAAGAGGTGAAGAAGCGCTTCGACTCTGCTGAGGCAAGCGTCTCGGAGAAGTCGATCGCGGCATCAGTGTGGGCGTTCCGACGCACGGGAGAACTCGAGTCGTTCCGTGATCTGAAATACACCTGCTACGGTCTCACTCTCAGGCAGGGCAAGGACGAGAGCACGCTGCTTGGCGACGAGAAGCTCTACCCTGCCCTGATCGACGAAGTGCATGGCGTCACGAAGGAACCGCGCAAGTTCCGGAAGTGCTACCAGGGGCTTCTCAACAGTTACCTCAACTTCCCGGCCGACGACAGCAGCACGGATGTCGAGAAGCGAAACTGGGAACATTTACAGAACTACCTTCGAAAGCAGCTTCGACTGATCCTAACCGTCGAGCCCGTTGCCAGCTGGATTCTTGTCCTTAAAGCCCACGAGAACCTGCTAAAGCCCAACCCGTGCAGGCGTTACGCCGAGGGACTGAGACAAGGCAAATGGGATGAGCTGGAGGAGCTTGCACAAGGCTTGGCCATTTCCAGCGCATCCTGGGTCTGGAAGGAGGCCGTCCTGGCACACGTCCAGGCGGTGGCTGACATTCGAGCGGATATCGCTTTCCGACAAGAGCTCGATCTCGCGCTGCATGCCCTCGAGGGTAAGCGCGTCCCCCTGGGCGATGAGCTGCGCAAGACCGGAACAGCAAGCCTGCTCCGTCGGTACGCAAGATGTAGCGACCATCCTCAACACGAGGCGCTGCTCGACCAGGCACTGCATTGTTTTGGCAAGCCGTGGTTGAACCGTACCGCATGGGACGCGTACGTTGGAGATGAGGATGCCCTGCGTCTGATCGACGGCTGGACCAAGACCGGGCTCATCCAGGACTTCTTTCAGCTCCTTGCCGACGATGGCGTCGCAGACCTGTCCCGCATGCGCTTCTGGCCGCAGTTCGTGCCCGTCATCAGCGACATCTGGTTTGCAATGGGCTCGTATGCACACGACAGCCGCGACCCCAAGTATTTGAAGCTGCGTCAGCGGATCGGACGTGAGCGCATTCTGAAGTTCGCCGGCTCGAGCTATACGAACAACGCATTCATCATGCGTATCGGCCCGTTCTACCTGATCGAGTTTGGCCAGAAAGGCCGTGCCGCCTACCTCATCCACGCCGATCGGTGGCGGGAGCCACTGACCCCGGGCGCCAGCGTGCAGCTCGCTGTTCATCGCCTCCAGTCGATGGGCGGTGAGCAGATGCGTCACTATCCGCTTCCCTGGGAAAAGACCTTCTGTAATGTGATCTGTCCCCGCATCGGCTGGTGGCCAGGGTCACCCCCACCCAAGTCGACCGTTCGGAGAACGGAATCCCTGGCGGGTCGCCCGATGGAATCGAAAAAGAAAAGCCCGAGTACGCAACGCGACACAGCTGCCGGGGCCGCGCACGACACCGAGGAAGATCCATTTTTTGCCGCACTGATGTCGAGGCTCGAAAGCTTTGGAATGAAAATTGAAGATCTTCGGCCCAGAGGGGGATGTCTTTGGGTCAGGGCAGACTCCAAAGACCTGGCTCTCAACCGCCTCCTGCTTGGGCAAGGCTTCACTTATTCCGGCGGCAACGGTTGGTGGAAAAAATAGATCTCATGGCCAAGGATTACTTATTCGTCAAGCCCCTGTTCTCACGCGAGGGCATGAGGTTTGCGCCCAGCAGCACGCCCGTCCAAGCATGGCTCGAGCAGCCCGAAGCGAGCACCGAGGATCCGGCACTTGCTGCCCTCCTTTCCCAACTTCGTGACGACGGCTTTGCCCGCATCGAGGGCGACGCGGTGGTTCTGGACTGGGATGCGGCCTACCGGCTTATTGCCGATCCGGATTATCGCCACGCCGACATCCTTCTTGGACTCCCTCCCCTTGTCGATCTAAGGCCCAAGCTAGTGAGCAAAGGGAGCCTTGCCGACCGAAGCTTCATGATTTCCCTGTCCGGTTGGTGCAATCCGAAGGGCACCCCCCTCAGCACACAACCCCAACTCACCGGCCCTGTCGTCAGCAGTGGCGGCATCGATGGACTGCTGCCACCGGAATCCTGGGCTGTCCTCGTGGAGTTGGCCCGATTTCATGCCCGCCCAATCGCGGAACGCACCCATGAGAGCAACCAGCAACATTGGTCGCAGCTACGCCACGTTGCCGTCGCAGCGGGCGCCGAGCTCTCGGACTTCTTGAAGAAAACCATTGTCCTCACGCCAGAGCACCTGGCAATACAGCTGAACCGCGTCACGGTTGGTGATTCGCCCGTGATCGAAGTCAGTCCGACGTTCGAGGATGCGCCACCCCGTTGGCTCGAAATCTTCGATCGTTTGGGTAGCGTGCCCGATCACTACGACATCCCGGACGGGTCCAGCCTCACGCAAGTGCTCATCACACCGGAGGTGCGGTCCGTCCTCACCGAGGTCAAGCGGATGCCGGGTCGGCGAGTTGCGGGTGAACGCGCAGAGGCGTTTGTTCGGAATCCGTTCGCGATACTCGGTCCTCATGCTTCACGGGTGATCGACCCCGAGGCGTTCGAGAGCGAACGTGAGAAGGCGGGGATCCGCATTGAGACCTTCCAGCCCTTCATCATCCGGAATGAGGCCGGTCAAATCGTCGCCGTCGACTTGAAGATTGACCGCGACGCTGCCGAGAACGCCGAAAGCGCTGTCGAGCGACTCGATACGCCCAAGATGCTTGATGACTTCGTCAGCCGTCTGCGCGAGCGGCTCAAGCGCGAAGCGCAATGTCTGCGCTGGCGGGGGCATGAGCTCGAGCTGCTTGGCGATGCTGCCCTGCATCTGGAGGCAATGCAGAAGGCGCTCGACGAATGGCTCGCACCGGAAAAGATCGAAGCCGCCGACGTACTCGACGCCAGCCGGTACTCCGATCGGATCGAGGGGTTTGGCGACGAGGAGCAATACGCGTCACCCTTCATCGCTCGTAAGAACGAAGACGAAGGATGGTTCCCCGAGAACCTAGAGATCGCCATCGTCTGGCCCACGTCAGCGGCTGACGGAGAAAACGCGGGGCGGACGCCGCAAACCATGACGCCCGAGCGCATCGCCGATTTCGAACGCGCAATCGCGAACGCACGGCAGAAGCTGTCGCCGACGGTCAAGGTTCCGGAAACCGGTTATGAAATGCCCATCCGGAAGGCAGAGGCCTTGCTCGGCGCGATCGTCAGCGAGACAGAAAAGATTCGGCGAGCCCCACGAGGGAAGCCCTTTGTCACGGCGCCAGGCGAAAAGACCAAGAGGATTCACCTCAAGCTCAAATCGAACATCAATCAAGTCGATTACGAGGAAAAGCGCAAGGACCGCTTGCGTCTCCCGGATGGGACTTCAGCCTTGTTGCCGAGCAGCCTACGTCCGGAGGTTTCGCTTCGCGACCACCAACTTGCGGGGGTCGCATGGCTTCAGAATCTCTGGGGGCACTCTCCCACGCAATGCAGAGGGGCACTCCTTGCCGACGACATGGGCTTGGGCAAGACGATCCAGCTTCTGACCTTCATCGCCCGTTGTCTGGAGGACCAGCCCGACCTTGAGCCTGTGCTGGTGGTCGCCCCGGTTGCACTCCTGGAGAACTGGCGCGAAGAGATCGACAAGTTCTTCCGACCCGGGTCCATGCCAGCCACGCTCCTATACGGCGAAACACTCGCTCAGTTGCGCGTGCCACAGGCGGCCATCGACGAGCAGTTGCGACAGAACGGCCTGACACGTTTGCTGCGAAGGGATTGGAGGGCCAACGCCCGCATCGTCCTGACGACGTACGAGACGCTTCGCGACCTCGAGTTTTCGCTCGCAGCCGAGCGATGGTCGATCATGGTTTGCGACGAAGCCCAGAAGATCAAGAATCCGAACGCCATGGTGACCCGGGCGGCGAAGAAGCAGAACGTGCGGTTCAAGATCGCATGCACCGGCACGCCGGTTGAAAACACGCTCACTGACCTTTGGTGCCTATTCGACTTCATCCAGCCAGGATTCCTTGGTTCGCTGTCCGAGTTCGGCCACTTGTATCGCAGACCGATCGAAGCCGAGACGGATGACGACAAGGAACGGATCGAGGAGCTTCGCGCGAAGATCTCCCTGCAGTTGCTACGGCGAACCAAGGCCGAGGTTGCGAAGGACCTGCCGGCGAAGCTCGAGCGGTGTCACAAGCTCGGCATTTCCGAGATGCAACTGCGCCATTACGGTCGCGTGATGGCCGAGCTCAAGAAGGCCGAAGGTGGCCGCAAGCACCTCGAGATGATCCAGGTTCTTCGCCGCGTGATTTCCGATCCCTTCGCCTTCGACGTCGCAGAGGCCGAGCGCGCGCCGGTCGAGCAAATCCTCGATCACAACCCGAAGATGCGCTGGCTGATCGATGTGCTTCGCGAAATCCGTGGCAAGCAGGAGAAGGTCATCGTTTTCTGCGAGTTCCGTGACCTTCAGCGGATGATCCAACGCTGCATCGGCAGACTTTTGGACGTGCACGCGGACATCGTGAACGGCGACACGTCAGCGTCAGCGAGCGATGCGAACAGCCGTCAGAAGCGGATCCGCCGCTTCCAGGAAGTACCCGGATTCGGCGTCATCGTCCTCTCCCCACTTGCCGTCGGGTTCGGCGTCAATATCCAGGCCGCCAACCACGTCATCCACTTCAGCCGCACCTGGAACCCCGCCAAGGAAGACCAGGCGACGGACCGCGCTTACCGAATCGGGCAGACACGAGATGTGCATGTGCATTACCCGATCGTGAGCGCATCGAACTTCAAGACATTCGATGAAAAGCTGCACGAGCTGCTGACGTGGAAGCGCTCCCTGTCCGATGACATGTTGAACGGAACTGGAGAACTGCGTGCCGCAGACTTCGGGGATATCCATGAGCTGATGACAGAGCGCATGGCGGCTCAGGCGAGTTAGTTGCGTCTTCGCCGATGCCGTGCCGTCCATGAAATTCAGATCCCCTGATAGAGCGTTGACGCTCTGCTGCACATAATCATTTCCCCAACCGCGACAGTCGCCACTCGATTGCCTCCCTCTTCGGATACATGCGCGCCTCGCGTGGCAGGAACAGCGACTTGCCCTCCAGCGCAGTCAGCGCGCGGTAGTCGGGAATGCGAGGATCAAGGAGCGGACTCACGCGCCAGCGGAAGTCCGTGTCCGGCGCGATGAGATAACGATCGAGCGCCCAGTGCATGTCGGGCGTCCGCGCCAGCCCATTGCGCGGGTCGTCGTCCCCAGTTTCGCTGAAAGGATGGATGTGCGCAGCCTCGACCATCGCCGCACCATCGCGCAGCACAAGACGCAATCCGGTTGCCGCGCAGCGAAAATCGTAGATCTCGGTCACGACACGCCTGAAGGCCGGATCGCGTACATAGCTCGGCACCGCCTCGGCCGCGATGAGCGCCGGACCGCTCGGGGCCCGGAGCAAACGCTCATAACGATTGATCTCCCGGGTTCGACCCACCACAGCGTCGAGGTCCTGGAGACCACGACCAAACCACGTCTCGGACAGGACGGCGCTCAGCGCATCGACGGCTGTCGGATCCTGAACCAGTTCGAACAACTCTGGATCGAGAAAGGCGTGGTCGATGTTTTCGGTCACCTGCCTTGACGTTCTCGCCGTGCCCATGCTGTCCAGCACGGACTCGCGCCCAGGCCTGGGTTGCAGGTGCCAGAAACTCTCGCCACCACCGCGCAAGCTCCCCGCGAGGTGGAAGAAGGGAAAGTAAGGATTGGGATGGTCGCCCGGACCCCGGACCGCGTTGAAGTACATCGTGTAGCGTTCGAGCAGCGGCGGTGCGTATTCGATGCAGTTCTCGGTGAGCGCCCCCCCGCGCGCCAGATCAAGCGCGGCGAGCAGCATGCAGATCTTGTGCGGGCTGGCACGGTCATGCGCCACATTGACCTTGAGCCGGCGGAATTGATCGGCGTAGGTGGCAAGACTCATCACTCGACCCAATACTTTGCTTTGGCAGGCAGCACCCAGCGCACGCCGCCGCGCGGATCCAGCGCATCGCCCCGGTAACGAGGAATGAGGTTCAGATGCAGGTGCGGGACGGTCTGCCCGGCAGCGGCACCGTCATTGATGCCGATATTGAAGCCGTCGGGCTGGAAGCTGAGATCGAGCTCTGCCTTCGCCTTTGCAAGCAGTTCGACCATGCAGGCGCGCTCTGCGTCGGTCAGCTCGAAGAAGGATCCGATGTGACGACGCGGGATGACCAAGGTATGTCCCGGCGACACCGGAAAGGCGTCGCGGATGACCAGCGCCTCGTCCGCCAAGAGCAGGATGCGCTCCGCAGGCAGCGCGCAGAAGGGGCAGCTCGCTTTGCTCATGCCCGAATCTTACTTCCATCGGGTACAAGCAGAAGGCACGAGGCATCGCGTACTCAGGCCAGCGCCTCACCCAGCGCCGCCTCCGCCGCCCGCGACACCACAACCTCGAGCGCCAGCTGCGCTCTCGTCATGCCCACGAACAAGCGCCTACGCGCCGCCTGGTCCAGTTGCTCGACGTCCACCTCCGTGAGCACTACGCCCATGGCGCTCTGCCCCTTGAACCGATGCACGGACTCGATCAGGAGCTCGCCCTCTGACCACACAGGCTCGCCGTCGGCGGTATATCGCCCCAGAAACCTCCGCAGCCCGAACGCCCCCAGCTTCGCCGCCTTGAGCAGTAGCGAGCGCCCGTGTCCACGCGCGCTCAGGACGACGATGTCGGCAAGCGGGATCCCGCGCTCGCGCAAGGCCTCCACCGCCGCCAGCGTCTCGCGGCGCAGGCCACGCTCGTCGTCGTAGGCGCGAAACGTCGGGAGCTCGCCCACGTAGGGGCTGCGCCCCTCAACCGCTGCTTCCGCCAGGCCCAACGCGTTGATCACATCGACGATGGCGCGCGGCGAACGGAAGTTGTCGTTGCAGCGCACGCTGACCGCGCCGTCGAGATCGAAGCCGTCGAGATCGTAAAGACGCTGCGCCTCGTCCTCGAGCAGAAAGAGTCGCCCGTCGCCTTTCAACTGCGGCAGCAGGCTCGCGACCCAGGCGGGGTCGAAGTCCTGCCCTTCATCGATGATCACAAGGTCGTACAGGGCCTCGAAGTTCTGTGCGTCGCAGCCGTAGCGCTCGACGACCGCCTGGAAGATGCCCGCTGCCGTGAAGTCCGGCTCACCCTGCGTACGCCGCCAGTGCTCCACACAGAGCTCGTGAAAACTCGAAACCCGCGTACGCGCGGCCGCGATGCGGCCGATGTGGTCAGCCAGGGTACGGTTGAAGCAGACGTAGAGGGCCCGCTGCCCTGCGGCCGCTGCATCGTCGAGCAGGCGGAGCGCAAGCTGCGTCTTGCCGGAACCTGCCGTCGCCTGGATGCGCACCACGCCGGATGGCGAGGCAATGCGCGGAACCCAGGTGGCAAGGCCGTCGGCAAGGCGACGGGTCGTCTGACGCACCTGGTCACCGAGCACCTGCAGGTCGATCGAGACTTTGAAGACGTTGCCCAGGAAGCGGCGGAGCGATTCCACGTCGCTACGACTCCCGCCGTGTTCGAGCAGCTCTCGCACACGGGTCCCAAGGTGCGCGTAGTCGTTCGCGTCGATGATGCGCTCACGTGGCATCGAGACGATGCGGGCCTCTTCCACCTGATAATCGGGAAGGACGACACAGCCCGTGACGTGCGCATGCAGGCCGGCCTCGGCAAGGCGGTTGAGCATGGCCGCATGCTGCACTCGGGTCTGGCGGGCGACATCGCGTTCGCGTTGCCCGTAGAGCTTGACGAGATTGCCGTCGATCAGCGCGAGCTCACCGGCCTTGACCTCGACCAGCAGCATGTTGCCGCTCGGGGCCAGGACGACGAGGTCGATCTCGCCGTGACGATCCGCGCCGTGATGCGCGGTCTGCCATGCGACGCTGTGGAAGACCTCGTACCCGTCTGGCAGCGACTGCTGCAGGCGATCGAGAACATCGAGTTCGCGGTAGAGACCAGAGTCGTGACGGAGCGTGTCCAACGCGGGGCAAATTTTCGCCATCGGTCCTGCATGTCGCCGAGTGGATAACGGTGACGATTCTCCCACAGCAAGAAGGGAAGTCGGCGCATCGCATCGCGCGAACCTGTGCCGCGTAGACGCAAAAAAGCCCCTTGAATTCAGGGGCTTATTGCTCTGGCGGAGACGGAGGGATTCGAACCCTCGATGCGAGTTTTAGCCCGCATGCTCCCTTAGCAGGGGAGTGCCTTCGACCTCTCGGCCACGTCTCCTTCAGGAAGGCGCGATCATAGCGAGTTCGCGCCTTTCGGTCAAACGTGATGAAGCGATTTTATGCAGCCGCGGCGTCGAGGCCGAAAGCCTTGTGCAGCGCGCGCACGGCGAGCTCGAGGTACTTGTCCTCGATGGCCACCGAGATCTTGATTTCCGAGGTCGAGATCATCTGGATGTTGATGCCTTCCTCGGCCAGGGTGCGGAACATCTGCGAGGCCACGCCCGGGTGCGAACGCATGCCGACGCCGACGATGGAGACCTTGCACATGGTGTTGTCGCTCTCGACCGCGCGCGCGCCTATGTGGGTGCGCACGCCTTCGAGCACCTTCAGCGCCTTGGCGAGGTCGCCACGGGCCACGGTGAAGGAGAAGTCGGTGGTGCCGTCGTGGCCGACGTTCTGGATGATCATGTCGACGTCGATGTTGGCGTCGGCGATCGGCCCCAGGATCTGGTAGGCGATGCCCGGCTTGTCGGGCACGCCGGTGACGGTGAGCTTGGCTTCGTCGCGCGAGAAGGCGATGCCGGAGATGACGGGTTGTTCCATGTTCTTGTCTTCCTCAACGGTGATGAGCGTGCCCTCGCCTTCGCGATCTTCGAAACTGGAGAGGACGCGCAGCTTGACCTTGTACTTGCCGGCGAATTCGACCGAGCGGATCTGCAGGACCTTCGAACCGAGGCTGGCCATTTCCAGCATCTCTTCGAAGGTGATGGTGTCGAGCTTACGGGCTTCGGGGACGATACGCGGGTCGGTGGTGTAGACACCGTCGACGTCGGTGTAGATCTGGCACTCGTCGGCCTTCAGCGCCGCGGCCAGCGCGACGCCGGTGGTGTCGGAACCGCCACGGCCGAGCGTGGTGATGTTGCCGTGCTCATCCACCCCCTGGAAGCCGGCGACGACGACGACCTTGCCTTCGTCGAGATCCTTGCGCATCGGCGCTTCGTCGATGTTGAGGATGCGCGCCTTGGTGTGCAGGGAGTCGGTCAGGATCCTGACCTGGCCACCGGTGTAGCTCTTGGCCGGCACGCCGATGTCCTCGAGTGCCATGCACAGCAGGCCGATGGTGACCTGCTCGCCGGTCGACACGACGACGTCGAGTTCGCGCGGGCTGGGATTGGTCGCCACCTCCTTCGTCAGCGCGATCAGACGGTTGGTCTCGCCGCTCATCGCCGACACCACGACCACCACCTGATGGCCCGCCGCGCGGAACTTCGCGACCTTGCGCGCGACGTTCTTGATGCGATCGGGGCTGCCCACCGAGGTGCCGCCGTACTTCTGAACTATCAGTGCCATTGTCGTATCCAAGTGCTAGTGGATAAAGCTCATGATTCTATCCAAAGGTTGGATTTTTTGCGCGCTTGGAACGGGACCTCATTGGTCGAAACGCAGTGATAACGATTTTCGTCAAAGTTTGACAAAATTGTTAAACTCACCACTGTATGTTGAAGGAATAGTAATCTATACTTCATTTGTCCTATGACCAAGGTCATAGGTAAAAATCAATGCAGTTCGGGAACCTCGACTCGCCGATCGACAGGCAGGTTCCGTCCAACGATGAGGATATTTCGATGAAAGCCACCGAGAAACTGGATGTACGTGAGATCCGCCGCAAGCTGGGACTGAACCAGTCGCAGTTCTGGTCCAAGATCGGCGTGACCCAAAGCGGCGGTTCGCGCTACGAGAGCGGACGCAACATTCCGCGCCCCGTGCAGGCGCTGCTCCGCCTGGTCCATGTCGAGCAGATCGACATCAATAAGGTCAAGCGCGACGACGTGGATGTGGCCGAGTACCTGAAGGCCACCAACCCCGAGCTCTACAAGACGCTGAAGAAGGAGGCCCGCGCCAAGCGCAAGGAGCGCTGAGCGCGTGGCGCGCACGATCAGGGGCTGACGCGTACCGTCAGCCCTTTTTTTCGCATGCGCGCGGCGATCGCCTCGAGCTCGTCCGCGGTGAGCGGCGTCAGCCGGACCGCCTCGGGCTGCATCGACTGGCGGGCGATGCCGTACAGCAGCACGCCCTGCAGCGCGCCGATACCGGCCGCCTCCAGCAGCCCGAGATAGGCGTCGAGTTCGGCTACCGACGGCGCCTCGCCATCCCAGCGGAACATGCAGGTCTGCACCCAGGTCGGGCACAGCTGCGCGCAACGCGCCAGGTTGCGCGCGACCGCACCAGGCTCCAGGCGCACGCCGTTGATGCGCTCGATGGTCTCGGCGGTTCCGCCATCGACCTTGAACCACACCTCGCCGCCCGCCTCGCCCAGCAGTCGCACCCCGTCCTGCACGCGCGCCTGCACCAGCAGGCTGCCGTTGGTGATCAGGCGCAGCGGCACGGCGGCCGACGACAGGCCGAACTCGTCGCGCAGGCGCGCGACCAGCGCCACCGCCTCGGGGAACACGCTCGCGCTGGTCGGCTCGCCATTGCCCGAGAACGCGATGTCGCGGATCACGCGCAGGCCTTCGGGCACGAAGCGCGCCATCCAGTCGCCGTGGATGAGGTCGCCGAGAAAGCCGCGCAGCTCGTCCTCGAGTCGCGCGAGATCGATCTCCGGCGCCTTGCCACGCACGAGACCGGGTACCTGGCAGTACGCGCAGTGCCAGTTGCAGGCGTTGTTGGGATTGAGGTTGATCCCCACCGACACGCCGCCTGCACGCCGGGACAGCACCGGATAGACGTAGGTCAGCCCGGCGAGGTCGCGGTCGTGGTTGCGGATGGTCAGCGCCACGGGCTGCGCCGCGGCCCCGCCGGCAGCGCGTTCAACAGAAGAATTCATCGTTTGCTCAGATACTTGCGGAAACCACCGAGACGGCCGACAGGCCTGCCGGTGGTATAATCCGCGACCATTTCAGAGAGAGCTTCCATGCGCATCACCCGCCGCCTCGAATTCGACGCCGGTCACCGGATCCCCGATCACGCCAGCCAGTGCCGCCATCTGCACGGCCACCGCTACGCCATCGAGGTCACCCTGTCCGGCGAGATCATCAAGGCCGACGGGCTGCCGGTCAACGGCATGGTGATGGATTTCGCCGACGTCAAACGCATCGCCAACGAGCTGGTGGTGAGCCAGTGGGACCACGCCTTTCTCGTCTATCGCGGCGACACGCTGGTCGCCGATTTCCTCGCCAGCGTGCCGGGGCACAAGACCGTGGTGCTCGACGTGGTGCCCACCGCCGAGAACCTCGCCGCCGAAGCCTTCCGCATCCTCGATCCGGCTTACCGCGACAGCTACGGCAACCACCTGCGTCTCGAGCGCGTGCGCCTGTACGAGACGCCCAACTGCTGGGCGGACGCGGTCCGCGCCTGAGCGAACCGGCCGCCGCGGCGGACCGGCCGGTCGCCGGCGACCAACGGCAAGCTCAGTCCTTCTGCGACGGCCAGGCGGGGAGTTTCCACCCGAATGCCACCGCCAGCAGGCGCGAGCCGGTGGCGACGACGATGCCGGCAAGCATGGACACCTGCGGGGCCATGTCGAGCATGTTCATGCCGAGAAACACCGCGCAACCGACGACCGCGCACAGCGTGTAGGGGCGATGGTCCTGGTAGACCTTCGGAATCTGGTTGCACAGCACGTCGCGCGACACGCCGCCGAACACGGCGGTGATCGCCCCCATCAGGACCGCCACCAGCGGCGGCATGCCGGCCGCTGTCGCGATCGAGGCGCCGGAGATGGCGAACAGCCCGAGGCCGCAGGCATCGGCGAACTCCATCGCGCTCTCGGTCAGTCGATGGCGGAAAGTCTTCAGCCACAGCGGCGCGGTCAGCGCCAGCGCGATCACCAGCCACACGTACTCGACGTTCTGCACCCAGAACAGCGGCCGGCGGTCGAGCAGTACGTCGCGCACCGTTCCGCCGCCGAAGGCGCTGACGAAGGCCACCGAGAACACGCCGACGATGTCCATGCGCTTGCGGATCGCCTCGAGCAGGCCGGACATGGCGAAGGCCAGCGTTCCGCCGACCTCGATCACCAGCAGGATCGTTTCGAACTTCATTCGTTCAGCACCGGGAATTCGATCGCGCCCTACGCGGCGCGGAGTGAGGGCACAGGCAAGGGATGGATGGGTGCGCAGCGGGGCCGATGCGCACGCAAAAAGCGGCACGCCCCGCAGCGCGAAGCGTGCCGCCCGTCCTTATACAGGACTTAGCGCAGGAAGTGCTCGGTCAGCGCCACCCAGTAGGCGGCGCCGACGGGCAGGTTGCGATCGTCGAAGTCGTACATGGGGTGATGCACCATCGGCGTGTCGCCATTGCCGATGAAGCAGTAGGTGCCCGGCTTGTGCTGGGCGTAGTACGCGAAGTCCTCGCTGCCCATGAACGTCGGGCCGGGCATCACCACCTGGTCCTCGCCCAGCAGGGCGCGCGCGACGTCCGCGCACTCGGCCGTCTGCGCCGCGTCATTGACGAGCACCGCTCCGGGCGCGCCTTCGCGGATCTCGTGGCCGACACCGAAGGACAGCGCCTGCGCCGCGGTGATCGCCTTGACCTTGTCGAGCACCAGCTTGCGCGTTTCCGGTGCGCTGCTGCGGATGCTCAGGCGCAGGGTCGCCGTCTGCGGAATGACGTTGCCCGCGTCGCCCGCCTGGAAGGCACCGATGGTGACCACCGCCGAGTCCTTGGCGCCGACGTTGCGCGACACTATGCTCTGCAGCGCCATCACCAGCGCGGCGCCCGCCACCACCGGGTCGATGCTCTTCTCGGGCATCGAGCCATGGCTGCCCTTGCCGGTGAGCACGATCTCCCAGTTGTCCACCGCGGCCATGATCGGCCCGGCGGTGAAGTACAGCTTGCCGCGCTCGAGCGTCGGCATGTTGTGCATGCCGAACACCGCGTCCATCGGAAAGCGGTCGAACAGGCCGTCCGCGATCATGGCGGGCGCCCCGCCCATGATCTCTTCGGCGGGCTGGAAGATCAGGTTGACCGTGCCGTTGAAGGCCCTTGTGCGCGCCAGATACTGCGCCGCGCCGAGCAGCATCGCGCTGTGGCCGTCGTGACCGCAGGTGTGGGACTTTCCGGGGATGGTGCTCTTGTGTGCGCCGTCGATCATCTCCTGCACCGCCAGCGCGTCGGTATCGACACGCAGGCCGATGGACTTCTTGCCGTCACCGCAGCGCATCCGGGCGACCACACCGGTCTTGCCCACGCCTTCGGTGACCTCGTAGCCCCACTCACGCAGCAGACCGGCGATGTAGCGGGCGGTGTTGTGTTCATCGAAAGCGATTTCCGGATGCTGGTGCAGATGATGCCGCCAGGCCTTCATGTGTTCCTGATCGGCCGAAAGTGCATTCAATAGCGCGTCCATGATGACTCCTGATCGAAACCTGAAACGTTCTGTAGGGACGCCCGGGTCCGGCGGGCCGAGCACGCTCGGCCCGGGCGTCGTTCTGCTGGATGCGGCCTCTCAGCGGACCTGCTTGGCGCCGGCCTTCGGGACGGTGAGCATGATCGACATGATCGCCACCGCCACCATGAAGACGTTGAACATCAGGGCGATGATCGCGGCCTCACGCACGGCCAGGTTGTCCTGACGGCCGACGAAGGTGATCACGCCTTCGAGCCAGGCGACGCTCTCCGGATTGGCGCTGAGCGCGGTGAAGATCGCTGCCGAGATCGCCACACCGAAGGCGGCGCCGAGCGACGAGGCCATCTTGTAGATCCCTGCACCCGAACCAGCCTGGGCAGCCGGCAGGCTGGACAGCGCGGCGTCGGTCGAGGGCGTTGCGTAGAAGGCGAGGCCGACACCGAAGAGGGTGTAGCCGATGATGGCCAGGATCTTGTAGTCGTCGAGCATCATGTTGGCCGGGGACAGCAGCACGATCGACAGACCGGTGATGAGGCAGCCCCAGATCATCGGCTTGCGGGCACCGAAGCGTTGCAGCAGCTTCTCACCGACACGGATGAAGGCGATGATCGCCACCGCGTAGCCGAGGGTCAGGCCGCCAGCCTGCTGGGCCGTCATGTCGCCGCCGAGCTGCACGAGTTGCAGCGAGACCAGCAGGGTGCCCGCCACGCCGTTGAGCAGGAAGTTGGAGATCGTGGCGCCGGTGTAGGTCGGGTTCTGGAACAGCTTGAAATCGACGAAAGGCTGGCCGGAGGTGGCTTCGATGCGGAAGAACAGCGAACCGAAGACGATCACGACGGCGATCAGGCCCATGATCAGCGGGCTGGTCCAGCCCATCTTGTTGCCCTGGGTCACGACGATCTGCAGCGCGACCATGGTGATCATGAAGGTCACCACGCCAGCCAGGTCGAACTTGTAGGCGCCCTTGGTCTCGGCCTTGCTTTCCGGGGTCCCCTTGATCATCAGCAGGCCGATGACGGCCACCACGATCGAGGCGAAGAAGATGTAGCGCCAGCCGATGTTGTCGGCCACCAGGCCGCCGAACAGCGAGCACACGCCCGAACCGCCCCAGGAGCCGATCGACCACAGGCTCACCGCACGCTGACGCGCCGGGCCGTCCCAGTAGGTCTTCACCAGCGCAAGGCTGGCCGGCATGATGCACGCCGCGGAAACGCCCTGCAGCGCGCGCCCGACCATCAGGAACGCGGTTGCCAGGCTGCCCTCGGGGGCCATCGCGATCAGCAGCGAACCGACGATGCTGAGGTAGAAGCCGATCTGGACGGTCTTGACGCGGCCGATGCGATCGGCCAGGCCGCCGATGACGACGATGAAGATGCCCGAGAACAGGGCCGTGATGGCGACCGCGATGTTCATCATGCTCGCATCGAGACCGAGGTCCCGCTGCATGTCCGGCGCGATGTTCAGGGTCGTCTGCGCGAACAGCCAGAACGTGATGACCCCTAGGATGATGCCGTAGAGAAGCTTGTCATTACCTTGATACGTTGAGGGTGTACCCGCAACGGCCGTCGTGGTGATCTCCTTAGTGCAGCGGGTTGATGGATGTTGACGCCGCCATCCTAGAGATTCCCCCACAGAAAATAAGGCATTCCGTTGTCCGCGGTGACCACCGGATCGAATCACCCGTCCCCGCGCGCGGATCAACTGGAAAGGCGGAAAGCAGGCGATACTGCGCACAACCGACAACCCAGGACGAACACCGGGTGACGCCATGAAAGACCATCAACTTCGAGCGCTGGTACAGGTCGCGGAGTGCAGCTCGATCCGCGCCGCGGCGCGGGCGATGAACCTCAGCCAGAGCGCCCTCACCAAGGCCCTGCGCGAACTCGAGGAGGACGTCGGCGCCGAGCTCCTGACCCGCAGCTACAAGGGCATCGAGTTCACCGCGGCCGGCTCGGTCCTCCTCACCCGCGCCCGGCTGGCGCTGTCGATCCTCGACAAGGCGGTGGAGGAAGTGCGGCTGCTGCATGGCGGCCCGGGTTCGCGGGTGGTCATCGCGGTCACGCCGATGGCCGGCGCGCTGGTGCTGCCGCGGGTGCTGCGCGAATACGAGCGCCTGCAGCCGAACACCGAAGTGCATCTGACCGAGGGGCTGCTCACCCAGGTGCTGCCCGACCTGATCGAAGGCCGGCTGGACTTCGCGATCGCGGTCGCCGACGCCGCCGACCTGCCCTACGAGATCGTGTTCGAGCCGCTGGGGCCGGCGGAAGCCGTGCTCGCAGCCCGCGAGGGCCACCCGCTGGCCGAAGCCACGACCTGGGCGGAGCTGAAGGATGCGAAATGGGTGATGAACCTCAGCCCCGGCAGCCTGGGCCGCAACCTGCTGAGCTGGCTGGGGCAGCAGGGCCTGCCGCCGCCCCGGCACATGATCCGCTGCGCCTCGACCATGCTGATGCTGGAGCTGATGCAGCGCACCGACTGCATCGGCATCGGGCCTGCGCGCCTGTTCGAGGACCGGCTGGTGGGCCACGGCATCCGCTGCATCGGCGTGAAGCCGCTCCCGCCGCCGATGAGCTTCGGCCTGCTGCGCCTGCGCGGGGTGCCGCTGTCGACCGCGGCAAAGCCGATGGCCACGCTGTTCGCGCGCTACCTGAGCGGCTGAGCGCCGGGCCGGCCGGCGCAGCCACCCGCGCTCACACCGCGTAGCGACGCAAGCGCTGGGAGAACTCCTGCAGCTGGCGGATGCCGCTCTGCTCGGCGCGCGCGATCCAGTCCTGCAACTGCGCCAGCAGCTGCTCGCGGCTGGCGTTCGAGCGCGCCCAGATGGCGGCGAGCTCCTCGCGCATCGACAGCACGGTGCTGAGCGCCGGGCTCTGCTTCACCACGACCTCGAGCTGCTGCTTCTGCTCGGCCTCCAGGCCGCCCGCTTCGCCCGACAGCACCCAGCGCCGCAGCGCGCGCACGTCCAACGTCGTGCCGTGCGCCGCCTTCAGCCGCCGCGCCTCCTCGGCGCACACCTTCTTGAGCGAATGCACGTAGCGCGTCATCACGTCGTAGCGATGGGTGACGATGGCCTGCAGGGTGTCGAAATCGGCCACCGCCTTGGCCTCGCCGAACTTCGGCTGCGGGATGGTCTTCTTGACCTTGGCGAGACCGAGCAGCTCGAGGATGCGGATGTACATCCAGCCGATGTCGAACTCGTACCACTTCGACGACAGCTTGGCCGAGGTCGCGAAGCTGTGGTGGTTGTTGTGCAGCTCCTCGCCGCCGATCAGGATGCCCCAGGGCGAGATGTTGCGCGAGGCATCGACGCAGTCGTAGTTGCGGTAGCCCCAGAAGTGGCCGATGCCGTTGATGACGCCGGCGGCCCAGAACGGGATCCACGCCATCTGCACCGCCCAGATGCTCAGGCCGATGGGACCGAAGGCGACGAGGTCGATGATCATCATGATCGACACGCCGAGCACGGAGTGGCGATACACGTTGCGCTCGAGCCAGTCGTCGGGCGTGCCGTGGCCGTAGCGCTGCAGGGTCTCCTGGTTCCTCGCCTCGGCGCGGTAGAGCTCCGCGCCCTGCCACAGCACCTTGCGGATGCCGCGCGTCTGCGGGCTGTGCGGATCTTCCTCGGTCTCGCACTTGGCGTGGTGCTTGCGGTGGATCGCCGCCCACTCCCGGGTCACCATGCCGGTGGTCAGCCACAGCCAGAAGCGGAAGAAATGGCTGGGAATCGGATGCAGGTCGAGCGCCCGGTGCGCCTGGTGGCGGTGCAGGAAGATCGTGACCGCGGCGATCGTGATGTGGGTGAGGACGAGGGCCACGACGACGTAGCCCCACCAGGGGAGATCGAAAAATCCGTTGAGCATGCGGATCGACACCTTCTATGAAGACAGCCCGGCGATTCTACGTCGAGCGGCAGCGCACAGCCGCCGCCACCGGCAGGCCGGCGACCGCTCGCGGAACCGGCACGGGCCACCCCGGGCAGGAAGGCACGCCCTGCTCGGACTCCTTGCGCTCGCGGACGTTCAACGCCGGGCCGACGATCTCAGGGCCGCCACGGCAGCGACTTCACCAGCTTGGCGTCGGCGCGGTGGCGCTGCCAGTTGTCGCGGTAGGCACGCGCAAGGGCGCAATGCTCGCGCACGATCAGCAGGTTCTCGGCGTTGCGGTTGTCCGCCGACCAGGTGAAGTTGTAGGAGCCGGTGAGCAGCGCACAGCCAGGCCCCTCCGCGTCTACGATCAGCACCTTGTTGTGGGCGGCGTTGTAGCGCGTCTCGAAGGCCACCGGCACGCCGCCGGCGAGCAGGCGCGGAATCGCGTTGCCCTTCTCGCGCCCGTTCATCTTCGCGTCGGCCAGCACTTCGACCTTCACCCCGCGCCGATGCGCCGCCACCATCGCGTCGGCGATGTTGCGGCTGGTGAACACGTAGGCATGCACCTTCAGGCTCTTGCGGGCGCTGCGGATGAGGTCGACGATCACGCGCTCGGTGTCGTCGCGCGGCGCGAAGGCGACCTCGATCTCGCCCTGCGCCGCAAAGCGCTGGCTCGCCGCCGCGGGCTGGGCGAACGCCATCGCCGTCACGAGCCCTGCGGCGCCGAGCAGCATCCGCTTGCCGACCCGCCCGAGCGCGCACCGCAACGCACTCGCCTCAGGCACGCTCCATCACCGCGGCGAAGAACCCATCGGTGTCGTGCACATGCGGCAGCAGGCGCAGACGCTCGCCGGTCTCCAGCGCCACGCCCTGCTTGTCCAGCACCTCCTGCGCCGACACCGGGCGGAACTCCGGATGGGCGGCGAGGAAGGCATCGACGATGGCGTCGTTCTCTTCCGCGAGCAGGCTGCAGGTCGCATAGACCAGGCGCCCGCCCGGGCGCACCAGCCTCGCCGCCGCGGCCAGGATCGCGCCCTGCTTGGCGACCATCTCCTCGACCGCCGCCGGCGACTGGCGCCACTTCAGGTCGGGATTGCGGCGCAGCGTGCCCAGGCCGGTGCATGGCGCATCGACCAGCACGCGGTCGGCCTTGCCGGCCAGGCGCTTGACCTTGGCGTCGTTCTCATGCGCGATCAGCACCGGGTGCACGTTCGACAGCCCGGCGCGCGCCATGCGCGGCTTGAGCTTGGCGAGGCGCTTGTCCGACACGTCGAAGGCGTAGAGCCGCCCGGTCGAGCGCATCATCGCCCCCAGCTGCAGGGTCTTGCCGCCGGCGCCGGCGCAGAAATCCACCACCAGCTCGCCGCGCCTGGGCTGCACCAGCAGGCCGAGCAGCTGGCTGCCCTCGTCCTGGACCTCGAAGCTGCCGTCGAGGAACAGCGGATGCTTCTGCAGCGCCGGCTTGCCGGCGAGGCGGATCGCCTGCGGCGACAGCTTGCCGGCCTCGGCGCCGATGCGGTCTTCCTGCAGGCGGGCGAGCAGCGCGTCGCGGTCGAGCTTGAGCAGGTTCGCCCGCAGGTCGAGCGGCGCCGCGCGGTTCAGGCCGTGCGCGAGCGCCAGCACCTCCGCCTCGCCCATCTGCGCGCACAGGCGCTCGGCCAGCCAGTCGGGCAGGTCGGCGCGTTCGGCCAGCGTAAGTTCGCCCGGCTCGGCAGCCTTGATCGACTCGACCCAGTCGCGCTCGGTGGCACTGACCAGGCCCTCGAAGTTGCGCATCGGCCAGCCCTCGCCGCGTGCGAACCAGGCCAGCAGCAGCATGCGCGGCGTGGCCTCGTCGCCGGCCAGGCGGCGCAGCCAGCGCAGGCGGCGCAGCACGCCGTACACCGCCTCGGCGATGAAGCCGCGGTCGCGATGGCCGAGTTCGCGGTTGTCGCGGAAGTGGCGCGACAGCACGGCGTCCGCGGGGTAATCGAAGGCCAGCACCGCACCCAGCGCCTGGGTGGCCTGGATGAAGATCGGACGGGACACGGCGCCCTCGGGCGCCTTGGGCTTGGCCGCAGGCGCGGATTTGCTCGCGGCGGGCTTGCCTGTGGTGGGTTTGCTTGTCTTGTTGTTCATGTCAGTTCTGTGTGGAGTTCCGTGCGGCCGGGGCCGCCGCGGCGGTTTCGCCGAGTTCGATGCGCGACGCGCGCTGGTCGAGCACGCCGCCCTTTTCGTCCGCGATGCGGATGCGCACCGGGAGCAGCCCGTGCTGCTGCGACAGCCAGATGTCGATGTCGAGCTCGCCCTGCTCGGCCCAGGCGTGCACGCGCAGCGTGCGCACCTCGCCGATGGCGAGCTTGAGCGTTTCCGCGCCCTTGGGTTCGAGGGTCGCCTGCTTCACGCTCTTGTTGGTCACCACGGTGAGCTTGACCGCCTTGCCGCTGTCGGCCACCCGCCGCGCCTGGTGCCACAGGCTGAGCAGGTCCTGGTCGCCGGGCTGGATGCTGCCGCTGCGGCGCTCGACACCGTCGCGGCGGATGCTCACCCGCGCCGCCTGCCAGTCGAACTCCGCACTCTCGAGCTTGCGCCCGCGCTGGTCGACGACGAAGCGCTCGGGGCGCATGCCGCCCGCGTCCACGCTGCCGACGCTGCGCTGCTCGTACTGCAGGCCGAACAGCCCCGCCAGGCCCTTGGCCTCGAGGCTCAGGCTCATCTCGTAGCGCGTGCCGGCGATGCGCCAGTCGTGACGCGCCTCGCCGATCTTGAAGCCCTGCGAGCCATAGTGCACGTCGAACTGGATGCTGCCGGCCGGCGGCGTCTTCGCGGTCGCCGCCATCGACGAGGTCGCCAGCATCGCGCACGTCAGGACGAACCCCGCCACGATCTTCCGCATCAGCGCCCTCCTCCTGTCGCGCCGTCGGGCGCCGGCGAGATCCACGCCACGCCGGCATCCACGCAGGCCTCGCGCACGACCGCACGGCCCCTGTCGTCGAAGCTCAGCCGATCCTCGGCGAACCAGCGCACCACCTGCGGGTAGATCACGTGCTCCTGCGCCAGCACGCGCGCCGCCAGCGTGGCCTCGTCGTCGTCGGCGCGCACCGGCACCACGGCCTGGACCACGATCGGGCCGTCGTCCAGCTCGGCGGTCACGAAATGCACCGTCGCGCCGTGCACCTTGACCCCCGCCTCCAGCGCGCGGCGATGGGTGTGCAGGCCGGGGAAGGCCGGCAGCAGCGAGGGATGGATGTTGAGCAGGCGGCCCTCGTAGCGGCGCACGAAGCCATCGGTCAGCACGCGCATGAAACCGGCGAGCACGACCAGGTCGGGCGCATGGGCGTCGATGCATTCGGCGAGCGCGGCATCGAAGCTGGCGCGGTCGGCATGCGCGGTGTGATCCACCACCGCGGTGGCGATGCCGTGCTCGCGCGCGAAGGCGAGCCCGCTCGCTGCCGGACGGTTGCTGATCACCGCCGCGATGCGCACGCCGGGAATGCGCGCGCGCACGATCGCCTCCATGTTGCTGCCGCGACCCGAGATGAGAATGACGATGGACTTCATGGAAGAACCGCAGGATTGTATGAGGTGCCGGGCGATGGCCACGCCCGCCAGGAACAGGATCAGTAAACGGGCAGGAAGACCGCCGTGGTGAGGTTCTGGACCACGCGCGTCACCGTGCGTTCGGTCTCTTCCTCGACGATGTCCGCCAGCGCATCGAGCAGCCCGATGACGCGACCGAACTCGCGCTCGAAGCTCAGGTTGCTGACCTCGCCGATCTCGTTCGATAGCAGCAGCAGGTTGCCCGCGGCGTCGCGCGCGCTCGCCAGCTTCCAGGCCACGATCTCGACGTTGCGGGCCGCATTGTAGAGGTGCTGGGGCTCGAGATCATCCAGCATGTAAAAAACTTCGCGGTCGCCGAGCGCCGACTGCACCATGCTCGCCAGGCCGACGATCAGCGCCTGCACGCGATCGCCGCGGAAATCCGGATGCAGTGCGACGTGCATGGCCTCGAGGTCGCGGCGGTAGCCGAGCGAGGCGAAACGCCAGCGGTGCTTCTGGTCGAAGATGCGCGACACCGCCGCCTCCGCGCTCGCCGAGCCGCCCTTGCGCCATTCCGCCGGGTTGCGCTTGTAGAGCTTGTCCGCCAGCCGGCGCAGGCTCGCGAACACGTGCTGCTGGTGCGTTTCGGCGACGCGGTTGATGTCGGTCTTGGCGAGCTGGCGCAGGTCGAAGCCGCCGCTTGCGCGTGCAGCGGGTCCGGTCCCGGGCACCGAGCAGCCGCCCAGCAGGATCCCCGCGCACAACAGGATCAGCGCCACACCGCCGGCGTGCCGACGCCCGGGACCTCCACTTTCGGTCATCCCCTGCCCTCCGCTGGTCGATGCACACCGGCGTCGATCATAACCGAGCCTGGCAGGGCAATCGCACCGGGCGCGGCGTATCATCCGGGCTATCCGAACCCTGCACGTCCAGCGCGGAACACGCACACCCCCCATGATCGGTCCCCACCTGCTTCCGCTGCTGCTGCTCTACGGCCTGATGTTGCCGGTCACCGGCATGGTGCCGGTGCTGCCCGACTTCACCGCCCAGCGCTTTCCCGGACTGGGCCAGTTCGCCAGCCATCTGTTCATGTCGGTGAACATGGTCGGCGCGCTGGTGGGCGCACCGCTCGCCGGCCTGCTGTCGGACCGGCTGGGCCGGCGCAAGGCGCTGGCGGTCGGCGCACTGGCGGTCAACGGCCTCACCCTGCTCGCCATCGCCTGGGCCTACAGCCGCGCCGACAGCTATGCCCTGCTCCTCGGCCTGCGCCTGGTCGAAGGCTTCGCCCACATGTCGGCGCTGTCGCTGCTGATGGCGCTGGGCGCGGATCACGCCGGCAAGGCCGGACTCGGCGCGCGCATGGGCGCGGTCGGCGCCGCCATCAGCCTGGGGGTGGCGACCGGGGCCCCGCTCGGCGGCTTCGTCGGCGGCATCGATCCGCTGTGGGTGCCGCTGGGCGGCGGGCTGCTGTCGCTGGCGCTGGCGGTTGCGGGCTTCGTCGGCCTCGCCGACGGATCGGCGGCACGTCCGCGCATGGCGGCGGCAGAGATCGTCGCCACGCTGAAGCGCCGCCGCCAGCTCCTCATCCCGCTCGCCTTCTCCTTCGCCGACCGGCTCACGGTCGGCTTCATCGTGTCCACGCTGTCGCTGTACCTCGGCCTGGTGATCGGCTTCGATGCGGGCCAGATCGGCCTGGCGATGGCGGCCTTCCTGATTCCCTTCTCGGTGCTGACCTGGCCGGCCGGCCACCTGTCGCGACACTGGGACCCGCTGCTGATGATGGTGGTCGGCAGCGTGCTGTATGGCGTCTTCCTCGCCGTGCTCGCCTTCCTGCCCGCCGAGCACATCGTCGTCGTGATGGCGACCGGCGGCCTGATCGCGGCGCTGATGTACGCCCCCTCGCTGGTGCTGGCCGCGCACTACGGCGGCGCCGACTGCCGCGCGAGCGCACTGGCGGCCTTCAACATGGCGGGATCGCTGGGTTTTGCCGCCGGGCCGGTGCTCAGCAGCGCCCTGCTGGCGGCCTTCGGGCTGTTCATGATGCGGCCCTACGCCCCGGTGTTCGTCATCATCGGCGCGATCGAGATCGTGCTCGCCGTGACGGTGCTGGTGCTGGTTCGCAACGGCCGCTTCGGCGACGTGCAGACCGCAAGCCCGTGACCACTCATCCGCAACCGCACCGACGATGAAACTGAGCCGCCTGTTCCGCCCCCACGACCGCCGCTTCTGGCTGATGATCCTGCTCAACCTGCTGTCCGCGGTCCTGGCCTGGGTGCTGCGCACCTACCCGCTGGTGCCGCTGGCGACCGCGGTGGTGGCGGTGTTCGCGCTCGGCAATGCGGCGCTCGGCATGTTCATCGCCTACGACCTGATCCGCGACGACGCGCCGGAGCCGGCGGACGGCGCGGGCCGCGGGCGATGAGGCGGAGGCCGCCGGTGGCGATCAGAGGTCGGGCGTGAGGTAGATGCGCTCGTCCTGCATCCGGGCCGTCCGCGCGGGCTGGTGCGCGGACCCGTCCTCGGGCTGGGCGAGCGCGGCGGAGACCGCCTGTGCGGGCAACACCTTGCCGACCGCCGCGCCGTGCACGCCCCAGTGCACCACCTCGATGCGGCCATCGTAGTGCTCGACGATGGCGCTGCAGGTATCGACCCAGTCGCCGCAGTTCAGGTAGCGGACCTTGCCGATGCGGCGGTCTGCGGCCCAGTGGATGTGGCCGCAGACCACGCCATCGACCCCGCGCTGCTGCGCCGCGTGGGCGACCGCGTCCTCGAAGTCGAAGATGAAGCTGACCGCCTTCTTGACCTTCTGCTTGGCGTAGCCGGCCAGCGACCAGTAGCCCGGCCGGCGCAGCGCGCGACGCACCCGCGACAGCACCAGGTTGATGCGCACCAGCGCGTTGTAGCCGACGTCGCCGAGCACCGCCACCCAACGGTGGTGGCGGGTGACCTGGTCGTACTCGTCGCCGTGCACCAGCCAGTAGCGCCTGCCGTCCAGGGTTTCGTGGATCCATTCCGATTCGACTCGGATGTCGCCGAAGGCGATGCCGGCGTACTCGCGCAGGGCCTCGTCGTGGTTGCCGGGGATGAAGAACACCTGGCAGCCGTGGCGGGCACGGCGCAGCACCTTCTGCACCACGGTGTTGTGGGCGCCGGCCCACTGCACGCTGCGGTTCATCGCCCAGAAGTCGATGATGTCGCCGAGCAGGTAGAGGTATTCGGATTCGTGCTCGCGCAGGAAGCCGAGCAGGCTCTCGGCCTGGCACGCGCGGGTGCCGAGATGGACGTCGGAGATGAAGATCGCGCGTACGGCCGGCATCAGCTTTCGGCCTCGCGGGTGCGCAGGCGGGCGCTCGCGGACGGCAGCGCCGTTGCGCCGCGCCAGGCGCGGATCAGAGCCTCGGCGAAGCTGTCGTTCACCCGCTCCCAGTCGATGGTCTCGGCGGTGCGGCGCGCCTCGCGCGCGAGCTCGGCACGCAGTCCGTCGGCCAGCCCGAGTTGCACCGCGCGCTCGACGAAGCCATGCTCGTCGCCGCAGCGCACCACGGCGCCGTTGCCGAGGTCGCGGATCACCTCCGCCGCGGCCGCGTACTCGTAGGCCAGCGGGCACACGCCGCTCGCCATCGCCTCCAGCGTGACGTTGCCGAAGGTCTCGGTCAGGCTGGGGAACAGGAACAGGTCGGCCGAGGCGTAGTGCGCGGCGAGGTCCTCGCCGTGGCGCATGCCGGCGAGCACGACGTCGGGGTGGGCGCGGGCGATGGCGTCACGCATCGGTCCGTCGCCGACGATGATCATGCGCGCATCCGGGCGCTCGCTGCGGAGGGCGGCGAAGGCGCGCAGGGTGAGGCCGAGGTTCTTCTCCGGCGCCAGCCGGCCGACGCTGATCACCGCCAGGCCGTCGGCCACCACGCCCCACTGCCGGCGCAGTTCGGCACTGCGGCGGGCGGGCGAATAGAGCGCGGTATCGACCCCACGCGAGATCACCTCGACGCCCTCGTAGCCCTGCGCGCCCAGCGCCACCGCGAGCTCCGCGGTCGGCACATAGGTCGCCGCGGTGCGGTTGTGGAAGCGGCGCAGGTAGGCCGCGACCGGCTGGCGCAGCCAGCCGAAGCCGTAATGGCCGCTGTAGTGGTCGAAATTGGTGTGGAAGTCGGAGGTGACCGGAATGCGCAGCTTGTTGGCGGCGGTGACCGCGGTCCACCCCAGCGGGCCCTCGGTGGCCACATGCACCAGGTCCGGACGCTGGCGCGACCATTCGCGGATCAACCGCGAGCGCGCGGGCAGGCCGAGCTTGAGGCCGTCGTAGCGCGGCAGCCTGAGGCCGCGCGACAGCACCTCCTCCAGCCTGTCCGAGCGCTGCGCGGTGTCCGCCGCGGTCTGCCGCGGCCGGATCAGCTGCACGCTGTGGCCCCGGCGGATCAGGCCGTCGACCATGCGCTTCAGCGTCATGGCCACGCCGTTGACCTCCGGCGGCCAGGTCTCGGTCACCAGCGCGATGCGCAGGCGCGGCGACTGGCAGAGCTCTTCGGTCGTGTAATCGAGCGTTCTCATGGCGCCGCAGCTTATGCAGCACACAAGACAGCGGCGTTAAGCCGGGATTGCCGGGAGGTTACCTGCGCCGAGGCCGAAGCACGGCGGCTTCAGCGCGTTAGCGCAGTGCGCGGCGCCGCCAGCGCGGCGAGGATGCCGCGGTCGTGGTCGTAGATGTCGTTGCGCAACTGCAGGCGGCCGTCGCCGTCGAGCCAGGCGGTGCTGTAGTGCAGCAGCACGGTGACCTCGCGCCCCACCGCCACCGTGCGGGTGCGCCCGCTGTCGAGGGCGGCCTCCAGCGCCTCCGCACTCCAGTTCACCGGATCGTCCAGCAGCAGGCGGGCGAGCTCCGTGGGCTTCTCCACCCGCACGCAGCCCGAGCTGAGCGCCCGTTCGGCACGGCGGAACAGCGAACGCGCGTTGGTGTCGTGCAGGTAGATCGCATACGGATTCGACAGCGAGAACTTGATGCGGCCGAGCGAACCGTCCGCGCCCGACTGCTGCACGATCATGTAGGGGAAACCGTGCTGGCGTGCCCCCGCCCAGTCGATCGTCGACGGATCCACCGCATGCCCGCTGCGATCGACGACGCGCAGGCGCTGGCTGGCGAGGTAACCCGGGTTGCGTGCCATGCGCGGGATCACGTCCTCGCGCAGGATGGTCGGCGGCACCACCCACTTCGGATTGAAGACCAGATTCACCACGCTGTCGCGCAGCGACGGCGTCCTGCGCGCGGGCTTGCCGACGATGACCTTCGATTCCCACACCGGCTGCCCGTCGAGGACCAGGTCGGCGTGATAACCGACGATGTCCACCAGCAAGCGGTCACCGCGCAGGTCGGCGGCGACCCAGCGCAGGCGCTCGAGGTTGGCGCGGATCTGCTCGACGCGCTGCGCCGGGCTGGTGTTCAGGGCGACCAGGGTCTGCGCGCCGACGATGCCGTCCGGCTCGAGGCCGTGGCGGGCCTGGAAGCGCTTGACCGCCTCGACCAGTGCCGGATCGTAGTGGTTGCTGCCGCCGGCCGCGTCGAGGCCGGCGTCGGACTCCACCAGCAGGCGCGCGCGCAGCGCCGGGATGCGCGTGCTGCGCTCGCCCGGGCGCAGCGTCGCCCCGGCCGGCACCTTGGGCCAGTCGCCCAGCATGGCCAGCGCCTGGTAATGGGCCAGTCCGCGCACCAGTTCGCGATAGAGCGGAAGATCGGGCGCATGCGCCTCGATCGCCGCGCGCAGATCGCCCGCCTGCACGACCGCCGCCAGTTCCCCCGCGTGCTCGTAGGGGTTCGGCGGCGGGGTGAAGTTCCACTCCCGATAGAGGGTGCGCGGATCGACCTTGCCGTGGCGCAGCTGGCGCAGGAGTTCGCCAAGGGTGTCGGTGAACAGCAGCTCGCGCTCGGCGCGCGTCGCCCCCGCGCCCGGCTCCGCCGCGGCTCGGCGCAGACGCTCGGGATCGAAGTCGCTCGCCGCCAGGCCATGGGCCTGAGCCGCTTCCACCGCCGCGATCAAGGCCTCGACGCGGGCGGGCTCGTCCCAGGCGGGCCGGTAGGCGCGGGCGAGGTAGAAGAGCGCGGTGGTCTCGTCGGTGGCGGGCGATCGCTCGCGCAGGCGCTGCTCGATCTGCAGGTCCGGCGCTGCATGAACCGGGGATGTCTCGACCGCCGCGGCCTGAACCACGACACCGCTTGTCGCCCCAGCCGCAGTCACGACGGATGGGAACGCGACACCGCCTGCCACCGCCAGCGTTACAAAACTTTTGCGCCAGACGCCGCCGGGGTCGAGTAGAATTTTTCGGTTAAGCAACTGTTCGGACAGGGTTTTATTCATGTCGAGATTTTTCCGAAACCACGCCGTCCCGCAGCGCCGCCTGTTCCTCAAGGGCCTTGCCACCTTGCCTCTGGGCCTTTCCGCCGGCGCCCTCCACGCTGCGCAGCACGACCGCCAGCTCGGCTTCCGCCACACGCATACCGACGAACGACTGACCCTCGCGTTCCGCAATCGTCACGGCTACATCGAGCCCGCCCTCCAGCGCATGAACTGGCTGCTGCGCGACTTCCGTACCGGCGAGTCTACACGCATGGACCCGCTTCTCTATGACATCATGCACGCTTTGCGCCTGGCATGCGGCGGCGACACCTTCGAGATCATCTCCGGCTACCGCTCGCCCGCCACCAACAGCATGCTGCGCAAGACCGGCGGCGGTGGCGTCGCCAAGCGCAGCCTGCACATGGACGGCAAGGCGATCGACATCCGCCTGATCGGCGTCGACACCGCGCGCCTGCGCGACGCGGCGCTCGCGCTCGGTGCGGGCGGCGTCGGCTACTACCCCGAGTCCGACTTCCTCCATATCGACACCGGCCCGGTCCGTAGCTGGGGGCCGAAGTCGGCCTGAGCCCGCCGCGGGCTCAGCCGAACAGCAGCAGCCCCCACACCACGGCAGCGTTGATCAGTGCGATGAGCACGGCGGCGCTGCCGATGTCCTTCGCGCGCTTGGCGAGCTGATGGCGCTCGAGCGACACACGGTCGACCGTCGCCTCGATCGCCGAGTTCACCAGCTCGACGATCAGCACCAGCAGCACGCTGCCGATCATCATCACGCGCTCCAGGGTCGAGTCGCCCAGCCACAACGCCAGCGGAAGCGCGACCAGGGCGAGCCAGGTCTCCTGGCGGAAGGCGTCCTCGTGCCGATAGGCGGCCGACAGCCCGTCCAGTGAATAGTGGAAGGCGTTCCAGATCCGGCGCAAACCGGTCTTGCCTTTGAAGGGGCTCTCCATCCTCGCGATTCCATCCGTGCTGAAAAGGGTGCGCGATGATGACACGAATCCGCCCCGCGGCCCGTTCACGCCGGATCCAGGCGCAGGATGCGGCCCTCGGTCTCGTCCACCAGCCAGAGGTGGCCGTCCGGCCCCTGGCGCACGTCGCGGATGCGGCGGCCGAGTTCGGTCAGGATGCGCTCCTCGTGCACCACGCGCTCGCCGTCGAGCACCAGGCGGGCGAGGAGCTGGAACTTCAGCGCGCCGACGAAGAGGTTGCCCTTCCACTGCGGGAACACGTCGCCGGTGTAGAAGGCCATGCCGGAGGGCGCGATCGAGGGGGTGAACTGAAGCACCGGCGGCTCCACCCCGGCGCGCGTCTCGCCCTCGCCGATCTTGCGCCCGGTGACGTACTCGCGGCCATAGGTGACCTCCGGCCAGCCGTAGTCGAGGCCGGCGCGGGTACGGTTGATCTCGTCCCCGCCCTGCGGGCCGTGCTCGTGGGTCCACAGCTCGCCGGTCTGCGGGTGCAGCGCGGCACCCTGCACGTTGCGGTGCCCCCAGGACCAGATCTCCGGCAGCGTCCCGGCATGCCCGACCAGCGGATTGTCCGCGGGCACGCTGCCGTCGAGCGCGATGCGCACGACCTTGCCGAGATGGCTGTCGAGCGCCTGCGCGCGCTCGCGCTGATGGAAACGGTCGCCCAGGGTGATGAACAGCGTGCCGTCGCGGGCGAACGCCAGGCGCGAGCCCCAGTGGTGGCTGCCCGACGGATCCTCGTTCTGCGCGAAGATGCGGCGCACGTCCTCCAGGCGCAGGCCGTCGGCATCGAGCCGGGCACGCGCCACCGCGGTGCGTGCGCCCTTCGCGGTGGGCTCGGCGTAGGAGAAGACGATCAGCCCGTCGGTGGCGAAGCTCGGGCTCAGGGCGACGTCGAGCAGGCCGCCCTGGCCGCGCGCATGGACCTCGGGCACGCCGGCGATCGGCGCCGAGACCTCCCCGTCCGTGCCGACGATGCGCAGGGTGCCGGGGCGCTCGGTGACCAGCATGCGACCGTCGGGCAGGAAGGCGAGCGACCACGGGTTCTGCAGCCCGCTCGCCACCTCGGTGACCTTGACGCTGCCCGCCTCGGTGCGCACGATCAGGTCCCGCGCCGCCACCGGCCCGGCCGCCACCGGCCCGGCCGCCAGCGTCGCGGCCAGCAGGCTGCCGGCCAGCAGCGCACGCAGACGAAGCCCGCGCAATGCGCTACGGCGGGGCGCGTCCACGACTTCATCGCCGCCGAAGGACGCGTGGAAAGGGCTGGCAGGTGTGGACGGCGGCGTGGTGATGGAACGCATGAGCTTTCTCCTCGATTCGGACCGGACGGGAACCTCCCCGGCCCCCGCCCGACCAACAGCACCATTCGAAATCAACGCTACTCGGACTCCGCATGCCTTCATCCGTTCGCAAACTGCTGCGCCTCGTCTTCGTCATCGCCCTGTTCGCGGTCTTCTGGCTCGCGCTGCTGCCGGCACCCGACGTGGCCAGGCTGGTGTCGTGGCAGGACAAGATCGAGCACGCAGTCCTGTTCGCCGCCCTCGCCCTGCTCGCCTTCGCCGGCTGGCCGCAACGGCCGCTGGCGATCGCGCTCGGTCTGCTGGCCTACGGCGCGGCGATGGAGATCGCGCAGTCCCGCACGGCCCACCGCTTCGGCGACCCCCTGGACTGGCTGGCGGACGCCGTCGGCCTGCTGGTGCTGCTGCCGCTCGCGCTGAAGCGCCGGGACGCGCGCGCCTCCGGCCGGCGCTAAGCAAGGTCTGCGCTTCTCGTACTCGCCTTCGAACGCCATCGCCCTCGTCACACCAGGGGCCGGTTTGATATCATCAAGCCCTTTTCCGTCAATCACTTGCGATCCCGCCGCGCCATGAGCAATCCCCGCCACACCCTCGAGCTCCTCGCCCCGGCCAAGACCGCCGATTTCGGCATCGAAGCCATCAACCACGGGGCGGACGCGGTGTACATCGGCGGACCGGCCTTCGGCGCCCGTTCCTCCGCGGACAACACGGTCGAGGACATCGCCCGCCTGGTGCAGCATGCTCACCGCTACCACGCCGAGGTCTTCGTCGCCACCAACACCATCCTCTTCGACCACGAGATCGAGCCCGCGCGCAAGCTCATCTGGCAACTGCACGACGCCGGGGTCGATGCCTTGATCGTCCAGGACATGGGCCTGCTCGAACTCGACCTGCCTCCGATCCAGCTCCACGCCAGCACCCAGACCGACATCCGCGACGCCAGCAAGGCGCGCTTCCTGCAGGACGTGGGCTTCTCGCAGATCGTGCTGGCGCGCGAGCTTTCGCTGGCCGATGTGAAGAAGATCGCCGCGGCCACCACCTGCCAGCTCGAATACTTCGTGCACGGCGCGCTGTGCGTGGCGTTCTCCGGCCAGTGCTACATCAGCCACGCCCACACCGGGCGCAGCGCCAACCGCGGCGAATGCTCGCAGGCCTGCCGCCTGCCCTACGACCTCAAGGACAAGGACGGGAACACCGTCGCCAGCCAGCAGCACATGCTGTCGATGAAGGACAACAACCAGAGCGCCAACCTGCGCGCGCTCGCGGCCGCAGGCGTGAGCTCGTTCAAGATCGAGGGCCGCTACAAGGACCTCTCCTACGTCAAGAACATCACCGCGCACTACCGCACGCTGCTCGACGAGATCATCGAGCATCCGGATGCCGACGGCCCCGCCTGGCGCCGCGCCTCGAGCGGGCGCACCACCTTCCTGTTCACTCCGCAGGCCGACAAGACCTTCAACCGCGGCTACACCGACTACTTCGCCAACGAGCGCCAGCACGGCATCGAGGCCTTCGAGTCGCCCAAGTTCGTCGGCGAGCCGATCGGCCGGGTGAAGAAGATCGACACCAAGGGGCGCAGGTTCTTCGACGTCGAGCGTGTAGCCCCCATCCACAACGCCGACGGCCTGACCTGGTACGACCCCAAGGGCGAACTCGTCGGGCTGCGAGTCAACCGCGCCGAGGCCGAGGGTGGCGGCGACGGCATCGACCGCATCTTCCCCGCCGAGCCCCTGCCGTCCGACCTGGTGCCCGGCACCTCGCTGTTCCGCAACCACGACCACGAGTTCGAACGCGCGCTGGCGAAGAAGTCGGCCGAGCGCCGCATCCGCGTCGATGCGCGTTTTGCCGCCACTGCCGACGGCTTCGCGCTGACGCTGACCGACGAGGACGGCGTCGCCGCCACCGCCACGCTCGCCGCCGCCTTCGAGCCGGCGCAGAACGCCGAACGCGCCCTCGCCACCCTGCGCGATCACCTCGGAAAGCTCGGCAGCACCATCTTCACCCTCGGCGAGATCACCCTCGACCTGCCCGCCGCGCCCTTCCTGCCCGCCGGCCAGCTCAACGGCCTGCGCCGCGACGCGGTGGAGCAACTCGAAGCCGCACGCCTGCAGGCCCACTCGCGCCCGCCGCGCGCCACCGCGGTCGAGCCGCCGGTCCCCTACCCGCAGGATGCGCTCAGCTACCTCGCCAACGTGTCGAACGACAAGGCGCGCGCGTTCTACGCCAGGCACGGCGTCAAGCTCATCGACGCCGCCTACGAGGAGAACCAGGAGACCGACGACGTCTCGCTGATGATCACCAAGCACTGCCTGCGCTACAGCTTCAACCTGTGCCCGAAGGAGGTGAAGGGCATCCGCCCCGACCCGATGCAGCTGGTCAATGGCGACGAGACGCTGACCCTGCGCTTCGACTGCAAGCGCTGCGAGATGCACGTGGTCGGCGCCTTGCGCCCGCATGTCGCAAAGATGCGCGACACGGTCGTGGCGCAGAAGGTGAGCTTCGTGCCGCGCGCCGCCGCCCGCGGCTGAGCGGGGGACGTGCGAGTCGAAACGCTCGCGTGAAGGCTGTGATCCGTATCACAAGCAGACGCTGATATGCCCTGCCATCTGCTCGGCAAAGGCGTAGATTGGGTGTCGACGGGAGTTGGATCCCGGCTCCCGTTCCCGGACAGCAGAGGCGCATCATGGACAACCAATCGCTCATCGTCGTCAATGGCCAGCGCCCGCGCTCGGCGGCGCACCATTACCACGGCACGATCGAGCAATCGATCCTCCGCGCCATCGATGCCGGCTACCATGTCGGCAGCACCGTGCGCATCGGCCAGGTGCCGGGCAGCGTGATCGGCTATAACATCTCGAACTTCGGCCGCTTCAGCGGCGCCTCCTACCCGCTGCTGGTCGAGACCGAGTACGGCATCGCCAAGTGCAGCATGCGGGAAGTCAGTCCGGCCTGATCCGCAGCGCGGTTGCGGCATGCGGGCCGGCACGACAGGGGCATCGCTGCGCACGCCGGTAGTCCCCTCAGGCCGCCCCATGCACGAAACACGCCCCTTGCTGACCCCCGTCTCCGCCCTCCCCGATCATCCCGACCTGCTCGCCTCGCCCCTCGTGGTGCTGGCGCTGTGTGCCGACTGGTGCGGCACCTGCCGCGACTTCCGGCAGGTGCTGCAGCAGCTTGCCGAGGCGCGGCGCGGCATCGTCTTCGCCTGGGCCGACATCGAGGACGATGCCGACCTGGTCGGCGACATCGACGTCGAGACCTTCCCCACCCTGGCGATCTTTCGCGGCGGCGTGACGCTGCACTTCGGCGCCAGCCTGCCGCAGGGCGACGTGGTCGCGCGCATGATCGACACCCTGGCCGGCCGCCCCCCGCGCGCAGCCGCCGGGCTACCCGCGGAGGTGGAGGCGCTCGCCCGCCTGCTCGGTGGCCAGGCGGCACGCTGAGCGCGCGGCCTCAGTGCCCGGAGGTCAGGCGCTCGTACAGCTTGACCGCGGTATCGACATGGCGCAGCAGGCGCATGCCCTTGGCCACCACCAGCCGGATGTGCTGGCTGCGGCGCATGCGCTCGGTCGACGGGGCGAACACGGCGTGCAACCGAGCCCACTGCGTGCCGACCTCGTCGAGTTGGGCGACGAGTTGCGGCAGCTCGGCGCCACTTCGGCGCAGCTCGGCCAGATTGTCGTCGAAGGCAGCGACCGAGGCCTCGATCTGGCGCTGCGCCTCCTCCGCCGCATCGGCGATGTCCTGGAACAGGAAGAACTTGACGATGCGCTGGGACAGCATGCGATTGCGCCCGGCGACATTGACGTAACGCCCGTGCGG
This sequence comes from Thauera sp. GDN1, assembly GCF_029223545.1. Taxonomy (NCBI): domain Bacteria; kingdom Pseudomonadati; phylum Pseudomonadota; class Betaproteobacteria; order Rhodocyclales; family Zoogloeaceae; genus Thauera; species Thauera sp. GDN1. Next base: position 1,616,887 of record NZ_CP097870.1, on the reverse strand, counting down.
CCCGCCATCGGCCGTCTGCGTCGCCAGCGTGGTCAGGGCGTCGGCGAGGACGACGATCTCCTCGCTTGCGCGCAGCACACGCCCGGCATCGGATTCGGGAGCGAACAAGGCCTCGCGGTAGCTCAGCCAGGCCGCGCCCAGCGCCTCGAGCGCGTGCGCCGGCTCGGGTTCGAGATTCGCACGCTGGAGCTGGGCGAGCGTGCGCTCGAATTCGGTGGTGCGCTGACGTAGCTGGATGGCGGACTCGGCAGGCGCGATGCCATGTTCGCCGAGCGCCCAGGCAATCGCCTGGCGCTGGGTCAGCAGGCGCAGGCGACCGCAATGGTTGATGAGCTTGCCGGCGGCGATGCGCTGCGGCTTGTCGTCCACATCGGTGCGGCGCAGCTTGCGCGCAAAGTTCAGGCGCTGCGGCGCGGCGCTCGGCGCGGTCTCGAGCAGGGCGGCGTTCTGGATGTGGATGCGGCTCTTGTCCACCACGATCACGCCCTTGTCGGCCAGTTCGCGCAGGCTGCGCGAGAAGGCTTCGGGAGTGATGCCCATGCGCGCGGCGAGGATCTTCTTCTTGGCCTTGAGCTCGACCGTGGTTTCGCCGGCGATCGGCAGTTCGCCGCCCGCGAGCTCGATCAGGTAGTCGAGGATGCGCTGGGCCCCGGTCAGGCCGGAGTGGTGGCCGGTAACGTCGAACTCGATCGCGCACTGGCGCTGGGCGAGGGCCTCGATCACGCCGGCGCTGAAGGCGATGTCCTGGCGCACGAGCTTGCGCAGCACGCGCACGTCGAGCGCGACCAGGATGCTCGGCGACACCGTCTCGCAGGCCGAGGCGTAGCGCTGCGCGCCGAACACCTCGCCGAGCGCGAGCACCCGCGGCGTGTGCACGAGTTCGATGATCTTGCGGGTCTCGCCGGCGAGCAGGCGGTAGCGCAGGACGCTGCCGTCGCACAGCATGAAGACCTCGCGCAGGGGATCGCCGGCATGGTACAGGGCGGTGCGCGCGGGCAGCTCGAGCAGCCGACCGGCGGCGCACAGCTCGTCCAGTTGGGCGGTGGCGAGGTCGGAAAACAGCGGGCAGCGCGACAGGAAGTCGCGCAGCACCTGGCGGCGGTTGAAGGGTCGTGCGCTCAATCGGAGAACCTCACGTCCGCTTCGGCCGCCGGAAACGGCGCGGCGGGAGGACGAATCCTCCCGCCGCAACCGCGCGAACAGTCTCAGTAGACGTCGTGCTGCGTGTTGTGGACGTTGAACTTGCCGGTCGGCGTGATCAGCTTCGGGTCGCGGATGACGGCCTTCAGCTTGCGCGTCTTGTCATCGACCACCACGATGGCCGACTCCTGATCCGCACCGTTCCAGACCGAGAACCATACCTCATCGCCGGCCTTGTTGTACTCCGGCTGCACGACGCGCTTCGGCCCTTCCTTGATGCCCGACCATTCGCCGATCGGGATCAGCTCGTAGCCCTTGTCGATGTTGTCGATGTCCCACACCGCGACCGACTGGCTCACCTTCTCCTCCGGGTTCAGCGTGGTATCGACCCACAGGTTCTTCGACTTCGGGTGGGTCTTCAGGAACAGCGAGCCGCCGCCCAGGCCCTTCAGCGTGCGCACCACCTTCCAGGCGTTGTCCGGATGCTTGACCGGATCGGTGCCGATCAGCGAGATGGTCTCGTCGCCGAGGTGGCCGGTGGCCCACACCGGACCGAACTGCGGATCGACGAAGTTGGCGCCGCGGCCCGGATGCGGGACCTTGCCGACGCTGACCAGCTTCTCGAGCTTGCCTTCCTTGGTGTCGATGACCGCGATCTTGTCCGAGGCGTTGGCCGCGTCCATGAAGTAGCGATGAGTGGACTCGAAGCCGCCGTCGTGCAGGAAGGGCGCCGCCTCGATCATCTTGAGCTTGAGGTTGTCGAGGTCGCGATAATCCACCGAATACACCATGCCGGTTTCCTTCACGTTGACGAAGAATTCCGGATTGAAGTGCGAGGAGATGATCGCCGCCACGCGCGGCTCGGGGTGGTAGGTCTGGGTATCGACGACCATGCCGCGGGTGGAGACGATCTTGCGCGGCTGCAGCGTGTCGCCGTCCATGATCACGAACTGGGGCGGCCAGTAGGTGCCGGCGATGGCGTACTTGTCTTCCCAGCCCTTGGCCTTGGAGCTTTCCACCGAACGCGCCTCGAGACCGACCTTGATCTCGGCGACGGTATCGGGTTTCTCCATCCACAGGTCGATCAGGTTGATCTTGGCGTCGCGACCGATGACGAACAGGTAGCGGCCGGAGGCCGACATGCGCGAGATGTGCACCGCGTAGCCGGTCTCGAGGATGCTGACGATCTGCTTGCTGTCACCGTCGATCAGGGCGATCTTGCCGGCGTCACGCAGCGTCACCGAGAACAGGTTCTCGAGCTTGAGGTCGTTCATCTTCTTGGTCGGGCGCTTGTCGACCGGGATGAGGACCTTCCACGAGGCTTCCATCTCCTTGAGGCCGTACTCGGGCGGGGCCGGCGGCGTCTGCTGGATGTAGCGCGCCATCAGATCGACCTCGTCATCGCTCAGCACGCCGGAGGTGCCCCAGTTCGGCATGCCGCCGGGCGAGCCGTACTTGATGAAGACCTTGAGGTACTCGAGACCCTTCTCGAGGGTGATGTCGGGGGTCAGTGCCTTGCCGGTCGCGCCCTTGCGCAGCACGCCGTGACAGCCGGCGCAGCGCTCGAAGAAGATGCGCTTGGCCTTCTCGAACTCGGGTTCGGACATCCGCGGCGCCAGCGGGTTGATGTCTTGGTGCATCGGCACGTCGGCCATCGGCGAACCGCCGGCCTGGTATTCCTTAAGCGCCTCGTCACCGTGTCCCTTCGGTGCTTCCGCGAACGCGGCCTGCATCGCCAGGGCCAGGACCGGGATCGCGGCAAGGCGGAGCCGCTTCATGAACGTCGCTGAACTCATTGTTTACCCACCCTCGTGTTTGAAAAGGTGAGGCACTTTCTTCAAGCCGTCCATAAAATAATTTGACAGATGTCAACACCCCGCCAAGCGCCTGATTTCGCGAGAATTCATCACACACGATGCTTGATCGCAATCAAGCACGGAGCGGCACGCAGACTCAGATCCGTTCCGCCGCACGGCAGGCGGCAGCGGTGAACAGCACGTCGGTCGAGGAATTCAGCGCGGTTTCCACCGAATCCTGCACCACGCCGATGATGAAGCCGATCGCCACCACCTGCATCGCGACGTCGGTCGGGATGCCGAACAGGTTGCACGCCATCGGAATCAGCAGCAGCGAGCCACCGGCCACGCCCGACGCACCGCAGGCACCGAGCGCCGACACGATCGACAGCAGCAGCGCGGTGGGCAGGTCGACCACGATGCCCAGCGTATGGGCCGCGGCCAGGCTCATCACCGCGATGGTGATCGCCGCGCCCGCCATGTTGATGGTGGCGCCGAGCGGGATCGAGATCGAATAGGTGTCCTTGTGCAGGCCGAGGCGGCGGCACAGCTCGAGGTTCACCGGAATGTTGGCCGCCGAGCTGCGGGTGAAGAAGGCGGTCACCGCACTCTCGCGCAGGCAGGTGAGCACCAGCGGGAACGGATTGCGCCGCGTCTTCCAGAACACCAGCAGCGGGTTGAGCACGAAGGCGACGAACAGCATGCTGCCGACGATCACCAGTAGCAGCCGGCCATAGCCGAGCAGCGCGCCGAGGCCCGACTCGGTCAGCGTGGCGCCGACCAGGCCGAAGATGCCGAGCGGGGCGAAGCGGATCACCACGCGCACGATCTTCGACACCGCCTCCGCCAGGTCGGCGAGCAGCGCCTGCATGCCCGGACCGGCGTGGCGCAGTGCGGCGCCGAGGCCGATCGCCCACGCCAGGATGCCGATGAAGTTGGCCTCCATCAGCGCCTTGACCGGGTTCGTCACCACGTTGAGCAGCAGGTTCTTCAACACCCCGACGATGCCGCCGGGCGGCGTGCCGGCGACCTGCGGCGCATCGAGCACCAGCATGGTCGGGAAGGCGAAGCTGGCGAGCACCGCCACCAGCGCGGCGCCGAAGGTGCCGGCAAGGTACAGCGTGATCACCGGGCGGATGTGGGTCTCGGTGCCGTGGCGATGCCCGGCCACGGCGGCGGTGACGAGCACGAACACCAGCACCGGCGCGACCGCCTTCAGCGCCGAGATGAAGATGTCGCCGAGCAGCGCGGTCGAGCGCGCGAGCTCGGGCGCGAAGAGCGCGACGGCGATGCCGCACACGAGGCCGATGGCGATCTGCACGACGAGACTGGTTCCGGACAGGAAACGGAGGGCGGGGTTGGCGGTTGCGGATGAACTCATGATTCGGGGCGAGAAAGGGAAAAAAGCGCGCCGCCCCCACCCGAGGGCGGGGCCGGCGGACGGACGCGGCGCCGGATCAGCGCAGCGGGATGGCGAGCGCGGCCGGCACCGGCACCGCGGTCACGTTGTTCTGGGGACTGCCGTCGATCAGCTTGTCGCTGTAGACGAGATAGACGAGCGTGTTGCGCTTCGCGTCGACCATGCGCACGATGCGGACCTTCTTGAACAGGATGGAGGCGCTCTGCGAGAACACTTCCTCCTGCTCCTTCAGCGGCCCGGTGAAGGAGATCTCGCCGACCTGGCGGCAGGCGACCGAGGCGTCGGCGGTGTCTTCGGCCAGGCCGAGCGTTCCCTTGATGCCGCCGGTGCGGGCACGCGACACATAGCACGCCACACCCTTGACCTTGGGGTCATCGAAGGCCTCGACCACCACCTGGTGGTTGCGGCCGATCAGCTTGAACGCGGTGTCGACATGGCCGACCGTCTCCGCCTGGACGAGCACGGGCGCAGCCGCAAGCAGCGACAGCAGCAGGCGGGGGAAAATCCTGGTCATGCGAGCCTCCTGAGCACGGGGGCGGCGATTATCGCACCGCGGGATGTCTTGCGGGCGACGATTACTGAGCAGAATCAAGGCACATCGCGCGCCGCGGCAGCACCATCGGGGGCATTCGAAGCTTCGCGCGGATCGAGAACCGGTCCGCCTGCCCATCGTGTCGATCGCCGTGCCCCTTCCTCCGTCCGCCGCGCCGCCCGCGCCGCCCGCCTCCCTCCCCGCCACCGGCCGCATCCCGGGCAGCAAGGCGATGTGGGTGGGCATCTTCTGCGAGATCACCGAGTTCGCGCTGCTGTTCGCGGTGTTCTTCGTCGCGCGCGCCCATCACCCCGAGGCCTTCCGCGCCGGTCCGGACCAGCTCTCGCTGCTCGCGGGCACCGGCTACACGCTGATGCTGCTGACCAGCGGCTGGTGCGTGGCGCGCGCGCTGCATGCGATGCGGCGCGCAGACAGGACCGCCTGCCTGCGCTGGATGCTCGCCGGATTCGTGTTCGGGCTGGGCTATCCGGCGATCAAGATCGTCGAGCTGCAGCGCAACTTCGCACTGGGGCTGGACGGCGATGCGGGCGTGTTCATCGTCAGCTACTACTACCTGACCTTCACCCATCTGGTGCACGTGTTCTGGGGCCTGCTCGGCATGCTGTGGGTGATCGCCCGCACCGGCTTCGGCGCCTACACGGCGGAGGAACACAGCGGGCTGGAAGCCTTCGCCTGCTACTGGCACGTCACCGACATGATCTGGCTGATGATCTTCCCGCTCTTCTACCTGCTCGGATGAGGGACCCCACATGAGCTCCGAACGCAGAATCGATCTTGCCTGGCTGATGCTGGTGCTGCTGAGCGTGGGCGGCGCCGGGATCGGCAGCAGCGACGGCAACGCCGTGCTGGTCGCGGTGGTGGTGTCGGTGGTGATGGCGATCAAGCTGCGCCTGGTGTGCACCTACTTCCTCGAACTGCACGAGGCCCATCCGCGCATCCGCCGCGCGGTGCTGACCTTCTGCCACGGCATGGCGATCCTGGTGATCCTCACCACCGCCTTCGGCGACACCCTCTCCCGCCTGACCGGTGCGCTGATCGGCTAGTCCCGGCTCCGTCTCACCAGTGCGGTGGGATCTCGTCTTCCGGGCGCAGCGGATTGCCGGGCTGGATGGTCTTCACCTGCTGCGCCAGTTGCCGCAGCTGCTCGCGCAGCATGTCGAGCTCCTGCTGCTGCCGCCACACCGTGCGATTGAGCTCGTCGAGCAGGTCCTCGGCGGCCATCAGCTTGGTTTCGAGGGTGACGATGCGGTCTTCCATGGGCGGGATTCCTGTGCCTGGCGGGTGGTTTGCGGACGGATCGCGGCGGGCTGCGAGCGCGGAGGCGACGGATTCTAGCCTGCCACCGCGCCCTGGCGCTCCAGCGCCCAGGCCACGTGCTCGCGCACCAGCGCGCTCTCGTCCCCGGCGCGCGCCAGCAGGGCCGCACGCACCGCCGCCGAAGGCGGGGCATTGCCCAGCGCCACCGCGATGTTGCGCAGCCAGCGCTCATGGCCGATGCGGTAGATCGGACTGCCGGCGGTGCGCTCGGCGAACTCGGCCTCGGTCCACGCGAACAGGTCGACGAGGCGCGCACTGTCCAGGCCGTGGCGCGGTGCGAAGTCCGGCTCGCGGCTGAGCTGCGCGAACCGGTTCCACGGGCACACGAGCTGGCAGTCGTCGCAGCCGTAGATGCGGTTGCCGAGCAGCGGACGCAGCTCGAGCGGAATCGGGCCGTGCAGCTCGATGGTCAGGTAGGAGATGCAGCGCCGCGCATCCACCTGGTAGGGCGCGACGATGGCGCCGGTGGGACAGGCGTCGATGCAGGCGGTGCAGCGTCCGCAATGCGGCTCGAGCGGCGCATCGACCGGCAGCGGCAGGTCGGTGAGGATCTCGCCGAGGAAGAACCACGACCCCGCCCTGCGGTCGAGCAGCAGCGTGTGCTTGCCGCGCCAGCCCAGGCCCTTGCGGCTGGCGTGCTCGACCTCCAGCACCGGCGCCGAGTCGGTGAACACCCGGTATTGATGCGGGACCTCGGCGGCAATGCGCTCGGCCAGCTTCTGCAGCCGGTTGCGCAGCACCTTGTGGTAGTCCCGACCGAGCGCATAGCGCGACACGTAGGCGCGCTCGGGGTCGTCCAGCACGGCGTGGGCCGGTGCCGCATCCGGCCAGTAGCCCATGCGTACGCTGATCACCCGCAGCGTGCCCGGCACCAGCTCGTCGGCACGGGCGCGCTTCATGCCATGGCGCGCCATATAATCCATCTCCCCGTGAAACCCGGCTTCGAGCCAGGCGGCCAGGCCCGACTCGGCATCCGCAAGGTCGATACCGCCCACGCCGACGGCATCGAAGCCGAGTTCCCGCCCCCACTGTCTGATCCGCGCAACAAGGCCTTCGCCATCGACGAGCGGCCTGTCCGCCCCCTCCGCCACGCGGTTTTCCGGGTCCGACGCCATCTGCTGGAGCATCCCATGATCGAATTGATTCAAGCCGCCGATGATAGCGGCGCCCGCCTGCAGGCGCACTTGGCGGACGAAAAGGACACGGAAACGCTGGGCACGACGCTGGCCGGAGTGCTGAGTCCGGGGCTGCGCATCTGGCTGCAGGGCAACCTCGGCATGGGCAAGACCACGCTCACGCGCGGGGTGCTTCGTGGCCTGGGTCACGAAGGCAAGGTGAAAAGTCCGACCTACACCTTGATTGAACCTTACGTCGTTTCTAGATTAGACTTATATCACTTTGATTTTTATCGCTTCAATTCGCCCGAAGAATACCTGGACGCAGGACTGGACGAATACTTCGCCGGTGAAGGCGTTTGCATCGTGGAGTGGCCCGACAAGGCGCTGCCCTATCTGCCTTCCCCCGACGTCGAGATTCGCCTCGAAGCCAGTGAAAACGGGCGGTTTGTGGAGATCGGCGGAAACACGGAAGCGGGGCGGACATGCGTGATCGGACTGGTGAAAGCATTTCGGGGCGCGAACCCGGCGCCCAAGGCGATCTGAATCCCCTCGAGGGCGCGCACGCGCCGCTGGGCGCGCCGCGCCTCGATCGTCGCCGCCTGCTCAAGTTCGCCGGCGCCTCGCTCGCACTGATGGTGAGCCCGATCGGCCATGCGGCTTCCGCAAGCCTGGTCGCGGTGCGCGTATGGCCCTCGTCCGAATACACCCGGATCACCCTTGAGGGCGCCTCGCAGCTGCGTTTCAGCCACATGCTGGTGCAGGACCCGGACCGCCTCGTGGTCGACCTCGAAGGCGTCGAGCTCAACAGCGTGCTCGAGTCGCTGCCCTCCAAGGTCCTCGACAGCGACCCCTACATCCGCCTGATCCGCGCCGGCCAGAACCGTCCGGGCGTGGTCCGCGTGGTCGTGGAACTGAAGTCGGTGGTGAATCCGCAGGTGTTCACGCTCGCCCCGGTCGGCGACTACGGCCACCGCTTGGTGCTCGACCTGCACCCGACCGTCGAGCACGATCCGCTGATGGCGCTGATCATGAAGGACTCGCCGATGGACGCCGCGATGGGCGACGATGGCAAGGACACCACGACCGTCGCCCGCAGCCAGCCCAGCCAGCCGGCGCCGCGCGAGCGGCGCAAGGAGCAGGCCGTCAATCGCCTGTACACCGTGGTGCTCGATGCCGGCCACGGCGGCGAGGACCCGGGCGCGATCGGTCGCGGGGGCAGCTACGAGAAGAACGTCACGCTGTCGATCGCCCGCCGCCTCAAGCGCAAGATCGACGCCGAGCCCGGCATGCGCGCGGTGCTGACCCGCGACGGCGACTATTTCGTGCCGCTGCACCAGCGCGTCACCCGCGCACGCCGGGTACGCGCCGACCTGTTCGTGTCGATCCACGCTGACGCCTTCGTCCGCCCCGAGGCCAACGGCAGCTCGGTGTATGTGCTGTCCGAGCGCGGCGCGTCCAGCTCCGCCGCACGCTGGCTGGCGCAGAAGGAAAACGACGCCGACCTGGTCGGCGGCGTGAACCTCGCGCGTCAGGACGGCCACATCGCACGCACCCTGCTCGACCTGTCGCAGACCGCCACGATCAACGACAGCTTCAAGCTCGGCCGCGCGATGCTGGGCGAACTCGGCAGCATCAACCGCCTGCACAAGCCCGAGGTCGAACAGGCCGGCTTCGCGGTGCTGCGCGCGCCCGACATCCCCTCGGTGCTGGTCGAGACTGCCTTCATCAGCAATCCGCTAGAAGAACGCCGCCTCAACGACGAGGCCTACCAGGACAAGATGGCCACCGCGCTGATGCGCGGCATCAAGCGCTACTTCCAGGAGCACGCACCGTCGGCGCCGACCCGGGTGGCACGCCTGGACTGAAGCCCGCGCGGCGCCCAAGCCATCGTGCAAAGCCCGCAGATGCGGGCTTTGTCGCTATAATTGCGCCTTTTTCAGGCGCTTATGCAGGTTCACCGCGGGATTCCCGAGCACGCCGACACGGCTGCGGTGCTCACCATCGGCAACTTCGATGGCGTGCATCTCGGCCACCAGGCGCTGCTTTCGCTGCTGACCGGAAAGGCCCGCGCTCTCGGCCTGCCGGCAGTGGTGCTCACCTTCGAGCCGCATCCGCGCGAATACTTCAGCCCCGCCGACGCCCCCGCCCGCCTCGCCTCGCTGCGCGAGAAGCTGCTGCTGCTCGACGCCGCGGGCGTGGACCGCACCTACATCTGCCGCTTCAACGCCCGCCTGGCCGCGCAGACGGCGGAAAGCTTCATCGCCGACACCCTGGTGCGCGGACTGCAGGTGCGCCACCTGTTCGTCGGTGACGACTTCTGCTTCGGCGCCCGCCGCCAGGGCAATTTCCAGATGCTGCGCGCGGCCGGCGAGCAGCACGGCTTCGGCGTGGAGTCGATGCCGACCCTCGACGTCGACGGCGAACGCGTCTCCAGCTCGGCGGTGCGCGAGGCGCTGGCCGAGGCCGACCTCGCCCACGCCGCGCGCCTGCTCGGCCGCCCCTACAGCATCGCCGGCCGCGTGTGCCACGGCGACAAGATCGGCCGCCAGCTCGGTTTCCCGACCGCCAACATCCAGATGAAGCATCGCCGCCCGGCACTGACCGGTGTCTATGCGGTCAGCGTCGAAGGCCTCGCCGGGCGCCGCGTCACCGGCGTCGCCAACATCGGCGTGCGCCCGACCGCCACCGCGCGCGGCCGCGCCCGCCTCGAAGTCCATCTCTTCGACTGGACGCAAAGCTGCTACGGTGCGCACATCCGCGTGCACTTCCTGCACAAGCTGCGCGAGGAGCGCAAGTTCGAGTCGCTCGACGCGCTGCGCGCGCAGATCGCGCTCGATGCGCAGGTCGCGCGCGACTGGTTCACCGCGCACCCAGCTTCCGAATCCGCCTGATCCTGCGCAGGCCCGCCCACCCGAATCGTACCGACCCAACCGACACCCGACTTCGCCATGGCCGACTACCGCAAGACGCTCAACCTGCCCGACACCCCCTTCCCGATGCGCGGCGACCTGCCCAAGCGCGAGCCGAACTGGATCGCCGACTGGCAGCAGAAAAAGCTCTACCAGCGCATCCGCAAGGCCAGCGCCGGCCGGCCCAAGTTCGTGCTCCACGACGGCCCGCCCTACGCCAACGGCAGCCTGCACATCGGCCACGCGCTGAACAAGATCCTCAAGGACATCATCGTGCGCTCGAAGACGCTCGCCGGCTTCGACGCGCCCTACGTGCCGGGCTGGGACTGCCACGGCCTGCCGATCGAGCACAAGGTCGAGGTCACCCACGGCAAGAACCTGCCCGCGGACAAGGTGCGCGAGCTGTGCCGGGCCTACGCCGCGGAGCAGATCGAGATCCAGAAGGCCGACTTCATCCGCCTCGGCGTGCTCGGCGACTGGGACAACCCCTACCGCACGATGGACTTCGCCAACGAGGCCAACGAGATCCGCGCGCTCGCCGAGATGACGAAGAACGGCTACGTGTTCAAGGGCCTGAAGCCGGTGAACTGGTGCTTCGACTGCGGCTCGGCGCTGGCCGAGGCCGAGGTCGAGTACGCCGACAAGGCCTCGCCGACCATCGACGTCGCCTTCCCGGTTTCTGCCGAACACGCGGGGAAGCTTGCCGCCGCCTTCGGCCTGGCCAAGCTCGACAAGCCCGCCGCCGCGGTGATCTGGACCACCACGCCGTGGACCATCCCCGCCAACCAGGCGCTCAACGCCCATCCCGAGTTCGATTACGCGCTGGTCGATGTTGGCGATCGCCTCCTGGTCCTGGCCAAGGACCTCGTCCAATCAGCGCTGCAGCGCTACCAGCTCGAGGGCACGATCGTCGCCACCGCCAAGGGCGCGGCGCTGGATCGCATCGAGTTCCGCCACCCCTTCTACGACCGCGTGTCGCCGGTGTATCTGGCCGAATACGTCGGCATCGACGCCGGCACCGGCATCGTGCACTCGTCCCCGGCGCATGGCGTGGATGACTTCAACTCGTGGCGCGCCTACGGCCGCAGCAACGAGGAGATCCTGTCGCTGGTGATGGGCGGTGGGGAATACGTGCCCGATCTGCCTTTCTTCGGCGGCATGAACATCTGGAAGGCCAACCCCGCCATCGTCGACAAGCTCGCCGAGGTCGGCACCCTGCTGTCGCACGGCAAGATCACCCACAGCTACATGCACTGCTGGCGCCACAAGACCCCGCTGGTCTATCGCGCCACCGCGCAGTGGTTCGTCGGCATGGACAAGGTCGCAGCCGACGGCTCGACGCTGCGCGAGCGTGCGCTGCGCGCGGTCGAGGCGACCAAGTTCTACCCGGCCTGGGGCCAGGCGCGCCTGCACGCGATGATCGCCAACCGCCCCGACTGGTGCATCTCGCGCCAGCGCAACTGGGGCGTGCCGATCCCCTTCTTCCTGCACAAGGAGACCGGCGAGCTGCATCCGCGCACGGTCGAGCTGATGGAAGCGGTCGCGCTGCGCGTGGAGAAGGAAGGCATCGAGGCCTGGTTCAAGCTCGATGCCACCGAGCTGCTCGGCGCCGAGGCCGCGCAGTACGACAAGATCAGCGACACGCTCGACGTCTGGTTCGACTCCGGCACCACGCACAAGCACGTGCTGCGCGGCTCGCACAACGACGGCCACCCGGAAGGCCCGCGCGCCGACATGTACCTGGAAGGCTCGGACCAGCACCGCGGCTGGTTCCACTCGTCGCTCCTGACCGGCTGCGCGATCGACGGCCACGCGCCCTACCGCAGCCTGCTCACCCACGGCTTCGCAGTGGATGGCGCCGGGCGCAAGATGAGCAAGTCGCTCGGCAACGTGGTCGTGCCGCAGGAGGTCACGGGCAAGCTCGGCGCCGAGATCCTGCGTCTGTGGGTGGCATCCACCGACTACTCGGGCGAGCTGTCGATCTCCAAGGAGATCCTCGACCGCGTGGTCGAGGTCTATCGCCGCGTGCGCAATACCCTGCGCTTCCTGCTCGCCAACACCGCCGACTTCGACATCGCCAAGGACGCGGTGCCGCTCGAGCAGTGGATGGATCTGGACCGCTACGCGCTCGCCTTCACCCGCCAGCTCGCGCAGCAGGCCGAAGCCGACTACGCGAAGATGGAATTCCACCGCGTGGTGCAGGCGCTGCAGGTGTTCTGTGCCGAAGACCTCGGCGCCTTCTACCTCGACATCCTCAAGGACCGCCTGTACACCACCGCCGCCGGCAGCCTGCCGCGCCGCGCCGCGCAGACCGCGCTGTGGCACATCACGCAGACGCTGTTGAAGCTGATGGCGCCGATCCTGTCCTTCACCGCCGAGGAAGCCTGGGCCATTCTCAATCCGGCAAAAGCCGGCGAGGAAGCCGACAGCGTGATGCTGCACACCTTCCACGCCCTGCCCGCGCAGGAGGGCGAAGCCGGCCTGATCGCGCGCTGGGAGAGCATCCGCGCGGTGCGCGCCGAGGGCCTCAAGGTCATCGAGGCGCTGCGTACCGAAGGCAAGGTCGGCGCCTCGCTGCAGGCCGAACTCGAACTCGCGCTCACCGCCGACAAGTTCGCCGCGATGGCCAGCCTGGGCGAGGACCTGCGCTTCGTCACCATGACCTCCGCGGCCACGCTGAGCGAAGTCGCCGGCGTCGAGGACGAGCGCATCGTCGCCACCCCGAGCGCGGCGCAGAAGTGCGAGCGCTGCTGGCACTACGTCGAATCGGTGGGCAGCCACGCCGAGCACCCGACCCTGTGCGGCCGCTGCGTGAGCAACCTGTTCGGCGAAGGCGAAACTCGCGCCCATGCCTGACGCGGCCCGCACGATGACGATGTCCCGCCCGACGCCCCAGGCGCGCAGCGCGCTGTCGCTGATGCTGCCCTGGCTGATCCTCGCCGTGGTGGTCGGCGTGCTCGACCAGCTCACCAAGCAGCTGGTGATGGCGAACCTGCAGCCCGGCCAGGTGATCACGATCACCGGCTTCTTCGACCTCGTGCTGGTGTTCAACACCGGCGCGGCGTTCAGCTTCCTCGCCGAACACGGCGGCTGGCAGCGCTGGTTCTTCACCGTGCTGGCGCTGGGCATCAGCGCCTGGCTGCTCACGCTGATGCACCACCACCGCCACGAGAAGCTGCTCCCGGCGGCCTTCGCGCTGATCATCGGCGGCGCGCTCGGCAACGTCTATGACCGCCTGGTGCACGGCGCGGTGGTCGACTTCCTGCACTTCCATTACGCCGGCTGGAGCTGGCCGGCATTCAACCTGGCCGACTCGGCCATCACCGTGGGCGTCGTGCTGATGCTGTGGGGCCAGATCTTCGGCGCCGCCAGCAAGGACCAGCCCCGACCGGGAGCACCATCTTGAGCGAAGCGATCCAGGCCAACAGCCTCGTCACCCTGCATTACCGCATCTCGCTGCCGAGCGGCCAGCCGCTGATCAGCACCTTCAACGCCACCCCCGCCACGCTACAGCTGGGCGCCGGCGAAATGCTGCCGGCGATGGAGAAGCTGCTGATCGGCCTGATGCCCGGCACCCACCACGTCTTCGAACTCGCGGCCGACGAGGCCTTCGGCCCCTACCGCGAGGAGCTGGTCGAGCGCGTCAAGCGCGAACACATGCCGGACGAGGAGATCGAAGCCATGAGCATCATGGAATTCACCGCCCCCGACGGCTCGCGCTACTCCGGCCTGGTGCGCGAGATCGACGCGCAGTCGGCGCTGATCGACTTCAACCACCCGCTCGCGGGCAAGGCGATCCGCTTCGAGGTGCAGGTGATCGGAATCTCCTGAGCACCACCGGCAACACCCCACAGAGACAAGCAATGAACGACAAGGAAATCCTCCTCGCCAATCCGCGCGGCTTCTGCGCCGGCGTCGAGCGCGCGATCGAGATCGTCGAGCGCGCGCTGCAGCGCTTCGGCGCGCCGATCTACGTGCGCCACGAGGTCGTGCACAACAAGTTCGTGGTGGACGACCTGCGCAACAAGGGCGCGATCTTCGTGGACGAGCTCGACGAGGTGCCCGCCGGCAACACGGTGATCTTCTCGGCTCACGGCGTCTCGCTGGCGGTGCGCGAGGAAGCCGAGCGCCGCGGCCTGCGCGTGTTCGACGCCACCTGCCCGCTGGTCACCAAGGTGCATATCGAGGTCGGCCGCATGCGCGACCAGGGCCGCGAGATCATCATGATCGGTCACAAGGGCCACCCCGAGGTCGAGGGGACGATGGGCCAGGTCAACACCGGCATCCATCTGGTCGAGACCCCCGAGGACGTCGCCGCACTGCAGGTCGCCGACCCTGACAAGCTCGCCTACGTGACCCAGACCACACTGTCGGTGGATGACGCCGCCACCATCGTCGATGCCTTGCGCACGCGCTTCCCCGACATCGTCGGCCCGAAGAAGGACGACATCTGCTACGCCACGCAGAATCGCCAGGACGCGGTCAAGTTCATGACCCCGCACGCCGACGTGGTGTTCGTGGTGGGCTCGAAGAACAGCTCCAACTCCAACCGCCTGCGCGAAGTCGCCGAACTGCGCGGCGTGCCGGCCTACCTGGTCGACAACGCCGCCGGCATCGATCCGGCCTGGGTGGAAGGAAGGCGCCGCATCGGCGTCACCGCGGGTGCCTCGGCGCCGGAAGTGCTGGTGGACGAGGTGATCGCGCGCTTGAAGGAACTCAGCGGCGGCCCGGTGCGCAACCTCGACGGCGTGCCGGAGAAGGTGACCTTCCCGCTGCCGAAGGAGCTGCAGGACGTGCGCTGAGGTGCGCGGACGCGCTGGACGAAAACAATCGCGGCATCCACCGCTCCCACACGGCTGGAAGCACCCTGTGGGAGCGGCCGATGCCGCGATGTCCTTCTGCCCGAGCCCGAAGCCAAATGCCCCGCAGCGCGCGCAGAGCCGCCCCGCATTCAGCCGCCGATGTGCGGCTCCATGATGCGCCGGTAGAACTCGTGGAAGTGCTGCATCCCGTCCTCGAACGGCGACTGGTAGGGGCCGACCTCGTTGCGCCCTTCCTTCATCAGCGCCAGCCGGCCGCGGTCCATGCGCTCGGCGATGTCGTCGTCCTCGATCGCCGTCTCCATGTACGCGGCCTGCTCGGCCTCGACGAACTCGCGCTCGAACTCGACGATGTCCTCGGGATAGTAGAACTCGACCACGTTGGTGGTCTTGTTCACATCGGTCGGGATCAGCGTGCTCACCACCAGCACGTGCGGGTACCACTCGACCATGATGTTCGGGTAGTAGGTGAGCCAGATCGCGCCGTGCTCCGGCTTCTTCTCGCCGTAGTAGTCGAGTACCGCCCGATGCCACTTGGCGTAGGTCGCCGAGCCCGGCTTGGCGAGCGAGGTGATGCCCACCTGCTGCACCGAGTACCAGTCGCCGAACTGCCAGGACAGGTCGTCGCAGGTCACGAAGTTGCCCAGGCCGGGGTGGAAGGGAACGACGTGGTAGTCCTCGAGATAGACCTCGATGAAGGTCTTCCAGTTGTAGTTGCACTGGTGGATCTCGACGCGGTCGAGCTTGTAACCGCTGAAGTCGAGCTCGCCCGCGACCTTCATGCCGGCGAGGTCGGCGGTGGCCGAGCGCGGCCCCTTGAACAGCAGGCCGTTCCAGTTCTCGAGCGCATCGCGCTTGAGTCCCAGGCAGGGCTTCTCGGCGAAATGCGGCGCGCCGATCAGCGCACCCTGCTGGTCGTAGGTCCACCGGTGCACCGGGCACACCACGTGCTCGGTGGTGCCGCTGCCCTGCAGCATGATCGCCTGGCGATGGCGGCAGACGTTGGACATCTGGTGCACGCCCGCCTCGGTGCGGAACAGCAGCTTGGAATGATCGAGCCACTCGAGCGAACGGTAGTTGCCGACCTCGGGCACCATCAGCTCATGGCCGACGTACCCCGGGCCGGCATCGAAGAGGAGCTTCTTCTCCACCTCGAAAACCTTCTCGTCGAAGTACCAGGAAACAGGCAGTTGGGAAACGGCCTGGGCCAGTTGAGCCTTGGAAGCGATGTCGGACATCCCCGAACCTCCTCTTGCGGACAAGAAATCCGGAAAAATAAACGAGTTAGTGTATGTCAGACCCCGTTTGACCGCCAGACCCGCATTCGGTTATTTTCCCGCTTTTGCCGCGCAGATATTCATCCATGCCCAAGTCGGCAACCCCTCCCAAGACATTCGAAGCGGCGATCTCCGAGCTCGAAGCCATCGTCCAGGAGATGGAGTCGGGCAACCTTCCGCTCGAAGACGCTCTCGCCCGCTACCAGCGCGGCGTCAACCTCCTCCGCCATTGCCAGGCCACGCTGAGCGCGGCGGAGCAGCGCATCAAGGTGCTCGAGGGCGAAGCCCTGGTGGACCTTCCCGTCGACGACGACGGACGCGACCAAGACAAGGCCGGCGCATGAACGACACCCGAACGCCCCTCTCCTTCACCGACTGGATGGCGCAGATCCAGCAGCGCACCGAGACCGCCCTCGCCGGCGTGCTGCCCGAGCCCACGATCGCGCCGCAGCGCCTGCACGAGGCGATGCGCTATGCCGTGCTCGGTGGCGGCAAGCGCGTGCGCCCGCTGCTCGCGCACGCCGCCGGCGAGCTGGCCGGCGCTTCCGCTGCGGACATCGACCGCGTCGCCTGTGCGGTCGAGCTGATCCACGCCTACTCGCTGGTGCACGACGACATGCCGTGCATGGACGACGATGTGCTGCGCCGCGGCAAGCCGACCGTGCATGTCGAGTACGACGAGGCCACCGCGCTGCTCGCCGGCGACGCCCTGCAGACGCTCGCCTTCCAGGTCCTGGCAGAGGCGCCGATCGGCGCCGATCCCGCCGCCCAGCTGGCGATGGTCGCGCACCTCGCGGTGGCGTCCGGTTCGCGCGGCATGGCCGGCGGCCAGGCCATCGACCTCGCCTCGGTGGGGATGCAGCTTGGGCGCGCGGAGCTCGAGTTCATGCACGTGCACAAGACCGGGGCGCTGATCCGCGCCGCAGTGCTGCTAGGCGCACGCGCGGGGCAGGCGCTCGGCGCGGACGAGCTGGCCCGCCTCGACCACTACGCCAAGGTGGTCGGACTGCTGTTCCAGGTCGTCGACGACATCCTCGACGCCGCGGCCGACACCGCGACCCTCGGCAAGACCGCCGGCAAGGACGCCGAGAACGACAAGCCGACCTACGTCAGCCTCCTCGGCCTCGCCGAGGCCCGCCAGCTGGCGGAGGACATGCTGGCGGACGCGAAGGCCACGCTGCGCCCCTTCGGCGCGCGCGCGCTGCGTCTGGAACAGCTCGCCGACTACGTCGTGCATCGCGCCTTCTGACCGACCGCGAAGAACAACGAACATAACGCCGGATCTTCCATGGCCCCCTACCCCCATCTGGAACGCATCGACTCGCCCGCCGAGCTGCGGGCGCTCGACCGCCGCGACCTCGCCCCCCTCGCCAACGAGCTGCGCGCCTTCCTGATCGAATCGGTCTCGAAGACCGGCGGCCACCTGTCGTCGAACCTGGGCACGGTCGAGCTCAGCATCGCGCTGCATTACGTCTTCAACACGCCCCACGACCGCATCGTCTGGGACGTGGGCCACCAGACCTACGGCCACAAGGTGCTCACCGGCCGGCGCAGCGCGATGTCGGGCCTGCGCCATTTCGGCGGCATCTCCGGCTTCCCGCGCCGCTGCGAGAGCGAGTACGACACCTTCGGCACTGCGCACTCATCCACTTCGATCTCGGCCGCGCTCGGCATGGCGGTCGCCGCCCGCGCGCGCAAGGAAGACCGCCACGCGATCGCGGTGATCGGCGACGGCGCGATGAGCGCCGGCATGGCCTTCGAGGCGCTCAACAACGCCGGCGACATCGAGGACATCAACCTGCTGGTGATCCTCAACGACAACGAGATGTCGATCTCGCCGCCGGTGGGCGCGCTCACCAAGATCCTCGCCCGCATGCTGTCCGGATCGACCTACAACACCGCCCGCCGCGTCGGCGAGAAGGTGCTCGGCATGGCACCGCCGGTGGCCGAACTCGCGCGCAAGGTCGAGGAATACGCCAAGGGCATGATCAGCCCGGGCACGCTGTTCGAGGAGTTCGGCTTCCACTACTACGGCCCGATCGACGGCCACGACCTCGACGCGCTGATCCCCACACTGCAGAACCTGAAGAAACTCGAGGGCCCGCAGTTCCTGCACGTGATCACCAAGAAGGGCCAGGGCTACAAGCTCGCCGAGGCCGACCCGATCCTCTACCACGGCGTATCGAAGTTCGACCACACCGCTGGCATCCAGGCCGGCAAGGGCGGCGGCAAGCTGACCTATACCCAGGTGTTCGGCGACTGGCTGTGCGACATGGCGAAGGCCGATGCGCGCATCGTCGGCATTACCCCGGCGATGCGCGAGGGCTCGGGCCTGGTGCGCTTCGCCCACGAATATCCGGATCGCTACTTCGACGTCGGCATCGCCGAGCAGCACGCGGTGACCTTCGCCGCCGGCATGGCGTGCGAGGGCTTCGTGCCGGTGGTGGCGATCTACTCCACCTTCCTGCAGCGCGCCTACGACCAGCTGATCCACGACGTGGCGCTGCAGAACCTGCAGGTGGTGTTCGCGATCGACCGCGGCGGCCTGGTGGGCGCGGACGGCGCCACCCACCACGGCGCCTTCGACCTGTCCTACCTCGCCTGCATCCCCAACATGGTGGTGATGGCGCCGGCGGACGAGAACGAATGCCGGCAGATGTTGTTCACCGCGGTGCAGCACCGCGGCCCGAGCGCGGTGCGCTATCCGCGCGGCGGCGGCACCGGCGTCACCCCGCAGGCGCAGATGCAGGCGCTGCCGATCGGCAAGGGCGAGGTCCTGCGCCGCGGCAGGCGCGTCGCCCTGCTCGCCTTCGGCAGCCTGGTGCCGGTCGCGGGCGAGATCGGCGAGGCGCTCGACGCCACCGTCGCCAACATGCGCTTCATCAAGCCGCTCGACGAGGCCCTGGTGGCGGAGCTCGCCGCCACCCACGAGCTGCTGGTGACCATCGAGGAGAACGCGGTGATCGGCGGCGCCGGCTCCGAAGTCGCGCGCGTGGTGGACGGCCTCGCGCAGCGCCCCCGGGTGCTGCGCCTGGGCCTGCCCGACCATTTCATCGACCACGGCGACCAGGCGCAGCTGCTCGCCTCCGCAGGCCTCGACAAGCCAGGCATCCTCGCCAGCATCCAGCGCGCACTGGAACTTTAAGCCCGACCTGCAAAGGTTGAGCATTTTTGTCGGGAAAGCTAAGATCAGGTCGCAGGTGCAATCCAGTTGCACCTGCGACCTTTTGCTTCTCCCCCGCCCCAGCCCAGAGAACCGTCCATGAACGCCCCCACCGATCTCGCCATCCCCGACGTCCAGAGCAGCGCCGACAGCCGGCGGATCGCCATCGACAAGGTCGGCATCAAGTCCATCCGCCATCCGATCAAGGTTGCCGACAAGGCGGGCGGCGTCCAGCACACGGTCGCCAGCTTCAACATGTACGTCGGGCTGCCCCACAACTTCAAGGGCACCCACATGTCGCGCTTCGTCGAGATCCTCAACGGCAACGAGCGCGAGATCTCGGTCGAGAACTTCGAGCCGATGCTGCGCTCGATGGTCGAGCGCCTGGAAGCCGAGACCGGCCACGTCGAGATGAGCTTCCCCTACTTCATCAACAAGACGGCGCCGGTGTCCGGCGTGCAGAGCCTGCTCGACTACGAGGTCTGCTTCATCGGCAGCATCCGCGAGGGCGGCGCCTACGAGTTCACGATGAAGGTGGTGGTACCGGTGACCAGCCTGTGTCCGTGCTCGAAGAAGATCTCCGAGTACGGCGCGCACAACCAGCGCTCGCACGTCACCGTCACCGCGGTGCTCAACGACCACCTGTGGATCGAGGAGATGGTTCAGCTCGTCGAGGCCCAGGCCTCGTGCGAGGTCTTCGGCCTGCTCAAGCGCCCCGACGAGAAGTGGGTCACCGAGCGTGCCTACGACAACCCCAAGTTCGTCGAGGACATGGTGCGCGACGTCGCCGCCCAGCTGCACCGCGAACCGCGCATCGATGCCTACGTGGTCGAATCGGAGAACTTCGAGTCGATCCACAACCACTCCGCCTACGCGCTGAT
Source organism: Thauera sp. GDN1 (assembly GCF_029223545.1). Classification (NCBI taxonomy): domain Bacteria; kingdom Pseudomonadati; phylum Pseudomonadota; class Betaproteobacteria; order Rhodocyclales; family Zoogloeaceae; genus Thauera; species Thauera sp. GDN1. Next base: position 1,596,493 of record NZ_CP097870.1, on the reverse strand, counting down.
CGAGCGCGACAAGCGCAAGGCCTGACGCCCCTCTGCGGTCGGGATCGCGGCGCTTCGTGCAAAGCGGGCGATTCCTGCCCTCGCGCGCCAGAACATTCATTCTGCGGATGAAGCCATCGAGGACGAGGATGGCAGATACGCTGGCTTTGGGATTAAGATAAGCGTTCCCTTAAATACGGAGTCGCCGCGATGTCCTCGAAGTCCTTCGTCCAGATCACCACCGACGTGTCCAAGGCGCTCGCCACCCTGCGCAAGGAAACCCCGGACACGATGCAGGGCTTCAGCGCGATGGCCAAGGGCGCGCTGCAGGACGGTGCGCTGAGCGAGCTGCAGAAGGAACTCATCGCCCTGGCGATCGCCGTGACCCAGCGCTGCGACGCCTGCGTCGGCTTCCACGTCAAGGCCCTGATCCGCCTCGGCGCCAGCCGCGAGCAGATCATGGAAACCCTGGGCGTGTGCACCTACATGGGTGGCGGCCCGGCCCTGATGTACGCTGCGGAGGCGGTACGCGCCTACGAGGAAATGCTGCCCAAGAGCGCATGATCGCTTTTGCGCCTTGGCCCGCCGCAGCGCTGGCGGGCTGGGCGCGCGGCACTCGCAAATGAGCTTCAAAAAAAGCGTTCACTTTTCCGGCAGATTCACTATAATGCCGACCTTCGAGCGGAGAGGTGGCAGAGTGGTCGAATGTACCTGACTCGAAATCAGGCGTAGGTGCGAGCCTACCGTGGGTTCGAATCCCACCCTCTCCGCCAAATAACACTTGAAGTTGCGGGAACAGCCGTTATAATCCCGCTCCTTCGCAGTGCAGCACGAAGCGCCCGTAGCTCATCTGGATAGAGTACCTGGCTACGAACCAGGGGGTAGGAGGTTCGAATCCTTCCGGGCGCGCCAAACAAGCCTTCCGATATCGGGCTCTAAACGAAATCGGCAACGCGCCCGTAGCTCATCTGGATAGAGTACCTGGCTACGAACCAGGGGGTAGGAGGTTCGAATCCTTCCGGGCGCGCCAGACAACACGGAAAAGCCTGGTCTTCGGACCAGGCTTTTTTGTTTTCGACCTCTGCAGCCGACGCGCGCGCTCGGTTAAGCTCAGGTTCTCGAGCGCTTCCCGAAACCGACGATGTCCGACGCCCATGCACTGCTAGGGCTGCAGCCCGGCGCCACGACGCAGCAGATCAAGCGCGCGTTCCGCAAGCTGGCCATGCAGTGGCACCCCGATCGCAATCCCGCCCCTGAGGCGGTGGAGCATTTCAAGCTGTTGCGCCAGGCCCACGACCGCCTGCTCGCCGCCCTCCTCGATGACGAGGAGGCGCGGGACGCCGATGAGGCCGAAGCTGCCGACTCCGCTGCAGCGTCGGCAAACACCCGCAGCCGCGGTCCGGACCGCTGGCAAACCCTGGAAATCAGCTTCGAGGACGCCTTCCTCGGCGCCACCCTGCCGGTATGCGTGCGCACCCCCCAGCCCTGCGGCCACTGCGGCGGCGGCGGCCTGGAGAAGCTCAGCGTCAGCCGCCTGTGCGAGCCCTGCCGCGGCTCCGGACGAATCAGCGGCGCGAAGGGTCTGGTTCGCTGTCCCGAGTGCGACGGCCGCGGCTACCGCAACACCCAGGCCTGCAGCCACTGCGCCGGCAGCGGGGAAGAAGTCGTCGAGCGCTGGCTGCAGGTGGTGGTCCCACCCGGGCTGATCGACGATGACGAATTGCGCCTGGCCGGCGAGGGTGAAGCCCATCCCGATGGCCGGCATCCGCGCGGGGACCTCCGCCTGCGCATCCGCCTGGCGCCCCACCCGATCTTCCGCCGCGAGGGCCGGAACCTCGTCATGCAGCGCCCGCTGAGTGCGCTCCGGATGCTCATTGGAGGCCCCTTGCGCATCCCGCATCCGGCCGGCCTGCGCACGATCGCGCTCGAGCCCGGGGTCGCGCACGCGCGCACGCTGCGCGTGGCCGGCGCCGGCTTCCCCGGCCGTGGACGGCGGACAGCCGGCGACCTGGTCATCGAGCTCGAGCCGATGCTGCCGCAGACACCCGACAAGCACCTGCACGCCCTGATCGAGCAGCTCGAACTCGCACTGGGAAACGACGCAGCGCGCCACTTCCCCGAGCTCGCACGCTGGGAGGCCGACTGGGTCGACGAATGAGGCGAGCCATCGTCCTGGGCTGCAGGCCAGCATCGCCCGGCAGCGGGCGCTCCGCGGCGCCGAATCGCGCCGTCATGAGCCGCGATTTCCCCCTTCGCCTGCTGCTGTCCATCCTCATCGCCCTGCTCCTGGCGGCGTGTTCGCCTACCACGGCGCCGCCGCTCGCCGATCATCGCCAGCTCGGCGAGTTGCGCGTCGCGACCCGCCACGACGCGATCTCCTATCGCAAGGATGGCGACGGAGAGGTCCGCGGCTTCGAATACGAACTCCTGCTCGCCCTCGGCGAACGCCTCGGCGTGCCGGTCCGCTTCGACACCTATCCCGACGCGACCCGCGCCCTCGATGCGGTGATCCAGGGGCGCGCCCACCTCGCCGCCGCCGGGCTGGGCCGCAACGACCGCCTGCCGGTGCGCTGGTCGGCGGCGCTGCGTGAAGTGGATTACGTCATTGCAGCCCGTGGCGATGGCACGCCGATTCGCAACGAGGGCGATCTCGCCGGACGGACGGTGAGTGCGCAACGCGGCTCGCTGGCCGCCCAGCACGCCACCGACATCCGCCGCCGGGTGCCGGGCCTCAACGTCCATTTCCCGGTGCGCGACGGCGAGGAGGACTTGCTTGCGAGGCTCGCCGCGGGCGAACTCGATCTGGTCGCCACCGACCGCCTGCATTACGCATTCGCCGCGCGCCTCCATCCCGACATCGACATCGCCTGGGAATTGCCGACACCATCGACGATCTCGTGGGCGACCTCGCTGCGCGACAGCGCCCTCGCGACCGAGGTCGACACCTTCATCGACGAGGCGAAGAAGAGCGGCATGCTGGTGCGCGTCGCCGATCGTCATTTCGGCCACATCCGCCGCCTCCGGGACGCCGACATCAAGGGCTTCCTCGACCGGGTGGGCGAGCGCCTGCCCCGCTACCGGCCCCACTTCGAGGAGGCGGAGGCGCGCACCGGCATCGACTGGCGCTATCTCGCCGCGGTCGCCTACCAGGAATCGCAATGGGACCCTAACGCCACCTCCTTCACCGGGGTGCGCGGGATGATGATGCTGACGTCCGAGACCGCCGACCGGCTCGGCGTCGCCAACCGCCTCGACGCCCGCGAGAGCATCCTCGGCGGTGCGCGTTACCTGGCGATGCTGGAGGACGATCTGCCGGCGGAAGTGCCCGAGCCGGACCGCTCGTGGATGGCCGCTGCAGCCTACAACCTGGGCATGGGGCACTTCAACGGCGCGCGCGCGATCGCACGCAGCCTGGGCAAGGACGAGCACGCCTGGTACGACATGAAGGGCGTGCTGCCCCTGCTGTCGCGACCGCAGTACGCCGCGCGGCTCAAATCCGGTCCGGCGCGCGGTGGCGAAGCGGTGATGATGGCCGAGAACGTGCGCAGCTACTACGACATCCTGCTGCGGCTGGAGCCGCCGCACGCCGCGCCGCTGACCGTGCCCGGCCTGCGCCTCGGACGGCGCGACGCCGGGCCCGGCGAGTGAGGCCCGACGCCGCGCCCGAGCTGCCGGGTCACAGCGGCGCTTCGAGCACCTCGACCCCGCCCATGTAGGGCACCAGCGCCTTCGGGATCACGATCGAGCCGTCGGCCTGCTGGTGGTTCTCCAGCACCGCGACCAGGGTGCGCCCCACCGCGAGGCCGGAGCCGTTGAGGGTGTGCACCAGCTCGTTCTTGCCCTGCGCGTTCTTGAAGCGGGCCTGCATGCGGCGCGCCTGGAAGGCCTCGCAGTTCGAGCAGCTCGAGATCTCGCGGTAGGTGTTCTGCGCCGGCAGCCAGACTTCCAGATCGTAGGTCCTGGCGGCCGAGAAACCCATGTCGCCGGTGCACAGCGTGATCACCCGGTAGGGCAGTTCCAGCTTCTGCAGGATGGCCTCGGCGTGGCCGACCATCTGCTCCAGCGCCTCATTGCTCTTCGACGGCTCGACGATCTGCACCATCTCGACCTTGTCGAACTGGTGCTGGCGGATCATGCCGCGCACGTCGCGCCCGCCGCTGCCGGCCTCGGAGCGGAAGCACGGACTGTGCGCGGTCAAGCGGATCGGCAGCGCGTCGAGCGCGAGCACGTCCTCGCGCACGCTGTTGGTCAGCGTGATCTCGGCGGTGGGGATCAGGTACTGCTCCAGCCCCTCCTCGTCGCCGCCGCGCAGCACCCAGAACAGGTCCTCCTTGAACTTGGGCAGCTGGCCGGTGCCGTAGAGCGCCGAGCCATTGACGATGTAGGGCGTGTAGCACTCGGTATAGCCGTGCTCGCGGGTGTGGGTGTCGAGCATGAACTGCGCCAGCGCGCGGTGCAGGCGCGCCACCGGACCGCGCAGGAAGGCGAAGCGCGAACCGGAAAGCTTGGCGCCGGTCTCGAAGTCGAGACCCAGCGGCGCGCCGAGGTCGACATGATCGCGCACCTCGAAGTCGTAGCTGCGCGGCGTGCCCCAGCGCCGCACCTCGACGTTGCCGGTTTCGTCCACGCCCACCGGCACGTCATCCTGCGGCAGGTTGGGCAGGGTGGCGAGGAAGGCATTGATGCGCTCGAGCAGCACCGGCAGCGCCTGCTCGCAAGCCTTCAGCTCGTCGCCGAGCTGGGCGACCTCGGCCATCACGCCCGAGGCATCCTCGCCCCTGCCCTTGAGCATGCCGATCTGCTTGGAGAGCGCGTTGCGGCGCGCCTGCAGTTCCTGGGTGCGGGTCTGAAGCTGCTTGCGCTCGTCTTCCAGGGCCTGGAAGGCGGCCGTGTCGAGCTGCAGGCCGCGGCTTGCGAGACGAGCGGCGACGGTATCGATCTGGGTGCGAAGGAGCTGGATGTCGAGCATCGGTGAGTTTTCCTGGAGCGTTTCGAATCAGTAACTTGCGACTGGAAGTTAAGGCCTCGTGCCAACGAGGGGACGCAAGCACGGGTTTGCAGAGGACTTTCGATACGCCGCTCACGCATGGCGCACTGCAAAAATTAACTTTTCCAATCAATAACTTGTACGGTTGACGTTACGTAAATTGACCTTGCAAAAGGTCGCTCGTCGATTATCCTTAGATGAGTCATGAAGCCGCGAAGACGGCACAACCTTGGAGGAGTACGGCATGCTATCCATTCGTGACTGCCTGGACTACTGCGACCTCACCGAGGAGGAGGTTTCGCTGATCGCCGAGCATGAGGACATCCCCGACGCGGCCGCAGCGCAGGTGTGTTGCGGCCTCGTGCAGACACCGGAGGGCGTCATGGTCCTGACCAACTTCATGCTCGACCTGATCGAACGCGCGAACGCGCGCGGCGATACCCGGAAGGCGGAGCGGGCAGCGTCGCTGTGCGCGAGGTTCATGAAGGATCATCCCCTCCCGCATTGAGACTCTCCTCGCCCGGCGTCCTTTTCTTCGTCGGGTCTTGACGCGAGGCCGGATCGCCTGACGGGTTCTGCCTCGCGTTTTGTTGGAAGGCCTCGCCGTTGCGCTGCTGGGCATTGCGATCGAGCACGCGCAGGTGGGTGAGCTTTTCGGCGATCCTGCCCTCCATGCCGCGCGGCGTCGGCTGGTACCAGCCGGGCGGCTGGATGCCATCAGGGAGGTAGTTCTCGCCGGCGGCATAGGCCTCGGGCTCGTCGTGCGCGTAGCGGTAGGCCTTGCCGTAATCGAGCGCCTTCATGAGCTTGGTGGGTGCGTTGCGCAGATGCAGCGGCACCGGCCGCGAGCCGTCGCTGGCGACGAAGGCGCGCGCGGCGTTGTAGGCCTTGTAGGCCGCGTTCGACTTCGCGGCGCAGGCCAGGAAGATCGTGACCTGCGCAAGCGCGAGTTCGCCCTCGGGCGAACCCAGCCGCTCGTAGGTCGCGCACGCGTTGAGCGCCATGTCCAGTGCGCGCGGATCGGCGAGACCGATGTCCTCCACCGCCATGCGTATCAGCCGGCGACCGAGATACAGCGGGTCGGCGCCACCATCGAGCATGCGGCACAGCCAGTACAGCGATGCGTCCGGATCCGATCCCCGCACCGACTTGTGCAGGGCCGAAATCTGGTCGTAGAAGGCTTCGCCGCCCTTGTCGAAACGGCGCAGGTTGCGCGACAGCGCCTGATCGACGAAGCCGGCAGTGACCGGATTCACCTTGGCGGTCTCGGCAGCCACCTGGATCTGTTCGATCAGGTTCATCAGGCGGCGCGCGTCGCCGTCGGCGAAGCCGATCAGGCGTTCGCGCGCATCCGCTTCGAAACCGAGCTCTGGACAGGAGATCGCATGCGCACGCTCGAACAGCTGCGCCATCGCCGCCGCATCGAGCGACTCCAGCACATACACCGCGGCACGCGACAAGAGCGCGGAATTGACCTCGAAGGACGGGTTCTCTGTGGTCGCGCCGATGAAGGTCACCAGACCCTGCTCGACATAGGGCAGGAAGGCATCCTGCTGCGCCTTGTTGAAGCGGTGCACCTCGTCGACGAACAGGATCGTGTGCCGCCCGCGCGCCTTGGCCACCTGCGCCTGCTGGATCGCCTCGCGGATCTCCTTGACCCCGGAGAACACCGCCGACAGCGCGCTGAAGTCGGCATCGAAGCCGCGCGCCATCAGCCGTGCAAGCGTGGTCTTGCCGACGCCCGGCGGCCCCCAAAGGATCATCGAGTGCGGCCGGCGCGACTCGAAGGCCAGGCGCAACGGCTTGCCCGGACCGAGCAGATGGGCCTGGCCGGCGACCTCGTCCAGTGTCTTCGGCCGCATGCGCTCGGCGAGCGGTACCTGCGGCGGATCGAGAGCCTCGAAAAGATCGCTCATGCGAACCTGGGCTCAGCGCGTGATGCCGGGCACGTCACCGATGATGTCGGCACCGGCCGGCGGCTTGAAGCTGAAGCGGTCGGCGGCGAGCGCCGGATTGGCACGCAGGCGGGTGAAGCGGATGACCGTCGTCTGGCCGAAATGGTCGCGCATCTCCATGCGCCGGAGCTGGCCATCGGCCAGGCCGATGCGCAGCGACTCGAAGCCGCTCTCGGTCTGCTTCGGGCGCGCCTCCGCCCAGGCCAGGCCGTCGTGCTCGCCACCGTCGGCGAGCTCGAAGCTGTCGTCGAGCGCACCGCTGCCGAACAGGATCGCTGCCGGCGTGGCGCCGAGCGCGTCGCCGATCTCGCGCACCGTGACCTGGTTCAGGTCCGGATCCCAGGACCACAGCACCTTGCCGTCACCGACCAGCTCCTGCCGGTAGGGACGGTCGTAAATCCAGTGAAAGCGGCCCGGGCGCGCGTAAGCGAAGCTGCCGGACGCCTCCTGGGGGCGGCGCCCCGACTGCGCGGTCACCACCTGTTCGAATTCGCCCTCGGCGCTGCGCGCGCCATCGACGAAGGCACGCAACTGGGCCACGCCGTCGGCGGCGACCGCCGTCAGCGCCGCCGCGGCCAGCGCGGCCCCCGCCAGCCCGCGCATCAGCACGGGCACTGCTTTACTGACCAGGCTCATTCACCCTCCTTGGCCGGAACGATGACTTCACGGTTGCCGTTGCTGCCCATCGGCGACACCAGGCCGGCGCGCTCCATCTGCTCGATCAGGCGCGCCGCGCGGTTGTAGCCGATGCGCAGATGACGCTGCACCAGCGAGATCGACGGCCGCCGCGTCTTGATGACGATCTCCACCGCCTGGTCGTAGAGCGCGTCCGACTCGCCGTCGCCGCCCTCCCCGCCGCCACCGAGCGCGGCGTCCAGGTCGTCCTCGGGGGTGGACAGGATGCCCTCGATGTAGTCCGGCGGGCCGAGCCGCTTCAGGTGGTCGACGACCTTGTGCACCTCGTCGTCGGCGACGAAGGCGCCGTGAACCCGGACCGGCAGGCCGGTGCCGGGGGCGAGATAGAGCATGTCGCCCATGCCGAGCAGGGTCTCGGCGCCCATCTGGTCGAGGATGGTGCGCGAGTCGATCTTGCTGGAGACCTGGAAGGCGATCCGCGTCGGCACGTTGGCCTTGATCAGGCCGGTGATCACGTCCACCGACGGGCGCTGGGTGGCGAGGATGAGGTGGATGCCGGCGGCGCGCGCCTTCTGCGCCAGGCGGGCGATCAGCTCCTCGACCTTCTTGCCGACCACCATCATCATGTCGGCAAGCTCGTCCACCACAACCACGATATACGGCAAGGGCTCGAGCGGCTCGGGGTTCTCGGGGCTGATCGAGAACGGATTGGTGAGCGGGGTCTCGGCCTTGCGCGCCTCCTGCACCGCCTTGTTGAAGCCGGCGAGGTTGCGCACGCCGACCGCGGCCATCAGCTTGTAGCGCTTGTCCATCTCGGTCACGCACCAGTTGAGCGCGTTGGCCGCATGCTTCATGTCGGTCACGACCGGCGCCAGCAGGTGCGGGATGCCCTCGTAGATCGACAGTTCGAGCATCTTCGGGTCGACCATGATCAGCCGCACGCGCTCGGGCTCGCTCTTGTAGATCAGCGACAGGATCATCGCGTTGATGCCCACCGACTTGCCCGAGCCGGTGGTGCCGGCCACCAGCAGGTGCGGCATCTTGGCGAGATCGGCGACCACCGGCTGACCGCCGATGTCCTTGCCGAGCACCACGGTGAGCGGCGAATGCGCGTCCTGGTACACCTTGGAGCCGACGATCTCCGACAGGCGCACCATCTGCCGCTTCGGATTGGGCAGCTCGAGCGCCATGCACGACTTGCCGGGCACGGTCTCGACGACGCGGATCGACACCAGCGACAGCGCACGCGCGAGGTCCTTGGCCAGATTGACCACCTGGCTGCCCTTGACCCCGGTGGCGGGCTCGATCTCGTAGCGGGTGATGACCGGGCCGGGGTAGGCGGCGAGCACCTTCACCTCGACGCCGAAGTCGGCGAGCTTGGTCTCGATCACGCGCGAGGTGAACTCCAGCGACTCGGGCGACGGCGGCTCGACGCCACCGCTGGCCGGATCGAGCAGGGACACCGGCGGGATCGCCCCTTCAGGCGCATCGGCGAACAGGGTCTGCTGACGCTCCTTCTCGACGCGCTCGGACTTCGGGACCGCCACTACCGCCGGCTCGATGCGCAGCGGCGCCGGCGCCTCCTTCTCGACCTTGCGCCGGCGGGTCTGCACCACCGCCTCGCGCTTGACGGCGATCTCGCGACCGGCCCGGCGATCCTGCCAGCGCATCCAGGCCTGCTGGATGCCGGTGACGCCCTGCTCCAGGCACAGGCCGATGCGCTCGACCACGGCCAGCCAGGACAGGCCGGTGAACAGCGACAGGCCCGATGCCATCAGCGCCAGCAGCATCAGCGTGCCGCCGGTGAAGCCGAAATAACGCTGGGTCAGCTGGCCGAGCTCCATGCCGAGCAGGCCGCCCGGCTCGAGCGGCACCGCCGCACCATGGGAATGGAAACGCAGGAATTCGAGCGCGCTGCTGGTCAGCAGCACGACGAAGAAGCCGATCATCACGAAGATGAAGGAGCGGTGGTCGAGCTCGAGCCGGTTCTTGAGGCGACGGAAGCCCCACAGCAGGCTGTAGCCGAGGAAGACCACCCACCACCACGAGGACAGGCCGAAGAGGTAGAGCAGCAGGTCCGCCAGCCAGGCGCCGAAGCGCCCGCCGGGGTTGGCGACGCGGGCCACGTCGGCCGCATGCGACCAGCCGGGATCGGCCTCGTTGTAGCCGACCAGCACGAGGCCGACGTACAGCGACATCACGCCCAGGATCAGCCAGCGTGCTTCCTGCAGCAGGAGCGAGATCTTTTCCGGCAGCGGCTGGGAACGGGAGGACGAGCGAGACAGCATTGCGTTGCGACCAGGCGGCCAGAGTGAAACAACCGCTGGATTATACGGGATCGGCCGCATCGACCGCGGCCGATGTTGCGCCTGCTCACAAAGCCGTCATGCGCTGCAGCCGGTGGCCCGCGGGCAACGCCCGTACGGGGCTCAGACGTCGCCGAGGCGCTCGCGCAGCAGGATACCGTCGGCACGCTCCTCGATCAGCCCCTGCTGGCCGAGGTCCTTCATGACCCGGCTGACCATCTCGCGCGAGGCGCCGATCATCTTGGCGATGTCCTGCTTGGAGATCTTGCGCACCACCACCGCCTCGCCGCCGACATCCTCGGACATCTCGATCAGCAGGCGGGCAACCCGGCCGTAGACGTCCATCAGCGCGAGGCTCTCGATCTTGCGGTCCGCGTTGCGCAGGCGCTCGGCGAGGTTGCACATGATGCGCCACGACACGTCGAAGCTGTCGTGCATGATGCGGCGGAAATCCTGCTTCGAGATCAGCACCAGATCGGCCGGCACCACCGCGATCACCGACGCCGAGCGCGGCCGCTCCTCGAACATCCCCATCTCTCCGAACAGCTCACCCTGGCCGAGGATGGACAGGATCACCTCGCGCCCATCCTCGTCGCTGACCACGACCTTCAGGCTGCCGGTCAGCACGAGATAGACATAGTCGGGTCGATCGCCGGCACACACCACGGATTGACCGCGGGGGAACCTGCGCATCATCGACACCCGGGCGATGTTGCCCAGGGCCTCGTCCGACAGGCCGTGGAACAGCGGAAACGTCTTCAGGGCGACGACGGAAACGGCGGTGGTCTGAGACATGCACACTCCGGCAAACACGAGGAAACAGATTGATGCGTCGATAAGCAGCACTGCAAGTGTAATCGAATGTGACGCCGACCATGATGACAGCGTGGAATCTGCGCCCGCCCCCCGCCGGGGGAGCCGCCGATTGTCGGCGCCAATCGGCGCCATCGCCGCGTGCGCGACGCCCCTCCGCTATAATTCGCGCCTTGTCCCGTTACGCGCTGGAATGCTCCTCATGACCACGAAACACGCCCGCCTGCTGATCCTCGGTTCCGGCCCCGCCGGCTACACCGCCGCCGTCTATGCCGCCCGCGCCAACCTGAATCCGGTGCTGATCACCGGCCTCGCCCAGGGTGGCCAGCTGATGACGACGACCGAGGTGGACAACTGGCCGGCCGACGCCGACGGTGTGATGGGCCCGGACCTGATGGCGCGCTTCCAGAAGCATGCCGAGCGCTTCAACACCGAGATGATCTTCGACCACATCCACACCGTGAAGCTGGCCGAGAAGCCCTTCCGCCTGGTCGGCGACAACGGCGAATACACCTGCGATGCGCTGATCATCTCCACCGGCGCCACCGCCAAGTACCTCGGCCTGCCCTCCGAGGAGAAATTCGCCGGCCGCGGCGTGTCGGCGTGCGCGACCTGCGACGGCTTCTTTTACCGCAACCAGGAGGTCGCCGTGATCGGCGGCGGCAACACCGCGGTCGAGGAAGCCCTCTACCTCGCCAACATCGCGAAGAAGGTCACCCTGGTGCACCGCCGCGAGAAGTTCCGCGCCGAGAAGATCATGATCGACAAGCTGATGGAGAAGGTCGCCGCGGGCAAGATCGAGCTGGCGCTCAACGCCACGCTCGACGAGGTGCTCGGCGACAACAGCGGCGTGACCGGCATGCGCATCAAGGACGTCAATACCGGCGCCGCCCGCGAAGTCGCGCTGCAGGGCGTGTTCATCGCCATCGGCCACAAGCCCAACACCGACATCTTCGAAGGCCAGCTCGAGATGGAAGGCGGCTACATCGTGACCCAGGGCGGACGCAACGGCAACGCGACCCAGACCAGCGTGCCGGGCGTGTTCGCCGCCGGCGACGTGCAGGACCACATCTACCGCCAGGCCGTGACCTCGGCCGGTACCGGCTGCATGGCCGCGCTCGACGCCGAGCGCTATCTCGACGCGCTGGGCAACTGAGCATCGCGATGGGGCGCCGCACGGCCAGGGCACAAGCCGGCGAGACCGCACGAGGCACCAGCCAGGCGGCCGACAAGGCGCCGGTGAACAATCCGTTCGCCGGCCTGCGCGCCCGCCTGCACGGCGCAAACGAGCAGGCGCCCGCCGCGCCCGCCCCGGCCAAGCGCATCCGCCACAAACTCGAGGAAGAGGCGCCGAACGCCGCCAAGGCCCCGAGCGAAGCGGCACTCGACGCCGCCGACCTCGAGCTGTTCCGCAAGGCCGCAGGCTCGGTGCTCCCGGTGCGCGGCGGCGACCGCGTCGAGATCGAACGCCCACGCCCCGCCCCCAAGCCGCGCGCCGCGCACGTCGACGATGAAGCGGCCGAGCCGGCGCGACCGGCGCGAAGCGAATCCGACCCGCTGCGCCTCGCCTACGAGGGCGTGATGCCGCTGTGCGACAGCGGGCGCGTCGAACTGGACACCGCTTTGCGCCACGCAATCCGTCAGCCCGGCACCGCACGCCCGGCGGCCGTCCAGCGTCCGGACGCGATCGTGCTGCCGCCGGACGCGGATCTCGCCGATCCGTCGGCGCTGTTCCGCAGCGTGATCGGCGATGCGCGACCGGTCGGCGACCGCAACCGGGTGGAACTGGAGCGCCCGCCGCCGCTGCCGGCGCCGATCAAGCGCGAGGCCGACGAGCGTGCGGCCCTGGACGAGTCCCTGGCGGCGCCGCTGACCTTCGAGGACCGCCTCGACATGGGCGAGGAAGCCGCCTTCCTCCGCCCCGGCCTGCCGCGCCGGGTGCTGACCGACCTGCGTCGCGGGCGCTGGGTGCTCCAGGGCCAGATCGACCTTCACGGCCTCACCCGCGACGAAGCGCGCGCGGCCCTGGCGCAGTTCCTGCACGACGCGCTCGCCCAGGGCAAGCGCTGCATCCGCGTGATCCACGGCAAGGGCCACGGCTCGCCGGGCAAGGTCTCGATCCTGAAGCAGCTATCGCGCGGCTGGCTCGCCCAGCGCGAGGAAATCCTGTGCTTCTGCCAGGCCGGTCCGCACGACGGCGGCGGCGGCGCACTGCTGGTGCTGTTGCGCGCGCAGAACGCCGCACAACGCTGAGCGTGATTCCCGGGCGCCGGCAGCGCGGCGCCGGGACGCGAAAAGGCTCAGATGGCCGCTTCGTTGGTCTCGCCGGTACGGATGCGGATCACCTGCTCCACCGGGCTGACGAAGATCTTGCCGTCACCGATCTTGCCGGTGTGCGCAGCCTTGACGATCGCCTCCACCGCCTGGTCCACCATGTCGTCCGCGAGCACCACCTCGACCTTGATCTTGGGCAGGAAGTCGACGACGTACTCGGCGCCGCGGTACAGCTCGGTGTGCCCCTTCTGGCGTCCGAAGCCCTTCACCTCGGTCACGGTGAGGCCGGTGATGCCGACCTCGGACAACCCCTCGCGCACCTCGTCCAGCTTGAACGGCTTGATGATCGCCTCGATCTTCTTCATCCACGTCTCTCCTTTGGTTCAGAACTCGTCCTGGTAACGGGATGTTATCGGATAACGCCAGTCCCTGCCGAAGCCGCGCTGCGTGACCCGGATGCCCACCGGGGCCTGGCGGCGCTTGTACTCGTTGCGCTTGAGCAGCGTCACGGTGCGCCGGACCTCGGCCTCCGGGAAGCCGGCGGCGATGATCTCGCGCGGCGACTGGTCGCGCTCCATGTAGGCCTCGATGATGGCGTCGAGCATGTCGTAGGGCGGCAGGCTGTCCTGGTCCTTCTGATCGGGCTTGAGCTCGGCCGAGGGCGGACGATCGATGATGTTCTGCGGAATCACCGGGCTCACCGTGTTGCGCCAGTTCGACAGGCGGAACACAAGGGTCTTGTAGAGGTCCTTGAGCACCGCGAAACCGCCCGCCATGTCGCCGTACAGGGTGGCGTAGCCGGTCGCCATCTCGCTCTTGTTGCCGGTGGTCAGCACGATCGCGCCGCTCTTGTTCGACAGCGCCATCAGGATCATGCCGCGGATGCGTGCCTGCAGGTTCTCCTCGGTGGTGTCGGCGGGCAGCCCGGCGAACTGGGGGGCGAGCAGGTCGGCGAAGACCTTCATCGCCGGCTCGATCGGGATCTCGTCGTAGCGCACGCCGAGGCGGCGCACCATCTCACGCGAATCGTCCAGGCTCATCTGCGCGGTGTACGGCGAAGGCATCATCACCGCACGCACCCGGTCCGCGCCGAGAGCGTCCACCGCGATCGCCAGCGTCAGCGCCGAGTCGATGCCGCCCGACAGGCCGATGATCGCGCCGGGAAAATGGTTCTTGCCGAGGTAGTCGCGCACCCCGACGCGGAGCGCCTCGTAGGCCTCGGCCTCCAGCGTGCGCGCCTGCGCCATGCCGCCGCCCAGCCAGGCGCCAGCCTCGTAGCGCAGCACCTCGACGCGCTCGACGAAGCTTTCGGCCTGGTAGCACAGCGCACCATCGCGATCGAGGGCGAAGGACGCGCCGTCGAACACCAGCTCGTCCTGGCCGCCGACCATGTTGCAATACAACACCGGCAGCCCGGTCTCGCGCACCCGGTCGCGCAGCACCTGCAGGCGTTGCACCTGCTTGTTCATGTGGTAGGGCGAGGCGTTGAGCGCCAGCAGCACCTGCGCGCCGGCGGCGAGCGCGGCCGCGGCCGGCGCGGGCTCCCATACGTCCGCACAGATGTTGACGCCGAAGCGCACGCCCCTGCATTCGAACACGCAGGCGGCATTCCCGGCCTCGAAGTAGCGCTCCTCGTCGAACACCTCGTAGTTCGGCAGCAGGCTCTTGTGATAGCGGGCGATCACCTTGCCTTCGCGCAGCACCGAGGCGGCGTTGTAGCGCTCGTAGCCGTCCTCGGCCGGATGACCGAGCACCACGACGATGCCCTGCGCGGCGGCGGCGATGCGTGCGGTCTCGCGGCTGCAGGCGCGATAGAAGTCCGGCCGCAGCAGCAGGTCCTCCGGGGGATAACCCGACAGCGCGAGCTCGGGCGTCAGCAGCAGGTCGGCGCCGGCGGCACGCGCCTCCCCGATGGCGGCGATGATCCGGTCGGCGTTGCCGGCCAGGTCCCCCACCGTCAGGTTGAGCTGTGCGACGGCGATCGAAACGGGAGAGTGTGGGTGTGCGTTCATGGGGCGAAACTATACCGCGTCGACGCCGCCGCGGAAGGCCGCATCCCGCGGCAGGGAGCGGACATGGGTTCGCCGCAACGCGCTGCGATGGCCGATGCGTCCGCCCCTGCCCGGCCCGCAAGCCGACCCTTCAGCGGATGAAGGGCAAGGCCCTGTAGAAGGCGGTGACGGTCTTGGCGTCGGTGATCTCGCCGCTGCGAATGCCGGCCTCGACCGCATCGACCGAAAGGTGCAGGACTTCGAGGAACTCCCCGTCGTCCCAGGCGTGGCCGACATGCCTCAGTTCGCGCGCCACGAAGATCTCGATGCGCTCGTCCGAGTAGCCGATGCAGGGATGCATCACCCCCACGTGCCGCCAGTCCCCGGCCTCGTAGCCGGTCTCCTCGCGCAGCTCGCGCACCGCGCACGCGAGGATGTCCTCGCCCGCATCGATCTTGCCGGCGGGCAGTTCGAGGAAGGCGCGCCCGAGCGGATAGCGGAACTGGCGCTCGAACAACAGCGAGCCATCGTCGAGCTGGGCCACCACGACCACGGCGCCGGGATGGCGGATGTACTCCCGCACGCTCTCGCCGCCGTCCGGCAGGCGCACGCGGTCGCGCCACACCTTCAGGAGCGCACCGTCGAAGACCTGTTCCGACTCGAGCGCCTGTTCGTGCAAGGGGTCGTCGTGCTTGCTGCTCATTCCTTCATCCTCTGCCCCACGATCCCGTGCGGGCCTCGCCTGATCCGACCCGCGCCGGCAAGGTTCGCGGGTGTCGGAAGTCACCGACCGGTTAACGGCAAACTGGCCATCGTGAACACGATGGCCAGTTTGCGGGAACTGCCTGTTGCCGTCCGACGCGCTCAGAGCGATCCGAGCAGCGCGTAGGCGCACACCGACATCAGCATCTGCGGCGCGAGACCCAGCGCGGCGATGGCGATGCCGTTCGCCGACAGCATCACGCGCACCTCGGCCGGCGCACTGATCGGCGAGGCATCGACCGGCTCGTCGAAGTACATCAGCTTGACCACGCGCAGGTAGTAGAACGCGCCGATCACCGACATCACCACCGCCAGCACGGCGAGCCAGAAGTAGCCTGCGGCAACCACCGCCTGCAGCACCGACAGCTTGGCGAAGAAGCCGATGAAGAAGGGCACGCCAGCCATCGAGAACATCACGAACAGCATCATCAGCGCGTACCAGGAGCTGCGCTTGTTGAGGCCCTTGAAGTCGTCGAGGTTCTCCGCTTCGAAACCGGCACGCGACAGCAGGATGACCATGCCGAATGACGCCAGGCTCATGATCACGTAGGACACGGCGTAGAACATCGCCGAGCTGTAGGCGTTGAGCGCGAAGTGGCGATCGCCCTCGACCACGCCGGCGAGCAGGCCGAGCAGCACGAAGCCCATGTGCGAGATACCGGAGTAGGCCAGCATGCGCTTGATGTTCTGCTGCGCGATCGCGGCCAGGTTGCCCAGCACGATCGAGGCTGCCGCCACCAGCATCAGCATCAGCTGCCATTCCTCGGCGATGTCGAACAGCGCCCAGATCAGCAGGCGGACCGCCATCGCGAACGCGGCCAGCTTGGGCGCGGTGGCGATGACCAGGGTCACCGCGGTCGGGGCGCCCTGATAGACGTCGGGCACCCACATGTGGAAGGGCACCACGCCGAGCTTGAAGCAGATGCCGGCGACCAGGAAGACGAGGCCGAACATCAGCACGGTCTGGTTCGCCGACTGGTTGTAGATCGCCTGGGCGATGGCCGAGAACTCGAGCGTGCCGGTCGCCCCATAGACCATCGACATGCCGTAAAGCAGCAGGCCCGAGGCCAGCGCGCCGAGGACGAAGTACTTCATCGCCGCCTCGGTCGAGCGCGCGGAATCGCGATCGAAGGCCACCATCGTGTACAGCGCCAGCGACATCATCTCGAGGCCGATATACATCGGCAGCATGTGGTTGGCGGTCACCATCACCATCATGCCCAGCGTCATCAGTAGCGCGAGCAGGTAGTACTCGGGCTTGTCGATCTTGCGATCGGCCATGTAGCCGCGGCCGTAGAGCAACGCGATGGCGGTGGAGAAGTAGATCATCAGCTTCAGGAAATCGCCCATCAGGTCGCTGATGAACAGATTGTTGAAGGTGTGCACCACCTCGCCTTCCATCGTGTAGATGGTGATGAAGGCCGCAGCGACCAGGGTCGCCTGCGTCAGGAAGTAGGACAGGTTGCGGGCGATGCTGCGCGCGAAGGTGCTCGCCAGCATGATCACCAGGGCCATGACGGCCACGAAGATCTCGGCCGCTGCGGGGTAGAAGTCGGGGACGACGAAATTCATCTTCTGACCAGTCCGTTAAGAGTCTCTCGGGCGCTTGCGCTGAATCGCGCTCAGAGCTTGCTCACGGCAACATGCCGCAGGAGTTCGTTGACCGAGGCGTGCATCACTTCGGTGAAGGGGAAGGGATACAGGCCCATCGCCAGCACGCAGGCGGCGAGGATCGCGAGGAAGGCGAACTCGCGACCGTTGATGTCCTCGAGCTCGGCGACGTGCTTGTTCGCGATCTTGCCGAACACGACGCGCTTGTACATCCACAGCGAGTAGGCCGCGCCCAGGATCAGGGTGGTTGCAGCCACGAAACCGATCCAGAAGTTGTACTGCACCGCGCCGAGCACGACCATGAACTCGCCGACGAAGCCGGAGGTGGCCGGCAGGCCGGAGTTGGCCATCGCGAACAGCATGAAGAACGCGGCGAACTTCGGCATGGTGTTCACCACCCCGCCGTAGTCGGCGATCTGGCGCGAATGCATGCGATCGTAGAGCACGCCGATGCACAGGAACATCGCACCCGACACGAAGCCGTGCGAGATCATCTGCACCAGCGCGCCTTCCACGCCGAGCGGGTTGAACATGAAGAAGCCCAGGGTCACGAAGCCCATGTGCGAGATCGACGAATAGGCGACAAGCTTCTTCATGTCGGCCTGCACCAGGGCGACGAAGCCGATGTACACCACCGCGATCAGCGACAGCGTGATCACCAGCGGCGCGAGCTGCTGCGCGGCGTCCGGCACGATCGGCAGCGAGAAGCGCAGGAAACCGTAGGCGCCGAGCTTCAGGGCGATCGCGGCCAGTACAACCGAACCGCCGGTGGGCGCCTCGACGTGGGCGTCGGGCAGCCAGGTGTGCACCGGCCACATCGGCACCTTGACGCCGAAGGCGATCAGGAAGGCGAGGAAGATCAGGATCTGCGGCTCGATCGGCAGCGGCAGCTGATGCCAGTCGAGGATGCTGAAGCTGCCGCCCGACTGCATGAACAGGTACAGCAGCGCGATCAGCATCAGCAGCGAGCCGAGCAGGGTGTAGAGGAAGAACTTGATCGCCGCATACACGCGGTTGGCGCCGCCCCAGATGCCGATGATCAGGTACAGCGGGATCAGCGAAGCCTCGAAGAAGACGTAGAACAGCACGCCGTCGAGTGCGGAAAAGATGCCGTTCATCAGGCCCGACATGATCAGGAAGGCGGCCATGTACTGCGCGACCTTGTCCTGGATGACCTGCCAGCCCGCCATCACCACGAGGATGGTGATGAAGGCGTTGAGGAGCACGAACAGCACCGACAGCCCATCGACCCCGAGGTGGTAGTTGATGTTGAAGCGCGGCACCCAGGAGGTCAGCTCGACGAACTGCATCGCGCTGGTCGTGGTGTCGAAGCCGGTGTAGAGCGGAATCGTCACGACGAAGGCAGCCACGGCGACCACGAAGGCGATCATGCGCGCCAGCGGGGCGTTGCGATCCGAGCCGGTCGCAAGCACCAGCAGGCCACCGAGAATCGGTACCCAGATCGCCAGACTGAGGAGAGGAATGTCCGTCATCGTTGCTTTCCGTTCAGTGCGCCGCACGCGGCGCGTTCGATCTTGTTATGTGTTTCCGTTGCCGCGTGCCCGACTCAACCCCGGTTGAACCAGTAGGTGAGCAGGATGAACACGCCGATGATCATCATGAAGGCGTACTGGTACAGGTGTCCGGTCTGGAACAGGCGCGACATCTGCGCAACCCAACCCACCAGCCTGGCCGTGCCATTGACCGCGACGCCGTCGATCAGGCCCTGGTCGCCCGCCTTCCACAGCCCCGTGCCGAGCGCGCGCGCGCCGCCGGCGAAGAAGATCTCGTTGAAGCGATCGAAGAAGTACTTGTTCTCGAGCAGGCTGTGGATCGGCTTGAAGGTGCGCTGGATCGCCGCCGGGATGTCCGGACGCTTCATGTAGAAGAACCAGGACAGCGCGACACCACCCATCGCCAGCCAGAACGGCGCGGTCTGCAGGCCGTGGATCGCCATCGCCACCGGACCGTGGTAGTTGGCCGCAAGCTCCTTGAGGCCGGCGTGGTTGTCGCCGACGAAGATCACGCCCTTGAACCACTCCCCGAACAGCATCGCGTCGATGGTGAAGAAGCCGATCAACACCGAGGGCACGGCCAGCAGCACCAGAGGCAGGGTCACGACCCAGGGCGACTCGTGCGGCTTCTGCCCCGGCGCCAGGCCGTGGTGATGATCCGCCGAAGGCTCCTCGTCGTCATGATCGCCGTGGTGTTCGTGATGCTCGTGCGCCTTGCCGAAGCGCTCCTCGCCGTGGAAGACCAGGAAGTACATGCGGAAGGAGTAGAACGCGGTCACGAACACGCCCAGCAGCACGCAGAACAGCGCATAGCCGGCACCCGGGATGGTCGAGGCATGCACCGCCTCGATGATCGAGTCCTTCGAGTAGAAGCCGGAGAAGAACGGGAAGCCGATCAGCGCCAGGGAACCGAGCAGCGAAGTGATCCAGGTGATCGGCATGTACTTGCGCAGGCCGCCCATGTTGCGCATGTCCTGGTCGTGGTGCATGCCGATGATCACAGAGCCGGCACCGAGGAACAGCAGGGCCTTGAAGAAGGCGTGCGTCATCAGGTGGAACACCGCCGCCGAGTAGGCCGACACGCCCAGCGCCACGGTCATGTAGCCGAGCTGCGACAGCGTCGAGTAGGCGACCACGCGCTTGATGTCGTTCTGCACGATGCCGAGGAAACCCATGAACAGCGCGGTGGTGGCGCCGATCACCAGCACGAAGGACAGTGCGGTGTCCGACAGCTCGAACAGCGGCGACATGCGCGCCACCATGAAGATGCCGGCGGTCACCATGGTCGCGGCGTGGATCAGCGCGGAAATCGGGGTCGGGCCTTCCATCGAATCGGGCAGCCACACGTGCAGCGGCACCTGGGCCGACTTGCCCATCGCGCCGATGAACAGGCAGATGCAGATCGCGGTCAGCAGCGGCCAGCCGGTCACCGCCATCTCCGTCACCGACAGCTCCTGCGCCTTGGCGAACACTTCCTGGTAGTTGAGGCTGCCGGTGTACGCGACGATCAGGCCGATGCCGAGTAGGAAGCCGAAGTCGCCCACGCGGTTGACCAGGAAGGCCTTCATGTTGGCGTAGATCGCGGTCGGGCGCTCGTACCAGAAGCCGATCAGCAGGTAGGACACCAGGCCAACCGCCTCCCAGCCGAAGAACAGCTGGAGGAAGTTGTTCGACATCACCAGCATCAGCATCGAGAAGGTGAACAGCGAGATGTAGCTGAAGAAGCGCTGGTAGCCGGGGTCCTCGGACATGTAGCCGATGGTGTAGATGTGTACCATCAGCGACACGAAGGTCACCACCAGCATCATCATCACGGTCAGCGAGTCGATCTGGAAGCCGACCTCGAAGTTGATGCCGCCCGCCTGCATCCAAGTATAGACCGTACCGTTGAAGGTGTTGCCCGCGGCGACGTCCTGATAGATCACCACCGACAGCGCGAACGCAACCGCCACGCCGAGGATGGTGACGACGTGCGCGCCCGCGCGCCCGATCTGCTTGCCGAAGAGGCCCGCGAGGATGGCGCCGGCCAGCGGCGCCAGCGGCACGAGGAGATAAAGAGTCTGCATGTCCATCATCGTGACGCTTCCTTAACCCTTGAGGCTGTCCAGGTCATCCACATGGATCGTGCGCATGGTGCGGAACATCACGATCAGAATCGCGAGGCCGATCGCCGATTCGGCGGCGGCCACGGTGAGGATGAAGAAAACGAAGACCTGGCCGGCGATGTCGCCCAGATAGTGCGAGAAGGCCACGAAGTTCATGTTGACCGACAGCAGCATCAGCTCGATGGCCATCAGCAGCACGATCAGGTTCTTCCGGTTGAGGAAGATCCCGACCACGCTGATCGCGAACAGGATCGCGCCCAGGATGAGGTAATGGGAAAGCGAAAGCATCTATGACCCCCTGATCGCGCCGGCTCGTCTGCCGACGCGGTGTTCTTTTCGTGTTCGCGCCAGCCGTCAGTCTTCTTTCTCGGCCTGCATCTTCACCAGCTCGACGCGGCCCTCGCGCTTCACCGCGACCTGCTCGGACGGCGGGATGGACTTCAGGCCCTTGCGCTTGCGCAGCGTCAGCGCCACCGCGGAGACCATCGCCACCAGCAGCACCAGCGAAGCGAGTTCGAACGGATAGACGTAGTCGGTGTAGAGCACGCGGCCCAGCTCGCGCGTGTTGCTGTAGGTGTCGGCCGCAGCCGGCGGGGCGGGCATGGCCTCGAGGCCGAAGTAAGAACCGCCCAGCACCATGACCATCTCGACCAGCATCAGGATGCCGACCAGCGCGCCGACCGGCAGGTAGCTCCAGAAGCCCTCGCGCAGGCGGTCGAGGTTGATGTCGAGCATCATCACGACGAAGAGGAACAGCACCATCACCGCGCCGACGTACACCATCACCAGGGTGACGGCGAGGAACTCGGCCTGCAGCAACAGCCAGATCCCGCCCGCGTTGAAGAAGGTGAGCACCAGGAACAACGCGGCATGCACCGGGTTCCGGGCAGTGATCACCCTCAGCGCCGCGAGCACCATGATCACGGCGAGAAAGTAGAAGACGAAGGTCTTGAATTCCATGTTCTTGACTCGTGGCGCCGAAGCGCCCTCCCCTTAGCGGTACTTGGCGTCCAGTTCGCGGTCTGCCGCGATCTGCGACTCGTAGCGATCACCCACCGCCAGCAGCATCTGCTTGGTGTAGTACAGGTCGCCGCGCTGCTCGCCGTGATACTCCAGCACACGGGTCTCGACGATCGCGTCCACCGGACAGGCTTCCTCGCAGAAGCCGCAGAAGATGCACTTGGTCAGGTCGATGTCGTAGCGCGTGGTGCGGCGCGAGCCGTCGTCACGCTGGTCCGACTCGATCGTGATCGCCATCGCGGGGCAGATCGCCTCGCACAGCTTGCAGGCGATGCAACGCTCCTCGCCGTTCGGATAGCGGCGCAGGGCGTGCAGCCCGCGGAAGCGGTTGCTCTGCGGCGTCTTCTCTTCCGGGAACTGGACGGTGATCTTGCGCTGAAAGAAATGCCGCCCGGTCAGGGCCATGCCCTTGACGAGTTCCTTCAGGAACAGACTGCCGATGTAATCCTTGGCACCCATGGTCTTCTCAACTCCAGATCGACAGCGGCGACATCATCCACACGGTCACCACGAACAGCCACACGAGCGTCACCGGGATGAACACCTTCCAGCCCAGGCGCATGATGTGGTCGTAGCGGAAGCGCGGGAAGGTGGCTCGCGCCCACAGGAACAGCAACAGGATGAACGCCGTCTTCAGCGCCAGCCAGTGGAAGCCGTCGGGCAGGAAGCCCACCGGCGACAACCAGCCACCGAGGAACAGGATCGAGGTCAGGATCGAGACCAGGATCATGTTCGCGTACTCGGCGAGGAAGAACAGCGCGAAGGTCATGCCCGAGTACTCGACCATGTGGCCCGCGACCACCTCGGCTTCACCCTCGACCACGTCGAAGGGCGCACGGTTGGTTTCGGCGATGCCCGAGATCACATAGACCACGAACATCGGGAACAGCGGAATCCAGTTCCACGACAGCACGCCTAGGCCCATGTCGGCGAAGCGGCCGTCGTTCTGCGACATCACGATGTCCGTGAGGTTGAGGCTGGACGAGATCAGCAGCACGCAGATCAGCGCGAAGCCCATCGACACCTCGTAGGACACCATCTGCGCCGCGGCGCGCATCGAACCCAGGAACGGATACTTGGAGTTCGACGCCCAGCCGGCGACGATGACGCCATAGACTTCCATCGAGGTGATGGCGAGCAGGAACAGCAGGCCGGCGTTGACGTCGGCCAGCACCAGGCCGTCGTCGAAGGGCACCACCGCCCACGCCGCCAGCGAGGGCGCGATCGCCAGGATCGGGCCGAGGATGAACAGGCCCTTGTTGGCGCCGCTCGGGACGATGATCTCCTTGAACAGCAGCTTCACGCCGTCGGCGATCGGCTGCAGCAGGCCCCAGGGACCGACGCGGTTGGGGCCGATGCGGACCTGCATGAAGCCGATCACCTTGCGCTCGGCGAGCGTCAGGTAGGCCACGCAGATCATCAGCGGGGCGATGATCGCGACGATCTTCACCAGCGTCCACACCGCCGGCCACGCGGCCCCGAACAAGTCGGCAACGGGTTGCAGCATCGCTTCCATTACGCACGCTCCACGCTGAGATCACCGCTCATTGCGCCAAGCGCAGCGGTCGAGGGATGTGCCGCGGCGACACGCACGCAGCCGGCGGCCAGCCCTTCGTCTGCCTGAACCACGAGTTCGACGCTCGCCCCGCCCTGGGCCACGCGCACCTTGTCACCCGCAGCCAGGCCGAGCGCGGTCAGCGTCGCCGGTGCGATGCGGGCGGTCGGTGCCGCGGCGTCGCGCGTCTTCTGCAGCGAGGGCGCACGCCGCACCAGCGGATCGGCGAAGTGGATCGGCACGTCGGCCACGCGCTCGAGCGCGCCGCCAGCACCGGTGGCCGGGGAAACGACCACGCCTTCGATACCGTTGTCGAGTGCGGCGGCCACGTCGCCCGCCAGCGCTTCCGCGCGCACCGCGTCGGAATCCGCCTGGCCGAAGCCTTCGAGCGCGAGCAGGTTGCCGAGCACGCGCAGCACCTTCCAGCCCGGACGCACTTCGCCGAGGGGCTTGGCCACCGCGGTGAAGCTCTGCGCACGGCCTTCGCAGTTTACGAAGGTGCCCGAGGTCTCGGTGAAGGGCGCGATCGGCAGCAGCACGTCCGCGACCTGGCGCAGCGCCGGCGAATCGAAGCTCGACAGCGCCACCACGAGCTGCGCGGGATCGAGCGCCGCCATCGCCGCCGCCGGATTGGCGAGGTCGAGATCGGGCTCGAGGTTCATGAGTACATAGGCCTTGCGCGGCTGCTCGATCATCGCCGCGGCGTTGAGGCCGCCCTCGCCCGGTACCGCCTCGGCGAGATAGCCACCGACGCTGTTGGCGGCCTCGCCGATGAAGCCGAAGCTGCCACCGGTCAGACGCGCGATCTCCTGCGCGAGCATCTGCAGTTCGGAGGCACGCGCATGCTGCGCGGCCAGATTGCCCAGCCACACCGCGACCTGGCGGCCGCTGGCGAGGCTCTGCGCGATCGCCAGCGCCTCGGCGCCCACGGTCTCGGGCAGCTTGCCGAGCAGCGCGACGCTGACCTCGGCGCCCTTCTCCTTGGCGAGCGCCACCACGACCTGACCGAGGGTGGCCACCATCGCCGACGGCGCCACCAGCGCGCGGTTGCGCACCGGGATCAGCCATTCCTCGGCATTGGGACCGATCGCGCTGACGTGCAGGCCCTTCTTGGCCGCCTGGCGCACGCGCTGCGCCAGCAGCGGCGCGTCCTTGCGCAGGAAGCTGCCGACCACGAGCAGGCGGGTGAGGTCCTTGACGCCGGCGATCGGCATGCCCAGCCACGGAGCGCCGGCACGCTTGCCGTCGGCGCGGAAGTCGGCCTGGCGCAGGCGGAAATCGACGTTCTCGCTGCCCAGCCCGCGCACGAGCTTCTGCAGCAGGTAGAGCTCCTCGACCGTCGAATGCGGCGAGGCGAGCGCGCCGATCGACGCGGGACCGTGATCACGGGCGATACCGCGCAGCCCGGTGGCGACGAACTCGAGCGCGGCCTGCCAGTCGACCTGCTTCCACTCCCCGCCTTGGCGGATCATCGGCGCTGTCAGGCGCTGCTCGCTGGCGAGCGCCTCATAGGAGAAGCGATCCTTGTCGGACAGCCAGCATTCGTTGACGTCCTCGTTCTCGAGCGGCAGCACGCGCTTCACGACGTCGTGCTTGGTCTGCACGATCAGGTTGGCGCCGAGCGAATCGTGCGGGCTCACCGACTTGCGCCGCGACAGCTCCCAGGTGCGGGCCGCGAAACGGAAGGGCTTCGAGGTCAGCGCGCCGACCGGGCACAGGTCGATGATGTTGCCCGACAGCTCGGAGTCGATGGTCTTCTCGATGAAGGGCATGATCTCCGCGTGCTCGCCGCGGAAGGCCTGACCGAGTTCCATCTCGCCGGCGATCTCGGCGGTGAAGCGGACGCAGCGCGTGCAGTTGATGCAGCGCGTCATGTCGGTGGAGACCAGCGCGCCGAGGTTCTTGTTGAACACGACGCGCTTTTCTTCCTGGTAGCGCGAGGCGGTCGAACCGTAGCCGACGGCGAGGTCCTGCAGCTGGCACTCGCCGCCCTGGTCGCAGATCGGGCAGTCGAGCGGGTGGTTGATGAGCAGGAACTCCATCACCCCCTTCTGCGCCTTGACGGCCAGATCGGAGTGGGTCCACACCTTCATGCCGTTGGTGACCGGCGTGGCACAGGCGGGCAGCGGCTTGGGCGCCTTCTCGACCTGCACCAGGCACATGCGGCAGTTGGCCGCGATGGACAGCTTCTTGTGGTAGCAGAAGTGCGGAATGTAGGACCCGGCAACCGCTGCAGCCTCGATCACGGTGCTGCCGTCGTTGACCTGGACCTGCTTGCCGTCGATTTCGATCTCTAGCATGACGGGCTCACGTAGATTTGACTGCCTGCGCGCTGGACTTCAGGCGGCACGAGGCACTTCTTGTTTTCGATGTGGTATTCGAACTCGCTGCCGAAGTGCTTGACGAAGCTCTGCACCGGCATCGAGGCGGCGTCGCCGAGGGCGCAGATCGTGCGACCCATGATGTTCGTCGTGACCGAGTTCAGCAGGTCGAGGTCGTCCGGACGGCCGAGGCCGTGCTCGATGCGATGCACCACGCGGTAAAGCCAGCCAGTCCCCTCACGGCACGGGGTGCATTGACCGCAGGATTCCTCGAAGTAGAAATAGGACAGGCGCTCCAGCGCCTTGACCATGCAGGTGGTCTCGTCCATGACGATGACCGCGCCCGAACCGAGCATCGACCCCGCCTTGGAGATCGAGTCGTAGTCCATGGTGCAGTCCATCATCACGCTGCCCGGCACGACCGGGGCGGACGAACCGCCGGGGATGACCGCCTTGATCTTGCGGCCGCCGCGCATGCCCCCCGCCATCTCGAGCAGCTCGGCGAACGGCGTGCCCAGCGGAATCTCGTAGTTGCCGGGGCGATTGACATGGCCCGACACCGAGAACAGCTTCATGCCGCCGTTGTTGGGCTTGCCGAGGTTCAGGAAGGCCTCGCCGCCCATGTTCATGATGAAGGGCACCGAGGCGAAGGTCTCGGTGTTGTTGATCGTGGTCGGCTTGCCGTAGAGGCCATAGCTCGCCGGGAACGGCGGCTTGAAGCGCGGCTGCCCCTTCTTGCCCTCGATCGATTCGAGCAGCGCGGTTTCCTCGCCACAGATGTACGCGCCGTAGCCGTGGTGGGCGAAGAGCTCGAAGGAGAAGTCGCTGCCGAGGATGTTCTGGCCGATGAAGCCGGCGGCACGCGCCTCGGCGAGCGCCTCCTCGAAGCGCGAATACACTTCGAAGATCTCGCCGTGGATGTAGTTGTAGCCGCGCGCAGCACCCATCGCGTAGGCGGCGATCACCATGCCCTCGATGACGCTGTGCGGGTTGTAGCGCAGGATGTCGCGGTCCTTGAAGGTGCCCGGCTCGCCCTCGTCGGAGTTGCACGCGAGGTACTTGTCGCCCGGGAAGGAGCGCGGCATGAAGCTCCACTTCAGGCCGGTGGGGAAGCCCGCACCGCCACGGCCGCGCAGCACCGAGGTCTTGAGCTCGGCGATGATCGCGTCCTGCGGGGTCTTGTCGGCGATGATCTTCTTCAGCGCCGAATAACCACCGCGGGCGACGTAGTCCTGGAGCCGCCAGGTGCGGTCGCCGTCACAACCGGCGAGGATCATTCCTTGCGTGCTCATTTCTTGTCCAGCTCGGCCAGCATCTGGTCGATCTTTTCGGTCGTCATCCAGCTGCACATGTGATGGTTGTTCACCAGCAGCACCGGGGCGTCGCCACAGGCGCCCATGCACTCGCCTTCCTTCAGCGTAAACTTGCCGTCGGGCGTGGTCTCGTTGAAGTCGATACCGAGCTTGTGCTTGAGGTAATCGCCCGCATGCACGCCGCCGGACAGAGCACAGGGCAGGTTCGTGCACACCGTGATCTTGTGACGGCCGACCGGCTCGAGGTCGTACATGTTGTAGAAGCTCGCGACCTCGTAGGCCGCGATCGCCGGCATGCCGAGATAGCGGGCGACGAACTCGATGAGTTCCTTGGGCAGCCAGCCCTTCTCGACCTGCGCGATCCGCAGCGCGGCCATGACCGCGGACTGCTTCTGATCGGGCGGATACTTGGCGATCTCTCGATCGATCTGTTGCAGCGATTCCTGGCTCAGCATGTCGTCTTGATCTTCCGGATAGCCTGCCGATTCTTGTTTGGTTCAGTGGCACCGCGAGGCGCCGCTTTACTGCTGCCGGCGAACCGGCTCCGCATCAGCGGTCGATCTCGCCGAACACCACGTCCATCGTGCCGATGATCGCGACCACGTCGGCGATCATGTGGCCGCGGGCGATGTCGTCCATCGCGGCGAGGTGCGCGAAGCCCGGCGCGCGCAGCTTCAGGCGGTAAGGCTTGTTCGCGCCGTCCGACACCGCATACACGCCGAACTCGCCCTTGGGGTGCTCGACCGCGGAATAGACCTCGCCCTTGGGGACGTGCATGCCTTCGGTGAAGAGCTTGAAGTGGTGGATCAGCTCTTCCATGTTGGTCTTCATCGCCTCGCGCGAAGGCGGCGCGACCTTGTGGTTGTCGGTGATGACCGGACCGGGGTTCTTGCGCAGCCAGTCGATGCACTGCTTGACGATGCGGTTGGACTGGCGCATCTCTTCCATGCGGCACAGGTAACGGTCGTAGCAGTCGCCGTTCTTGCCGACGGGGATGTCGAAATCCATGCGGTCGTAGACTTCGTAGGGCTGTTTCTTGCGCAGGTCCCAGGCGATGCCCGAGCCGCGCAGCATCGGACCGGTGAAGCCCCAGGCCAGCGCCTGCTCCGGCGACACCACGCCGATGCCGACGGTACGCTGCTTCCAGATCCGGTTGTCGGTCAGCAGGGTCTCGTATTCGTCGCAGTAGGTCGGGAAGCGGTTGGTGAAGTCCTCGAGGAAGTCCAGCATCGAGCCTTCGCGGGCGGCGTTGAGCTCGCGGACCGTCTTCTCGTTCTTGAACTTGTTGACCTCGTACTTCGGCATGCGGTCCGGCAGATCGCGATAGACGCCGCCCGGGCGATAGTACGCCGCGTGCATGCGCGCACCCGACACCGCCTCATAGACGTCCATCAGGTCTTCGCGTTCGCGGAAGGTGTACAGCACCATCGTCATCGCGCCGATGTCGAGCGCATGGGTGCCGATGTTGAGCAGGTGGTTCAGGATGCGGGTGATCTCGTCGAACATCACCCGGATGTACTGCGCGCGCTCCGGAACCTGCACGCCGAGCAGCTTCTCGATCGCCATGCAGTAGGCGTGCTCGTTGCACATCATCGACACGTAGTCGAGACGGTCCATGTAGGGCACGGACTGCACCCAGGTGCGGGTCTCGGCGAGCTTCTCGGTGCCGCGGTGCAGCAGGCCGATGTGCGGGTCGGCGCGCTCGACGACTTCGCCGTCGAGCTCGAGCACCAGGCGGAGCACGCCGTGCGCCGACGGGTGCTGCGGACCGAAGTTGATCGTGTAGTTGCGGATTTCAGCCATGGCCGACGTCCCCGTAGTTCTCTTCGCGCACGATGCGCGGCGTGTTCTCGCGCGGCTCGATGGTGACCGGCTGATAGACCACCCTGCCCTGCTCCGGGTCGTAACGCATCTCGACGTAGCCCGACACCGGGAAATCCTTGCGGAAGGGGTGACCGACGAAACCGTAGTCGGTCAGGATGCGGCGCAGGTCCGGATGGCCCGAATACATGATCCCGTACAGATCGAAGGACTCGCGCTCGTACCAGTTGGCGCTCGGCCAAACATCGACGAGCGAATCCACCACCGGGAACTCGTCGTCCTCGGCGAACACCTTCAGGCGCAGACGCCAGTTGTGCTTGACCGAGGTCAGGTGCGCCGCCGAAGCGAAGCGCTTGCCCTCCCAGGGCGCATTGCCGTAGGCGGAGTAATCGAGACCGGAGACGTCGATCAGCTGCTCGAAATGCAGCTCGGCGTGATCGCGCAACTGGCGCGCGACGCACAGGTAATCGGAGGCAGGAACCTCGATCGTCACCTCGCCGCGATCGACCACGAGCGAAGTGATCCGCTCACCGAAGACGTCGCGCAAGGTCTGGCTCAGGCGTTCAAGCTTGGCACTCATGTCTGGGACACCCGTCAGCGCGCAATCGTGTTCGTGCGCTTGATCTTGTTCTGAAGCTGGAGAATGCCGTAGATCAGCGCCTCGGCCGTCGGCGGACAGCCCGGCACATAGACGTCGACCGGCACGATGCGGTCGCAACCGCGCACGACCGAATAGGAGTAGTGGTAGTAGCCGCCACCGTTGGCACAGGAACCCATCGAGATGACCCAGCGCGGCTCGGACATCTGGTCGTAGACCTTGCGCAGCGCCGGCGCCATCTTGTTGCACAGCGTGCCGGCA
The DNA here is from genome assembly GCF_029223545.1 of Thauera sp. GDN1. NCBI lineage: Bacteria > Pseudomonadati > Pseudomonadota > Betaproteobacteria > Rhodocyclales > Zoogloeaceae > Thauera > Thauera sp. GDN1. The sequence goes on along the minus strand of NZ_CP097870.1, from coordinate 1,566,671 downwards.
ACGATCATCAGGTCGGACTGGCGCGGACTCGGACGGAAGACCACGCCGAAACGGTCGAGGTCGTAGCGGGAACAGCCCGCATGGATCATTTCCACCGCACAGCAGGCCAGACCGAAGGTCATCGGCCACAACGAGCCGGTGCGCGTCCAGTTGATGACCGCATCGAGCGAGGTGGTGACGAACCCCTCGCGGAAGACGCCCTCAATGCTCATGCATTACTCCCAGTCGAGTGCGCCGTTTTTCCACTCGACGATATAGCCAATGACCAGAACCGCCAGAAAGACCATCACCGAGCCGAACACGAACCAGGCGATCTCGCCGGCGGCGATGAATTCCTGGAAGACCGTCGCCCACGGGAAAAGGAAGGCGATCTCGAGGTCGAACAGGATGAACAGAATGGCGATCAGGTAGTAGCGGACGTCGAACTTCATGCGGGCGTCTTCAAACGCCTCGAAGCCGCACTCGTAGGGAGAATTCTTTTCCGAATCGGGACGATAGGGGGCGATGAGGCGCCCGAGGATGACGGGCGCGAGGCCAAAACCCAGGCCGACGAGCATGAACATCAGGACGGGAAAATAATTTTCCAGCATGTCCGGAGACCCCCTAATTTGAAGTCATCGGCGTCAATGACGCGCCGCGATTATTGTTTTTTGCTCTGCTCTGCATGGAAACGCCCGCTTCCGCGGGCGTTCCCGGAATGTGGTGCCGACGATGAGACTCGAACTCATACGGCTTTCGCCACTACCCCCTCAAGATAGCGTGTCTACCAATTTCACCACGTCGGCGCTTCGTTCTGACAGCGCGATAATTATAAGTGTTTTCCCGCACTGCGCAAAGAGCTCGTTGCCAATTATTTCGGGATCGACTGGGCCGGCGAGGTGTCGATCGGCGCGGCCGGAACCGGGGTCGTCGCCGGCGCGGTCTGCACGCCTTCCATGACGCTGGAGGGGGCGGCGGGCTTGTTGCTGGCGAGGAAGCTCAGCCCCAGGCTGGTCAGGAAGAACACGGTGGCGAGCACCGCGGTCGTGCGGCTCAGGAAGTTCGCCGAACCCGACGCGCCGAACAGGCTGCCCGAGGAGCCGCTACCGAAAGCCGCACCCATGTCGGCCCCCTTGCCGTGCTGCACCAGCACAAGGCCGATCACGCCGAGGCCGACCAGCACATGAACGGTCAGCACGAGAGAAAAGAGATAGTCACCCATCATGAATCCTGAAAAAGACCAGAAATAGAAAACTCAGACGCCACCGGCCTCAGCGCGGCAGATGGCCATGAAGTCGGCGGCGACGAGCGAAGCCCCGCCGATCAGCCCGCCGTCGACGTCGGCGAGCGCGAACAGACCCGCCGCATTCTCGGGCTTGACGCTGCCGCCATAGAGGATGCGCACCGCGTCGGCCGCAACGCCCTGCTCCCGCAGCCAGCCCCGAATGCCCGCGTGCACGTCCTCGACCTGGGCGACGGTCGCCGAACGTCCGCTGCCGATCGCCCACACCGGCTCGTAGGCCAGCACCACGCGCGCCATCGCCACGCGGCCGAGCACTTCGAGCACGGCGCCGAGCTGGCGACCGATCACCGCCATCGCCCTGCCCTCGTCGCGCTCGACCAGAGTCTCGCCCACGCACACGATCGGAGTGAGCCCCGCCGCCAGGGCAGCATGCGCCTTGCGGCCGACGAGGAGATCGTCCTCGGCGAACAGCGCACGGCGCTCGGAGTGGCCGACGATCACGTATCGACAGCCGAACTCGGCGAGCATCGCCGCACTGACCTCGCCCGTGTAGGCGCCGGCCTCGAACTCGCTGACATCCTGCGCCCCGAGGACGAGCCCGGCGGGCCGCTCCTGCAGCTGCGCGAGATAGGGGAAAGGCACGCAAACCGCCATCTCCACGCCAGCCTCGACCACGAGCTCGTCGAGGAGCCTGCGATTGGCGGCCAGACAGCCATTCATCTTCCAGTTGCCGGCGACGAGCCTGGTCATGTATCGAATCGCGTCGTTGTGGATAAACCGCAGGATTATAGGGCGCCGAACGCACGCGCTGCAAATCGCCGCGTGCGCTCCACCCGCCTGCACCACCACTTTGCATGAACCCGGGGCGCGAACCATACTCGAACGGTCAGTCGGTATTGCGACTGCCCGACCTCGACTACGCAAGGAGACGACCATGGACATGCCGACACACCGCCTGGGCGAACTGTTCGCCCAGCTGGGACTGGGTAGCGACGCCGCCTCGATCGAGGCCTTCATCAGGACGCATTCGCCCCTGGCCGATACGGTGAAGATCGCCGACGCCCCGTTCTGGACGCCCGCGCAGGCGGCCTTCCTGCGCGAGAAGCTGAACGAGGATGCCGACTGGGCCGAACTCGTCGACCAGCTGAGCGCCGCCCTGCGCGGCGGCTGAATGCGCGACGGGCGCGGGCGGGGATCTCCCCCGTCCGCGCCCGTCGCGCCGCGCCCTGCCGAAGCAGCGGCCGATGGCCTTGCGTCAGCCGAAGCGACCGGTGATGTAGTCCTCGGTCTCGCGCTTCTTCGGCTTCACGAACAGCTCGTCGGTGACCCCGAACTCGACCATCTCGCCGAGGTACATGTAGGCGGTGTAGTCCGAGATGCGCGCCGCCTGCTGCATGTTGTGGGTGACGATGACGATCGTGAACTCGGTTTTCAGCTCGTCGATCAGCTCCTCGATGCGCGCGGTCGAGATCGGGTCGAGCGCCGAGGTCGGCTCGTCGAGCAGGATCACCTCGGGCTTCACCGCAATGCCGCGCGCGATGCACAGGCGCTGCTGCTGGCCGCCCGACAGGCTCATGCCGCTCTGCTTGAGCTTGTCCTTGACCTCGTCCCACAGCGCCGCCTTGCGCAGGGCCCACTCGACACGATCGTCCATGTCCTTGGCCGAGAGCTTCTCGTGCAGCTTCACACCGAAGGCGATGTTGTCGTAGATCGACATCGGAAACGGCGTCGGCTTCTGGAACACCATGCCGATCTTCGCGCGCAGCACGCTCACGTCGATGTCCGAGCCGAGCAGGTTGCGGCCGTCGAACAGCAGCTGGCCTTCGGCACGCTGCTCGGGATACAGGTCGTACATGCGGTTGATCGTGCGCAGCAGCGTGGACTTGCCGCAGCCCGAGGGGCCGATGAAGGCGGTGCACTTGTGGCGCGCCATCTTGAAGTTGATGTTCTTCAGCGCGTGGAACTTCCCGTAGTAGAAGTTGAAGTCCTTGAACTCGATTTGCGCGTCGGTGATTTCCATTCTCTTCTCCAATCCCGGCCGGCCGTCACGGCGGGCGCGGATTGCATGCGGCGAATGCCTTAGTTGATCTTCTCGGCGCGCAGGAAGACGCGCGCAATGATGTTGAGCACGAGCACGCCCATCGTGATCAGGAACACGCCGGCCCAGGCCAGCTCCTGCCAGTTGGTGAAGGGGCTCATGGCGAACTTGAAGATCGTGACCGGCAGGTTGGCCATCGGCTCGTTCAGGTTCAGCGTCCAGAACTGGTTGGACAACGCGGTAAACAGCAGCGGTGCGGTCTCGCCGGCGATGCGCGCCACCGCCAGCAGCACGCCGGTCAGCACGCCCGCACGCGCGGCGCGCAGCGTCACCTTCGAGATCACCACGCTCTTCGGCGCGCCGAGGGCGAAGGCCGCCTCACGCAGCGTGTTGGGGATCAGCTGCAGCATGTTCTCGGTGGTGCGCACCACCACCGGCAGCACGATCAGCGCGAGCGCGATGACGCCCGACCAGGCCGAGAACTTGCCGGTCTGCGCCACCACCACCGCGTACACGAAGAGGCCGATCACGATCGACGGCGCCGACAGCAGCAGGTCGTTGATGAAGCGGGTAACCGAGCCGAGCCAGTGGTGGCGCCCGTACTCGGCGAGGTACACGCCGGCCAGGATGCCGACCGGCGTGCCGAGCAGGGTCGCGAGCACCACCATGATCAGGCTGCCGACGATGGCGTTGAGCAGGCCCCCGGTCTCGGCGCCCGGCGGCGGCGTCATCTCGGTGAACAGGGTCAGCGAGAGCCCGGACAGGCCGAGGTCGAGCACGGTCCACAGGATCCAGGCGAGCCAGAACAGGCCGAAGGCCATGGCCGACAGCGACAGCGTCAGCGCCACCCGGTTGGTCAGTTTGCGTCTAGCGAGAAGGTTCATGTCGGTCCCCGGTCAGCTCTTCGTACCCTCGCCCTTGGCGAGACGCAGCAACAGCAGCTTGGACACCACCAGCACGATCAGGGTGATCACGAACAGGATCAGGCCCAGTTCCATCAGCGAGGAGGTATGCAGGCCGGGATCCGCTTCCGCGAACTCGTTGGCCAGCGCCGAGGTGATGCTGTTGCCCGGCGCGAACAGCGACGCCGAATCGAGGAAGTTGGTATTGCCGATCACGAAGGTCACCGCCATCGTCTCGCCCAGCGCGCGGCCGAGGCCGAGCATGACGCCGCCGATCACGCCGGTCTTGGTGTAGGGCAGCACCACGCCCCACATCACTTCCCAGGTCGTGCAGCCCACGCCGTAGGCGGACTCCTTGAGCATGGGCGGCGTGACTTCGAAGACGTCGCGCATCACCGAGGCGATGTACGGGATGATCATGATCGCGAGGATGATGCCCGCGCACAGCAGGCCGATGCCGAGCGGCGCACCGGCGAACAGCTTGCCGATCAGCGGCAGCTGGCCGAGCGTGGCCTGCAGCGCCGGCTGGATGTACTTGGCGAAGATCGGCGCGAACACCAGCAGGCCCCACATGCCGTAGACGATCGAGGGGATCGCCGCGAGCAGCTCGATCGCGGTGCCGAGCGGGCGGCGCAGCCAGGCCGGCGCCATCTCGGTGAGGAAGAGCGCGATGCCGAAGCTCACCGGCACGGCGATCAGCAGCGCGATCACCGAAGTGACGATGGTGCCGTAGATCGGGATCAGCGCCCCGAAGTCCTCCATCGGCGGATTCCACGCGTCCGAGAACAGGAAGCCGATGCCGAAGGCCTGGATGCTGGGCCAGGAGGCATAGACGAGCGCGAGGATGATCCCGGCGAGCAGAATCAGGGTAAGCCAGGCGAAGGATTTCGCCAGGGTGCCGAACAGCCTGTCGCCGAACTTCATCGACGCCGAGGACTTGAATCCGGTCGTTTGCATGGAGCCACCAGAAAGGGCGGCCGCATCTGCGCCGCCCCCCGCGGAAAGAGTGTGGCCAAGGGCCCCGCGGGCCCCTGGCTGTACGCTGGATCGAGCCACCTGCCCGGATCCGTATTACTTGGCGGAGAAGACCGGCTTGCCGGCGCCGTCCTTCATCTCGGCCCAGGAGGCACGGATCAGCTCGACCGTGGCCTTGGGCATCGGGATGTACTCGAGCTCGAGCGCCATGTCGGCACCATTGACGTAGGCCCAGTCGAAGAACTTCAGCGCCTCGGCGCCCTGTTCCGGCTTGTCCTGCACCTTGTGCATCAGGATGAAGGTGGCGCTGGTGATCGGCCACGACTTCGCACCCGGCTGGTTGGTCAGGATCTCGTAGAACGCGGACTTCGACCAGTCGGCGCCTTCGGCAGCGGCGGCGAAGCTCTCGTTGTTCGGCTCGACGAACTGGCCGTCCTTGTTCTGCATGATGGCGTGCGAGAGCTTGTTCTGCTTGGCGTAGGCGTACTCGACGTAGCCGATCGAGCCCGGCAGGCGCTGCACGAAGGCCGACACGCCCTCGTTGCCCTTGCCGCCCAGACCCACCGGCCACTGCACCGCGGTGCCTTCACCGATCTTTTCCTTCCACTCGGCGGAGACCTTCGACAGGTAGTTGGTGAACACGAAGGTGGTGCCCGAGCCGTCGGCGCGACGCACGACACCGATGTCCTGCTCGGGCAGCTTCAGACCGGGGTTCAGGGCGACGATCGCCGCATCGTTCCACTTGGTGATCTTGCCCTGGTAGATCTGGGCCAGCACCTCGCCGGTGAGCTTCATGTCACCCGGCTTGATGCCCTCGAGGTTCACCACCGGCACGACCGCGCCGATCGCCGTGGGGAACTGCTGCAGGCCGCCCTCGGCCAGCTTCTCGGGGGTCAGCGGCATGTCGGAGGCACCGAAATCCACCGTCTTGGCATTGATCTGGCGAATGCCGCCACCCGAGCCGATCGACTGGTAATTCACCCGGTTGCCGGACGCCTTCTGATAGGCATCGGCCCACTTCGCGTACAGCGGCGCCGGAAAGGAAGCGCCCGCGCCGGTGATGTCGGCCGCGTAGGCGGTGGTGCCGAAGAGGACCGTCGAGCAGGCGGCGAGAGCGAATTTGGTGGAGAAACGCATGTTGGACTACCTCGGGTTGGAAAACTGAGCCCGTAAGTTAGCAACGCTGTGTTACAGCAACGTTTCATGTCATCGAACCGGAAGATTTCTCCGGATCCGACGTGCGGGGCGGAACGCCCGACGGCGCCCCGCCCCGCCCGGTCCTCAGGCGAAGGCGTGCTGCACCGCGTCGGCGATCTCGCGTGCGAGCTGATCGACCAGCGCGCCGTCGCGGCCTTCCACCATCACCCGCAGCAGCGGCTCGGTACCCGAGGGACGCAGCAGCACCCGCCCGGCGTCGCCCAGCACCTGCTCGGCGCGGCGCTGTGCGCTGGCGATGCCGGCGTCCGCCCGCCAGTCGAAGCCGCCGGGCATGCGCACGTTGATCAGGCGCTGGGGGTAGAACACCAGGTCGGCGCAGGCATCGGCCAGCGACAGGCCGCGCTGCTTGAGCGCGGCCAGCACCTGCAGCGCGGACACGATGCCGTCGCCGGTAGTGTGGCGGTCGAGGCAGATGATGTGGCCGGAATTCTCGCCGCCGAGCTTCCAGCCACGCTCGTGCAGCTGCTCGAGCACGTAGCGGTCGCCGACCTTGGCGCGCGCGAAGGGAGCGCCCAGACGCGCGATCGCGTGCTCGAAGCCGAGGTTGCTCATCAGCGTGCCGACCACGCCGTCGAGGCGGCCCTCGGCATGGCGGGCGCAGGCGATCACGTACAGCAGCTTGTCGCCGTCGTAGATCTCGCCGCGGTGGTCGACCATCATCAGGCGGTCGGCGTCGCCATCGAGGGCGATGCCCAGGTCCGCGCCCTGAGCCAGCACCGCGGCCTTCAGGTTCTCGGGCCGCGTCGCTCCCACGCCGTCGTTGATGTTGAGGCCGTTGGGCTCGACCCCGACCGGCAGCACCTCGGCGCCGAGCTCGTGCAGCACCTTGGGCGCGATCTGGTAGGCCGCGCCGTGCGCGCAATCGACCGCGATGCGCAGGCCGCGCAGGTCGAGCTCGTTGGGGAAGGTGCTCTTGCAGAACTCGATGTAGCGCCCGGCCGCATCGTTGACGCGGCGCGCCTTGCCGAGGCGGGCGGCATCGACGCAGCCCATCGGCTCGTCGAGGCGGGCCTCGATCTCGAGCTCGACCGCATCCGGCAGCTTGGCCCCACCGGCGGAGAAGAACTTGATGCCGTTGTCGTAGAAGGGATTGTGCGAGGCGGAGATCACCACCCCCGCCTGCAGGCGCAGCGCGCGGGTCAGGTAGGCCACCGCCGGGGTCGGGATCGGCCCGGCCAGCATCACGTCCACGCCGGCGGCGGCGAAACCCGCCTCCAGCGCCGCCTCGAGCATGTAGCCCGAGATCCGCGTGTCCTTGCCGATCAGCACCGTTGGGTGCTCGCCAGCCCGCAGCTTCTCGCGCGCCACCAGGGTGACGCCGGCCGCGTAGCCGAGCTTCATCACGAACTCGGGCGTGATCGGCGCATCGCCGACCTTGCCCCGAACGCCATCGGTGCCGAAATACTTCCGCGCCATCATCACTCCGCGAGCTTCAAAAACCGGAATTATGACACCGCCCGCCCCACTGGGAGCGGCGGCAGCCGCGAAAGCGACCCCGCCCGCGGCCGGGCCGACCGATCACGCGTCGAGAGTGGCCTGCCACACCTTGAGCGCATCGACCGTGGCGGCGACGTCATGCACGCGCACGATGCCGGCGCCGCGCTGCACGGCGATCAGCGCGGCGGCCACGCTGCCGGCCAGGCGCTCGCCGACCTCGCGGCCGGTCACCGCACCGATCATCGACTTGCGCGACATGCCCGCCAGCACCGGCAGCCCGCCCGCGGTGAAGCGCGCCAGCTCGCGCAGCAGGGTGTAGTTGTGCACGGTGCGCTTGCCGAAGCCGAAGCCGGGATCGAGCACCAGGCGCTCGCGCGCCACGCCCGCGGCCTGCAGCGCCGCCACGCGCTCGTCGAGGAAGCTCATCACCTCGCCGACCACGTCCTCGTAGCGCGGATCCTGCTGCATCGTGCGCGGCTCGCCTTTCATGTGCATCACGCACAGCCCCGACTCGCCGGCCGCCACCGCTTCGATCGCACCCGGCGCACGGAAGGCGTTGATGTCGTTGATCATGTCCGCGCCCGCCGCCAGCGCCGCGCGCATCACCGCCGGCTTCACGGTGTCGATCGACAGCGGCACGTTCCAGGCCCGCGCCTGCTCGACGAAACGCACCACGCGCTCGAGTTCCTGCGCCTCCGGCACCGAGTCGGAACCGGGCCGCGAGGACTCGGCCCCGATGTCGAGCATTTCCGCGCCCTGCTCCAGCGCCTTTTCCGCACGGCCGAGCGCGGCACGGACATCGCCGTGCAGGCCGTCGCCGGAAAAGGAGTCGTCGGTCAGGTTGATGATCGCCATCACCCGCGGCTGGGCGAGATCGAGACGGAAACGGCCGCACTGGATAACAGACATTCGAAAACCTCGGTTGGAACGCGTCCGCGCAAGCTCGGCGCCCGGCAGCGGAGGCAAGGGGAAGAAAACGGGCCGCGGAACCCGGCACCGCCCGGAAACGAAACGGGCCGGCTAAGGCCGGCCCGTCTGGCAATACGTGAAGCGAAGATCCGCCTCAGGCAGCCGGTGCCGCCGCGGTCGGCGCTGCACCGGGCGCGTCGTCCTTCGGACGCGGGCTCGGCGTACCTGCCGGCTTGGGCGGGCGCGGCGGACGGCCGTCCATGATGTCGTTCACCTGATCGGCATCGATGGTTTCCCACTCGAGCAGCGCCTTGGTCATGGTCTCGACCTTGTCGCGGTTCTCCTCGAGCAGGCGGCGAGCCAGCGAGTACTGCCGGTCGATGATGCTGCGGATCTCGGCGTCGACCTTCTGCATCGTCGCCTCGGACACGTTGCGGTGGGTGGTGACCTGGCGGCCGAGGAAGATCTCGCCTTCCTCCTCGCCATACACCATCGGGCCGAGCGTGTCGGACATGCCCCACTGCGTCACCATGCGGCGCGCCAGGTCGGTGGCGCGGGCGAAGTCGTTGGAGGCGCCGGTGGTCATCTGCTTCATGAACAGCTCTTCGGCGATGCGGCCGCCGAACAGCACCGCGATGGTCTGCAGCAGGCGATCGCGGTCCTGGCTGTAGCGATCCTCGGTCGGCAGCTGCATGGTCACGCCCAGCGCACGACCGCGCGGGATGATGGTGACCTTGTGCACCGGGTCGGTCTTGTCGAGCAGGCGCGCGACCACCGCGTGGCCGGACTCGTGGTAGGCGGTGTTGCGGCGCTCCTCCTCGGGCATGACCACCGAGCGGCGCTCGGCGCCCATCATGATCTTGTCCTTGGCGCGTTCGAAGTCGTCCATGTCCACCAGGCGCTTGTTGGCGCGTGCGGCGAACAGCGCTGCCTCGTTGACCAGGTTGGCGAGGTCGGCACCGGCGAAGCCGGGCGTGCCGCGGGCCAGCACCTGCGGGTCGACGTCGGGCGCGATCGGCACCTTGCGCATGTGCACCTTGAGGATCTGCTCGCGGCCGCGGATGTCGGGCAGCGCGACCACCACCTGGCGGTCGAAGCGGCCCGGACGCAGCAGCGCGGGGTCGAGCACGTCGGGGCGGTTGGTCGCGGCGATCACGATCACGCCGGTCTGGCCCTCGAAGCCGTCCATCTCGACCAGCAGCTGGTTCAGCGTCTGCTCGCGTTCGTCGTTGCCGCCGCCGAGGCCGGCGCCACGCTGGCGGCCGACCGCGTCGATCTCGTCGATGAAGATGATGCACGGCGCCTGCTTCTTGGCCTGCTCGAACATGTCGCGCACGCGCGCGGCGCCGACGCCGACGAACATCTCGACGAAGTCGGAACCGGAGATCGAGAAGAACGGCACCTTGGCCTCGCCGGCGATCGCCTTGGCGAGCAAGGTCTTGCCGGTACCCGGCGAGCCCACCATCAGCACGCCCTTCGGGATGCGACCGCCGAGCTTCTGGAACTTGGACGGGTCACGCAGGAACTCGACCAGTTCGAAGACCTCTTCCTTGGCCTCGTCGCAGCCGGCGACGTCGGCGAAGGTGATCGAGTTCGCCGACTCGTCGAGCATGCGCGCCTTGCTCTTGCCGAACGAGAACGCCCCGCCCTTGCCGCCGCCCTGCATCTGGCGCATGAAGAAGACCCACACCCCGATCAGCAGCAGCATCGGGAACCAGGACACGAACACGCTGGCGAGGAAGGACTGCTCCTCCTCCGGCTTGCTGGCGTTGATCTGGACGCCGTAGCGCATCAGGTCGGACACCATCCAGATGTCCTGCACGCCCGGCGTATACACGGTGATCGAGCGCCCTTCCTGGGTCGTCGCCTTCAGCACCCGGCCGTCGATGGTCGCGCGCGCGATCTTGCCGGCCTTGGCCTCCTCCAGGAACTGGGAGTACTCCATGGTGTTGGCAGGCGCCTGTCGCGCGTTGAACTGGTTGAATACGGTCATCAGCACGACGCCGATCACCATCCAGATCGCGAGATTCTTGAAGAGATTGTTCAACTGTCTGTTCCTCGAAAGCCTTTGTGGCCTGTACGCGACTGACCGATTCTAGTGGTGAACGTTCCCACGGGCAAACCAATGGACCGGATTAGCGCGGCTAATCGCGCCCCCCGGTGCCCCCTCAGGCGCGGCGCGGGCCCTTGGCGACGAGATAGACCTCGGCGCTGCGATCGCGCGAGGCCTTGGGCTTGCGCACCTGCACCGAGGTGAACGCGGCATCCAGTTGCTTCCTGTATTCCATGAAGCCCTCGCCCTGGAAGACCTTGATCACGAACTGCCCGCCCGGCTTCAGGTGGCGGACCGCGAAATCCAGCGCCAGCTCGCACAGGTGGATGGAGCGCGCCTGGTCGACCGTCGCCACCCCGGTCAGGTTCGGCGCCATGTCGGACAGGACCACGTCGACGCGGGCGCCCTCGAGCCGCGCCTCGAGCGCCTCGAGCACGCTGTCCTCGGTGAAGTCGCCGAGCAGGAAATCCACCCCGGCCACCGCTTCCATCGGCAGCAGGTCGAGCGCGAACACCCGCCCCTTCGGCCCGCAGCGCTTGACCGCGACCTGGCACCACGAGCCCGGCGCCGCGCCGAGGTCGACCACCACCGCGCCCGGCTTGAGCAGATGGTCGCGCTCGTCGATCTCGAGCAGCTTGTAAGCCGCGCGCGCGCGATAGCCCTCGGCCTGGGCGCGCTGCACCCAGGGGTCGTTCACATGGTCGTGCACCCAGGCACGACTGGTCTTGTTCTTCTTCATCCGCTCGTCCGCCTTTCCTTTATCGGCCACCCGCCCCTGCGCACGGGTTAGAATCCGCGTCCCAGGCTTCAAGTATCCAGAGAATCTCAATGACCGAGCTCACCCCGGCCCAGCGCCGCGACCTGCGCGCCCGCGCCCATCACCTCAACCCCGTGGTCACGATCGCCGGCAATGGCCTCACGCCGAACGTCGTCGCCGAGATCGAGCGCTCGCTGCAGGCCCACGAGCTCATCAAGGTCAAGGTCCAGGGCGCCGAACGCGAACAGCGCGACGTCCTGATGCAGGAACTGTGCGCCGCCCTCGACGCCGCCGCGGTCCAGCACATCGGCAACATCCTCGTCGTCTGGCGCGAACGCCGCGAAGAGGACAAGCCCGCCGCCGCGCCGGAGAAGAAGCCGGTGCGCGCCGCCACCGCCAAGTCCGCCGCCGCATTCGCGGCCGCCGCGCGCCGTGCCGCGCTCGCCAAGGCCAGCGCCGAATCCCGCCGCTCCCCCGCGCGCAGCCCGGCAGCGCGCAGCCGCGGCCCCGGCAGCGGCACGCGCGGGCGCTGAAACGCCCGGCGCCCGGAAAGCACAAGGCGGTGCAGCGCACCGCCTTTTTTGTTTCGCTGTGGGAGCGGCGGAAGCCGCGATGCCGACGCCCGGCTCACTCACCGGGGCAGTCCGGACCACCGCCTTTCGCGGCTTCCGCCGCTCCCACGGCCCTGGACTCAGATGTAGCGGACGTCGATCACCTCGTACTCGCGCACGCCGCCCGGGGCCTGGACCTCGGCGATGTCGCCCGCGTACTTGCCGATCAGCGCGCGCGCGATCGGCGAGCTGATCGAGATCTTGTTGGCCTTGATGTCGGCCTCGTCGTCGCCGACGATCTGGTAGGTCACGATCTGGCCCGAGTCCATGTCCTCGAGTTCGACGGTGGCGCCGAACACGCAGCGGCCGTCGGCGTCGAGCAGCTTGGGATCGATGATCTGGGCGTTGGCCAGCTTGGCCTCGACCTCCATGATCCGGCCCTCGATGAAGCCCTGGCGATCCTTGGCCGCCTCGTACTCGGCGTTCTCCGACAGGTCGCCGTGCGAGCGCGCCTCGGCGATCGCGGCGATCACGTTGGGGCGCTCGACGGTTTTCAGGCGGTGAAGCTCGGCGCGCAGCTTCTCGGCGCCGGCCACGGTAAGCGGAGTCTTGTTCATGCTTGCTGATTCAGTTCCTGGTGCAGCGACTGCACGGAATAGACCTCGAGCCCGCCCGCCAGGTGACGCATGCCCATGCACGCGGCGCGCGCGCCCTCGATGGTGGTGAAGATCGACAGCTTGGCCGCCAGCGCGCTGGTGCGGATCGAGCGCGAGTCGGTGATGGCCTGGCGCTTCTCTTCCACCGTGTTGATGACCATCGCGATTTCCTCGTTCTTGATCATGTCCACGATGTGCGGGCGGCCCTCATTGACCTTGTTGACCACGGCCACCGGGATGCCGGCGGCCTCGATCACCGAGGCTGTGCCGCGGGTGGCGACCAGGGTGAAGCCGAGGTCGTGCAGCTCGCGCGCCACTTCCACCGCGACCGGACGGTCGCTGGGCTTGACGCTGATGAACACCGTGCCGGAAGTCGGCAGCTTGACGCCGGCGCCGATCTGGCTCTTGACGAAGGCTTCGGCGAAGCTGCGGCCCACGCCCATGACCTCGCCGGTCGACTTCATCTCCGGCCCGAGGATGGTATCCACGCCCGGGAACTTCACGAACGGGAACACCGCTTCCTTGACCGAGTAGTACGGCGGCACGATCTCGCCGGTCACGCCCTGGCTTTCCAGGCTCTGGCCGGCCATGCAGCGCGCGGCGACCTTGGCCAGCGGCAGCGAGCAGGCCTTGGAAACGAAGGGCACGGTACGCGAGGCGCGCGGGTTCACTTCCAGCACATAGACGACGGCGTTGTCGCCCTCGCCCTGGATCGCGAACTGCACGTTCATCAGGCCGACGACGTTGAGCGCGCGCGCCATCGCCTCGGTCTGGCGGCGCAGCTCGTCCTGCAGCGCGGCCGACAGCGTGTAGGGCGGCAGCGAGCAGGCGGAGTCGCCCGAGTGCACGCCGGCCTGTTCGATGTGCTCCATGATGCCGCCGATCATCACCTGCTTGCCGTCGGACAGCGCATCGACGTCCACCTCGGTGGCGTCGTTGAGGAAGCGGTCGAGCAGCACCGGCGACTCGTTCGAGACCTTGACCGCCTCGCGCATGTAGCGCTCGAGGTCCTTCTGCTCATGCACGATTTCCATCGCGCGGCCGCCGAGCACGTAGGACGGGCGCACCACCAGCGGGTAGCCGATCTCGGCCGCCAGGCGCACGGCCTCTTCCGGCGTGCGCGCGGTGCGGTTGGGCGGCTGGCGCAAGCCGAGGTCGTTGAGCAGCTTCTGGAAGCGCTCGCGGTCCTCGGCGGCGTCGATCATGTCCGGGCTGGTGCCGATGATCGGCACGCCATTGTCCTGCAGCGCCTGGGCGCGCTTGAGCGGGGTCTGGCCGCCGAACTGCACGATCACGCCGACCGGCTTCTCGATGTGCACGATCTCGAGCAGGTCCTCGAGCGTGATCGGCTCGAAGTACAGGCGGTCCGAGGTGTCGTAGTCGGTCGACACGGTCTCGGGGTTGCAGTTGACCATGATGGTCTCGTAGCCGTCCTCGCGCAGGGCGAGCGCGGCATGGACGCAGCAGTAGTCGAACTCGATACCCTGGCCGATGCGGTTCGGACCGCCGCCGAGCACCATGATCTTCTTCTTGTCGGTCGGGTGCGCCTCGCACTCTTCCTCGTAGCACGAGTACATGTAGGCGGTGGAGGTGGCGAACTCGGCCGCACAGGTATCGACGCGCTTGAACACCGGGCGCACGCCCAGCGTGTGGCGGTGCAGGCGCACCGCGGTCTCGTCGGCGTTGAGCAGCTTGGCCAGGCGGCGGTCGGAGAAGCCCTTCTTCTTCAGCTCGCGCAGCTCGGCGGCCTGCAGCGCCTTCAGCGAGCGGCCGGCGAGCGCCTTCTCGGACAGCACGATGTCCTCGATCTGGGCGAGGAACCAGGGGTCGATCTTGGTCAGGTTATGCACCTGCTCCAGCGTCATGCCCTCGCGGAAGGCCTGGCCGACGTACCAGATGCGCTGCGGGCCGGCGCTGGAGAGCTCGTGCTCGAGGTCGGCGCTGTCGGCCTCGATCTCGTCCAGGCCGTAGGCACCCACTTCCAGGCCGCGCAGGGCCTTCTGGAAGGACTCCTGGAAGCTGCGGCCCATGGCCATGACCTCGCCCACCGACTTCATCTGCGTGGTCAGGCGGTCGTTGGCCTGCGGGAACTTCTCGAACGCGAAGCGCGGGATCTTGGTGACGACGTAGTCGATCGAGGGCTCGAAGGACGCCGGGGTCGCGCCGCCGGTGATGTCGTTCTTGAGCTCGTCCAGCGTGTAGCCCACCGCCAGCTTGGCCGCGACCTTGGCGATCGGGAAGCCGGTGGCCTTGGAGGCCAGCGCCGACGAACGCGACACGCGCGGGTTCATCTCGATGACGATCATGCGACCGTCCTTGGGGTTGATGGCGAACTGCACGTTCGAACCACCGGTATCCACCCCGATCTCGCGCAGCACCGCGATCGAGGCGTTGCGCATGATCTGGTATTCCTTGTCGGTCAGCGTCTGCGACGGGGCGACGGTGATCGAGTCGCCGGTGTGCACGCCCATCGGATCCAGGTTCTCGATCGAGCACACGATGATGCAGTTGTCGGCGCGGTCGCGCACGACTTCCATCTCGTATTCCTTCCAGCCCAGCAGCGACTCCTCGATCAGCAGCTCGTTGGTCGGGCTGGCCTCGAGACCGCGCTTGCAGATCTCCTGGAACTCTTCCATGTTGTAGGCGATGCCGCCGCCGGTGCCGCCGAGCGTGAAGCTCGGGCGGATGATCACCGGGAAGCCGATGCCGCCCTGCACCTGCAGCGCCTCTTCCATGCTGTGGGCGATGCCCGAGCGCGCGGAGCCGAGGCCGATCTTGGTCATCGCGTCCTTGAACTTCAGGCGGTCCTCGGCCTTGTCGATCGCCTCTTCCGACGCGCCGATCAGCTCGACGCCGTACTTGGCGAGCACGCCGTGGCGGCCGAGGTCGAGCGCGCAGTTGAGCGCGGTCTGGCCGCCCATGGTCGGCAGGATCGCGTCCGGGCGCTCCTTGTCGATGATGCGCTCGACCACCTGCCAGGTGATCGGCTCGATGTAGGTGACGTCGGCCGTCTCCGGGTCGGTCATGATCGTCGCCGGGTTCGAGTTGACCAGGATGACGCGGTAACCTTCCTCGCGCAGGGCCTTGCAGGCCTGGGCGCCGGAATAGTCGAACTCGCAGGCCTGGCCGATGATGATCGGGCCGGCGCCGATGATCAGGATGCTCTTTATGTCTGTACGTTTCGGCATTGTCTTGCCTCGATGATTCCTCGACGCCGCGCCGGGTGCGCGCGCGTCCGATACCGGTGCGGCAGGCCGCGGCCTGCCGGGCACCGTCGAATTACTTGGCCTGGGCGGCTTCCATCAGACCGATGAAACGGTCGAACAGGTAGGCGACGTCGTGCGGGCCGGGGCTCGCTTCCGGGTGGCCCTGGAAGGAGAAGGCCGGCACGTCGGTGCGCGCGATGCCCTGGTTGGTGCCGTCGAACAGCGACTGGTGGGTCACGCGCAGGTTCGCCGGCATGGTCGAGGGATCGACCGCGAAGCCGTGGTTCTGGCTGGTGATCAGCACCTTGCCGCTGTCGAGATCCTTGACCGGATGGTTGGCGCCATGGTGGCCGGTCGGCATCTTCATGGTCTTCGCGCCGGACGCGAGCGCGAGCAACTGATGGCCGAGGCAGATGCCGAAGGTCGGCATGCGCGCGGCGACGATCTCGCGGATCGCGTCGATCGCGTAATCGCAGGGCTCGGGGTCGCCGGGGCCGTTGGACAGGAACACGCCGTCCGGATCGAGCGCCAGCACCTCGGCGGCGCTCGTCTGCGCCGGCACCACGGTCAGCCGGCAACCGCGCTCGGCGAGCATGCGCAGGATGTTGTACTTGACGCCGTAGTCGTAGGCGACGACGTGGAAGCGGCCATCGGCGCGGTCGGTGTAGCCACCCTCCAGCGCCCACTCGCCCTGCTTCCACTCGTAGCGTTCGCTGGCGCTGACGACCTTGGCCAGGTCCATGCCGGCCAGGCCCGGGAAGGCGCGCGCCTGGGCCACCGCGGCCTCGGCGCCGAGCGTCTCGCCCGCCGCGGCGGTGACGATGCAGCCCGCCTGGGCGCCTTTCTCGCGCAGCACGCGGGTCAGCTTGCGGGTGTCGAGCCCGGCGATGGCGACCACGTTCTCGGCCTTGAGGTAGGCATCGAGGCGCTGGCCCATGCGGAAGTTGGAGGGCAGGATCGGCAGGTCGCGAATCACCAGACCTGCGGCATGCACCCGGTCGGACTCGACGTCCTCTGCGTTCACACCGGTGTTGCCGATGTGCGGATAGGTCAGCGTGACGATCTGGCGGCAGTAGCTCGGGTCGGTCAGGATTTCCTGATAACCCGACATGGAAGTGTTGAACACCACCTCGCCGACCGTGCTGCCAACCGCGCCGATACCCTTGCCGTGGAAGATCGTTCCGTCGGCAAGCGCAAGAAGGGCGGACGGGAATGCACTCACGAGAAGCTCCTGGAATCAGCTTGAAGACTTGCAGGCACGCGACCGCGCGCCCGATATGTACAAAAAGCGGGACGGGCCTCCGGGCCGATCCCGCTTACTAAACGCCGGAATTGTATATTTTCGGGCGGTTCAAGGCAAATCGCGCCGGGGCGGGCGGCACATCGCGGCTTCCGCCGCTCCCACAGCGGGGCGGCGCGTCCCAGTGGGATCTGTGGGAGCGGCGGAAGCCGCGATCATAGCGCCCCGGCCCCACCCCAATTCCCAAACCCCGCGCCCGGATCTATGCTTTAAGCATTAATCCGCATTCGCACACCCTCCGCACCGGCCGTTTCTCTGAAACCGGGCGGATCTATCTGCTCACCACCGCGACCCACCAGCGGATCGCCCTCTTCCTCGACTTTCGCATCGCGCGGCGGGTCATTCAGGAGCTGCGGAAAACCGAAGCTCTCGGTCGCTGCAGAACCCTCGCCTACGTGCTGATGCCGGACCATCTGCACTGGCTGATCGAGCTTGGCGACAGCGATCTTTCCGCACTGATCTGCCGCTTCAAGGCCAGCGCCGCCGCAGCGGTGAATCGCGAGCTGGCGACGCCCGGCACGCCGCGCTGGCAAGACGGCTTTCACGACCACGCCATCCGTCGCGACGAGGACCTCGTCGCCCTGGCGCGATACGTCGTGGCAAACCCGCTGCGGGCCGGGATCGTGTCGCGCGTGGGCGACTATCCTCACTGGGACGCGGTTTGGCTTTGAGCGCAGCGCCGGGCTAGCGAGCGCAGCTGCGGCCGCTTGTAAAAGGAGGGGTGGGGAGTGTAATGCGAGGATCGCGGCTTCCGCCGCTCCCACAGAAACCCCAGCGCGCCACGCCTCCTCCTGTGGGAGAGGCGACAGCCGCGATCCCCCCTACCCCATGGAAACCGCGACCCCTCCAAGCCATGGAAACAGCGATCGCCACGCGTCCCACCGTGGGAGCGGCGGAAGCCGCGATCGCTCTAGCCGGTGGAAGCCACGACCGCCAGATCCACCAACAGCCCCTACACCCCGTCGGTGACCTCACCCTGCAGCGCCTGGGCGAGCAGCTTGATCTCGTTGACCAGCATCTGCGCCTGGGTCGTGGCGGCCTGCGGGTCCTTGGCGAGGGCGAGTTCTTCCAGCCGGCGCGCGCCGTCGACGGCGCGGCGGGCGCAGAAGAAGCCCATCGAGCCTTTCAGCGAATGTCCGACCTCGGCCAGGGCGGCGTAGTCGAGGCGGGCCGCGGCGGCGCGCAGCTCGCCGATGCGGCGTTCGTGGTCGCGGAGGAACATGCGGACGAGCTGCTGCACCAGGGCCTCGTCGCCGTCGAACATCGCCCGCGCCTCGTCGAGCGAGACGATCTGGCGCCGCCCCTCCTCGCCCAGGTCGAGCAGGCTGAGGTCGCTGTCGAACTCGGCTTCCTCGGCGCCGGAGCGGGTGACGCGCTCGATCGCGGCGAACAGGGTCTGGGCGACGATCGGCTTGGAGACGTAGTCGTCCATGCCGGCTTCGAGGCAGCGCTGGCGGTCGCCCTGCATGGCGTGGGCGGTCATGGCGATGATCGGGATCGGCTTCCACTCGCCCTGCATGACCCAGCTGTGGCGGGCCTCGCGCGCGCGGATGGCCTGGGTGGCCTCGATGCCGCCCATGACCGGCATCTGCACGTCCATGAACACGAGGTCGAACCGGCCGCGACCGAGGACGTCGAGTGCCTCCTCGCCGTTGTTGGCGAGGGTGACGGTGTGCCCGGCACGCTCGAGCAGGCGCTGGGCGACGGTCTGGTTGACCGGGTTGTCCTCGACCACGAGGATGCGCAGGGCCGCGCTCGCTTCCGCGTCGGCGCCCTCGTCCAGCGTCACCGATTCGAGCTTGAAGGGCGGCGGCTCGGCTTCCTCGCTCGCCGGCAGCGCGCCATTGCGCGCCATGCGCAGCACATCGACGAGGTCGTCGAAGGCGAAGGGCTTGGCGAGGCGGAACTGCAACCCGAGCTCGGCGCAGCGCGCGGCCTCGTTACGCTGGGAGTGGCTCGCCAGCATCATGACCATGCGGTCGAGCCGGGGATCGGCGTCGGCGAAGCGTTGCGCGAGCGCGAAGCCGCCCGGCTCGGGCAGGTCGGCATCCATCAGCAGGAAATGGAAGGGGTCGGCGCCGTCGCGCACGGCGGCCAGCGCGGCGACCACGTCCTCGCCGCGGGTGGCGAGCGTCGAGCGCATGCCGACGCGCTCGAGCCCGCGGCACAGCACCTGCCCGAAGGCGCGGTTGCGCGCCGCCACCAACACCTTCGCCCCGGCCAGCGCCGCGGCGTTGCGCGGACGGGCTTCGGCGACGGTGCCGAAGGGCAGCGTGAAGCTGAAGGTGCTGCCCGCGCCGGGGGTGCTGTCCACGTGGATCTGCCCGCGCATCAGCTCGACGATGTGATGCGAGATGGCCAGGCCGAGGCCGGTGCCGCCGTACTTGCGGGTGGTCGAGGTGTCGGCCTGGGCGAAGGCGCCGAAGATCGTCTGCAGCTTGTCGGCGGCGATCCCGCAGCCGGTGTCGCGCACCGCGAAGGCGAGGGTGACCTGGCCCTGGTCGCGCGCCGCGCAGCGCACCTCGACCTCGACCTCGCCGCGCTCGGTGAACTTGACCGCATTGCCGATCAGGTTAGTGAGCACCTGGCGCAGGCGGGTGGGATCGCCGCGCAACACCGCCGGCACATCGGGCGCGATGTCGTGGAACAGCTCCACGCCCTTCTGGCTGGCGCGCAGCGCGAGCGTGCGGCAGGTCTCGGAGACGACCGCGCCGATCGAGAAGTCGATGTCCTCGAGACTCAGGCGCCCGGCCTCGATGCGCGAGAAGTCGAGGATGTCGTTGATGATCGTGAGCAGCGCCTCGGCCGAGGAGCGCACGGTCTGCAGGTAGTCGCGCTGCTCGCCGGCGAGGGCGGTGGAGTCGAGCAGCAGATCGGTCATGCCGATGATGCCGTTCATCGGCGTGCGGATCTCGTGGCTCATGTTGGCGAGGAAGTCGCCCTTGGCCCTGCTCGCCGCCTCGGCCGCCTCCTTGGCCTCGAGGAGCTCGAGTTCGCGCAGCTTGCGCTCGGTGATGTCGCGGTAGGTGCCGTCGATCCGGCCGCCGCCCGCCGCGCGCTCGTCCGCCGCGCCGCGCAGTTCCACCCAGTGCCAGCCCTCGTCGGCGGCGCGGACCCGCAGCTCGGCGCAGAACTCGGGCGAGTCGCCGCGCAGGTAGGCGTGCAGCGCCTCCTCCAGCCGCGCACGATCGTCCATGTCGACGAGGTCGATCCATGCGACGCCGTGGTCCGCCGGATAGCCGAGCAGGGCGCGCCAGCGTCCGTCGGGATGGATCCGGCCGCGGCGGGGGTCGTAGCTCCACACCCCCGCGCCGGTGTTGCGGGCGAGCAGATCGAGATGGCGCCGGGCCTGGGCGAGCGCCAGGCGCAGGGCATCGGTGTCGCCCCCGGCAGAAGCGCCCGCCTCCGCGCTGGACGCGGACATCGGCTGCGGGACGCTGGCGCCGGCGGACGGGTTCATCGCACGGCTCAGCGCAGGCCGAGGACGTCCTGCATGTCGAACAGGCCCTTGCCGCGCCCGGCCAGGAAGCGCGCCGCGCGCATCGAACCCAGCGCGTACGGCATGCGGCTGCCCGACTTGTGGGTGATCTCGATGCGCTCTCCGATGCCGGCGAAGAGCACGGTGTGGTCGCCGACCACGTCGCCGCCGCGGATGGTCGAGAAGCCGATGGTCTCGGGCTTGCGCTCGCCGGTGTGGCCTTCGCGGCCGTAGATCGCGCACGCGTCGAGGTCGCGCCCGAGTTCGCGCGCGACCACCTCGCCCATGCGCAGCGCGGTGCCGGACGGAGCGTCGACCTTGAAGCGGTGATGGGCCTCGATGACCTCGACGTCGTAGCCTTCGGCCAGGATGCGCGCGGCGACTTCGAGCAGGCGGAACACGGCATTGACGCCGACCGCCATGTTGGGCGCGAACACCACCGGGATGTCGCGCGCGGCCTCGGCGATCGTCGCCTTGCCGGCGGCGTCGAAGCCGGTGGTGCCGATCACCATGGCCTTGCCGAGCTCGCGCGCCAGCGCCAGATGCACCAGCGTGCCCTCGGGGCGGGTGAAGTCGATCACGCAGTCGGCGGCGGCGATGGCCACGGCCGCGTCGTCGCCGATCGCGACCCCGGTGTGCGTGCCGGCGAGCTCGCCCGCGTCGCGGCCGATGAAGGGGGTGCCGGGACGATCGAAGGCGGACGCGAGCACGACGCCGTCTTCCTTCAGGGCGGCCTCGATCAGCATCCTGCCCATGCGGCCGGATGCACCGGCGATTGCGACTCGAACCTCGGACATCGGAATGGTTTCCTGAAAAAGCAAGGCCGGCGCGAGGCCGGACCGTTCATGGGGGTGCGGGACTGCGACGACGCGGGCCGCTCGGCCTCGCTGGCCAGTCCCGGCGTTCAGTCTTCCTCGAGCGGCGGGATCTCGACCACGCGGCTGCGCGACTGTGCGGCCACGGCGGCGGCCTCGCCCGTCTCGCCGCCCTGCGCCACCGCGACGTCGCCTTCCACGCGGTCGAGCACGTCGCCGTCGAAATACAGCGAGATCACGCGCTGTTGCACGTCGCCGCGACCGGGACGGAAGCGATAGACGTAGTCCCAGCGGTCCTTGCGGAACACGTCGACGACGAGCGGCGAACCCAGCACGTAACGCACCTGGTCGCGCGTCATGCCGCGACGGAGCTGGGAGAGCATTTCCTGGTCGACGTAATTGCCCTGGCGGATGTCGATCCGGTAGGGATCGACCACACCGACGACGGAATCGAAGGAACAGCCGGCGACGAGTCCGGAGGCGACGAGGGCCGCAGCGAGATAGGAGCGCATGAAGTGGACGGGACCTGGCGCGACGGGGTCGCAGTTCTCAGAAAGGGGTAAAAAATATAACATAGGCCGGGTTCGCCGGGCGCCTGACACAACGCCTCCCCAGCACCGCCGCGCGCGGCCGGCACCGGCGACGGACCGTTTTTCCATCTCATCCAGGCCCCCATGTCCGACAACTCCAAGAACCTGAAAAGCATCGGTCTCAAGGCGACCTATCCGCGCCTGAAGATCCTCGACCTCTTTCAGAGCTCTGAACAGCGCCACCTCACCGCCGAGGACGTCTACCGCGCGCTGATGAACGAGGGCATGGACATCGGCCTGGCCACGGTCTACCGCGTGCTGACCCAGTTCGAACAGGCCGGCCTGCTCGAACGCCACTATTTCGAGTCCGGCAAGGCGGTGTTCGAGCTCAACGAGGGCGGCCACCACGACCACCTGGTGTGCATGCAGTGCGGCAAGGTCGAGGAGTTCTTCGACGCCGAGATCGAGCGCCGCCAGAACAAGATCGCCGAGGAGCGCGGCTTCGCCATCCGCGACCACGCGCTCTACATCTACGCCGACTGCACCCGCGAGAACTGTCCGAACCGCGAAAGCGGGGAATGACCGGCGCGGGGCACTGTGGGAGCGGCGGCAGCCGCGAACCCCCGCGGCCCTGCACCCCCTGCACCTCTTCGCGGCTGCCGCCGCTCCCACGGGGAGTTTCCGGGGGGAGTCGCAGCGGGCTGCAGACTCAGCGCTGACCGAGCATCTCCGCGGCGTGCTCGCGCGTGGTGGCGGTGATGTTGACGCCGCCCAGCATGCGGGCGATCTCCTCGGTGCGCGCCGCGTCGTCGAGCGGCGTGACCTCGCTGACCGTTTCCCCGCCCTGCTCGCGCTTGGCGATCCGCCACTGCCAGTCGGCGCACGCAGCGACCTGGGGCAGATGGGTGACGCACAGCACCTGGCGGTCGCGCCCGAGGCGGGCGAGCAGCTTGCCGACGATCTCGGCCACCCGGCCGCCGATGCCGACGTCGACCTCGTCGAACACCAGCGTGGGCACCGCGGTGTCGCGGCTGGCCATGACCTGGATGGCGAGGCCGATGCGCGACAGCTCGCCGCCCGAGGCCACCTTGGCCAGGCTGCGCAGCGGCTGGCCGGGGTTGGCGGCGACGCGGAACTCGACGCTTTCCACACCCGTGGCCGAGGGCTCGCAGGCTTCGAGCGCGACCTCGAAGCGGCCGCCGGCCATCGCCAGCGTCTGCATCGCCTCGGTGATCTCCTCCGAGAGCCGGCGCGCGGCCGGCGCACGCATGGCGGACAGTTTCGCGGCCGACCCGGCGAAGGCCTTCTCCGCGGCGGCCGCGGCGGCCGCGAGGCGGGCCGGGTCGGCGCTCGCCTCCAGCGCCTCCAGGCGCTCGCGCCACTGGCAGAGGAGTTCGGGCAGGGCCTCGGGGGCGACGCGATGCTTGCGCGCAGCGTCCATGACGGTCGCGATGCGCTGCTCGAGCTCGGCCAGGCGCTGCGGATCGAGGTCGAGGCGATCACGGTAGCGACGCAGCGCGTACAGCGCCTCGTCGGCCTGGATCGCGGCGGCGCCGAGCAGCTCGCGCGCGTCGGCGAGTCCGGGATCGTAGTCGGCCAGCGCCGCGATGCGCGCATCCAGATGGCGCAGCACGGTGCATACCGCCAGGTCGCCCTCGCCGAGCGCGGCCAGGGTCTCGTCGGCGCCTTCGATCAGGCTCGCCGCATGGGCGAGGCGGCTGTGCTCGGCGTTGAGCTCCTGCCAGGCCTCGGGGTCGAAACCGAGGTCGTCGAGCTCCTTCAGCTGCCAGGCCAGCAGCTCGCGCTCGCGCGCCGAGCTGGCCGAATCGGCCTCGGCCTCGCGCTGCAGGCGCAGCAGGCGCTGCCATTCGCGATGCAGGCGGGCGACCTCGGCGGCGAGCGGCGCCGCACCGGCCTGGACGTCGACCAGCGTGCGCTGCGCGTCGGCGCGCAGCAGCGCGTGGTGGGCGTGCTGGCCGTGGATGTCGGCGAGCCATTCGCCCGCGCTGCGCAGCTGCGCCAGGGTGACCGCGCTGCCGTTGATCCACGCCCGGCTGCGCCCGCCGGCGTCGATCGTGCGGCGCAGGATCACCATGCCCTCCTCCGCCGGCAGCTCCTGCTCCGCGAGCCAGGCCGCCAGCGCGCCGTCGGCCGGCACGTCGAACTCGGCGGCGACGTCGGCGCGCTCGCGTCCGCTGCGCACCATGCCGGCCTCGCCGCGGCCGCCGAGCACCAGCCCGAGCGCGTCGAGCAGGATGGACTTGCCGGCCCCGGTCTCGCCGGTGAGCACGCCGAAGCCGGCGTCGAACTCGAGTTCGAGCCGATCGACGATAACGAAGTCACGAATGGTCAGGCTGCGGAGCATGGCGGGGACGGATCGGGAAGGAATCGGGGACGAACGGGGTTCGGAAGCGTGGCGCGGGCACGGCGTGGGCGACGGGATCGCCCGGCGCTCACACCCGCGGCGTCGCGCTCCAGTGCAGTTTCTGGCGCAGCATCGCGAAGTAGCTGTAGCCCTGCGGATGCAGCAGGCGCAGCGAACGCGGCGAGCGCTTGAGCCGCACGCAGTCGCCGGCGCGCAGGTCGAAGCGCGTCTGGCCGTCGAAATGCACGCGCGCATCCTGCGGCGGCAGCATCACGATCTCGATCGTGCACGAATCCGGCAGCGTGATCGGGCGCGCGGTCAGCGCGTGCGGACACAGCGGCACGAGCGCGATGCCGCCGACGCTCGGATGCAGGATGGGGCCGTTGGCCGACAGCGCATAGGCGGTGGAACCGGTGGGTGTCGATACGATCATTCCGTCGGAACGCTGCGCATAGACGAACTCTCCGTCGATCAGCAACTCGAATTCGATCATGCGCCCCAGATCGCCCTTGTTCACCACCACGTCGTTGAGGGCGAGGGTATGAAACACGCGCTCGCCGCCGCGCAACACCTCGGCATCGAGCATGAAGCGGTTCTCTTCGGTGTAGGCGCCGTCGAGCATCTCGGTCAGGCGCACCGTGGCGTCGCTGCGCGAGATGTCGGTGAGAAAGCCGAGGCGACCGAGGTTGACGCCGACCAGCGGCACCCCGTGCTCCACCAGCCTGCGCGCGGTGTGCAGCATGCTGCCGTCGCCGCCGATCACCACCGCGAGGTCGGCCTCGACGCCGATGTGCTCGTAGCTCGCGACCGGGAAGTCGTGCGCCCCGCCGATCGCGCTCGCCGTGCCCTGCTCGATCAGCACCGACAGGTTGCGGTCGCGCAGATGACGGGCGATCGACAGCACCGATTCGGCGACGTCGGGGCTCTGGTATTTGCCGATGAGGGCGATCGTGCGGAATGTGGTCTTCATGAGCGCCGATTTAACCACAATCGCCGGCCGGCTTGTCGTGCCCGCCGGCCCCGGACGGCTGGCAAGCGCCGGCGCGCTTTCTTACAATCCGGGCTATATTGCTGCCTGCCATGAATTCCCTCGACGCCCGCTCCCAGATCCTGCTCAAGACCCTGATCGAACGCTACATCGCCGACGGCCAGCCGGTCGGATCGCGCGCGCTGTCGCGCTACTCCGGCCTGGAGCTGTCACCGGCCACGGTGCGCAACGTGATGAGCGACCTCGAGGAGATGGGCTTCATCGCGAGCCCGCACACCTCGGCCGGCCGCATCCCGACCGCGCGCGGCTACCGCTTCTTCGTCGATTCGCTGCTGACCATGCAGCCGCTGGAAAGCGCACGCGTGCAGGCGCTGCAGGGCCAGCTCATGCCGGACCAGCCGCAGCGCCTGATCAACTCGGCCTCGCACCTGCTGTCGGAACTGACCCAGTTCGCCGGCGTGGTGGTCGCGCCGCGCAAGGACGCGGTGCGCATCCGCCAGTTCGAGTTCATCAGCCTGGCCGAGAACCGCATCCTGCTGATCATCGTCACCACCGCCGGCGACGTGCAGAACCGCATCCTGCTCACCCGCCGCGCCTACAGCGCGAGCGAGCTGAACGGCGCAGCCAGCTACCTCAACGAGCACTTCGCCGGCCTGTCCTTCGACGACATCCGCCGCCGCCTCACCGAGGAACTGCGCCAGTTGCGCAGCGACATGACCGAGCTGATGACGGCCACCGTCGATGCCGGTGCGCAGGCCGCCGAGGAGACCGCGACCCACTACGTGATCTCGGGCGAGACCAACCTGCTCGACGTCGAGGACCTGTCGTCCAACATGTCGCGGCTGCGCGAGCTGTTCAAGCTCTTCGAGCAGCGCACCGGGCTGATGCAACTGCTCGACATCTCCAACAAGGCCGAGGGCGTGCAGATCTTCATCGGCGGCGAATCGGGCCTCGCGCCGCTCGACGGCTGCAGCGTGGTCACCGCGCCCTACGAGGTCGATGGCCGGATCGTCGGCTCGCTGGGCGTGATCGGCCCCACCCGCATGGCCTACGACCGGGTGATCCCGATCGTAGACATCACCGCGCGCCTGCTGTCGAACGCCCTCTCCTCCCGGCACTGAGGGCAGCGGCGGGCCGCGCCCACCCCCAACAAGGATTCGAATGTCTCGCTACTGGACCGAACCGCCGTTCAAGCACGGCAGCCCTGCCCGCACGGGCGTCCTCCTGGTCAACCTCGGCACGCCGGCGGCGCCGACCGCGGCCGCGCTGCGCCCCTACCTGAAGCAGTTCCTGTCCGACCCGCGCGTGGTGGAGATCCCGCGCCTGGTGTGGTGGCCGATCCTCAACGGCATCATCCTCAACACCCGCCCCGCGGCCTCGGCCAAGAAGTACGCGAGCGTGTGGATGGACGAGGGCTCGCCGCTCAAGGTCCATACCGAACGCCAGACCAAGCTGCTGGCCGGCTACCTGGCCAAGGCCGGGCACGACGACCTCGACATCGACTACGCGATGCGCTACGGCGCGCCCTCGATCCCCGACGTGCTCAATGCCATGCGCGCGCGCGGCTGCACCCGCATCCTGGTGCTGCCGCTCTACCCGCAGTATTCGGCGAGCACCTCGGCGACGGTGGTCGACGAGGTCGGCCGCTGCCTGGCGCACTGGCGCAACCAGCCCGAGATCCGCTTCGTGCGCAACTTCCACGACCACCCCGGCTACATCGCCGCACTGGTACAGAGCGTGCGCGCGCACTGGATGGTCAATGGCGAGCCCGAACGCCTGCTGCTGAGCTTCCACGGCGTGCCGCGGCGCTCGCTCGAGCTCGGCGATCCCTACCACTGCGAGTGCCACAAGACCGGCCGCCTGGTGGCCGAAGGGCTGGGCATCGAGCCCGAGCGCGTGCTGGTGACCTTCCAGTCGCGCTTCGGCAAGGCCGAGTGGCTCAAGCCCTATACCCAGCCGACGCTGGAAGCGCTGGCGGCACAGGGAATCAGGCGCGTGGACGTTATGTGCCCCGGCTTCGTCGCCGACTGCCTGGAGACGCTCGAGGAGATCGCGATGGAGTGCAAGGAGGCCTTCCTGGAAAAGGGCGGCAAGACCTTCCACTACATCCCCTGCCTGAACGAGCGCGACGCGTGGATCAACGCGCTGGTCGACATCGCCCGCGCCCACCTCGGCAACTGGCTCGACATCGCGCCAGCGAGCGAGACCGCCCGCGCCGCCACCGCCGAGCGCGCCCGCAGGCTGGGGGCGACGCAGTAGGCCCTCGCCGACCCGCGTGCCCCGCGGCACTCAGTCGCCGAGCAGCTGCATCTCCATTGCGGCGGACGCCGTCTGCTGCGCGCGCACGGCCGCCGGCCCCTGCTCGGCGAGCTGGCGCGACATCGCCGCCAGGCGGCGCACGACGACCGTGGAGATCTGCCGCCGGAAGCGCTCGAGCACTTCCTCGCTGGCGAGCGCGAGCGCGGCCGGATTGACCTCGAGGTAGCCGAGCGGCTCGAGCGACACCACCGTCACCATGTGCCTGTGGTCGATGTGGTCGAGCCAGGCCTGCACGCCGAACACCTCGCCGGGCCCGAGCTCCATGACCCGCCGCCCCTCGCAGGAGATCTCCACCCGCCCCTCGAGCACGATGCCGAAGCGCTGATCGATGTCGCCCTCGCGCATCAGCGCCACCTCGCTGTCGACGTTGCGCCACGCACAGATGCGCATGACCTCCCACAGGTCGACGTCCTCGAACTCGGTGAAGAAGGCCAGGCGCCGCAGCTTGGCGAAGCGCGCGGCGTCCGGCGGCACGTAGTGCTCGTCGAGGATCTGGTAGCGCACCGCGGCGAGATCCTTGGCGAACTCGGCACCGTTGCGGTAGCGCGAATAGAGATCCTTCTCCAGCGCCTTGCGGATCACCGCGTCCATCTGCTCGGGCACGTCGGGATTGAGCTGCGACACCGAGGGCGGATCGGCGTTGATGATCTTGTACATCAGCTGCGCCGGATTGCTGGCGCGGAACGGCAGGCGGCCGGTGAGCATGTGGAAGAGCAGCACGCCCAGCGAGTACAGGTCGGTCTTCTGGTTGAGCGGATAGCCCTTGATCTGCTCCGGACTCATGTAGGCCGGCGAGCCCACGCCCATGATGAAGGTGGAGTCGGTGTCCATCTTCTTGCTGATGTTGAGCGCGAGGCCGAAGTCGGTGATCTTCACGTTGTCCTCGTCATCGACGAGGATGTTTGCCGGCTTGATGTCGCGATGGACGATGCCCTGGCGGAAGGCATGATCGAGCGCCATGCAGCACTTGAAGACGATACCGATCGTGCGATGCACCGGCAGCAGATGCTCGAAGCTGCAGTAGCGCTCCAGCGAGCCGCCGGGAAAGTACTCCATGACCACGTAGGCCTGCTCGGGCTGGATGCTGGCGTCGAGGATGCGGATGATGTTGGGGTGATCGAGGCGCCCCGACACCACCTGCTCGGCCTTCAGCAGCTTGATCACGCGCCGGTTCCACTTCGCCTCGTCGCGGGCACGGTCGTCGAAGCGCACGTGCTTGAGCGCCACCGGCTCGGGATGGTCGGGACTCTCGGCGAGATAGACCACCGCCGTCGCCCCGCGGCCGATCTCCCTGATGATCCTGTACTTGCCGATGCGGTCGGGTCTTCCGTTCATTCGTTTCCGGGACGCGCGCAACGCCGATGCTTGACGAATGCGCTGATTGTTGCACGAACGCGCACCCGGCGGCGAGCGCCACGCGGCGCCGTCGGGGCGCGAATTGTCCGCCCCGGGCCCGCATGCTTAAATCGGGCTCCCGGCGGCGCGCGCGAGCGTGCCCGCGCCCCATCGGAGAACGCCTCTTGAGTGAAACCGTCGACCTCGTCATCCGCGCGCGCTGGATCGTTCCGGTCGAGCCCGCCGGGCTCGTGCTCGAGCACCACGCGGTCGCCGTCCGCGACGGCCGCATCGTCGACGTGCTGCCGTACGCGCAGGCCGGTGCGCGCTACGCCGCAGCCCGCACCGTCGACCTGCCCAGCCACCTGCTGATGCCGGGCATGGTGAACCTGCATGTGCACGCCGCGATGAACCTGATGCGCGGCATCGCCGACGACATGCCGCTGATGCGCTGGCTGCAGGAAGCGATCTGGCCCACCGAGGCGCGCCACGTGTCCGCGGCCTTCGTGCGCGACGGCACGCGGCTCGCCGCCGCCGAGATGCTGCGCGGCGGCGTCACCACCTGCAACGACATGTACTTCCACCCCGAGGCCGCCGCCGAAGCCTTCGCCGAGATGGGCATGCGCGCGGTCGTCGGGCTGGTGATGCTGGAGTTCCCCACACCCTTCGCCAGCGACGCCGACGACTACCTGCGCAAGGGCCTGGCCGCGCGGGACAGGTGGCAGGGACATCCGCTGATCGGTTTCTCGATCGCGCCGCACGCCCCCTACACCGTTTCCGATGCGAGCTTCGGGCGCGCGCTGGCGATCGCGGACGAGCTCTCGCTGCCCATCCATATCCATGTGCACGAGACCGCGCACGAGATCGCCGAATCGGTGGCGGCACACGGCAAGCGTCCGCTCTCCAGGCTGGCGAGCCTCGGCGTGCTCGGCGAGAATCTGATCGGGGTGCACGCCGTGCACCTCGACGACGACGACGTGGAACTGCTCGCCCGCCACGCCTGCAGCGTCGCGCACTGCCCGACCTCCAACATGAAGCTCGCCAGCGGCATCGCCCCGGTACCGAAGCTGCAGGCCGCCGGCGTGCGCGTCGGTCTCGGCACCGACGGCGCGGCGAGCAACAACCGCCTCGACCTGATGCAGGAGATGCGCCACGCCGCGCTGCTCGCCAAGGTCGGCAGCGGCGACGCCAGCGCGCTGCCGGTCCATGCCGCGCTGCGCATGGCGACCCTGGACGGCGCGCGCGCGCTCGGGATGGACGACCGCATCGGCTCGATCGAGCGCGGCAAGCTCGCCGACCTGTGCGCGGTCGACCTCGGCGCGCTCGACTGCCAGCCCTGTTTCGATCCGGTGTCGCATGTCGTCCACGTCGCCGGGCGCGAGCACGTGTCGCACGTGTGGGTAAACGGAGAAACCCGCGTGGACAAAGGCATCCCGCTGTTGCATATTAACGACAGCGAATTGCTGCGGCTCGCGTCGGTGTGGCAAACTAGGCTCCGTAATTGAACTGGATATACTGGTGCAATCCGATGCGAAGGCAGCGATCCTGCGTGTCTTCATTTCGTTCAGTGGCAATTCCGGCGACTCGCCCTTCAAAGAGGAAACCATGATCAAACAAACCAAGAAGCAGATGCTCATGCTGGCCGCCATCGCCTCGATCGGCCTGTCCGCCCCCAGCGCTTTCGCGCAGGTCAACGACGTCGTCGTTGCTGGCCAGGGTGAAATCCCGTACGTGATCGACGCCCGCAACGTCGTTGCCCGCAGCGGTACCGGCCTGTGCTGGCGCACCGGCTACTGGAGCCCGGCTGCCGCCTCGACCGCCATGGCTGGCGAGTTCCCGGTCGGTTGCGCTTGCGACTCCGACATCGTCCCGGCCGACAAGTGCACCAAGCCTGTCGCCGCCGCTGCTCCGGCTCCGAAGCCCACCGCCGACAAGGTCAAGCTCTCCGCCGACGCCCTGTTCGACTTCGACAAGGCCGTCCTGAAGCCGGAAGGCAAGACCAAGCTGAACGAACTGGCTGCCAAGGCCAAGTCGCTGAAGCTGGAAGTGATCCTCGCCGTCGGCCACACCGACCGCATCGGCTCGACCGCCTACAACCAGCGTCTGTCCGAGCGCCGCGCCGCTGCGGTCAAGACCTACCTGGTCTCGCAGGGCGTCGATGCCAACCGCGTCTACACCGAAGGCAAGGGCGAAACCCAGCCGGTCACCGGCAACAAGTGCGACAACGTCCGTGGCCGCGCCGCGCAGATCTCCTGCCTGCAGCCGGACCGTCGCGTCGAAGTGGAAGTCATCGGCTCCAAGTAATTCCGGATCCGTTCCACCAAAAGCCCTGCCTCGGCGGGGCTTTTTCATTTCTGCCGGGCAGATGCAATGCCCGAATTCCAGCGAGGGCGCGCTAGCGCTATCCTTCCAGTCATGAATACGCTCAATGCCGATCCCGCCGAACTGCAGAAGTTCAGCAACCTCGCCCACCGCTGGTGGGACCCCGCCTCCGAATTCAAACCCCTGCACGAGATCAACCCGCTGCGCCTGGGCTGGATCGACGGCAAGGCCGCGCTCGCCGGCAAGAAGGTGCTCGACGTCGGCTGCGGCGGCGGCATCCTCGCCGAGGGCATGGCTGCGCTCGGCGCCGACGTCACCGGCATCGACCTGTCGGAGAAGGCGCTCAGCGTCGCCCGCCTGCACCTGTTCGAGAGCGGCCACAAGGTGGATTACCGCCTGGTCAGCGCCGAGGCCCTCGCCGAGGAGTCGCCGGCAGCCTTCGACGTCGTGACCTGCATGGAGATGCTCGAGCACGTGCCGGACCCGGCGAGCACGGTGGCGGCCTGCGCCCGCCTGGTCAAGCCCGGCGGCCACGTCTTCCTGTCAACGCTGAACCGCAACCCCAAGTCCTACCTGTTCGCGATCATCGGCGCCGAATACCTGCTCAAGCTGCTGCCGGCGGGGACGCACGAGTACGCAAAGTTCATCAAGCCTTCCGAGCTGACGCGCTTCTGCCGCAACGCGCGGCTCGACATCCAGGACATCGTCGGCCTGAGCTACAACCCGCTGAGCCGCATCTACAGCCTCGGCCGCGATACCGACGTCAATTACATGATTCACACTCGCCGGGAAGCCTGATCCCGGCCGCGGGACGGCGCGCGCCCGTCGCCCCGAAAACGCCGCCGCCGGCAAGCCCCCGCATGGACGGGGCGCTTGCCGGCGGCGGCGTTGACCTTTCTGCCGGCGTCTGGCGCCGGCCGGTACGCGTCAGGCGTCCTCGAGGATCAGCACCAGCAGTTCCTTCGGCCCGTGGGCGCCGTAGGCCAGCGTCTGCTGGATGTCCGCCGTCTTCGATGGTCCCGACACCAGCAGCGCGTTGGTCGGCAGGCCGGCGGCCCATCGGTGCTCGTGCATGAACTCGTGGAAGTTGTCGCGGACCTCGCTCGCCTTCAGCAGCGCGATGTGGAAGGGCGGCACCAGGCTCATCAGCCGCGGCTCCTGCGGCGTGGGCCACAGCACCAGGCTGCCGGTGGCGGCGATGCCGCCCAGCGTGCCGGTGAGGCTCGCCGGGGTGTGGAAGAAGAGCTCGTCCTTCCACGCCTCCACCGGGCGGTCGTAGGCCTTCAGCCGCAGCGCGCTGCCGGTCAGCGCGAGATGGCCGGCGAACTGCTGGCCGTGCGCGGTCGCTGGCGAGATCAGCAGTTCGTCGATGTTGCGCGCCGACAGCGCCTCGACCACGCGCGCCGGCCACTCGGCGCTGGTGGTGAGCAGCGTCTCGCCGTGCACCGCCTCCAGCATCTGGCGCAGGCGTGCGATGCGCGTCTCGTCGCCGTAGCGCCACGGCTCGGTCAGCAGGCCGACGTCGTAGTCGTCGGCGACCGGCGTCGTGCCCTGCAGGCTGGCGCGCAGCTTGCCGAGGATTCGTTCTTTCGCGTTCATCCGGTGTTCGCTCCTCATTTCGCTCATTTCGCTCATTGGTCGCTCATTGATCGCCGAGATGCTCGCGGGCGAGCTCGTGCAGCGTGCGCGCGGCGGGTTTCGGCGCGCTGCGGTGTTCGGTCCACGGGCCGATGTTCGCGGGCATCAGGCCGCGCAGGCGGGTACCGGCGTACATCGCCGCGCGATACAGCCCGGGCGAGGTGTTGAGCTTGCGCCACGCCTTCCAGATCATCGTTTCCTTCTTCGAGTACTTCGCGCCCTGGCCGCGCATGTGATGAGGCTCGGCCGCGGGCGGGCGCACCGCCTCCTCGCGCAAGCGGCGCAGCAGCGACGGGATGGGGATCTTCACCGGGCACACCTCGCCGCAGGCGCCGCACATCGACGACGCCGTGGGCAGGTCGCGGGTGGTCTCCAGCCCCAGCATGTGCGGGGTGATGATCTTGCCGATCGGCCCCGGGTAGACCGTGCCATAGGCGTGGCCGCCGATGCGGGTGTAGACCGGGCAGTGGTTCATGCACGCCCCGCAGCGGATGCAGTTCAGCGTCTGGCGCAGTTCGCCGTCGGCGAAGGCCTGGCTGCGGCCATTGTCGAGCAGCACGAGATGCACTTCCTGCGGGCCGTCGAGTTCGTCCGCCTTGCGCGGGCTGGAGATCATGTTCACGTAGGTGGTGATCGCCTGGCCGGTCGCCGAGCGCGTCAGCAACGACAGCAGCGGGATCACGTCGCGCAGGTTCTCGACCACCTTCTCGATGCCGGTCACCGCGATATGCACCGGGGGCACCGTGGTCGACATGCGGCCGTTGCCCTCGTTCTCGACCAGCAGCAGGGTGCCGGTCTCGGCGATCGCGAAGTTCACGCCGGAGACGCCGATGTCGGCCTCGAAGAACTTGCGGCGCAGGGTCTCGCGGCCGATCTGGATCAGGCGATCGACGTCCTCGGTGTAATCGACGTCGAGCTTGTCGTGGAACAGCTGGGCGACCTGGCCGGCATTGAGGTGGATCGCCGGCATGATGATGTGGGCGGGCTTCTCCTCGCGCAGCTGGACGATGAATTCGCCCATGTCGGATTCGAGGCAGTCCACGCCGCGATCGCCGAGGTAATGGTTCATCTCCATTTCCTCGGACACCATCGACTTGCCCTTGATGATCTTCTTCGCCGCGTGGCGCTCGACGATGCCATGCACGATGGCGTTGGCCTCCTCGACCGTCTCCGCCCAGTGCACCCTGACGCCGTTGCGGCTCAGGTTGGCGTCGAGGCGTTCGAGCAGCTCGGGCAGCTTGGACAGCGCCCGCGCCCGCACCCGGTTGCCGAAGGCGCGCAGGCGCTCGAGCTCGTCGCCGTCGGGAAACTGGCTGCGGCGCTTGTCCATCAGGAAGTCCATCGCGCCGCGGAAGTTGCGCCGCAGCTGCGGATCGGCGAGCGCCTCGCGCGCGTTGCGCTTGAACGTGATCGGCTGCGCGGGGGTTTGTGCCGGATTGCTCATTTGGTACCTCCCTGGGCGGCGGACGAGGTCCGGCGCAGCAGGAAGCTGGCCAGGTGCTCGCCGCGCAGCGCGTCGCCCTGCTTCTCGAAGCAGCCGTTGATGTTGAGCAGGCAGCCGCAGTCGGCGCTGACCACCTCGGCCGCGCCCGAGCCCTTGAGCGCCGCGGTCTTGTCCCTGACCATCGCGCCCGAGATGTCGGGCATGCGCACGCTGAAGCTGCCGCCGAAGCCGCAGCACTCGCTCTCGTGGTCGTGATCGACGCGCTCCACCCCCGCCAGCTGCGCGAGCAGCGCACGACCGTGGAGATGGGTGTTCATCTCGCGACGGGCCGAACAGGAGGTATGCAGCGCGACCTTCACCGGCGCGCCGCCATCCTCGAGACGAACCTTGCACACTTCGAGCAGGAACTCGGCCAGCTCGAAGGTGCGCTCGGCCAGCGACTCGACCTGCTCGAGCGTTTCCGGCTCGTCCTTGAACAGCTCGAAGTAGTGATGGCGGAACATGCCCGCACAGGAGCCGGACGGCACCACCACCGGCCATTCGCCGGCGAACAGCGCCAGCTGCGCACGCGCGACCTCGCGCGCCTCGTCGGTATAGCCGGAAGTGTAGGCCGGCTGGCCGCAGCAGCTCTGCGCCTGCGGGAAATGCACCCTGACGCCCTCGCGCTCGAGCAGGCGGATCGCGTCCATGCCGGCGCCGGGGAAGAAGACATCGACCACGCAGGTCCCGAACAGATACACGTCGGCGGGCTTGGCGGGATAGGCGCGCCCGGACTCGAGCGGCGGTGCGACGCGCGTCGCATTGGCGGGTGCGGATGGCAGGTGGCTCATTCGCTTCGACTCCGTATTTCGATGTTCTTGAATGTGCGGCAGCCGCGGGATGAGCGCGGCTGCCGCAAAATGCGCGCGGGCGGGAGGGACTGCGCCTCCCGCCCGGCTCTCAGTTCGCCGCGGCGAGCAGCGGGTCGCTGACGCCGAGCACGTAGATGGCGATCATCGCGATCGTGCCGGTCATCAGCACGTAGTACACCGTCGGCCAGAAGGTCTTGCGCAGGATCGCGCCTTCGCGGCCGAGCAGGCCCACGGTCGCCGATGCGGCGACCACGTTGTGGATCGCCACCATGTTGCCGGCGGCCGCACCGATCGCCTGAATCGCAACGACCAGCGCGCCCGAGATCCCGAGCGAGGTCGCGACGCCGAACTGGAACTGGCTCAGCATCATGTTGCTGACCGTGTTCGAGCCGGCGATGAAGGCACCGAGCGCACCCACCGAAGGCGCCAGCAGCGGATAGACGTTGCCCACGCTGTCGGCCACCCACTTGGCCATCGCGATCGGCATGCTCGGCAGGTCGGCGGCGTTGACGCCGGAGTTGATCAGGATGCGCACCATCGGCACGGTGAAGAGGAGCACGAAGCCGGCGCCGAGCAGCACGCGCGAGGACTCGCCCACCGCCTTGACCAGCGAGCGGGCATGCATGCCGTGCAGGAACACGGTGATCAGCACCACCGCGACCAGGATGCCGCCGGGCAGGTAGAGCGGCTGGAAGTCGGCCTTGATGCCCTTCTCGCCGAGGATGTCGGCGAACACGATCACCACCGACTTCATCGCTCCGCCGATCTCGGGGAACACGCGACTCAGCACCAGCAGCGCACCCACCAGCACGTAGGGCAGCCAGGCGCGGAGGATGCTGATCGGCTGGTGGTGCGGCAGCTGGTCGAGCTTCATCTCGATGCTGCCCATCCACTCGCTCGGCCACTCCTTAGGATCGGCGAAGTCCCAGGTCTTCGTCGGCACCAGGAAGCCGACGCGCGCCGCCGAGGTCACGATCGCCAGGCCGACCAGGCCACCGAGCAGCGACGGAAACTCGGGTCCGAGGAACACGCCGGTGAAGGCGTAGGGCACGGTGAAGGCCAACCCGGAGAAGATCGCGAACGGCAGCACTTCGAGACCGGCCTTCCAGCTCTTGTCCTTGCCGAAGAAGCGGGTCAGCAGCATCACCATGATCAGCGGCATCACGGTGCCGACCATGGCGTGGATCATCGCCACGTTGCTGGTGATGAGCTGCAGGAAGGCTTCCCAGCTCGAGCCATTGGCGGCCAGCTGGGCGCCGATCGTGGCGGTATCCAGGCCGCTATTGACGCCGATGATGATGGGCGTGCCGACCGCGCCAAAGGATACCGGCGTGCTCTGCACCAGCATGCCGAGCAGCACCGCGGCCAGCGCCGGGAAGCCGATCGCCACCAGCAGCGGCGCGGCGATCGCCGCCGGCGTGCCGAAGCCCGAGGCGCCCTCGATGAAGCAGCCGAACAGCCAGGCGATGATGATGGCCTGGATGCGGCGGTCGGGGCTGATCGTGGCGAAGCCGGCGCGGATGGCGGTGATGCCGCCCGAGTACTTCAGCGTGTTCAGCAGCAGGATGGCGCCGAAGATGATCCACAGCACCCCGATCGTGATCACCAGCCCCTGCAGGGTCGAGGCGAGCACGCGGTTCAGGCTCATGTCCCACACCCACAGGCCGATGCCGGCGGTGAGGAAATAGACGACCGGCATCGCGCGCTTGGCGGGCCAGCGCAGGCCCACCAGCAGCACCGCCGCAAGCAGGATCGGAGAGAACGCGAGGAAGGCAAGCATACCCGGCTGCATCGCTTATGCCCCCGCTCGGTTCGCCGCACGCGCGTCGCGCACGGTCAGGCAGACAACACTCTTCATCACCACTCCCCCATTGGATCGGGATCAACCCGGATTTCGCACATAATTGGTCTTACCACTTAACCAATTTCTGCACTAGACTAGGGGAGGCAAAACGGCCTGTCAATGAAAAGAATCAGATTCATCGATGAGACCATAACCGCACATGGCCGATCGCCGCCGAGGTGCGCCGCGGACTTGTTCCGCACGCCCGAGCGGGCTAGATTCGCCCCCCTGAGTTCGTACCACGATGAAGAAGGACGCCCCTCGCATGAAACCCACGCCGCTGCAGCCGCGCCGCCTGTCCGACAGCATCGTCGAGCGCATCGAGACGCTGATCCTCGAGGGCAGCCTGCAACCGGGCGAGCGCCTGCCGGCCGAGCGCGCCCTGGCCGACGAGTTCGGCGTGTCGCGGCCGTCGGTGCGCGAGGCGATCCAGAAGCTGGTCGCGCGCGGCCTGCTGGTCAGCCGCCATGGCGGCGGCACCTTCGTCAACGCCGCCCTCGGCGCCTCGTTCCGCGACCCGATGCTGGACCTGCTCGAGCATCGTCCCGAGGCCCAGCGCGACCTGATCGAGTTCCGCCACACGCTGGAAGGCGCCTGCGCCTATTACGCCGCGCTGCGCGCCACCGAACCCGACCGCGCGCGCCTGAAGGCGGCCTTCGAGCGCGTGCAGGACTGCTATCTGCAGCAGGGCCGGATCAGCCGCGCCGAAGAAGGCCGCGTCGACGCCATGTTCCACCTCGCGATCGCCGAGGCCAGCCACAACGCGGTGCTGCTGCACACCATCCGCAGCCTGTTCGAGCTGCTCGAACACAACGTGGTGACCAACATCGGCGGCATGCTTCCGCTCGGCAGCAGCGTGCGCGACAAGTTGCTGGCGCAGCACCAGGCGCTCTACGACGCGATCGTCGGCGGACGCGCCGACGACGCCCGCCGGCACGCCTCCGAGCACCTCGATTACGTGCAGGAGGTGCTCAACGACAGCCGCGACGAGGCCAGGCGCATCGAACGCGCCCAGCGCCGACGCGAACCGGCCTGACCCGGGCGCGCGCGGCCTGCGCCCCTGGGCCGCTTCAGCGCGCGGCCGCGCGCAGGGCCTGCAGCGCGCGCTGGCCGGCGCGGCCGTCGGCCTCCAGCCCCAGCTTCGCCTGCTCGAGCTTGAGCGCGTCGCGGGTGCGCGCGCCGATCATGCCGTCGGCCTCGCCGATGTCGTGTCCGCGCGCGATCAGCAGTTGCTGCAGCTCGCGCCGCTCGGCACGCGACAGGCCGGGATCATCGGTGGGCCACGGGGCGGCGAAGGGCGCGCCACCGCGCAGGCGATCGGAAAGATGGGCGATCGCCAGACCGTAGCTCTCGGCGGCGTTGTACGAGTACAGCGCATCGAAATTGCGGGTGACCAGGAAAGCCGGACCGTCCTTGCCCGCGGGCAGCAGCAGGCCGGCCGGCGTCGCCGCCGCCGGCAACGCCCGTCCATCGACGCGCTCGACGCCGCGCGCAGCCCACTCCGACACCGGGCGCTTGTTGCGCCGACCGGCGTCCGCAGGCGCCGCCCCCGCCGCCAGGCGAACCTCGAACCCCCAGGGCAGATCACTGTTCCAGCCGGCGCGCTTGAGGAAGTTGGCGGTCGAGGCGAGCGCGTCCGGCACGCTGTCGACCAGGTCGCGCCGGCCGTCGCCGTCGAAATCCACCGCCAGGCGCATGAAGGTCGATGGCATGAACTGGGTGTGGCCGAAGGCGCCCGCCCACGAACCGGTCAGGCGCTCGGGGGCGACGTGGCCCTCCTGGACGATCTTCAGCGTGGTGAAGAACTCGCCGCGGAAGAAGCTCTGGCGGCGGCCGAAGCAGGACAGCGTGGACAGCGAGCTCAGCAGCGGACGGCTGCCGAAGTTGCGCCCGTAGTTGCTCTCCACGCCCCACACCGCCACTACCGTCTCCGCGTCGACGCCATAGCGGCGCTCCACCTCGGCGAGCACGTCCTTCCACTGCGCCAGCATCGCGCGCCCGTCGCTCACACGCTCCTCGTCCACCAGCGCGGCGAGGTAGTCCCAGATCGGGGTGACGAACTCGGGCTGGGCGTCGAGGAAGCCGATCACCGCCATGTCGGGCGCGAGCTGCGCGGTGTAGGTATCGAAGGTCTCGGCACGCACCCCCTGGGCGGCGGCCTCGCCACGCAGCCCGGCGAGGCAGGCCGCGAACGCGGCCTCGTCGGCCGTGGCGGGAAGGGACAGGGACGAGACCGCGACGGCGGCAGCGAGCACGAAGGGACGTGGAGACATGGGCGTTCCGGTGTTCGATGGTGATCGGGCGCGCCAGTCTAGCACCGCGCTGCGATCAACCGGGCGCAGCCGGACGCTCCACCACGACCGCGCGCCCGGGTGCGTCCCAGACCCCACGCGCCCGCACGCGGGCGCCATCGAACACCAGCCAGCTCTGGCTGCCGTAATGCGGCAACGGGCGCTGCACGGCGCGCAGCGCCGCGGCGTCGTTCACGGAAACCACCGCCAGCACCGGCCCGCTCTTGTTCGGGGCTGTCCATACCCGCGCCGTGCCGCCCGCGGGCAGGCCCACGGGAGAGGATGGCAGGCCGGCACGCTCCAGCACCGCAGCCACCGCGCCCTCGCTGCCGGCAAGCAGGACCGGCCCGCCTTCGCCACGCAGGGCCTCGAATCCCGCCTGCCTGGGCGCACGCTCGAACAGTCGGGCGGCGAGCGCCTGCGCCGCCTCCGCGATCTCGGTGGCCTCCGCCGCACCCCCTGCCCCGCCGCCCTCCACCAGCGCGTCGGCGATCATCAGTCGCGGCGCGGTCGCGACGATCCACTGGCGCAGGATCGGTGGCAGCTGGGACGCATCGGGCAGGCGCCAGACACGCAGCTCCGGATCGAGCCACGCCTCCTCGGGGACGAAGTCGAGCGTCAGATCGACCACGGCGCGCGCGCCGTCGATGTCCACCCAGCGCGTCTCATGTCTGCCGGCGGCAGTCAGCAGTACGGGCACACGGACGGCATGCGCCGGCACGGGCTGGGCGAACACCAGGCGCAGGCGATGCTCCGCGGCTGCGCCCGCACCTTGCGCACCCTCCGCGCCGCGCCCGGTGCGCGGCATTTCGGGCGCCGGCAGCATCGCCGCCCGCTCCAGTCTCAGCGCCGGACCGCCCGCCAGCGTGAGCCACTGCTGGAAGAAGCCCTCTAGCGAACGCCCCGACGCCTCCTCGAAGGCGCGCTGCAGCTCCGCCCAGCCGGCGACGCGGAAACGCTCGCGCGCCCAGAACGCACGGATGCCGCGCGCGAAGGCCTCCTCGCCGATCAGGTCGCGCAGCATCACGAACACCATCGCCGCCTTGCCGTAACGCACCGCGGCCGCGGCGCCGTGGGTGCGCGAGCGGAAATCGGCCAGCGCCTGATGGCTGCCCGCCGGCAGCGCGGCGAAGTCGCGCAGCCAGCCGAGGCGCATCTCGTGCGCGGCGGCGGCGGACTCGGCCTCCTTGTAGGCATAGTCGGCCATGAAGGTGGTGAGACCTTCCGACCAGTTGCCGCGGGCGTAATCGACCATCACCCCGTTGCCCCACCAGTTGTGCAGGATCTCGTGACCGAGCGAGGTGGCGCGGATGAAGGGCAGGCGCAGCACCTCCTCGC
Organism: Thauera sp. GDN1; assembly: GCF_029223545.1. Classification (NCBI taxonomy): domain Bacteria; kingdom Pseudomonadati; phylum Pseudomonadota; class Betaproteobacteria; order Rhodocyclales; family Zoogloeaceae; genus Thauera; species Thauera sp. GDN1. The sequence continues at coordinate 1,525,890 of NZ_CP097870.1, read as the reverse complement.
CGATGTAGGTCAGCGTCGGCATGCCGAAACCGGTCGGCAGCGGGCTGGCGACGACCGAGAACTCGGTGAAGGGGTAGGCGCCGATCTGCGTGGCGTAGCGTTCGATGTAGCGCTGGCTGTCGGCCAGGTAGGCATCGGCCAGCCCTTCCGCCTCGTCGAGCGCGGCGGGGAAGTAGGTGCGCAGCCGCAGCGGGCGGCCGTCGGCCTGCACCGCCATGCGTTCGCGCACGCGCCACGGCCCGGCCATCAGGTCGATGCCGTCGGTGGGGCGGTCGAAGACGAAGCGCGCGCGGTAGGGATCGGCCGGCGTCGCGGGCAGGCGCTCTTCCTCCAGCCGCCCGGCCGCCAGCGCGGTCTGGCCGCCCTTCACGCTCAGCTGCAGGCGATAGGAGAACAGCGCGGCCGGGCGCGGATACCAGCCCGCGCCGGCCGGCAGGTAGCTTCCCGCCGTCGAGGCCATCGGCGGCATGCCCTGGAGCACGCCGCGGTGGTCGCGCTCGCGCTCGAGCGCAGGCAGCGTGCCGGCGTAGCGCAGCTTCAGCCTTGCCCCTTCCGGCACCTCGACCCGCCATGCGCGCCAGGCCTCGCGCTGCCCCGCCGGCCGCAGCCGCACCGGGCGCCCATCGACCGCCGCCTCCTGCGGCTGCAGCGACTCGTGGAGCACGAAGCCGAAGTCGCGCTCGGCCGGCCGCAGCACCGCCTCGACCTCCAGCCTGCGCGAGGCCGGATCGAGGACGACGTCGAGCTCGAGCTCGGGATCGGACGCCGCCGCGGCAGTGCCCGCGAACACCAACATGGCGGCGAGGGCGTGCAGCAGGACGGCGAACCCGGAGCGCGCGCCGCGCCTTCCGGGGCCTGTCGGCCCCTTCCCCTCCGGCCACATGGCCGAGGATCCCGGACGCCGCATCTCAGCGCTCGGGCGGGAAGCGCACCACCACCTCCAGCGCCTGGTCGCCGCGCCGGATCTTGAGCGGTAGCCAGGTCCCGGCCGGCTGGCCGCGGACCGCGGCGACGAGGTGCAGCGGGCGCTTGACCGGCGCGCCGGCCGCCTCGGTGACGATGTCGTCGGTCTTCAGCCCGCTGCGCTCGGCCAGGCTGCCGCGGGTGATCTCGGCGATGCGCACGCCGTTCGCATGCTCCTCGAGCGCAACGCCCAGTCGCGGCGGGGGCGGCGCACTCATGCGCGCGACCGGAACCGCGAACACCGCATCGGCGAGGCCGGCGCCGAGTTCCGCACATCCGGTATCGGCGCCCACCGGCATCAGCTGGCCGATGCCCTCCTCGCCCAGCGCGCGCAACTGATGCGCGACCCCGTGGCCGAAGCGCACGTGGCCGTTGCCCATGATGGCGACCGCGAGCGGCAGCTGCCCGTCGGCGCCGGCATGGCGCTGGCGGCCCGCGAGCAGGGCTTCGGCCATCGCGCGATCCCAGGCGAGCTGCGAATCGACGAAGTTGCGGAAGCCTGCCTCGCTGCGCGCGGCCGCGGCGGTCGGCTTTCCACGCGCCGCCGCATGCTGGCCGTGGATCTCGAACAGGAAGTCCTCGTAGGCCGGCAGCGCTGCGGCGGCCTGCCCTACACCCTCGCGCTCGGCCTCCGGCACGCCCGCCCAGCCCTGGTCGGCGATCGCCCGCGTCAGCTTCGCATCGACGTTCAGCGCCAGCATCGGGATGCGATTGAGGCGCGCGAAGTGGAACAGCGGCAGGTAGAGTTCGGCCGGCATGCTCCACACCTTGCCCCACTCGCTCTGGGCGAGGAACTCGGCTTCGGTCAGCTCACCCGCCACCCAGCGGTCGAGCACCGGCTGCACCCGGCGCGGGAACATCTCGAAGCCGATCACCATGTGCGGGCGCTGGGCATGCAGCGCCGCCAGCGTCTGCAACTGCCAGCGGTGATGGTCCATGTCGTCGTGCTGCTCGCCGAGCAGCACCACCGCGCGCTGCGCCATGGCGGCGAGCAGCGTGCCGCCTTCGATCGGCTGCGGGCCCGCGCCATCGGCCCGGGCCCAGGTGCCGGGCACCAGGCACTGCGCGGCGGCGGCCTCGGCCGACCGCGGCATGGCGAGGGAGGTGATCAGGCTGCAGGCGAGCGCGAGGGCGCCGAGGCTCGAACGTGAGGACATGATGATCCTGCGGACGAAAGGAAAAAGGGACTAGCGGTAGAGCATGCGCGCCGCGGCGAGTTCCGGTCGCCACGCCGGGCGGGCGCGCTCAGGGGCGGAAATGATCGACGCGGTCGGTGATGAGCCCATCCAGCCCGAGGCCGAGCAGGCGCGCGGCCTCGGCATCGTCGTTGACCGTGTATGCGAGCCGGTGCAGGCCGGCGGCACTCGCCGCGGCCGCCGTTTCCGCGCTCCACGCCCGCTGCTCGGCCACGATGGCGATGCAGTCCAGGCGCTGCGCGCTCTCGAGCCAGCCGTCGGCGAAGCGTTCCAGCAGCAGCCCGCGCGGTAGCTGCGGCGCCGCCTCGGCCGCAGCCGCCAGCGCCTCGGGGGCGAAGGAGCTCAGCAGGGGCGGTGGCGTGCCGACCCAGCGCCGGGCGATCTCCACCGCCACGACCTCGCCGGTGCGCTGCGCATCGCCGGGGGCGGGCTTGAGCTCGACGTTCAGCGCGCACCGATGATGCATGCAGAAGGCGAGGATCGCGTCCAGCGTGGGCAGGCGTTCGCCCGCGTACCGGGGCGAGTGCCAGGCGCCCGCGTCCAGGCGCGCAAGCTCGGCCCAGTTCCGCGCCAGCGCCTCGCCGACACCGTCGGTCGTGCGCTCCAGGCTGTCGTCATGGAGCAGGAAGGCCCGTCCGTCCGCGCTCAGACGCACATCGCACTCGAACATGCGGTAGCCGTGCGCATGCCCGAGGGCGAAGGCGGCGAGCGTGTTCTCCGGGGCCAGTCGCCCGGCCCCGCGGTGGGCGATCCAGCGCGGGTAGGGCCAGGCGGTGGCCATCCTCACTCGGCGGACTCGGCCTTGGGCTTGCGCGGGCGACGGGTGCGCGGCGCGGCCTTGCGGGCGGGTTCGCCGTGTTGTGCATCGGCCGTCGCGGGCGCACCGCCCTCGACCGCTGCCACCACAGCGGCAGGAGCCGCCTCGGCGCTGGCACCGCGGCCGCGCTTGGCGGGCTTCGCAGCCCTTCCAGCCCCGCCGCCCCGCGTCTCCGCCGCCGCCGTCGCTTCCACCGCGGTGCCGGCCGCGTGCTCGGCCGGCTGCGTCCGCTTGCGGGCCGGGCGCGCGGCTCCCCGCCCGGCGCGGGTCGCATCGCCCTGCTCCGCCTGCGCGGTCTCGCTGGTCGTCGGCGGCGTGCTCTCGGGCACCGAAGGCTCCTGCGTCGCCTCAACGTGCACCGGCGTGAGCTCCGCTTCGCCCTTCGCCGCCGCTCGACGCCCGCGACTGCGTCCGGACTTCGACGGCTTCCCGGCCTGCCCGCCGGCTCCACCGGGTTCGGGCTGCGGCATGGCGGACGACTCGACGGTCACGCTCTCGGTTGCACTGGCTGCGTGTGCCGACGCCTCGGCTTCCGCGGCCTCAGCGACCTGCTCAAGCATCGCTGCTGCGTGCGCGGCCTCTTCGGCCGGCACGCCGGCCTCTGCAGCACGCGCACCGCGACGACGCGATCCACGTCCGCCCTCGCGCCCCGTGCGCACCGCCGGCTCGGCCTCGACGGGTTCGTTCGCCTGCACGCTCACCGCGGCGGGCTCGACGCTTGCAACCTCCCGCACCACGACGACCGGTTCGCTCACCATCGTACCCGGCGCCGGACGCGTCACGTAGGTGCCCGATTTCTCGTCCCGTCCCAGCTCGAGCAGGCCGCGGCTCTGCGCCTCCTCCAGCAGGTTGCCGAAGGCGCGGAAGCCGAAGTAGCTCTCGTTGAAATCCGGCTTGCGACGCTTGATCGCCTCCTTGAGCATCGACGACCAGATCTTGCCGCTCTCACCGCGCTCTGCGAGCAGCGCCTCGAAGGTCTCCACCGCGATGTCGATGGCCTTGCCGCGCCGCGCCTCGAGCTCTTCGCGCCGTGCCTTGTCCTCCTCGGTGGAGCGCTTGACCGCCGGCGGATTGTCGCGCGCCTCACGCTTGGCGGCGGCGCGCTGGCTGTCGCGGACCAGGTCGTCGTAGAAGATGAACTCGTCGCAATTGGCGATCAACAGGTCGGACGTCGATTGCTTGACCCCGACGCCGATGACCTGCTTGGCGTTCTCGCGCAGCTTGGAGACCAGCGGTGAGAAGTCCGAGTCGCCGCTGATGATGACGAAGGTGTCGACATGCGATTTCGTGTAGCAGAGATCGAGCGCATCGACGACGAGGCGGATGTCCGCAGAATTCTTGCCGGACTGGCGGACGTGCGGAATCTCGATCAGCTCGAAGTTGGCCTCGTGCATCGCGGCCTTGAAGCTCTTGTAGCGCTCCCAGTCGCAATAGGCCTTCTTGACCACGATGCTGCCCTTGAGCAGCAGGCGCTCGAGCACGCGCTTGATGTCGAACTTCTCGTACTTGGCGTCCCGCACGCCGAGGGCGACGTTCTCGAAATCGCAGAACAACGCCATGCTGACGCTGTCGGAAGAAGAAGCCATGGAATTCTCCGTTTCGGACCAGTGGCGATGGTAAGCCCTGCCCATCAACTACACCAGAAGACCGCGCACAGGACGAGCACCTCCGGGCGCCTCGGCTTGCCGCCTCAGGCCGATTCTGCTATTAAGTCGGCTCCCTTCATCAACACCAACAAACGGAAGCTGATCCATGGCCGACGAAACCCTGCACAAGCAATTCCCGCCCTACGTACCCGCAGCCGGCGAGGAATACATGAGCGAGAAGCAGCTGGGCCACTTCCGCGAGATCCTCAACTCGCTCAAGGGCGAACTGGCTGACGACATCGAGCGCACCGTGCACACCATGCAGGACGAGGCCACGGTGTTCGCCGACCCCAACGACCGCGCCAGCCAGGAGTCCGACATCGCGCTCGAGCTGCGCAACCGCGACCGCGAGCGCAAGCTGATCAAGAAGATCGACGAGGCGATCGGCCGCATCGAGGCGGGCGAGTACGGCTACTGCGACAGCTGCGGCGTCGAGATCGGCCTCAAGCGCCTGGAGGCGCGCCCGACCGCGACGATGTGCATCGACTGCAAGACGCTCGAGGAAATGCGCGAACGCCAGGTCGCGAAGTAATCCGGTCTCGCACCAAACGGACGAAGGGGCGCCGCGGCGCCCCTTTTTGCTGTCCTGACCGATCGGCTTCGGTCCCGCCGGCGAACATGAAAAAGGACGCTTGCGCGTCCTTTTTCGTTGAGCGTCGAGACCGCGGGATCACCCCGCCGCCGTTCAGCCGGCGTTTTCGTTCAGCAGCGCCTTCATGCTCAGGCGGATCTTGCCGCGCTCGTCGGTCTCGAGGACCTTGACGCGCACGGCCTGGCCTTCCTTCACGTAGTCGGCGACGTTGTTCACGCGCTCGTTGGCGATCTGCGACACGTGCAGCAGGCCGTCGCGGCCCGGCATGATGTTCACGATGGCGCCGAAGTCGAGCAGGCGCACGACCGTTCCCTCGTAGACCTTGCCCACCTCGACCTCGGCGGTGATGGCCTCGATCTTCGCCTTGGCGGCCTGGGCGCCCTCGGCGCTGACCGACGAGATGGTGATCGCGCCGTCGTCCTCGATCTCGATCACGGTGCCGGTCTCTTCCTGCAGCGCGCGGATCACCGCACCGCCCTTGCCGATCACGTCGCGGATCTTCTCCGGGTTGATCTTCATGTTGATCATGCGCGGCGCGTATTCCGACACCTCGCCACGGCTGGAGGACAGCGAGCGCTTCATCAGGCCGAGGATGTGCAGGCGGCCTTCCTTCGCCTGTTCCAGCGCGGCGTGCATGATCTCCTTGGTGATGCCCTGGATCTTGATGTCCATCTGCAGGCCGGTGATGCCGTTCTCGGTTCCCGCGACCTTGAAGTCCATGTCGCCGAGGTGGTCCTCGTCGCCCAGGATGTCGGTCAGCACCGCGAAGCGGTTGCCGTCCTTGATCAGGCCCATGGCGATACCGGCGACGTGGTCCTTCAGCGGCACGCCGGCGTCCATCATGGCGAGCGAGCCGCCGCACACCGAGGCCATCGACGACGAGCCGTTGGATTCGGTGATCTCGGACACCACGCGCACGGTGTAGGAGAACTCTTCCGGCTTGGGCAGCATCGCGACCAGCGAGCGCTTGGCCAAGCGGCCGTGGCCGACCTCGCGGCGCTTGGTCACGCCGAAGCGGCCGGTCTCGCCGGTGCAGAAGGGCGGGAAGTTGTAGTGGAGCAGGAAGCGCTCCTTGTACTCGCCGGCGATGGCGTCGATGATCTGCTCGTCACGGCCGGTGCCCAGGGTGGCGACCACCAGGGCCTGGGTCTCGCCGCGGGTGAACAGCGCCGAGCCGTGGGTGCGCGGCAGCACGCCGGTGCGGATCTCGATCGGGCGCACCGTGCGGGTGTCGCGACCGTCGATGCGCGGCTCGCCGTTGAGGATGCGGCTGCGGACGATGCCCGACTCGAGGTTGAAGAAGATGTCCTTGAGCTCGTTGACCGAGGGCGCATTCTCGACGCCTTCGGTGAGCTGGCCGATCACGCGCTTGCGGATCTCCGACAGGCGGGCCGAGCGCTCCTGCTTGCTGGTGATGCGGAAGGCTTCTTCCATCTCGGCCTTGGCGAGCTCGCCGACCTTGGCGATCAGCGGCTCGTTGGCGGGCGGCGCCTGCCAGTCCCACTCGGGCTTGCCGGCGACTTCGACCAGCTCGTTGATGGCCTTGATCGCGGTCTGCATCTGCTCGTGGCCGAACACCACGGCGCCCAGCATGACGTCCTCGGGCAGCTCCTGGGCTTCGGACTCGACCATCAGCACGGCGGTCTGGGTGCCGGCGACGACCAGGTTCATCGCGCTGGACTGCAGCTCGGTGGCGGTCGGGTTGAGGATGTACTGGCCGTCGAGATAACCGACGCGCGCGGCACCGACCGGGCCGTTGAAGGGCAGGCCGGAGATCGCGAGCGCGGCCGAGGCGCCGATCATCGCCGGGATGTCGGAGTCGATCTCGGGGTTCAGCGACAGCACGGTGACGATGACCTGGACTTCGTTCATGAAGCCATCGGGGAAGAGCGGGCGGATCGGGCGGTCGATCAGGCGCGAGGTGAGGATTTCCTTCTCGCTCGGGCGACCTTCGCGCTTGAAGAAGCCACCGGGGATGCGGCCCGCGGCGTAGAACTTCTCGACGTAGTCGACGGTGAGCGGGAAGAAGTCCTGGCCCGGGCGGGCTTCCTTGGCGCCGACCACGGTGGCCAGCACCACGGTCTCGTCCATGTTCACGATGACGGCGCCACCGGCCTGGCGAGCAACCTCGCCGGTTTCCAGGGTGACGGTGTGGGCGCCGTAGGCGAAGGTTTTCTTGATTGCGGTAGGCAAGTTCGTATTCCTTATTCTTTCGGTGGAGGCAGCGAACTACAACTGCTTGCGGCGGCCCGACCGAATGGGGGCCGGGCCGCCGCGGCAAGACGGTCGCGACGGAGCGCGCGAACGCGGGGGACGAATAGCAAAAAGCCGGCGCGGCCGCAGGGGCACGCACCGGCTTTGCTGGCTTACTTCGCCCTGATCGGCGCTGTCGGATTCGTCACGGGCGGCAATTACTTGCGCAGGCCCAGACGCTCGATCAGATTGCGGTAGCTATCGGCGTTGCGGCCCTTCAGGTAGTCCAGCAGCTTGCGGCGCTGGCTGACCATCTTCAGGAGGCCGCGGCGGGAGTGGTGATCCTTCGCATGCTCCTTGAAGTGGGGGGCGAGCCCGTTGATGCGGGCGGTCAGGAGCGCGATCTGGACTTCCGGGGAACCGGTGTCGCCCTGGGCGCGCTGGAAGTCGGAGACGATCTTCGACTTGGATGCGTTATCAAGAGCCATGTGTGTCTTTACTCGTGTGTTCTGCCAATCAGAAGCGGCGGATTATACCCAAAGCCGCGCCAACAACTCAATCAAAATCATGCGCATGGCGCCTCGGCGAGGCCACCGGTGGCGATCAGGCGGCGCGCGGCGAGGCGTCCGTCGTCCTGCCATTGCGCCAGCCCCAGAAAGCCCGCGGGTCCGTATGCGCGCACCCGCTCGCCGGGGCAGGCGCCGGGCAGCGCCAGCGTACGCCCCTGCAGCAGGCCACGCGCAGCGTCCTCGTCCAGGTTCAGCACCGGGAAGTCCGCGACCAGCGCATCGACCGGCGCGAGCAGTGCATCGCGCCCGCCCTCCCCGGCCGCCTCGAGGGCTTCCAGGCTCACCGCGCCCGCCAGATCGAAACCGCCGATCGCGGTCCGGCGCAAGGCCGCGAGGTGGGCCCCGCAACCGAGCGCGGCGCCGATGTCCATCGCCAGGCTGCGGATGTAGGTGCCCTTGCTGCAATGCACACGCATGGCGAAGCGCTCGCCGGCGAAGTCGAGCAAGTCCAGCGCACGGATCGTGACCCGGCGCGCCTCGCGCTCGAGCTCGATGCCCTGGCGTGCATATTCGTAGAGCGCCTTGCCGTCGCGCTTGAGCGCCGAATACATCGGCGGCACCTGCTCGATCTCTCCGCGGAAGCGCTCGAGCACGGCCTCCAACGCCGCGCGATCGACCGCCACCGGATGGGTCGCGAGGACCTTGCCTTCGGCGTCGCCGCTGTCGGTTTCCACGCCGAGCTGCACCACCGCCTCGTAGGTCTTGTCGGCGTCGAGCAGCATCTGCGAGAACTTGGTGGCCTCGCCGAAGGTGAGCGGCAACAGCCCGCTCGCCATCGGATCGAGGGTGCCGGTGTGACCGGCCTTGGCGGCGTTGAGCAGGCGGCGCGCGGTCTGCAGCGCACCGTTCGAGCTCATGCCCTGTGGCTTGTCGAGCAGCAGCACGCCATCGACCGCGCGGCGGACGATCTTGCGCTGCGGCTGCTTCGGGCGTTTCGCCCGCGGCGCAAGCGCCGCAGCCTCAGGCGCGGGGCTTGCCGTCATCGTCCCTGGCGGCGGAGTCCTCGCCGTCGGCGGGCGCGTCCTGGTGACGCGCCTCGTCCTCCTTAACCACCGCATCGATCAGCTGCGACAGACGCGAGCCCTCCTCCACCGAACGATCGTAGTGGAAGTGCAGCTCCGGGATGGTGTGGATGCGGATGCGGCGCCCGAGCTCGCGGCGCAGGAAGCCGCTCGCGCGCCGCAGGCCCTGCAGGATCTCGGGCACGTCGCCCTCGCCGGTCATGCTGGTGAAGAACACCTTGGCGTGGGCGTAGTCGGGCGTGATCTCGACATCGGTGAGGGTGATGAAACCGACGCGCGGATCCTTCACCTCCAGCCGGATCAGCTCCGCCAGCTCGCGGCGGATCTGCTCCACCACGCGCTGGCTGCGGGAATACTCCTTGGGCATGGCTTACAGGGTCCTCGCCACTTCCTTGATCTCGAAGACCTCGAGCTGATCGCCTTCGTGGATGTCGTTGTAGTTCCTGAGCTGCAGGCCGCACTCGTAGCCGAACTTGACTTCCTTGACGTCGTCCTTGAAGCGCTTGAGCGACTCGAGTTCGCCGGTCCATACCACGGTGTGGTTGCGCAGCAGGCGGACGTGCGAGTTGCGCCGCACCACGCCTTCGAGCACGTAGCAGCCGGCGATCGAGCCGATCTTGGAGATCGTGAACACTTGGCGGATCTCGACCAGGCCGGTGATCTCCTCGCGCTTCTCCGGTGCCAGCATGCCCGACAGCGCCGCCTTCACCTCATCCACCGCATCGTAGATGATGTTGTAGTAGCGGATATCGACGCCGAAGGTCTCGGCGAGCTTGCGCGCACCGGCATCGGCACGGGTGTTGAAGCCGATGATGACCGCGCCCGAAGCCTGTGCCAGGTTGACGTCGGACTCGCTGATCGCGCCGACCGCGGCGTGGATGACGTTGACCCGCACCTCGTCCGTGGACAGCTTCTGCAGCGACTGCACCAGCGCTTCCTGCGAACCCTGCACGTCGGCCTTGATGATCAGCGGCAGGGTCTTGACCTCGCCCTCGGCCATCTGCTCCATGAGCGTCTCGAGCTTGGCGGCCTGCTGTTTGGCGAGCTTGACGTCGCGGAACTTGCCCTGGCGGAAGAGCGCGATCTCGCGCGCCTTCTTCTCGTCCGTGAGCGCGATCGCTTCATCGCCCGCGGCGGGCACGTCGGACAGGCCGAGGATCTCGACCGGAATGGACGGGCCGGCTTCGTCGATCTGCTTGCCGTTCTCGTCCAGCATCGCGCGGATGCGGCCGAAGGTGGCGCCGGCGAGCAGGACGTCGCCCTTGCGCAGCGTACCCGACTGCACGAGCAGGGAGGCCACCGGGCCGCGGCCCTTGTCCAGGCGCGCTTCGATGATCAGACCCTTGGCAGGGGTGTCCTTCGGCGCGGTGAGTTCCAGCACCTCGGCCTGCAGCAGCACGGCCTCGAGCAGTTCGTCGATTCCGGTACCCTTCTTGGCCGACACCGGCACGAACATGGTCTCGCCGCCATAGGCCTCGGGGATGACTTCCTCGGCGATCAGCTCCTGGGTCACGCGCTCGGGGTTGGCGTCGGGCTTGTCGATCTTGTTGATCGCCACCACCAGCGGCACGCCGGCCGCCTTGGCGTGGTGGATCGCCTCGCGCGTCTGCGGCATCACGCCGTCGTCGGCCGCGACCACGAGGATGACGATGTCGGTCGCCTTGGCACCGCGGGCACGCATCGCCGTGAAGGCCTCGTGACCCGGGGTGTCGAGGAAGGTCAGCATGCCGCGCGCGGTCTCGACGTGGTAGGCGCCGATGTGCTGGGTGATGCCGCCGAATTCGCCCGCGGCGACCTTGGCGCGGCGGATGTAGTCGAGCAGCGAGGTCTTGCCGTGGTCGACGTGGCCCATGACGGTGACCACCGGGGCGCGCGGCAGGACCTCGGCGTCCTTGTGCGCTTCGCTTTCCTCGAGGAAGGCATCCGGATCGTCGAGCTTGGCCGCCACCGCCAGGTGACCCATCTCCTCGACGATGATCATCGCGGTTTCCTGGTCCAGCACCTGGTTGATGGTGACCATCGAACCCATCTTCATCAGCGCCTTGATGACCTCGGTGGCCTTCACCGCCATCTTGTGGGCGAGATCGGCGACGGTGATCGTCTCGGGCACGTGCACTTCACGCACGATGGGCTCGGTGGGCGCCTGGAAGGACGAACGATCGTCCTGCTGGTGGCGGCCGTGACGGCCGCCGCCCTTGCCGGCACCTCGCCAGTTGCTGCCGGCGGTGGCACCGACCTCGCCGCGCGTCTTCATGCCGCCACGGCGCTTTCCGGCACCCTCGGCCTCGCGCGCCGGCGCTGCAGGCGCGGCGCGCTTGCTGTCGCGGCTGGCGGGCTTGTCCTCGGTCTTGGCCGGGCGATGCAGCGTGCCGGTGGTCGGCTTGACAGGCTTGGCCGGCTCTTCCTTCTTCTGCTGCTCCGCGCGCAGGCGGGCCTCTTCCTCTGCCTTGCGCGCCTCGGCCGCGGTACGCGCCGCCGCCTCGCGTTCCTGACGCGCACGCAGGTCGGCCGCCTGGCGCTCCTTCAGGGCGCGCTGGCGATCCTCGTCACGCTTGCGCGCGGCGATCTCTTCCTCGCTGAGGATCTCGGACAGCGGCAGCGGCTTGCTCAGCACCGTGGTGACCTGCGGCGCAGGTTCCTGGCGGCCGGGACGCCCGGCACGGCCCGAGGGCGCGGACTTGTCGCCCGCGGCAGACGGCTCCGCCGCGGTCGGCTCGGCGGCGGTCTCTTCGGCCACCGCAGGCGCGGGCGCCTCGACGACTTCCGGCACCACCGGCTCGGCGGCAACGACCCCGGGAACGATCTCGGGCGCGACGGGCTCCGCCGCAGCCACGGCCTCGATGGCCGGCGCTTCGGCAACCGGCGTCTCGAGCACCGGCGCGGGCACTTCGACCGCCGCGGCGAGCTCCTCGACCGGCACGGCTTCGGCCGCAGCCCCCTGCTCGGCGAGTTCGTCGCGCTTGACGAAGGTGCGCTTCTTGCGCACCTCGACCTGCACCGTACGCGCGCGACCGGTCGAATCGGTGGCGCGGATCTCGGTGGTCTGCTTGCGCGTCAGGGTGATCTTGCCCTTGGGCTGGGTGTCGCCGTGCGAACGCCGCAAGTATTCGAGCAGCTTCGCCTTGTCCTGTTCGGTGAGCAGGTCGGCGGCGCCGGATTTATCGACGCCCGCACGCTTCAACTGCTCGAGCAGCACCGCGGCCGGCATTTTCAGTTCGCCGGCAAACTGGGTCACGCTCATCTGTTCCATTACAGCCCTCCCATCATTCTTCGAACCAATGGGCGCGCGCAACGGAAATCAGCGCCTTGGCTCTTTCTTCGTCGATCCCGGCCATTTCGACCAGTTCGTCGACCGCGAGGTCGGCCAGGTCGTCACGGGTACGAATGCCCTGCTGGGCAAGTTTGGCGGCCAGGGATTTCTCCATGCCGTCCAGGTTGAGCAGATCGTCGGAGACGTTCTCCAACTGCTCCTCGGTGACGATGGCTTCGGTCAGCAGCACGTTGCGCGCACGATTGCGCAGCTCGTTGACCGTGTCCTCGTCGAAGGCCTCGATCTCCAGCATCTCGGCCAGCGGCACGTAGGCCACCTCTTCGAGCGAGGAGAAGCCTTCCTCGATCAGGATGTCGGCGAGTTCCTCGTCGACATCCAGCTTTTCCATGAACAGCGCGCGCAGGCCCTGCTGCTCCTGCGCGGTCTTCTCGGCCGACTCCTGCTCGCTCATCAGGTTGATCGTCCACCCGGTGAGCTCGGAGGCGAGCTTGACGTTCTGGCCGTTGCGACCGATGGCGATGGCGAGGTTGTTCTCGTCGACCACCACGTCCATCGCATGCGCCTCCTCGTCCACGACGATGGAGACGACTTCGGCCGGCTGCAGCGCGGCGACCACGAACTGGGCCGGATCGGCCGACCACACGATGATGTCGATCTGCTCGCCACCGATCTCGTTGCGCACCGCGGTGACGCGCGAGCCGCGCAGGCCGACACAGGTGCCGATCGGGTCGATGCGCTGGTCGTTGGACTTGACCGCGATCTTGGCGCGCAGGCCGGGGTCGCGGGCGCAGGCCTTGAGCTCGAGCAGGCCGTCCTCGATCTCGGGAACCTCGAGCTCGAACAGCTTCATCAGGAATTCGGGCGCGGTGCGCGAAAGGACCAGCTGCGGGCCACGGGCGCCGCGGTCGATGCGCAGCAGGAAGGCCTTGACGCGATCGCCGACGCGCAGGTTCTCGCGCGGAATCTGCTGATCGCGCGGCAGCACGGCTTCCATGCGGCCGACCTCGATGATCGCGCTCCCGCGCTCCATGCGCTTGATCGAACCGGAGACGAGGAATTCCTTGCGGTCGAGGAAGTCGTTGAGCACCTGCTCGCGCTCGGCGTCGCGGATCTTCTGCAGAATGACCTGCTTGGCGGCCTGGGCGCCGATGCGGCCGAAGTCGATCGGCTCGAGCTCTTCCTCGATGTAGTCGCCGATCTGGATGTCCGCACGCAGCTCGCGGGCGTCGATGATGCCCATCTCGGCCTCGTCGTTGACGACCTCCTCGTCGAGCATCACCAGCCAGCGGCGCTTCGAGGTGTAGTCGCCGGTGTCGCGATCGATCGACACGACCACGTCGGCGTCATCGTGGATGCGCTTCTTGGTCGCAGAGGCCAAGGCGGTTTCGAGCGCGGAAAAAACGATCTCCTTGGCGACGTTCTTCTCGCGCGCCAAGGCATCGACAAGCAGCAGGATCTCGCGGCTCATTTCAGTAAAACCTCCACATCCACAGTCTCAAAATTGGGGTACCAGGCGTGCCTTCTCGATGTCCTCGAAGGGCAGCAGCACCTCGCCCTTCTCGGTGCGCAGCGCCACCGCGCCCTCGCGCACCCCCTCGATCACGCCCACGAAATTGCGTTGGTTGCCGATCGGCAGCGACAGGCGCACCTGGGCCTGCTCGCCGGCGAAGCGCTCGAAGTCGGTCAGCTTCTTCAGCGGACGATCGAGGCCGGGCGAGGACACCTCGAGCCGGTCGTAATCGATGTTCTCGACCTCGAACACCCGCTGGAGCTGGTTGCTGACGGTGGCGCAGTCGTCGACCGTGATGCCGCGCTCGATGTCGAGGAACACGCGCAGCAAACGTCCCTTGGGCGAGAACTCGACATCCACGAGTTCGTACCCCAGTCCGGTCACCACCTGTTCGATCAGTTGCTCGACATCCGCTCGCATCTCGCCGCCCCACCACTCGCCGGCGCCCTTGTTCGGCGCCACAAATAAAAAATGGGCGAAACGCCCATCAAACAATTGTTCCTGCAGGAAACCCGCCGCTGGCCACAACCGCACGACAGACAGTTGATCGGCGCCGAACGCGGTCGACGCGGAAATCCATCCATCAAAGCCCGCCGAGTATACAGCCAAACCGTGTGGACGAGCAAATCCGCACGCGAGGATCGCGCGATCCCCGCGGTGCATCCGGGCGCGGGCGCCGCGCGCTCAGCGCGGCTGGGTGCGATGCAGCTTGACCGGGCGCTTGGCGCGCTCGTCCTGCTGCCGGCTCGGCTGCGGCGGCGGCAGGCCGGCGAGCGCGCAGGCCTCGGGCTCCGGCATCTCCATCCACATGCCGCGCTTGAGGCGCGCAGGCAGCTCGACGCTGCCGTAGCGCACCCGCATCAGCCGGCTGACGGTCAGGCCGACGGCCTCGAACATGCGCCGCACCTCGCGGTTGCGGCCTTCGGAGATGGTCACGCGGTACCAGTGGTTGGCACCCTCGCCGCCCTCGTCGCGCAGCAGGTTGAACTTCGCCGGCCCGTCCTCGAGCTGGATGCCCTCGGTCAGCGACTTCGCCTGCTCCTCGGCCAGCTCGCCGAGGATGCGCACCGCGTACTCGCGCTCGAGTTCGTAGCGCGGGTGCATCAGCTTGTTGGCGAGGTCGCCGTCGTTGGTGAACAGCAGCAGGCCGGAGGTGTTGAAGTCAAGGCGACCGACCGCCAGCCAGCGCCCCTTGCGCAGCATCGGCAGGCGCTCGAACACGGTGGGCCTGCCCTCCGGGTCGTCGCGCGAGACGATCTCGCCCTCGGGCTTGTGGTAGATCAGCACCCGCGGCGAGCGCTGGGTGAAGCGCAGCGGGATCAGCTTGCCATTGACCTTGACGCGGTCTCCCGGGCCGATCTTCTGTCCGAGCGAGGCCGGCAGGCCGTTGACCGAGATGCGCCCGGCGACCACCCACTCCTCGATCTCGCGCCGCGAGGCGACGCCGGCCTGGGCGAGCACCTTCTGCAGGCGTTCGGGCTCGGTCAGCGTGGTCGGCGCATTGCGCCCGCCCTGGCCGCGTCCGCGGGCGGGACGCTCGCCGCGCTCGGGCTGGCCGAGCGCGGACTTGTGCGCCTCGGGATGGCGCGCCGGGTCGCCCTCGATGCGCGGCCGGCGCGGCGCCGGGGCGGCACCTCCGGCACGCTGCGGCCGTGGCGTACGCGGGCCGCGCGGATCGGCGCTGAGATGGGCATCCTTGCGGCTGGGCTGGGCGTCCTCGTCACGAGGAGCCCCTTCGCCACGACGGCTGCGCGACTCGCGCGGGTCGCGATCGAGGATCTCGATCGCGTCAGACTTCTTCTTCAGGGGCGGGCGCAGCGGCCGGTTCGGTTTGTGAGGCATCGATGAGGTCCATGATCTTTTCGATTTCGGTGAGTGCCGGCAGCTCGGTCAGGCTGCGCAGCCCCATGTCATCGAGGAAGCGCCGGGTGGTGGCGAACAATGCCGGCCGCCCTGGCGTGTCGCGGTGGCCGACGACGTCGACCCAGCCGCGCGACTCGAGTGTCTTCAATACGTTGGGCGAGACCGCCACGCCGCGGATGTCCTCGATGTCGCCGCGAGTGACGGGCTGGCGGTAGGCGATGATCGCCAGTGTTTCCATGACCGCACGCGAGTAGCGCGGCGGCCGTTCCTCCTTCAGGCGGTCGAGGTAGACCTGATACTCGGCGCGGGTCTGGAAACGCCAGCCGCTCGCCAGCTGCACCAGTTCCACGCCGCGGCCGGCGGCGGACCAGTCCGCGCGCAGCTCGTCGAGGAGGCGGCGCACCAGGTCCGGTCCGGGGTCTTCGTCGAACAGCTTGCGCAGCTCGGACACCGGCAGCGGCGCCGGTGCGGCGAGCAGCGCGGCCTCGACGATGCGCAGCCAGGCCTCAGGCGTCGTCGCGGTTTCCATCTGCCAGTTTCACGTAGATCGGCGCAAAGGCCTCGTTCTGGGTCACTTCGACCAGTTTTTCCTTGACCAGCTCCAGCACGGCCAGAAAGCTCACCACCAGCCCCGATGCACCGAGCCGGACGTCGAACAGGGTGTCGAACACCACGAAGCTGCCGTCGCCCAGCTTGCGCAGGATCGCCGTCATGTGCTCGCGCACCGAGAGCTGCTCGCGCCCGACGCGGTGATGCTGGTTGAGCCGCGCCTTCTTCATGATGCGCAGCCAGGCCAGCTGCAGGTCGTGCAAACTGACTTCGGGCTGGCGCTCGATCACCTTCTCGGCGACGAACACGCCCACCCACTCGAAGTCGCGCTCCACCCGCGGCAGGCCGTCGAGGCGCAGCGCGGCGAGCTTCATCTGTTCGTACTCGAGCAGCCGGCGCACAAGCTCGGCGCGCGGATCCTCTTCTGCCGCGTTCTCGCGCGGCGGCCGCGGCAGCAGCATGCGCGACTTGATCTCGAGCAGCATCGCCGCCATCAGCAGGTACTCGGCCGCGAGCTCGAGGTTGGTCGCACGCATCGCCTCGACGTATTCGAGATACTGCGTGGTCAGCGGGGCCATCGGGACGTCGAGCACGTCCAGATTGGCCTTGCGGATCAGATACAGCAGCAGGTCGAGCGGCCCCTCGAAGGCGTCGAGGAAGACCTGCAGCGCATCGGGCGGAATATACAGGTCTTTCGGCAGTTCGAGCAGGGGCTCGCCATAGATGCGCGCGAACACATCTGCCGGTTCCACGGTGTCGACCGGCGCCAGCTCCAGCGTCATGTCCATGATGATCCCTGTTCCATCGTTTCGCGTGCGTGGCGATCAGCGGCGATCGAGTGCGATCGCGTCACGCACGGCGGAAAGGAGGCGTTGTGCGCACATGGGGACTCAGAAGCCGAAAACGGTGGAGAGCAGGAAGCGGAAGCCGGCGATCAGCGGCCACAGGATCTCGCCGAGGATGCCGGTGAACAGCAGCACGAGCAGGATCGGGAAGCCGTAGGGTTCGAGGCGGGCGTACTGCCAGGCGAGCCGGTCGGGGAGCAGGCTGACCGCGATGCGCCCGCCGTCCAGCGGCGGGATCGGCAGCAGGTTGAGCGCCATCAGCACGGCATTGATCTGGATGCCGGCGTCGGCCATCTTGAGCATCGGCAGCGTGTAGGCCCCGGTCTCGCCGCGGGCCGCGAACGCGAACAGGATCGCCCAGCCCACCGCCATGACCAGATTGACGAAGGGCCCCGCGGCCGCCACCCACAGCATGTCCGCCTTGGGGTTGCGCAGGCGGCCGAAATTGACCGGCACCGGCTTGGCCCAGCCGAACAGGATGCCGCCCCCACCCATCAGCGAGCTGAGCGCGAGGATGCCCGCCGGCACCAGGATGGTCCCCACCGGATCGATGTGGCGCAGCGGATTGAGCGTGATGCGGCCGGCGCGATCGGCGGTCGGGTCGCCGAAATGGCGTGCGACGTAGCCATGGGCCGCCTCGTGCAGCGTGATCGCCAGCAGCACCGGCAAGGCCCAGATGGCCAGCGTCGGAATCAGGGAATCCATACGGGCTCGCGGCGCCTACAGTCCGAAGGGCTCGAGCGAACCACGCCCGGCGCGGACCAGTTCCGGCGAGCCCGAGGTGAGATCGATCACCGTGGTCGCCTCCGGCCCGCAATAGCCGGCCTCGATGACCAGGTCCACCTGCTTGCCGAGACGGTCACGGATCTCGTCCGCGTCGGTCAGCGGCAGATCCTCGCCGGGCAGGATCAGGGTCGAACTGAGCATCGGCCCGTCGAGTTCGGCGAGCAGCGCCGACACCACCGCATGCTCGGGCACGCGCAGGCCGATGGTCTTGCGCTTGGGGTGCAGCACCCGCCGCGGCAACTCCTTGGTGCCCTCGAGGATGAAGGTGTAGGGCCCCGGCGTGGTCGCCTTGAGCAGGCGGTACTGACTGTTGTCCACACGGGCGTAGGTCGCGATCTCGGACAGGTCGCGACACAGCAGCGTGAAGTGATGACGATCGTCGACACCGCGGATGCGGCGCACGCGCTCGAGCAGCGCGGCGTCGCCGACCTGGCAGGCGAGCGCGTAGGCGGAATCGGTGGGCAGCGCGACCACGCCACCGGCGCGGATGATCTCGGCGGCCTGGCGGACGAGCCGCGGCTGCGGTTGCTCGGGATGAAGCGAGAAGAATTGAGCCATTAGAGTCAGCTTGTGATGACGGTTCGTGCGTGCAGCGGCCTAGCCGCGCACCATGGTGGGCGGCAGCAGCCGCATCCACACCGGCTCGAGATCGGGCGGCAGCGGATTGCAGCGACCGAGGTCGACCGGGCTTTCCTGCTCGCCATGGAAGTCCGACGCGCGCGAGGCGAGCAGGCCGCGCTGGCGCGCCACGGTGGCGAAGCGGCGCATCTCGTCCTCGCTGTGCGCGCCCGAGACCACCTCGACCGCCTCCCCGCCGGCGGCGACGAAGCGGTCGAACAGGGCGCCCATGTCGGCGGACGAAAGCCGGTAGCGCGCCGGATGCGCGACCACGGCGATGCCGCCCGCGGCGCGGATCCAGCCCACCGCATCCTCCAGGACCGCCCATTCGTGCTCGACGAAGCCGGGCTTGCCGCGCACCAGGTAGTGGTCGAACACCGTCCTGACGTCGGGCATCACCCCGCTCGCCACCAGATGGCGCGCAAAATGGGCGCGACTGACGAGTGCCGGATTGCGCGCGAAGCGCCGCGCACCGGCGAGCGCGTCGCGGATGCCGACCTTCTCCAGGGCATCGCTCATCTGCCGGGCACGGGCATCGCGACCACCACGCACCTGCGCCAGCCCCTGGAGCAGCACCGGATGGCGGTGATCGATGCCGAGGCCGACGATGTGGATCGTCTCGCCGGCGAAGGACACCGAGATCTCCACCCCGGCCACGAAGCCCAGCCCGTGCGCCTGCGCCACCCGTGCCGCGTCATCGATGCCGCCGACCTCGTCGTGGTCGGTCAGCGCCAGCAGCTCGACGCCGTTCGCCAGCGCGCGCAGGACCACCGCTTCGGGGTCGAGCCAGCCATCGGAGACGGTCGAGTGGCAATGCAGATCGGCATTGAGGACGCGCAGCCAGTCGGCTGACGGAACGCTCATGGATTTCCTGTAGGGGGATGTCGGCATCAATGATAACAAACGTGCCGCCGCTTCGCCGTCCGCTCTCCGGCGCCCGGGAGCCCGTATCATTGCGCCTCCCGACTACCGTATCGCGCAGCACCTCAATGTCCGCATCGCAAGCCAACACCGAGCCCGCCCGCCCGCTGCTGCCCCAGGCCCGGCCGCACACGCCCTTCGAGGACGTCCAGGGCGTGCTCACCGGCTGCCTGTTCGTGGCGCTGGCGCTGGTCATGTTCCGTGAGAGCACGCTGCTCACCGGCGGCACCACCGGCCTCGCCTTCCTGATCCACTACCTCGGCGGCTGGCCGCTGGGGGCGATCCTGTTCCTGCTCAACCTGCCCTTCTACGTGTTCGGGCTGCGCGTGCTGGGGCGGGCATTCACGATCAAGACCTTCTGCGCGGTGGCGGTGCTTGCGATGCAGACCGAACTCCTGCCCGCCCTGGTCAGCTTCGACCTGCTCGACCCGGTGTTTGCCGCGGTGATGGCCGGGCTGCTCGCCGGCACCGGCATCCTGATCCTGATCCGCCACGGCGCCAGCCTCGGCGGCGTGACCATCCTCGCGCTCTACCTGCAGAAGCGCCGCGGCTGGCGCGCGGGCTGGGTGCAGATGGCGATCGACTGCGCGATCCTGTCGTTGGGCTTCTTCGTGCTGTCGGCCGACAAGGTCGCGCTCTCCGTGCTGGGCGCGGCCGCCCTGAACTTCGTGATCGCGGTCAATCACCGGCCGGATCGCTACTTCGGCATCTGAACCATGGACACTGCGACCGCCCCCGCGCCGCATTCGCCAGGTTCACCCGCCACCGCGGCGCACGCGCGCGGCCCGGTCGCCGAGCTGCGGCGCTGCCCCACCTGCAATCGCTGGGGCGGCAAACGCGAGGTCGGCGAGGACGGCTCGACCGTGCATCTGCATCCGGTCGAGCAGCGCGGCGCGTGCAACGAAGGGCCGTGGCACGGCTCGCTGCGTGGTCCGCGCAACGCCTGCGGGCAGTGGCTGCGCTGGTTCGCGATCGCGGCCGAGCGCGACACGAGCCGCGCCTGACGCTCAGTCGCCGTCGCCGGCCGCCTCGTCCGCAGCGTCGGCGGGCTCGTCCGCCGCCTGCGCCGCCGCAGCGTGCGCGGCCGCGATCATCTGCGCCCGCGTCTCCGGCGTTTCCAGGCTGATGCGGCCGAGCGCGCCGTCGCGATAGTCCTGCAGCAGGATCTGCGCCGCCTTCTCGAGGTCGAGCCCGCCGCCCTTGACCAGGCAGCCGCGCCGGCGGCCCACCGCCTCGACCAGCGCCGGACCGTCCAGCGCCGCCACCAGCGCCGCATCCAGCCGATAGCGTGCGGCGAGCTGCGCCGGATAGCGCGCGATCAGGATCTCGCCGAGGAAGGCGGCCACCTCCTCGTCGATCACCGCGTTGCGGCCGATCGCATGGCTGGCGGCGAGCATGTAGCCATCGGCGTCGTAGTCGATCTTCGGCCACATCATGCCCGGGGTGTCGGTCAGCGTCATGCCGGGCCCCAGGTCGATGGTCTGCTGGTGCTTGGTCACCGCCGGCTCGTCACCGACCTTGGCCACCTTGCGCTTGAGGAGCGCATTCATCAGCGTTGATTTGCCGACGTTGGGGATGCCCATGATCATCATCCGCAGCGGCTTGACGCCGTCGTCCCGGTGCGGCGCGAGCTGGCTGCACAGCGCGGGGATGCGCGCCACCTCGGCCGCGCTCTTGGCCGAGATCGCCACCGCCTTGACGCCGGGCTGGCGGTTGTAGAAATCCATCCACAGGCGCGTGGCCGCCGGATCGGCCAGGTCCGACTTGTTCAGCAGCTTAAGGCACGGCCGGTTACGGAAGCGGCGCAGCTCGGCGATCATCGGATTGCTGCTGGCCTCGGGGAGGCGGGCGTCGGTGACCTCGATGACGACGTCGATGGATGCCATCGCCTCGGCCGCCTTCTTGCGCGCCGAGGCCATGTGTCCGGGAAACCACTGGATGGGCATGGGGATTCGCCTTGATTCGAGAGCTGCGGATTATCCCATCCGAGGTTTTTTTGTGCGAACCCCGAAATAAATCGCGCACACGGCAAAAAACCGTGTATCGTGCCGCTCGCAGTCGATTCAAGCAGTGGTTGTTCTGGTGGTTGCCCTGCGTGTTCCAAGAGAACGCGTGTCGGTTTGATGCCCCCTGATTACGTTTCTTGATCGTTCCTGCATCTCCAGGGCGCAAGCCCGCAATTCTTCATATGGAACGCAAAATGAGCACTCAAACCGGTACCGTGAAATGGTTCAACGACGCCAAGGGCTTCGGCTTCATCACTCCTGAAGGCGGCGGCGACGACCTGTTCGCCCACTTCTCGGAAATCCAGAGCAAGGGTTTCAAGAGCCTGGCCGAAAACCAGCGCGTGGAATTCGAAGTCAAGACCGGCCCGAAGGGCCTGCAGGCGGCCAACATCCGCCCGCTGTAATCGACGCGACGTCACCGACGTCCCTCGATTGATCCGAAACGCGGCCTTGCGCCGCGTTTTTGCTTTTGTAGCGCCCGGCCCGGAACATCATGACCGACTCTGCCCGCCCCGAATCCATCGACGCCGAAGCCACCCTGCGCTTCGCCGATCTCCAGCTGCCCGCTCCCCTCCTTTCCGCGCTCGCCGAAGTCGGCTACGAGACGCCTTCGCCGATCCAGGCCGCCTGCATCCCGCAGCTGCTCGCCGGCCGCGACATCCTCGGCGAGGCGCAGACCGGCACCGGCAAGACCGCCGCGTTCGCGCTGCCGATGCTCGCCCGCATCGACCTCGCCGACACCCGACCGCAGGTGCTGGTGCTGACCCCGACGCGCGAACTCGCGATCCAGGTCGCCGAGGCCTTCGCCAAGTACGCCCACCACCTGAAGAATTTCCACGTGCTGCCGATCTACGGCGGCCAGAGCATGGTGGTGCAGTTGCGCCAGCTGTCGCGCGGCGCGCAGGTCATCGTCGGCACGCCGGGCCGGGTCATGGACCATCTCGAGCGCGAGAGCCTCAAGCTCGACGCGCTCAAGGCCATCGTCCTCGACGAGGCCGACGAGATGCTGCGCATGGGCTTCATCGACGACGTCGAGTGGATCCTCGAGCACACCCCGGAAGACCGCCAGACCGCGCTGTTCTCGGCCACGATGCCGAACGTGATCCGCGACGTCGCCCGCCGCCACCTGCGCGAACCCGAAGAGATCAAGATCCGCGCCGCGACCGCCACCGTGGCCAAGATCAGCCAGCGCTACTGGCTGGTGCGCGGCGTGGACAAGCTCGACGCGCTGACCCGCATCCTCGACGCCGAGGAAAGCTTCGACGCCGCGCTCGTCTTCGTGCGCACCAAGCTCGCCACCGACGAACTCGCCGACAAGCTCGCTGCCCGCGGCTACGCCGCCGCCGCGCTCAACGGCGACATGACCCAGGGCATGCGCGAGCGCGTGATCGAGCAGCTCAAGGGCGGCGCCCTCGACATCGTCATCGCCACCGACGTCGCCGCGCGCGGCATCGACGTGCCGCGCGTGTCGCACGTCATCAACTACGACATCCCCTACGACACCGAAGCCTACGTGCACCGCATCGGCCGCACCGGCCGCGCCGGCCGCGAGGGGGTGGCGATCCTCTTCGTCGCGCCGCGCGAGACGCGCATGCTGAAGATGATCGAGCGCGCCACCCGCCAGCCGATCACGCCGATCGCGCTGCCGAGCAGCGAGGAAGTCACAAACCTGCGCGTGGCGCAGTTCAAGCGCCAGGTGGTGGACGCGATCGGCGGCGAGGACCTCGGCTTCTTCATGGGCATCGTCAACGACCTCGTCGAAGAGAACGAACTCGAGATCCACGAGGTCGCCGCCGCGCTGACCCTGCTCGCCCAGCGCGAGCGCCCGCTGCAGATCGAACAGTCCGGCCGCGGCTGGGACATCGCCACCGCCGCCCCGGGCGAGGGCCGCGCCCCGCGCGCCGAGCACTTCACCACCGGCGCGCCGCGCGAACGCACGCCGCGCCCCAACCGCGACGAGATCCTCGCCCGCCGCCGCGCCTTCAGCGACGGCGCCCTGGTCCGCTACCGCATCGAGGTCGGCCGCGCCCACGGCGCCAGCCCGAAGGAGATCGTCGGCGCGATCGCCAACGAGGGCGGCATCGAGGGCAAGTTCATCGGCCAGATCCACCTCTTCGACGATTTCTCCACGGTGGAGCTGCCGTCCAACCTGCCCGAGGACCTGCTCGCCGTCCTCAAGCGCACGCGCGTGCGCCAGATGCCGCTCAACATCCGTGCGCTGAGCGCGGCCGAAGCGGCGGCGACGCCGGAACGCCGCCGCCCGCCGCGCGACGAGGGCTGGCGTGCGCCGGCCGGCGACGAGCGTCCGCGCAAGCCCTTCGATGCCGAGCGCAGGCCCCGTCCGGAAGGCGGCTACGCCGGCAAGGGACGCCCGCAGGACCGTGACGAGCGCCCCGCGCGCGCCCCTGCCCCGCACGGCAAGGACGCGCCGCGCAAATCCTTCGACAAGGCTCCCCGCCCGTACGACGCCAAGCACAAGCCCTTCAAGCGTCGCGACAGCTGATCGAGCTGTGCGCGCGGCGTGATCTTGTCCGCAGACGCCGCGCGCCGGGGAGCCTAGAATGTGCGCCCTTCGAACGTGCGCCCTTCCGATCCGCTCCCCTGCGATGCACCAAGCTCCGTCCCTGCCCGCCATCGCGCCCACTCCCTCGGGCAGCGCGCGCCCGTGCACGGGCTGCCCGGGCGCGACAGCAGTTCGCCCGCCGGAGGCGGGCCGCTCTTGATGCGCCTCGTCCGGGTCCTGCTGGCCGTCCTCGGCCTGATCGGCAGCCTGCCCGGCCATGCCGGACAGGCGCTCACACTCGGCGTGTTCGCGGTCAGGCCGGCGCCACTGGTCGAGGCGATGTGGCAGCCCTTCGCGGATTACCTCGGCGCCGGCCTCGGCCAGGAAGTCCGCCTGCGCGTGCTCGACGCCGGCGGGATGGCGGATGCGATCGCCCGCCACGAGCTCGACCTGATCCTCACCAATCCGACCCACCTGATCGAACTGCGCGCCTCGAGTCCGCTCTCGGGCGCGATCGCGACCCGACTCGAGCTCACGACCGGGCACGCGGTGAGCGAGTTCGGCGGCGTCATCCTGGTCCGCCGTGACACGCCGCGGCTGCGCACGATCGCCGATCTGCGCGGCAGGCGCGTCGCCACCACGCACGCCAACTTCCTCGGCACCTTCCCCGCCCAGGCGCTGGAGCTCAAGCGCGCCGGCCTCGAGCCGTCCGCACTGCAACTGGTCCGGACCGGCCAGGACCAGGACAGCGTCGTCGCTGCACTTCTCGACGGCAGGGCGGATGCGGCCTTCGTGCGGACCGGCCTGCTCGAGCAACTGGCCGGCGAGGGCCGCGACCTGTCGATGCTGAGGGTCCTCAATCCGCTCACGGACCCGCCCTATCCCCACCAGCGCTCCACCCGCCTGTACCCCGAATGGCCGCTCGTCGCCCTCGCCCACACCGACGAGCGCACCGTGCGCAGGGTCGCGGCGCTGGTGCTGGCGCTGCCGGAAGACCATCCGGCCGCCCGCGCAGCCCACATCGCCGGCTTCACCATTCCCGCCGATTACTCCGTGGTCGAGGCGCTGATGCGCGAGCTCAAGCTGGCGCCCTTCGACCGCAGCACGGTGGTGAGCTGGCGCGACGTGTGGACGCAGTACCAGCACTGGATCGTCGCGCTCGCACTCGCGGCCTGCGCCATCGTGCTGCTGCTCGTACGCCTGGCGCAGCGCAATCTGCAGCTCGCGCGTGCGAGCGCCGTCGAGCGCCGACTGGCCGAGCAGGTCGACCTCGAGCGCCAGCACCTGCGCACGATCGTCGAGGCGGCACAGGCCGGCAGCTGGGAATGGAACGTGGTCAGCGGCGAATGGGACGCCGACGCGCGCTGGGCGTCGATGCTCGGCTACGCGAACATGAGCGAGCTCGCGCCCGGCCGCGAGCGCTCGGCCTGGCGTGCGCTGGTGCACCCCGAGGACCTGCAGGCGGCGGAGTCGGCGCTGGCGCGCCTGCTCGACGGGTCGTCGCCCGTCTACGCCCACGACCTGCGCCTGCGCCACCGCGACGGCCACTGGATCTGGATGCACGACCGCGCGATCGTCGCCCGCCGGGCCGCCGACGGCAGCACGCTGCTGCTCAAGGGCGCGCAGATCGACATCAGCCGCCACAAGTCCGCCGAGGAAAAGCTCTGCCTCGCAGCGAGCGTGTTCTCCTCCAGCTACGAGGCGATCATCATCACCGATGCCGACAACCGCATCGTCGACGTCAACCCCGCCTTCACCCGCATCACCGGTTACAGCCGCGACGAGAGCATCGGACGCGACCCGAGCCTGCTCAACTCCGGCCGCCAGAGCAAGGCCTTCTACCGCGCGATGTGGGACACGCTGGAGAAGCACGACTACTGGCAGGGCGAACTGTGGAACCGGCGCAAGGACGGCAGCGAGTTCGCCGAGGTGCTGTCGATCAGCCGCGTGCGCGACCAGGCGGGCCGGCTGCTGCACCATGTGGCCACCTTCTCGGACATCAGCCGCCTCAAGCGCCAGGAGGAAGAGCTCAACCGCATCGCCTATTTCGATCCGCTCACCGGCGCCCCCAACCGCCGCCTGCTCGACGACCGCCTGCGCCAGGCAATCGCCCATGCGAACCGCACCGGCAAGCCGCTCGCGGTGTGCGTGATCGACCTCGACGGCTTCAAGCCGATCAATGACCGCCACGGGCACAAGGCCGGCGACGACCTGCTGATCGGCATCGTCGACCGCCTCAACGCGATCCTGCGCGCAAGCGATACCGTCGCCCGCCTCGGCGGCGACGAATTCGTGCTGCTGCTGGAGGATGCCGAGGGCGACGCGGTGCTCGAGCGCTTGCTCGAGGCGATCCGCCAGCCGCTGCTGATCGGCAGCGAGCTCGTCGGCGTGTCGGCCAGCATCGGCGTGACCCGCTTCCCGGAGGACAACGCCGACCCCGAGACCCTGCTCCGCCACGCCGACCAGGCGATGTACCGCGCCAAGCAGCGCGGTCGCAACTGCATCCAGTTCTTCGACACCAGCGTGGAGGAGGAGCAGCGCCAGCGCAAGCTGCGCCTGGCCCGGCTCGAGGAGGCACTGCGCAAGCGCGAGTTCGTGCTCCACTTCCAGCCGCAGGTGAACATGAAGACCGGCGCCGTGACCGGCATGGAGGCCCTGATCCGCTGGCAGCATCCCGAACAGGGCCTGTTGCCGCCGAACAGCTTCCTCGCCGACATCGCCGGCACGGAGCTCGAGACCGCGCTCGACCAGTGGGTCATCGACGCCGCGCTCGAGCAGCTGCTCGAATTGCGCGCTCAGGGCGCGGACATCGGCGTCAGCGTCAACATCGGCGCGCGCCTGCTGCTGATGCCCGGCTTCGTCTCCGGCATCCGCAGCGCCCTCGCGCGCCATCCCGGCATCCCGCCCGAAAAGCTCGAGCTGGAGATCCTGGAGTCCTCCGCCCTGGACGACATCGTGCTCGCCACCGAGGTGCTGCACGCCTGCCGCCGGCTCGGCGTCCGCGTCGCGCTCGACGACTTCGGCACCGGCTACGCCTCGCTGCGCCACTACCGGCAGCTGCCGGTCGACAGGCTGAAGATCGACCGCGGTTTCGTGCTCGACATGCTTAAGGACAAGGAAGCGCGCGCGATCGTGGGCGCGGTCGTGCAGCTGGCGCGCACCTTCGAGCGCGAGGTCATCGCCGAGGGCGTCGAGACCCCCGCTCATGCCGCCGCGCTGATCGAACTCGGCTGCGAGCTCGGCCAGGGTTTCGGCATCGCCCGGCCGATGCCGGGCGCGCACATTCCGGCCTGGCTGTCATGGCAGTCGACACCTGCAGAGGGGCGCGCAATACAACACGACGAGACGCCCGCGCCCGCAGTCTGAGGCGCGATCTGCGGTGCAGCGTGTGCGCCCGGCCGTCAGCCCAGAAGCGGATGCGGACTCAGGGCCAGTCGGGGCCGAAGATCCGCTTCGGCTCCAGCGCCACGCTGTCGCGGCCGTTGCCGACCCACACGTGGCCGTCCTGGATCGTGAACTGCAGTCGCATCGTGCGCTCGGCCAGGCGGGCGAGCTCCGCGCTCGCCTCGCGCCCGAGCTCGAACACGCGCAGGTTGCCGTGGCGCTCGAGCTTGCCGCGCACGCCGTTCCACCACACCTCGAGCGCGCGCCCGTAGGCGAGCACCACGACCTCGCCGGCACGGCCGCAGGCCTTGCGGATCCACTTGTCGTCGGGCTGGCCGACGTCGATCCAGCGCTCGATCGCGCCGGTCAGGTCCTTCTGCCACAGGTCCGGCTCGTCATCCACACACAGGCCCTTGCCGAAGGCGAGCGCCGGATCGGCGAACAGCGAGAAGGCCAGCAGGCGCACCATCATGCGCTCGTCGGTCTCCGACGGATGGCGGGCCAGGGTGAGGCTGTAATCCGCATAGTGGTGCCGATCCATGTCTGCGACCTGGATCTCGGCCTTGAAGATGGTGGCCTTGAGCGCCATCAGTGGACCTGCGTCGGGCCGCGGCTGGCCTGCTGCCACGCGATCACCGCGCGCGCCGCATGGGCCATGACCAGGTCGCGCTGCTCCGCCGGCAGCTCGCGCGCGAGCGCGCCGAACAGCGCCTGGGTCGCCTCCTGGCCCACACCTTCGGCGGCGAGTCCGTCCGCCAGGCAGCGGATCTGGATGAAGGCCAGCGCATCGGCCACCAGGCGCCAGCCGGCGACCGGCATCGCGCGCGTCAGCGCCAGCAGCTGGCTGCCCAGATGGCCGGCCAGGCGCAGCGCCTCGTCACGGCTCTCGGTGGCGATCGACGAATGCCACAGCGCGAGATGCAGGCCGCGGCGCAGCTCGACCTTGAAGTCGATCGCGTTCTCCTCGGTGGCGCCGACATCCTCGAAGTGACGCAGGAAGCGCGCCTCCTGGCTTGCGTCGAGACCGGTGCGCAGCGCGCCGACGAGCTCGCTCAGGCCGGGGATGGCCACCAGTCCGAAGGCCTGGCTCCACGCCATGCCCCACTGGTCCATGCCGGTCAGCAGCAGCGCCAGGCGCAGCGCACGGGCCTCGCCGTCGGCAGCGGATGCGGTCCACTGCGAAAGCTCGGAACGCAGCTCCTCGACGCCCTTGTGGCGGACGCTCTCGGTTTCGGCCACGCTGAGGCGGAACACGCGGGCGAAGGCTTCCTGTGCCAGGCGGGCGGCCTGGCGCTGGGTTTCGGGATCGACCAGCGATGCCAGCCGGTCGGGCGGCAGGACGGATTCGGATGCGGTCATCGGGAAAGACTCAGGCGATGTTGCGCGCCCACAGCGAGTTCACCACCGGCCCGGGTGGCTTCGCCATCCCCGCACGGAAGCCCAGCAGCATGCGCCGCAAGGCGTTGGCGTCCTCGGCGGTGAAGCCGCGCTTGAAGTCGGTGAGGATCAGTCGCGAGCGCGACAGCCAGTTGCCCGGCGCATCGTCGATCGCGCACCAGGCGGCGTCGGCCGGGTCGCTCTCGTGCTGAGCCAGCCACAGCATCGCCTCGCGCTCGCGCAGGCCGTGCAGCTCGGAACCGGTCTTGGGCAGCATGTGCGGCGTCGCGCCGGCGATCTGCGGGCGCACATCCTCGGCGAAGCGTGCGACCAGCTTCTGCATCGAGAACAGCATGCGCCAGTCGGAGGCGATCACGATCCGCGCTTCCGGAAACTCCCGCACCACCGCCTCGATGTGCGGCAGACAGCGGAAATCCTCGACCTCGCCCCAGGGATGGGTGACGCCGTCGAAGTCCATGAAGATGTATGCGGTACGTGTCATATGCCACTCGGCGGCGGACGAAAATCCGCTGCGGTTTTCCAAAGATGCTGCAATGCGCAATATACTCGAAAGCGAGGTCCTCCGCCGCCTGGCGGATTTCACGCCCCCGCTGATTCGTGTAATCCGGGCGGCGTTCAATACCGATCTGTTGCAATGCAGCAACAAACTTCCGCTTCCACAAGGAAACCAGCATGAGCCCCATCGTCAACCTCGAAGGCAAGGTCGGTCTGATCACCGGCATCGCGAACGAGAAGTCCATCTCCACCGGCGTCGCCGAGGCCTGCGCCCAGGCCGGCGCCAAGCTCGTCATCACCTACCAGAACGAGAAGACCCGCGCCTTCATCGAACCTGTGATCCACCGTCTCGGCGTCGAGGACGTGTTCCTGCTCGACGTCACCCGTCCCGAGACCATGGACGCCGTCTTTGCCGAGATCGAAGCCCGTCACGGCAAGCTCGACTTCGCCATCCACAGCATGGCCTTCGCCAAGCGCGACGACCTCCACGGCCGCGTGGTGGATACCTCCGCCGACGGCTTCGCGCTGGCGATGGACGTGTCGACCCACTCCTTCGTGCGCCTGGCGAAGAAGGCCGAACCGCTGCTGGAGAAGGCCGGCGGCGGCGCGCTGGTGACCATGACCTACCTCGGCTCGGAGAAGGTCATCCCCCACTACGGCGTGATGGGCCTGTGCAAGGCCGCGCTCGAAGCCGCGACCCGCTACCTGGCGGCCGAGCTCGGCGCCAAGGGCATCCGCGTGAACGCGGTCTCGCCCGGCCCGCTGATGACGCGCGCCGCCTCCGGCATCGCCGGCTTCGACGGCCTGATGGCCGCCGCGGTCGAGCGCTCGCCGATGCACGCGCTGGTCACCCCCGAGGACATCGGCGCGCTGACCGCCTTCCTGGTCTCCGATGCCGGCCGTCTGGTCACCGGCGGGGTGCATTTCGTCGACGCCGGCTATAACATCATGGCGTAAGCGACGGAGGCGTCATGTTCGATCTGGCGGCGGCACGTGAGGCAATCGGGCGACAGGCCATCCTGCTGCCCGATCCGGTGCCGCCCCACCCGCTGCTCGACGGCAAGCGGGAGATCGGCCGTGGCGAGTACTCCATCGTGATCGACAAGGGCGACGGCGAGCGGGTGTACAAGATCGTCAGCTCGCCCGCCGACTACTTCCTCTACACCGCCGACGACCGGCCGCGCGGCGAGCACTTCCCGCACATCCATGCCGACCATGGCGTGATCGGGCGCGCCGCCTCGGGCTATCCGCTGCACCTGATCGAGATGGAGCGGCTCTATCCGCTGGCCGAGAACTCCGCGGCGGCGGAGCTCGCCAAGCGCCTGATCGAGTTCTACTGGTCGGCCTGCCAGCAGTGGAGCCGGCTGGGCGCCGACATGGGGCGGATCGCGCTCTATCACATGACGGTCCAGCCGCTGGCGATCAACGAGAGCCTGCAGCAGGCCCTGAAGGCGCTGTCCGACTTCGTCGAGGAATACCAGGTGCTGCCCGACATCCTCAACGCCAACAACCTGATGATGCGCAAGGACGGCACCCTGGTGTTCTCCGATCCGGTGTTCATCGCCTGATCGTCGTCCCGGTGCGCGCCAGCGGCGCACGGCCTACGGGCGCGGCAGTCGGTGAGTGCGCGTATCATCGGGACGTCTTCGCATCGAGCACCGCCATGAGCACGCCCCGCCACGACCATCCCGGCCACGACCACCCGCCCCAGCCCCATCCGGCCACGGTGGGCATCCCGCGCAGCGGCGATTTCGACCCCGTGGCCTTCGAGCGTGCGGTCGGCGACCTGCTGCGCGCCTGCGGCATCGCGCCGGACAACGCCCACACCGGCCGCACCGCGCAGCGGGTGCGCGAGCTGTGGCAGCGCCGGCTGCTCGGCGGCTACGAGCTCGACCCCGCGGACGTGCTCGGCGAGGGCTTCGAGGACCCACGGCGCGACATGGTCGTGGTGCGCGGCATCGCGGTGCACGGCGTGTGTCCGCACCACCTCGTCCCCTTCCGCGGCGTCGCCCACGTCGCCTACCTGCCGGGCGGAAGGCTGCACGGTTTCGGCCGCATCGCCCGCCTGGTCGACGCGATCGGCCACCGCTTCACCTACCAGGAGTGGATGACGCGCGACATCGCCGATGCGCTGATGGTGCACGGCAAGGCCGCGGGCGCGGCCTGCATCATCGAGGCGGAACAGCTCTGCCTGCTGCTGGGCGAGGACAGACGCGGTGACGAGCGCGTGGTGACGCAGGCCTTCGCCGGCACCTTCGAGCACTCGGAGCAGGCGCGCAACGAGTTCCTGCGCGCGATCGAGGGCCGGCGGGGCTGAGCGCGGCGCGCACGCCACCCGGACTTCAGTGCAGGTCGATGACCACCGCGCGCCGGGCCAGGCGGTGCGCGCTCACATCCACCAGCACCACCTCCCGCCCTTCCAGCACCACGGAGCCGGTGTGGCGGTCGTCCCCGCTCACCGAGTACTCGAACTCGAACGCGCGTCGTAGCACGACGTGTCCGCGCTCGTCGCGCGCCAGCCGCAGGCCATGGCCGACCACGGTCTCGTCGAGGAACTGCACCGCCTCGCGCAGGCAGGCTCGCCGCGCCGCATCGATGCCGGCCTCGCGCGCCTTGAGGCTGTCGAACCAGAACCAGACCAGCCCGCCCAGGAGCAGCACGGCTGCCAGCTCGGCAAGCGTCATGCCCGGCCCGCCGGCAGGAGAATCGGCACGTCCATCGGGGTCCCGGAATCAGGGCAGCATCATGCCGCGGATGGTGAAATACAGGATCGCCGCCATCAGCGCCGAGGCCGGCACGGTGATGACCCAGGCCGCGGCGATGCGCATCAGCTGCGAGCGCTTGACCAGTTCCCGGCGATAGACCTTCTTCAGGTCCTTGCGCTCGCCCTTGGAGAAATGCGCGGGGTCCTCGGCCTTCTTCGAGCGCTCCTTGAGGTCGCCGAGCATGCGGCCCTTCTCCTCGAGCGAGGCCTTGTCGAAGCGCTGGATGAAGGCCTCGATGGCGGCGAGGTCGCCCTCGGGGTGATGGGCCTTGATCTCGGCGAGCATGCGGTCGTAGTTGCTCTTCAGGTACTCGCGCAGGAAGCCGACGCCGAACACGCCGCCGACGGCGATGTGGGTGGAACTGACCGGCAATCCGAACTGGCTGGCGACGATCACCGTGATCGTGGCGGCCATCGCGATGCAGTAGGCGCGCATCTGATCGAGCTCGGTGATCTCCGAACCGACGGTGCGGATCACCTTGGGACCGAACAGCGCCAGACCGAGCGAGATGCCGATGGCGCCCACCATCATGACCCAGGTCGGGATCTGGGCGTCCTTGTGCATCGCACCGCCCGAACTGACCACATCCACGATCGCCGCCAGCGGCCCCACCGCGTTGGCCACATCGTTCGAGCCGTGGGCGAAACTGAGCAGCGCGGCGGCGAAGATCAGCGGCACGGTGAACAGCTTGTTCACGCTCTGCTTGGTGTTGGCGACGATGCTGGCATTGCCGCTGAGGACCTTGCGCACCACGACGAACACGGCAAGACCGACCACCAGCCCGTAGAGCGTCGCCGCACCGAAGCCGACCTTCCACACCTTGTTCAGACCCTTGAGGATCAGGTAGGTGGCGAAGGTCCACGCCATCAGGCCCACCAGCAAGGGCACCATCCGGCGCGCAGCCGCGGCCATGTCGACCTGGTAGGTGATGCTGCGCTTGACCAGGTACAGGAAGCCCGCCGCGAAGATGCCACCGAGGAGGGGCGAGATGACCCAGCTCGCCACGATGTTGCCCATGGTGCCCCAATCGACGATGTTCGGTCCGGCTGCGGCCATGCCGGCACCCAGCACCGCGCCGACGATCGAGTGCGTGGTCGACACCGGGGCCCCGACCGCGGTGGCGAGGTTGAGCCACAGCGCGCCGGCGAGCAGTGCGGCCAGCATGATCCACACGAAGGTGTCGGAGTCCGTGATCAGATCGGGATCGATGATGCCGCTGCGGATGGTGCCGACCACCTCGCCGCCGGCGATCAGGGCACCCGCAGCCTCGAAGATGGCTGCGATGACCAGTGCGCCGACGAGCGTGAGTGCCTTCGAACCGACCGCGGGGCCGACGTTGTTGGCAACGTCGTTGGCGCCGATGTTCATCGCCATGTAACCGCCGACCATGGCCGCCATGACCAGGGTCATGCTGCCTTCGCCGGTGCCGTTGAGCGCCGCGTAGAACATCACGCCGACGATGAAGATCACGCCCATGCCGAGGCGGAAGACTTCGCCCCGGCCGCTGTGCGCCGCGCGCTCGATATCGCTGATGTGCTGCAGGTCCACGATGGGGATCCGATGAATACGAAAGCCGATATTGTTTCAGAAAAATTGCACCGACCCAATGCGCGCGTGCGCCCGGGGCACAAATTCCCGCACCGGCGTCACAGCCGGTCGTACTTGTCGGCCCGTCCGCGCGCCAGTTCGACCGGGTACCGGCGCGCATTGATGGCCATCTTGCGCCGCGCCGCGTCGGCGAGGTCGATCCCGAGCACGTCGGCCATGCGCACGAGGTAGAGCAGGACGTCGGCCATTTCCAGCGCGACGGCTTCGCGCTCCGGCGCCGGGAGCGATGCCGACTGCTCTGCGCTCAGCCACTGGAAATGCTCGATCAGCTCGCCGGCCTCGCCGGAAAGCGCCATCGCCAGGTTCTTGGGCGTGTGGAAACGCTCCCATTCGCGCTCGGCGGCGAAACGGCGAAGCTCGTCACGCAATTCGCTGAGAGCATCGGGCGGGAGTTCGGCGGCACTCATGCGATGCGGTGCTCCAGGTCGAAACCCGCACCCTCGTCCACCGCGAGACGTTCGGCGAGCCAGGGCAGCGCCGCCTCCAGCCGTTGCGGCAGCACCCAGGGCGGGTTGATCACGTACAGGCCGCTGCCGAACATGCCGAAGCCGTCGCGCGGCGGCTTGCGCACCGCCAGCCGGACGTCGAGCCAGCTCTCGGCGCCGAGTTCGGCCAGACGCTCGGGCAGCGACCGCGCCTCCGCACGGGCGAGCATCGGGTACCACACAACGAAGGTCCCGGTGGGAAAGCGGCGCAACGCGTCGCGCACGGTGTCGACGACGCGCCGGTAGTCCTCCTTGAGCTCGTAGGGCGGATCGATCAGCACCACCGCCCGGCGCGAGGGCGGCGGCAGCAGCGACTTGAGGGCGCCGAAGCCGTCCGCGCGGCGCACCTGCACGCGCTCCTGCTCGCTGGCGAAGGTGCGCTGCAGGGACTCGAAGTCGGCCGGATGCAGCTCGAACAGGCGCAGCCGGTCCTGCGCCCGTGCGCGCGTCATCGCCAGCGCCGGAGAGCCCGGATAGAACAGCAGCCGTCCGTGCGGATTGAACTGGGCGACCGCGTCGACATAGCCCGCGACCGCCGGCGGCAGGTCCTCGCGCCCCCACAGCCGGCCAACGCCATCGGCCGCCTCGGCGGTCTTGTCGGCCTGCTCGCTGTCGAGCGCATAGCAGCCGCCGCCGGCGTGGGTGTCGACGTAGTACCAGGGCTTGTCCTTGCGGTTGTAGTAATCGAGCAGCTCGAGCAGCACGAGGTGCTTGAGGACGTCGGCGTGGTTGCCGGCATGGAAGGCGTGGCGGTAGCTGAGCATGTGGGTTTCCGGTTGGCGGGCGGCATCCTAGCACCCCCTGCCGCGGCGCAAAACCCTTGGCGGATCAGCCACATTGGGCCACGCACCGGTGTTTCCATGCTGCACCGCAGTTGCTATGATGCGCGCCCCGACTGCCGCGAGCATCCGGCGAGAGACATCCAATAGCGAGAACAAGCATGAGCATCTATGCCCTTGGCGACCGTCGGCCGAGCTTCGGCGAAGGCAGCTGGATCGCGCACAACGCGACGATCGTCGGATCGGTGACCGCCGGGCGCAACGTCAGCGTCTGGTACAACGTGGTGATGCGCGGCGACAACGACCCGATCACCATCGGCGACGACACCAACATCCAGGACGGCTCGGTACTGCACAACGACGACGGCGTGCCGCTGGTGATCGGCAAGGGCGTCACCGTCGGCCACATGGCGATGCTGCACGGGTGCACGATCGGCGACGGCAGCCTGATCGGCATCAACGCCGTGATCCTGAACAAGGCGGTGATCGGCAAGGAATGCATCATCGGCGCCAATGCGCTGATTCCGGAAGGCAAGGTGATCCCCGACCGCTCGCTGGTCGTGGGCTCGCCCGGTCGCGTCATCCGCACGCTGAGCGACGACGAGCTCGAGCATCTCAAGTGGAACGCGCAGCACTACATCGACAACGCCCGGCAGTACGGGCAGAGCCTGTGCGCGCTCGAGCCCTCCAGCGTGATCGGCAGGTCGGAGGCGTGATGCGCCACCGCCTAGCCGCGCTGTCCGCGGCGGCCGTGCTCGCCGCCACCCCGGTGCGCGCGGCCGAGCCCGTCGCCGCCGCGCAGGCGACCACGATCGAACTGTCTGCCGAGGCGAGCCGGGCTGCGGCCAACGACCTCGCCACTGCGGTGCTGTTCGCCGAGCGCAACGGCCCCAACCCGGCCGCGGTGGCGCGCGAGGTCAATCGCGACATCGCCGCCGCGCTCGACATCGCCCGCACGCGCGCCGACATCAAGGTGCGGTCGGGCAACACCTCGACCTGGCCGGTCCATGCCCCGGACGGCAAGGGCCGCATCGAAGCCTGGCGCATGCGCTCGGAGATCCGCCTCGAAAGCCCGAACCTCGCCGCCATGTCGGAGCTCATCGGCGAGCTCCAGTCCAGCCTCGCCCTCGCCCACATCTCGATGCAACCGGCGCCGGAAACCCGGCGCAAGGTCGTGGACGAGGCCACGGTCGACGCGCTGCGCGCCTTCGAACAGCGTGCGGCGCTGATCGCAGGCGCGCTCGGCAGGAAGCACCGGATCGCCCACCTGGCGGTCGGCGACAGCGGTTTCCAGCCGCCGATGCCACGCATGCGCGCCGCGGCGATGGTCGCGGAAGCGGCCGCCGCGCCGCTAGAAGGCGGCGAGAGCCAGGTCTCGGTGCAGGTCAGCGGCCGCATCGAACTGATCGACTGAGTGACCGACACCCGGCACGCAGCCGCGGGCAGCATGGCCGCGCGGCTGCCGCAGGGTGGACCGCAGCCCTGCTGCTGGCTTATCTTTGCGGCCATGAAGATGACGCGCCGATTCGGGCGGGAACGCCGCTCCGCCGAAACCGCCCCCGTCCACCACACTGCGGAGCACCTCCCTGCGCACCGTGGCGCGCTCGCCGGCGCAGCCCTCGTGGTGGCGCTGCTCGCGGGCTGCAGTTCGACGCCGGTTGTCGCCCCACAGACCACCGCCCGCAGCGCCCCGGCTGCGGAGCGCTACATCACGCTCGACGACGAAGCCCAGACCCAGGAGATGGTGCTGTTCGCGCTCGGCCTGCTCGACACCGGCTACCGCTTCGGCGGTCGCAATCCGGAAGCCGGGCTGGACTGCAGCGGCATGGTGGCCTACATCGTCGAGAACATCAGCGCCCGCCGCCTGCCGCACAACGCCGCGCAGATCGCCGACCGCACCCGACCGATCGACGTGGACGAACTGCAACCGGGCGACCTGGTGTTCTTCAACACCATGAAACGCCGGCACTCCCACATGGGCATCTACATCGGCGACGGTCGTTTCGTGCACGCCCCGTCCAGTCGCGGGCGGGTGCGGGTGGAGCGCCTGGACAATCGCTACTTCGCCCAGCGCATCGACGGCGCGCGCACGCTGCTGGCACGCAACTGAGCTCCCCTGCGGGCCGCGCCGGGGACGAGAAAAAGCCGCTCGTCCCGACCGGGAAGAACGGCTCTTCAGTCGTGCGCCGCGATGTTCGAGTGCAGGCGCCAGGCGCGTTGTTTCAGCGCTGCGGAATCTGCACGTAGATCTCGCCCGGCTTGATGAGACCGAGTTCGTAGCGCGCGCGCTCCTCGATCGCCTCGTTGCCCGACTTCAGGTCGCTGACCTCGGCCTCCAGGCTCGCATTGCGCTGCTCGAGGCGCAGGTTCTGCTCGCGCTGCGCCTGCAACTGGCGGTCGACCTCCCACACCCGCAGCCACCCGCCCTTGCCGAGCCAGAGCGGATACTGCAGCAGGACGACGAGTGCGATCAGGATCAGAATCGGCCAGCGCATCGGGCAGGAAGGATCTCGGCAGTTGGTGGCAGCAGCGGGCCGGCAGCGCTTCCGCCGACCCGATGCAGGACACGAATCAGCGCAGGTTGTAGAACGCGCGCTTGCCCGGGTAGAAGGCGGTATCGCCCAGATCTTCCTCGATGCGCAGCAGCTGGTTGTACTTCGAGATGCGGTCCGAGCGGCTCAGCGAGCCGGTCTTGATCTGCATCGCGCGCAGGCCGACGGCGATGTCGGCGATGGTCGAGTCGTCGGTTTCGCCCGAGCGGTGCGAGATCACCGCGGTGTAGCCGGCGAGCTTGGCCATCTCGACCGCGGCGAAGGTCTCGGTCAGCGTGCCGATCTGGTTGATCTTGATCAGGATCGAGTTGGCCACGCCCTGCTCGATGCCCTGCTGCAGGATCTTGGTGTTGGTGACGAAGAGGTCGTCGCCCACCAGCTGCACGCGCTTGCCCAGGCGCTCGGTCAGGATCTTCCAGCCGTCCCAGTCGCCCTCGGCCATCGCGTCCTCGATCGACACGATCGGGAACTTGTCGCACAGGGTCTCGAGGTAGTCGGTGAAGCCTTCGGCGCTCAGCGACAGGCCTTCGCCCTTCAGCTCGTAGCGGCCGTCCTTGTAGAACTCGGAGGCGGCGCAGTCGAGCGCCAGCAGCACGTCCTGGCCGGGCACGTAGCCGGCGGCGACGATGGCTTCCTGGATCAGGTTGAGCGCTTCCTCGGTGCCCGAGACGTTGGGGGCGAAGCCGCCTTCGTCGCCGACGGTGGTGGGGTAGCCCTTGGCGTCCACGATCTTCTTGAGGTGCTGGAAGATCTCGGCGCCGCAGCGCAGCGCCTCGCGGAAGCTGTCCATGCTCACCGGCATGATCATGCATTCCTGGATGTCGAGGCTGTTGTTGGCGTGCTCGCCGCCGTTGATGACGTTCATCATCGGCACCGGCATCACCATCGGGCTGGAACCGCCGAAGTAGCGGTACAGCGGCAGGCCGGCCTCTTCGGCGGCGGCCTTGGCCACCGCCATCGACACCGCCAGCATGGCGTTGGCGCCCAGGCGCGACTTGTTCTCGGTGCCGTCGAGCTCGATCAGGGTGCGGTCGATGAAGGCCTGCTCTTCGGCGTCGAGGCCGATGATCGCCTCGGCGATCTCGGTGTTCACGTTCTCGACCGCGCGCAGCACGCCCTTGCCGAGGAAGCGCGACTTGTCGCCGTCACGCAGCTCGATCGCCTCGCGCGAGCCGGTGGAGGCGCCCGAGGGCACCGCGGCGCGGCCCATCACGCCGGATTCCAGCAGCACGTCGGCTTCGACGGTGGGGTTGCCGCGGGAGTCGAGAATCTCGCGGGCGATCACATCAACGATTGCACTCATGTCTTGTCCTGTAGCAGTTGCGGGGGATTCGAATCGATCGGCGGGAGACGCGGACCGGCGGACTGCCCATGCTGCCGCACGCGCGCCGCCTCGTGAGCGACACCCGGCAATAGCATCTATCAGCGCACGCGATACCGGGCGTCGCCCGAATCTGTTCTCAAAGCGTGGTTTCGAGGAAACCCTGGCGCTTGACCAGGGTGTCGATGTCCTTGAGCGTGGTCAGCAGCGCCTTCATCTTCGGCAGCGGCCAGGCATTGGGACCGTCGGAGAGCGCCTTCGCCGGGTCCGGATGGGTCTCCATGAACAGACCCGCGACGCCCACCGCCACCGCGGCGCGCGCCAGCACCGGCACGAACTCGCGCTGGCCGCCCGAGGCCGTGCCCTGCCCGCCCGGCAGCTGCACCGAATGGGTGGCGTCGAACACCACCGGACAGCCGGTGTCGCGCATGATCGCCAGCGAGCGCATGTCGGAGACGAGGTTGTTGTAGCCGAAGGAGGCGCCGCGCTCGCACACCATGATGGTGTCGGCGCCGCCGTTGGCCTCGCGCGCCTTGTCGGCGACGTTCTTCATGTCGCCGGGGGCGAGGAACTGGCCCTTCTTGATGTTCACCGGCTTGCCGCTGGCCGCCACCGCGTGGATGAAGTCGGTCTGGCGGCACAGGAAGGCCGGGGTCTGCAGCACGTCGACCACGGATGCGACCAGCGGGATCTCCTCGATCGTGTGCACGTCGGTCAGCACCGGCAGGCCGAGCTGCTTCTTGACCGCCTCCAGCATCTTCAGGCCGGCGTCCATGCCGTGGCCGCGGAAGCTCTTGCCCGAGCTGCGGTTGGCCTTGTCGTACGAGGCCTTGAAGATGTAGGGGATGCCCAGCTCGGCGCAGATTTCCTTCATCTGCCCGGCGATGTCCAGGCACATCTGCTCGGACTCGGCCACGCAGGGGCCGGAGATCAGGAAGATCGGCTTGTCGAGGCCGACTTCGAATCCGCAGAGGTTCATGCTTCGCTCCTTCAGGCCGCGGCCTGCTTGTGCGCGATCGCCGCCTTCACGTAGGCGGTGAACAGCGGATGGCCCTTGCGCGGGTTGGAGGTGAACTCGGGGTGGAACTGGCAGCCGACGAACCAGGGATGGACCTCGGCGGGCAGCTCGACCATCTCGCACAGGTCGGTGACCGGCGCCCGCCCCGCGACCACCAGGCCCTTCTCCTCGAGCCTGGCGAGCAGGGTGTTGTTGACCTCGTAGCGATGGCGGTGACGCTCCATGATCTCCGGCGAACCGTAGATCGCGCGCGCCAGCGTGCCGTCCTTCAACTGGCAGACCTGGCCGCCGAGGCGCATGGTGCCGCCGAGATCGGACTCCTCGGTACGCTTCTCGATCTTGCCCGTGCGGTCCTTCCACTCGGTGATCAGGCCGATGACCGGGAATTTCGTGTCGCGCTCGAACT
Organism: Thauera sp. GDN1; assembly: GCF_029223545.1. Taxonomy (NCBI): domain Bacteria; kingdom Pseudomonadati; phylum Pseudomonadota; class Betaproteobacteria; order Rhodocyclales; family Zoogloeaceae; genus Thauera; species Thauera sp. GDN1. The sequence continues at coordinate 1,485,809 of NZ_CP097870.1, read as the reverse complement.
CGGTCGAGTGCGCGCCCTCCATGCCGGCCACGTCGCGGGCGAACTCGACCACCGCGAGCTGCATGCCGAGGCAGATGCCCAGGTAGGGCACCTTGTTCTCGCGCGCGTAGCGGATGGCGGCAATCTTGCCCTCGGTGCCGCGCTTGCCGAAGCCGCCCGGCACCAGGATCGCGTCCATGGCGTCGAGCACGCCGCAGCCGTCGCGCTCGATGTCCTCGGAGTCGATATAGTGGATCTTCACCTTCGACTCGGTGTGCATGCCGGCGTGGTTGAGCGCCTCGATCAGCGACTTGTACGACTCGGTGAGGTCGACGTACTTGCCGACGAAACCGATATCCACCGTCTGCTTCGGGTTCTCGAGCGCGTGGATCAGCTTGTCCCATACCGAGAGGTCGGCCGCGCGCGCGAGGATGTCGAGCTTGTGGCAGACGATCTGGTCGAGCATCTGGTCGTGCAGCTGGCCGGGGATCTTGTAGATCGAGTCGGCGTCCAGGCACTCGATGACCGCCTCGGGCATCACGTTGCAGAACAGCGCGATCTTGCGCCGCTCATCCTCGGGCACCGGGCGGTCTGCACGGCAGAGCAGGATGTCGGGCTGGATGCCGATCTCGCGCAGTTCCTTGACCGAGTGCTGGGTGGGCTTGGTCTTGAGCTCGCCGGCGGTCGGGATGTAGGGCAGCAGCGTGAGGTGGATGAAGCAGGTGCCGTGGCGGCCCTCCTCGAAGCCCATCTGGCGGATGGCCTCCAGGAAGGGCAGCGACTCGATGTCGCCCACCGTGCCGCCGACCTCGACGATCGCCACGTCGGCGCCCTCGGCGCCGCGCTTGACGTAGGCCTTGATCTCGTCGGTGATGTGCGGGATGACCTGCACGGTCTTGCCCAGGTACTCGCCGCGGCGCTCCTTCTTCAGCACCGACTCGTAGATCTGGCCGGTGGTGAAGTTGTTGCGCTTGCTCATCTTGGCGCTGGTGAAGCGCTCGTAATGGCCGAGGTCGAGGTCGGTTTCCGCACCGTCTTCGGTGACGAAGACTTCGCCGTGCTGGAACGGGCTCATGGTGCCCGGATCGACGTTGATGTACGGGTCCAGCTTGAGGTGCGTGACCTTGATGCCGCGGGACTCGAGGATCGCCCCCAGGGAGGCGGCCGCGATGCCTTTGCCCAGGGAGGACACGACACCGCCGGTAACGAAGACGTATTTGGTCATGGGAGATGTGCTGCGGGAAAGCGCGATGATAACCGAAGCACCCGGGCCACGTCAGCAGGCAGACCGGGCACGGGCCGCGCGGCGGCCCGTGCCCGGCGCGCGCTCACGCCATGCCGCGCAGCTCGCGCAGCAGCACCGACAGCATCGCCAGGTCGATGCTCTGCGCACCGTGGATCTCGGCGAGCAGATGCTGGTAGCGCTCGAGGGCGACGGCGGCACGGCTGCGCCAGGCCGCGAGCATGGCCTCGACTTCGCTGCCCTCCGGCGCCAGCCGGATCGCCTCGCCGGCGAGCGTGCGTGCGAGCGCCGACAGGTCGGTGCGCAGGGCGCCGCGGGCGAGGTTCTGCCAGCGCGTCTCCGCCGGCAGCGCCGAGATCTGCCGCCCCAGCCAGTGCAGGTCGAGCTCGCCGCCGAGGGCGAAATACACCCGCGCCACGGTCGCCTCGTCCCGCCCGCTTTCGGCCGCGACCTCGACCAGATCGAGCGCCGAATACAGCTCGTCGAGCGCCGCCACCCGACGCGCCAGCGCCTCGGGCACGCCCTGCTCCACACGGCGCGCGATCGATTCGTCCAGCTCGGCACGGTAGGCCGGTGCGACGTATGCGGTCAGGCGCTCGGCCAGCGCCGCCACCCCCGGCGAGAAGTGCGCCAGCGTCGCCTGCAGATCCGTCAGCCAGCGCCGCTGGCGCAGGAACCACAACGTGCCGCGCTGCACCAGCCGGCCCGACTCCATGATCAGCTCGGTCTGCAGCGTGTTGTCGATGCGGTTGTCGAGCGCCTCGATGTCCTGCCACAGCCCCACCAGGCCGAACACCTCGCGCGTCGCCATGTAGGCGCGCACCACGTCCGCCGGCGCGGCGCCGAGCTCGCCCTTGAGCCGGCTGACGAAGGTCGGGCCGACGCGATTGATCATGCTGTTGATGACGTGCGTGGAGATGATCTCGCGGCGCAGCGGGTGGGCCTGGATCTGCGTCGCGAAGCGCTGGCGCAGCGGCACCGGGAAGTAGCGCTCGAGCGCGGTGCGGATGTAGGGATCCTCCGGCACGTCGGAAGCGAGCACCTCGTCGTAGAGCTCGATCTTGCTGTAGGCCAGCAGCACCGCGAGCTCGGGGTTGGTCAGTCCGATCCGCGCCGTCCTGCGTTCGGCGACTTCCTCGTCGTTGGGGAGGTATTCGAGCTTGCGGTTGAGGCGGCCGGCGTGCGCCAGCCGGCGCATGAACTCGGCCTGCTCGTCGAGCAGGGCCACGCCGCGCGTGCGCGTCACCGACAGGATCTGGGTCTGCGCGTAGTTGTCGCGCAACACCAGCGCGGCGACTTCGTCGGTCATGTCGGCGAGCAGCTGGTTGCGCTGCTTCATGGTCAGCTCGCCTTCGGCCACCACGCCGCCGAGCAGGATCTTGATGTTGACCTCGTGGTCGGAGCAGTCCACGCCGCCGGAGTTGTCGATGGCGTCGGTGTTGACCCGCCCGCCCTTGAGCGCGAACTCGATGCGGCCGAGCTGGGTGGCGCCCAGATTGCCGCCCTCGCCCAGCACCTTGCAGCGCAGCTCGCCGCCATTGACCCGCACCGGGTCGTTGGCACGGTCGCCGACCGCGGCGTCGGTCTCGGATGCGGCCTTGATGTAGGTGCCGATGCCACCGTTGTAGAGGAGCTCGACCGGCGCGGCGAGGATGGCGCGAATCAGCTCGGTCGGGGTCAGGCGCTCGGCCTCGATGTCGAGCGCGGCGCGCACCTCGGGCGACAGGGCGATCGACTTGGCGCTGCGCGGCCACACGCCGCCGCCCGGCGAGATCAGGGACTTGTCGTAGTCGTCCCAGCTCGAGCGCGGCAGCGCGAAGATGCGCGCGCGCTCCTGCCACGAGCGCGCGGGGTCGGGATCGGGGTCGATGAAGACGTGGCGATGGTCGAAGGCCGCGATCAGCCGCGTCTGCCTCGACAGCAGCATGCCGTTGCCGAACACGTCGCCCGACATGTCGCCGATGCCCGCCGCGGTGAAGGGTTCCTGCTGGATGTCCTTGCCCATCTCGCGGAAGTGGCGCTTGACCGCCTCCCAGGCGCCGCGCGCGGTGATGGCCATCTTCTTGTGGTCGTAGCCCACCGAGCCGCCGGAGGCGAAGGCGTCGCCCAGCCAGAAGCCGTACTCGGCCGAGACCGCGTTGGCGTAGTCGGAAAAGCTCGCCGTGCCCTTGTCGGCCGCCACCACCAGGTAGGGGTCGTCCTCGTCGTGGCGCACCACGTCCGCGGGCGGCACCATCGCGCCCTGCACCAGGTTGTCGGTGAGGTCGAGCAGGCCGCGCAGGAAGTTGCGGTAGCAGGCGATGCCTTCGGCGAGCAGCGCCTCGCGTCCGCCCTCGGCGGGCGGGCACTTGACCACGAAGCCGCCCTTGGAGCCCACCGGGACGATGACCGCGTTCTTGACGATCTGCGCCTTCACCAGGCCGAGGATCTCGGTGCGGAAGTCCTCCATGCGGTCCGACCAGCGCAGCCCGCCGCGCGCGACCTTGCCGCCGCGCAGGTGCACGCCCTCGAGCCGCGGCGAATACACGAAGATCTCGAACATCGGCAAGGGCTGCGGCAGATTGGGGATCTTCGCCGGCAGGAACTTGAACGAGGTGTAGGCCTTGGGCGCGCCGTCGCTGCCGCGCTGGAACCAGTTGGTGCGCAGCGTGGCCAGGACCATCGCCAGGAACTGGCGCAGGATGCGGTCCTCGTCGAGGTTGGCGACGTTGTTCAGATCGGCCTCGATGCCCGCCACCAGCGCCGCGCACTGCGCCTCGCGATCACCCGCCAGCGCGGGGTCGAAGCGGGTGCGGAAGAGCTCGAACAGCGCGCGCGCGAGCTTCGGGTAGGCCGCCAGCGTCTGCTCCATGTAGGCCAGGCTGAAGGTGAAGGCGGCCTGGCGCATGTAGCGGGCGTAGGTGCGCAGCACGCTGACCTCGCGCCACGACAGCCCGGCGAGCAACACCAGACGGTTGAAGTCGTCGTTCTCGACCTCGCCGCGCCATGCACGCAGGAAGGCGTCCTGGAACAGCGGGCGCACGTCGTGGATGTTCAGGTTCTCCGCCCCCGCGAAGTGCAGGCCGAAGTCGTGCATCCACACCGTGCGCCCGTCCTGGCGCTGGATGTCGGAGGGACGCTCGTCCATGACCCTGACGCCCATCTTCTCCAGCATCGGCAGGCTCTGCGACAGCGGCACCGGCGCATCCAGCCGGTACAGGCGCAGGTTCAGGCGCCCGGCCGGCGCCTCGAGCGGCACATAGAGGTTGAGCCCGAGCGCCTCGCCGTCGGCCAGCGCCTCCATCTGCTCGATGTCGAACACCGCCATGCGCGGCGAGTAGTCCTCGCGATAGCCCGCCGGGAAGCCGCCGCCATAGCGCCGCATCAGCGCCAGGCCGCGCTCCTCGCCGCACTGCTCGACCAGCGCCTGCTGGAGCTCGTCCTCCCAGCGCCGCGCGGCGCGGATCAGGCGCTGCTCGAGCTCGCGCACGTCGAAGGGCGGGATCGTCGAGTCGGTGGTGCGCACCGTGATCAGGATGCGGGCGAGCGCGGAATCCGAGAACTGCACGTCGAACTCGGACGCGCTGCCGTTGAAGGCGTCCATCAGCACCGCCTGCATGCGCTTGCGCTGGTCGGTGTTGTAGTGCTCGCGCGGCACATAGACGAGGCAGGAGACGAAGCGCGCAAAGGGGTCGCAGCGCACGAACAGCCGCGTGCGCAGGCGCTCGCCCAGGCGCAGGATGCCCATCGCGTGGGCGAAAAGCTCGTCGCTGCCGATCTGGAACAGCTCGTCGCGCGGATAGCGCTCGATGATGGTCTGCAGCGTCTTCGCCGCATGGCCGCCCGGCGGCAGGCCCGCGCGCTCGATCACCGCCGCGACCTTGCGCCGCAGCAACGGGATCTGCGCCGGCGTGGTGCCGTAGGCGGTCGACGCGAGCAGCCCGATCACCCGGCGCTCGCCGCACACCAGACCGTCGGCGTCGTACACCTTGACGCCGAGGAAATCGAGGTAGGCGGGCCGATGCACCGTCGACCGCGTGTTGGACTTGGTGATCGTCAGCACGCCCGGCATGTGCGCCTGCGCCTTGAGCTGGGGCGGCAGCGCGGCGAACGAACGCGACTGCCCGTCCTCGCCCTCGCCGCGCAGCAGGCCCAGCCCGGAGCCGGGGACGATGCGCAGCTCGTTGCCCTCCTCGCTGCTGACGAGCTCGTAGTCGCGGCAGCCGAGCAGCACGAAGTTGTCCGCCGCGAGCCATTCGAGGAAGGCGCGCGCCTCGGCGCGCTCCCCGGCATCGACCGTGGCCGGGATGGTGTCGACGCCGGCGATGACTTCCTGGAGCCGCTCGCGCATCCGCGGCCAGTCGGTGACCGCCGCGCGCACGTCGGCGAGCACGTGCTCCAGCCCCTCGCGCAGGGCCTTGAGGTCCGCCGGATCGGTGCGGCGGTCGACCTCGAGGTGCATCACAGATTCCGGCGCCGCCTCACTGTCGCCACGTTCGGCCAGGCGCTGCAATCGCCCGTCTTCGTCGCGCACGACACGCAGCACCGGGTGGATGATCAGGTGCAGCGTCAGCCCCTGGCGGTTGATCTCCATTGTCACCGAGTCGACCAGGAAGGGCATGTCGTCGCCGACGATCTCGATCACCGTGTGCGCCGACTCCCAGCCATGCTCGTCGAGCCGCGGATTGAACACGCGCACGACGCTGCCCGCGCTGCGGCGGGTGATGAAATGCCACTGGCTGAGCACGGCGCCGTAGAGATCGGACACCGACAGGGCCTCGAGGTCCTCCGGATCGACCTGGGCGAAGAATCTCGCCGCGAACGTACCGACCGCCTGCGCCTGTTCGGCCGGCAGACGCGCACCGATCTGCTCCACGACCGCGTCCACGTTCGCGGCCAACCGGCTCTTCTCCCTTTGTTCCATCACTCGCCCCCCTGTCGATGATCAGGACATGGCAAGGCGCACGGCAGGGCTCCGGCAATCGAGGTAACGGAGGTGCGTATCGCGTCGCCGTTCAAGAAGGCGACAGGCTAGGCGATGCCCAACGACCGGGATAGGCGAGTTTTCCCTATGTCGGCGGCGGGTACGAGCGGGCCGCGAGGGTATCGGCACCCGCGGCCCGCTCGCGCGGCACAGGGAACGGACTCGTGCGGGAGCTGGACACCTTGCGTCCGGCTCCCGCCGAAGGCCGCGACTATCGGATGTAGTCGCGGTTGACCTCGCGGAACAGCTCGGTACCGCCGCGCTGCAGCCACTCGAAGGCGACCATCTCGCGCGACACGATCTCGATGCCGTGGCTGCGCATGCGCGCGAAGGCGAGGTCGCGGTTGGCGGGATCGCGCGAGCCCGAGGCCTCGGCGACGATGAACACCTCCTTGCCCGCCCAGCGCAGGTCGAGCGCGGTCTGCTGCACGCAGACGTGGGCCTCGGTGCCGCACACGATCACCTGGCGGCGCGCGTCCACCGCAGTGTCGGCGAGGCAACCGTCGGCCTGGGCCGAGAAGCACTGCTTGCTCACGTACTGCGCATTGGCGGTCACCGCCCGCACCGAATCCAGCGTGCCGCCGATCTTCTCGGGGAAGTGCTCGGTGACGACCACCGGCACGCCGATGCGCTCGGCCACCTGTGCCAGCCACACGCAGTTGGCGGCCACCTTATCGCCGTCGTGTATCGAGGGCGCCAGGCGCGCCTGCACGTCCACGATCAGCAGCACGGATTTGTCACGGTTCATCAGCATGCTCATCGTCCCTCACTCCACCAGTTCGGCGCGGTCGCGGAAGTGCGCCAGCGCCTCGGGGTTGGCCAGCGCCTCCTGATTCTTCACCGGGCGGCCGTGCACCACGTTCCTCACCGCCAGTTCGACGATCTTGCCGCTCTTGGTGCGCGGGATGTCGGCCACCTGCAGCACCTTGGCCGGCACGTGGCGCGGCGTGGTGTTGTCGCGGATCGTCTGGCGGATGCGTTTCGTGAGGTCGTCGTCCAGCGTCAGCCCTTCGCGCAGCTTCACGAACAGCACCACGCGCACATCGTTGGGGTTTTGCGGCGGCCAGTCCTGGCCAATCACCAGCGATTCGACGACCTCGTGCAGCTTCTCGACCTGGCGGTAGATCTCGGCGGTGCCGATGCGCACCCCGCCCGGGTTGAGCGTGGCATCCGACCTGCCATAGATGACAAGTCCGCCGTGCGCCGTGATCTCGCAGAAGTCGCCGTGGCACCAGACGTTGTCGAAGCGCTCGAAGTAGGCGGCGCGATACTTGCTGCCATCGTCGTCGCCCCAGAAGCCGATCGGCATCACCGGGAAGGGCTTGCTGCACACCAACTCGCCCTTCTCGCCGCGCACCGGGCGGCCGTCGTCGTCCCACACGTCCACCGCCATCCCCAGGCCGCGGCACTGGATCTCGCCGCGCCACACCGGCAGCACCGGGGAGCCGAGCACGAAGCAGGAGATGATGTCGGTACCGCCCGAGATGGACGAGAGCTGCAGATCGGCCTTGATGTCGCGATAGACGTAGTCGAAACCTTCGGCCACCAGCGGGCTGCCGGTGCTCATCATCGCGCGCACCGTATCGAGCCTGTGGGTCTCGCGCGGCTTCAGTCCAAACTTCGCCGCGGCGTCGAGGAACTTGGCCGAGGTACCGAAGTGCGTCATGTGCTCGGCGTCGGCGTAGTCGAACAGGATCTGGTTGTCGCCGGCAAAGGGCGAGCCGTCGTAGAGCAGCAGCGTGGCCTCGGCGGCGAGCGCGGAGACCAGCCAGTTCCACATCATCCAGCCGCAGGTGGTGAAGTAGAACACGCGGTCGGCGGGCTTCACGTCGCCGTGCAGCTTGTGTTCCTTGAGGTGCTGCAACAGCGCGCCGCCGGCGCAATGCACGATGCACTTGGGCACGCCCGTCGTGCCCGAGGAATACATGATGTACAGCGGGTGATCGAAGGGCAGCTCGGCGAACTCGATGTCGTCGACGAAGTGGTAAGGCGCGATGAAGTCGGCGTACATGCGCGCATGCGGCACGTGCGACAGGTCGTGGTCGTGATGCACGTAGGGCACGACGACCACGCGTTTCACCGAAGGCAACTGGCCGACGATCTCGCCGAGCTTGCCGAGCACGTCGACCGTCTTGCCGGCGTAGTAATAGCCGTCGCAGGCGATCAGCACCTTGGGCTCGGTCTGGCCGAAGCGGTCGAGCACGCCCTGCACGCCGAAGTCCGGCGAGGCCGAGGTGAAGATCGCGCCGATACTCGCCGCCGCCAGCATGGCGATCACCGTCTCGGGCATGTTGGGCATGTAGGCGGCGACGCGGTCGCCCTTCTCCACGCCCATCTCGCGCAGCGCGGCGACGAAATGCGCCACCGCGCGGTACAGCTCGCCGTGGCTCATGCGGTTCATCACATGGTCTTCGCCCCAGAACACGATCGCGTCGTGCGCGTCGCGCGAGCGCAGCAGGTTGCGGGCGAAGTTGAGCTTTGCGTCGGGGAACCACTGCGCGCCGGGCATCTTGTCGCCATCGACCAGCACGCGCTCGCCGCGGTGGCCGACGACCCCGCCCTCCTCCCAGACACTGACCCAGAACTGCTCCGGGTGCGCGACCGACCAGTCGTACAGCGCGTCGTAGTCGGGCAGGCTCACGCCCCAGCGCTTCTCCGCCGCCAGGCGGAAGGCGGTGACGTTGGCCGAGGCGATGCGCTCGGCGGATGGCGCCCAAAGGGGCTTGTCTTCATGCAGATTCATGATGTCTCCTCACCATCAATCGGAACTTCGGATTGTCCTGCGGGCCGTGCGCCGCCTGCGGGTCCCCGGTGTCTCCCGGTGCAGACCTCGTCGCGGGCCCGCCAAGGGCGCGGGCTCAGTCGAACAGCGCGCGCACCACCTCGGGAATCGGCGACGACTTGCCGGTGCGCATGTCCATCCACACCGTCTTCGCAGATCCCTCGCAATAGACGCGATCCTCGCCCTCGACGAGCAGTTCGTACCAGGTCATCACGCTCGAACGCCCGGGCTCGCCGGCGTACATCTTGATGACGACCGTCGCAGGATAATTCACCGGCGCGAAGAAGGTGCACGCGGCATTGATGATGACCGGGCCGACCGGCTCCTCCGGACTGACCCGGCAGCCCATCTGCTCGAGCCACTCGACGCGTGCCTGCTCGAAGTAGCGGAAATACACCGTATTGTTCACATGGCCGTAGGCGTCCATGTCGCCCCAGCGCACCGGCATGCGCGTGGTGTAGATCAGCCTGGCGTTCTCGTTCATCCTGCGATCTCCTCTTTGTGTTTTGTGAGCAAGCTAATGTAACATACGGCCCCGTATGTTGTGCAGCACCCGGCCAAGCCCGCGACAGGTGCGCCGGGCCCGTGCGAGCTTATAGACTGGCGGCATCGACGTGCCCCGGGAAGGGAACAGGAGAACAGGATGGAACGCGAATCGATGGAATTCGATGTGCTGATCGTCGGTGGCGGCCCGGCCGGGCTGGGCGCCGCGATCCGCTTGAAGCAACTGGCCGCGGCCAAGGGTCAGGAGATCTCGGTGTGCCTGATCGAGAAGGCCGCCGAGATCGGCGCCCACATCCTGTCGGGCGCCGTCATCGATCCGCGACCGCTCGACGAGCTGATCCCCGACTGGAAGGACAAGGGCGCCCCGATCACCACCGCGGTCACCGAGGACCAGGTCGTCTTCCTCACCACGAAGGGCTCGTTCCGCAATCCACCCGCGCTCACCCCCGACTGCTTCGACAACCACGGCAACTACATCGTCCGCCTGGGCAACGTCGTGAAGTGGCTGGGCGAGCAGGCCGAAGCCGCCGGCGTCGAGGTCTATCCGGGCTTCGCCGGCGCCGAGATCCTCTATGACGAGGCCGGCGCGGTGAAGGGCGTGGCCACCGGCGACATGGGTCTGAACCGCGACGGCACCCCCGGCCCGCACCACCAGCCGGGCATGGAACTGCACGCCAAGTACACGCTGTTCGCCGAAGGCTGCCGCGGCCATCTGGGCAAGCAGCTCGAGGCCCGGTTCAATCTGCGCGACGGCGTCGATCCGCAGACCTACGGCATCGGCATCAAGGAGCTGTGGGAGGTCAAGCCCGAGATGCATCGCCCCGGCCTGGTCGTGCACACCGCCGGCTGGCCGATGGACAACCGCACCTATGGCGGCGGCTTCATCTACCACCTCGAGGACAACCTGGTCGCGCTCGGCTTCGTGGTCGGCCTCAACTACGAGAACCCGCACCTGTCCCCCTTCGACGAGATGCAGCGCTGGAAGACCCACGCCGAGGTGCGCAAGCACATCGAAGGCGGCAAGCGCCTGGCCTACGGTGCGCGCGCCATCGCCACCGGCAACATCCAGAGCCTGCCGCGGCTGATCTTCCCGGGCGGCGCCCTGATCGGCGACGACGCCGGCTTCCTCAACGCCGCGCGCATCAAGGGCACGCACACCGCGATCAAGTCGGGCATGCTCGCCGCCGAGGCCGCCTTCGAGGCGCTCGCCCACGAACGCCAGCGCGACGCACTCACCGCCTACCCGGCCGCCTTCCGCGACTCGTGGCTGTACGCCGAGCTCCACAAGTACCGCAACTTCAAGCCGCTGATGAAGAAGGGCCTGATCCTCGGCTCGCTGCTGTTCGGCATGGACCAGATGCTGTTCCGCGGCAAGGCACCGTGGACGCTGCACAACAGCGCCGACCACGACAAGCTCAAGCCGGCGTCCGAGTGCCCGAAGATCGACTATCCGAAGCCGGACGGCGTGCTGACCTTCGATCGCCTGTCCTCGGTGTTCCTGTCCAACACCAACCACGAGGAAGAGCAGCCCTGCCACCTGCAGCTCAAGGACGCCTCGGTGCCGATCGCGATCAACCTCGCGAAGTACGATGCCCCCGAGCAGCGCTACTGCCCGGCCGGGGTGTACGAGATCGTGCACGAAGAGGCCGGTCCGCGCCTGCAGATCAACGCGCAGAACTGCGTGCACTGCAAGACCTGCGACATCAAGGACCCGACCCAGAACATCAACTGGGTGGTGCCGCAGGGCGGCGAAGGGCCGATCTACCAGGGCATGTAAGTCGCCCGCGGGCAGACTGGCGAGGGCTATCGCGGCTTCCGCCGCGCCGCCCGCATCGCCTCGCGTACGAAGCGCGTCTTGGCCTTCGCGTAGGCCACGCGGTCGTCGGGGTGCTCGGCAGCGATCCGCTGCTTGAGTTCGCCGTACGCCCGCGCGGCCTCGGGATGGGCGCGCAGGTAGTCGCGGAACAGCAGGCGCTCCCACTCCGACGAGCCCGCCTGCAGGAAATGGATGTGGTGCGTGCGCCGCCCCGCCGCATCGCGGCGGATGAACCAAGCGTAGTCCATGCCCGGCAGCCCATGCTCCGGAGCCCGCCAGAAGAACTCGTAGCCCTCGGCCTGCAGCAAGGGCGCGATGCGCCGGGCCACGTCCTCCATCGAGCGCACCTCGACCAGCATGTCGATGATCGGCTTCGCCGCCAGTCCGGGCACCGCGGTGCTGCCGAAATGCTCGATGCGGCCAATCAGCTCCGCCGGCAGCAGCGCGCGCAGATGCACCACTTCCGCGGCGAACAGCGCCGGCCAGGCCGGATCGTAGGGCACGATCTCGACCCGCTCGTGCAGCGCGCGTTCGACATGGCGTGGGGCGGGCGTCATGGGCGCAACTATAGCCCTTCGGACACGTCATCCACCCGACACCCGCGTCTGGCGTGCCCATCCGGCGGGCCCGCGGCGTCTCGCGCCCCGCGGCCCCTGGCCGACAACTGAACATACATACAGCGCACAGCTCTGCTATCCTTGCGCCCTTCTTGATTCCCGACGGGCCCGCAGCATGGCTGGCAAGCAAGACACCCCAAAGCAGTACGACGAGTCCTCCTTCCGCGTCCTCAAGGGACTCGAGCCGGTGCGCGAGCGCCCCGGCATGTACACCCGCACCGACAGCCCGGCGCACATCATCCAGGAAGTGATCGACAACGCCGCCGACGAGGCGCTCGGCGGCTTTGCGAAGAAGATCCACGTCACCCTGCATGTCGACGGCTCGGTCACCGTGGCCGACGACGGCCGCGGCATCCCGGTCGGCCTGCATCCCGAGGAAGGCGTGCCGGTGGTGGTGCTGGCCTACACCCGCCTGCACGCCGGCGGCAAGTTCGACAAGCGCGAGGGCAACTCGGCCTATGCCTTCTCGGGCGGTCTGCACGGCGTCGGCGTGTCGGTGACCAACGCGCTGTCGACCCGCATCGAGGTCGAGGTCAAGCGCGACGGCAAGGTGCACCGCATCGACTTCGCCGACGGCGGCGAGACGATCAGCCCGGTGCGCATCGAAGGCGACTGCGGGCGCCAGACCGGCACCCGGGTGCGGGTGTGGCCGGACGGCAAGTACTTCGAATCGCCGCGCGTGCCGATGAACGAGCTCGAGCGCCTGCTGCGCTCGAAGGCCGTGCTGCTGTCGGGCGTGGCGGTGCGGCTCGACATCGAACAGGCCAGCGGCCCGGCGCTGAGCAAGACCTGGTCCTACCCCGAGGGTCTGGCCGGCTACCTCAAGGAGCTCGCCGGCGACGTCGAGGCGGTGGCGCCGATCTTCACCGCCGAGAAGTATGCCGGCAAGGACGATGCGACCTTCGCTGCGGGCGAAGGCGCCGCCTGGGCGCTGGCCTGGTTCGAGTCGGCGGTGCCGAGCGAGTCCTACGTCAACCTGATCCCCACGGTGAATGGCGGCACCCACGAATCCGGCCTGCGCGCCGGCGTGTTCGAGGCCATGAAGTCCTTCATCGACCATCACACCCTGCTGCCGCGCGGCGTCAAGCTGCAGCAGGAGGACGTGTGCGGGCGGATGAGCTTCGTGCTCTCGGCGCGCCTGCTCGATCCGCAGTTCCAGGGCCAGGTGAAGGAAAAGCTCAACTCGCGCGAGGCGGTGAAGCTGGTGTCCTCGCAACTGCGCGACCCCTTCGAGATCTGGCTCAACAACCACGTCGAGGCCGGCAAGGCCATCGCCGAGCTGTCGATCAAGCAGGCACTCGCGCGCCAGAAGAGCGCGCAGAAGGTCGAGAAGAAGAAGACCTCGGGCGTCGCCGTGCTGCCCGGCAAGCTGTCGGACTGCGAGTCCGAGGACATCGCCGACAACGAACTCTTCCTGGTCGAGGGCGACTCCGCCGGCGGCTCGGCCAAGATGGCGCGCAACAAGGAAACCCAGGCTATCCTGCCGCTGCGCGGCAAGGTGCAGAACGCCTGGGAGATCGACCCCGACCGCCTGTTCGCCAACGCCGAAATCCACGACATCGCGGTGGCGCTCGGCGTGGATGCGCACAAGGCCGACAGCGACGTGGACCTCTCCGGCCTGCGCTACGGCAAGGTCGTCATCATGTCCGACGCCGACGTGGACGGCGCCCACATCCAGACCCTGCTGCTGACCCTGTTCTTCCGCCACTTCCCCAAGCTGATCGAGCGCGGCCACGTGTATGTGGCACAGCCGCCGCTGTACCGCGTGGACGTGCCGGCGCAAGGCAAGAAGCGCCCACCGCGCCGCCTGTACGCGCTCGACGAGGGCGAGCTCGCCGCGATCCGCGAACGCCTGGAGAAGGAAGGCTTCAAGCCCGACGCGATCGAGATCGGCCGCTTCAAGGGCCTGGGCGAGATGAACCCCGACCAGCTGCGCGAGACCACCATGGACCCCGCCACCCGCCGCGTGCTGCCGGTCAAGGTGCGCAGCGGCGCGCTCGAGGACACGCTGAAGATGTTCACGCTGCTGATGGGCAAGGGCGAGGCCTCCGGCCGACGCGCGTGGATGGAAGAAAAGGGCGACAGCGTCGAAGCCGACGTCTGAGATTTCCCACCGGATTCAATTACGCAGTGCAATGACGACCGAAACCCCAGACCTGTTCGACATGCCAGACCCCGCCGCGGGCTCGCCCAAGCCCGCTCAGGCCACCCCCTCCATTGCGGGCGCGGCGACGACTGCCAGCCCGCCCGCACCGACACAGGCGGGCGAGGATCTGCCCCCGCCCCCAGCCCCACCCGCAGAGCCCGAACCGGAGCCCGAAGACGACGGCACGCTGGCGCTCGACCGCTACGCCGAGCGCGCCTACCTCGCCTACGCGATGAGCGTGGTGAAGTCGCGTGCGCTGCCGCAGGTCGAGGACGGCCTGAAGCCGGTGCAACGCCGCATCCTGTACGCGATGAACGAGATGCGGCTGTCGTCCACGTCCAAGCACGTGAAGTCCGCGCGCGTGGTCGGCGACGTGATCGGCAAGTACCACCCGCACGGCGACACCAGCGTCTACGACGCCATGGTGCGAGTGGCGCAGGACTTCTCGCTGCGCTATCCGCTGGTCGACGGCCAGGGCAACTTCGGCTCGCGCGACGGCGACTCGGCGGCGGCGATGCGTTACACCGAATGCCGGCTGACGCCGATTGCCGAGCTGCTGCTGTCCGAGATCGACCGCGGCACGGTGGACTTCATCCCCAACTACGACGGCGCCTTCGAGGAGCCGCAGCTGCTGCCCGCGCGCCTGCCCTTCGTGCTGCTCAACGGCGCCTCGGGCATCGCGGTGGGCATGGCCACCGAGATCCCGCCGCACAACCTGCGCGAGGTGGCCGAGGCCACCTGCCACCTGATCCGCAACCCCGAGGCCACGCTCGAGGACGTGCTCGGGATCATCCCCGGACCGGACTTCCCCGGCGGCGGCCAGCTCATCTCCACCCCCGAGACGATCCGCGACGCCTACGCCACCGGCCGCGGCAGCCTGCGCCTGCGCGCGCGCTGGAAGATCGAGGAGCTCGCCCGCGGCCAGTGGCGCGCGATCGTCGAGGAACTGCCGCACGGCGTGTCCGCCGCGCAGGTGCTGTCCGAGATCGAGACCCTGACCAACCCGCAGCCGCGCGCGGGCAAGAAGGAAGTCTCGCAGGAGCAGAAGAACCTCAAGCAGCTCGTGCTCGGCGTGCTCGACACCGTGCGCGACGAATCCAGCGACAAGGCGCCGGTGCGCATCGTGCTGGAGCCCAAGTCCAGCCGCCAGAACCGCGACGAGTTCATGGCGGTGCTGCTCGCCCACACCAGCCTGGAGACCTCGGCTTCGGTCAACATGACGATGATCGGGCGCGATGGACGGCCGCAGCAGAAGAACCTGGTGCAGATCCTGCGCGAGTGGATCGACTTCCGCTACGTCACCGTCGAGCGCCGCACCAAGCATCGGCTGGACGAAGTCGATCGCCGCATCCACATCCTCGAAGGCCGCATGATCGCCTTCCTGCACATCGAGGAAGTGATCCGCGTGATCCGCGAGTCGGACGAGCCGAAGCCGGCGCTGATCGCCGCCTTCGGCCTGTCCGACATCCAGGCCGAGGACATCCTCGAGATCCGCCTGCGCCAGCTCGCCCGTCTCGAAGGCTTCAAGATCGAGAAGGAACTCGCCGAACTGCGCGACGAACGCGCCGGCCTGCAGCATCTCCTCGACAGCCGCACGGCGATGACGAAGCTGATCCTGAAGGAGGTCCAGGACGACGCGAGGAAATACGGCGACGACCGCCGCACCCTGGTGGAAGCCGTGGCCGCAGTCGCGCCGGCGGAGATCTCGGTGCCCGACGAGCCGGTCACCGTGATCGTGTCGAAGAACGGCTGGGTGCGCTCGCGCCAGGGCCATGGCATCGACCCCGTCGGCATCGCCTACAAGGCCGGCGACTTCGGCTTCGCGATGATCGAGACGCGCACCACCTGGCCGCTGATCGTCATCGACGGCAACGGCCGCGCGTACACGGTGAAGGTCTCAGACCTGCCCGGCGGACGCGGCGACGGCGTGCCGATGAGCACGCTGGTCGAGTTCCAGGACGGCGGCAAGCTCGCCCAGGTCGTCACCGACACCCCGGATTCCGTCTATTTCTTCGCCAACAGCGGCGGCTACGGCTTCCTGTGCAGCGTCGCCGACGCGACCAGCCGTCAGCGCGCCGGCAAGGCCTTCATGAGCCTGGAAAAGGGCGAGAAGGTGCTGGCGCCGGCTAAGGTGTTCGGCGACTGGATCGCCGCGGCCTCGGAGAACGGCCGCCTGCTCGTCTTCCCGTGTCCCGAGATGAAGATGCAGAGCGGCGGTCGTGGCGTGATCGTGATGGCACTGGACGAAGGCGAGGCGCTTGCCGCCGTCGCCGTACCGGCCGACGACGCGGTGCTGAGCATCGAGGGTACGGGGCGCGGCGGCAAGACCACGACGGTCGAGCTCAAGCCCGCCCAGCGCGAAGCGCTGCGCCATCGCCGCGCGCGCAAGGGTGCGCCGCTGACGCCGAAGCTCAAGCCGGAAAGGATGCGCTGAGCGCTGTCCGGGGAACCTTGCCGGCCGCGCGCTCAGCGCGGCGCCGGCAGGCGGTCGAAGCCGCGCAGGGTGTCACCGGCCTTGATGCCGCGCTCGGCGAACCAGCCCAGGTTCATCTCCAGCGCAAAGCGCGCCGGGCCCGCGGCACAATGGTTATCGGTGGTGTTCGGCTGCATGTCCTCGATGTTGATCACCCGGCCCTGTGCGTCGAGGAAGGCCACCGACAGCGCCAGCAGCGTGTTCTTCATCCACATGCAATGCGCGCGTTCATCGGGGAACACGAAGACCATGCCGCGATGCAAGGGCATTGCGGTGCGATTCATCAGCCCGCTCTGGCGCGTCTCGAAGGTGTGCGCCACCTCGGCCTCGATGCGGTACATGCCGAAGCCGAGCTCGGCCAGGGGCAGTGCCGGCTGGGCCACGGCTGCGGCGGCAAAGGCGCCGAGCGCGCCCCCTGCCAGCAGCACATTGACGAGGGCGTGACGGCCCGTCTTCTTCGTTCCACTCATTTACGTCGCTCCATCTTGTGCGGCTTGTCGCGGGCCGCAGGCTCGTGCCGCCCCGAATCGCCGGCGGCCGCGCGTCCCGGCCGGGAGGGCTTCACGGCTTCGCCCCCGCCTCGCCGCCACGCCGCACCGTCAGCACGCCCGGGGCGCGCAGGCGAACCCTGCCGATCGGGCGTCCCGGCAAGCGCGCCCAGCTCCGCCGGATCGAGCGCGCGCCACTGCCCCGGCTGCAGGCCATCGAGCCGCCACGGGCCGATCGCGATCCGGATCAGGCGCAGGGTCGGGAAACCGACCTTGGCGGTCATGCGCCGCACCTGACGGTTCTTGCCCTCGCGCAGCACGATCTCCAGCCAGCTCGTCGGCACCGCCTTGCGGAAGCGCACCGGCGGAACGCGCGGCCACAGCCAGTCCGGTTCCGCCACCGGACGCGTCTCGCACGGCAGGGTATGGAAATCGCCGAGGTCGAGGCCCGCGCGCAGCCGCGCCAGGGCGGCTTCGTCGGGTTCGCCCTCCACCTGCACCAGGTAGGTCTTGGCGAGCTTGTGGCGGGGATCGGCGATGCGATGCTGCAGGCGTCCGTCGTCGGTGAGCAGCAGCAGCCCCTCGCTGTCGGTGTCGAGCCGCCCGGCGGCATAGACCCCGGGCACGGCGACGCAGTCCTTCAGCGTCGCCCGGCCAGCCTGGTCGGTGAACTGGCAGAGCACGCCGTAGGGCTTGTTGAGGAGGATGAGGCGGGACATGAGCAGCGCCGGGGCGCTCGAAAAAGCTGCCCGATCAACAGGTTGCCGCGTTGTTGGCGGAGGCGGTGAGATTCGAACTCACGAGGGGCGCAAACCCCTGACGGTTTTCAAGACCGTTGCATTCAACCGCTCTGCCACGCCTCCACAAGGGCGCGCAGTATATCACCGCGTGCCGGCGGCTTCACGCCGACGCCGGGCGCTCGAAGAGCGCGATCGACTCCACGTGCGAGGTCTGCGGGAACATGTTGGCGATGCCGGCGCCCTTGAGCACATAGCCCTTCTCCCGCACCAGCACCGCCGCATCGCGCGCCAGCGTGGCCGGGTTGCACGAGACGTAGACGATGCGTGCGGGCTGCTGCTGGGGGCCGATCGCCTTGGCGACCGCGATCGCGCCCTCGCGCGGCGGATCGATCAGCAGCTTGTCGAGCGGTCCGAGCGCGGCGAGGCTGTCCTCGGTGGCCTCGAAAAGGTTGGCGGCGTAGAAGCTCGTGCGCTCGGCCAGGCCGTTGCGCCGCGCATTGTCGAGCGCGCGCGCCACCAGCGCGTCGCTGCCCTCGACGCCGACGACGTGGGCGCCGCGACGCGCGATCGGCAGGCTGAAGTTGCCCAGCCCGCAGAACAGGTCGGCGATGCGCTCGCCCGGCTGCGGATCGAGCAGCTGCATCGAGCGCCGGATCAGCAGGCGGTTGATGTGCACATTGACCTGGGTGAAATCGGTCGGGCGGAAGTCCATGCGCACGTCGAACTCCGGCAGGGTGTAGGCGAGCGCCGGGCCCTCGAGCGGATGCAGCGGGGTCGCCGAATCCGGCCCGTTCGGCTGCTGCCACACCTGGATGCCCTCGGCCTCGGCGAACGCGGCCAGGCGCTTCTGATCGGCGCGGCTGAAGGGCAGCAGGTTGCGGAACACGAACACGGTGGCCTCGTCGCCGATCGCGATCTCGACCTGCGGCAGGCGATCGGCGATCGACAGGTCGGCGATCATCTCGCGCAGGCGCGGCAGCATCGCCGAGATGACCGGCGGCAGCACCGGGCATTCGCGCATGTCCACGATGTAGCTCGAACGCCGCTCGTGGAAACCCACGCGCAGCCCGCCCTTGCTCGGCACCAGGCGCACGCCGAGGCGGGCGCGGTAGCGGTAGCCCCAGGCGGGACCGTGAATGGCGGGGTAGATGATCTCCGGCCGCAGCTTGCCGATGTGCCAGAGCGCGTCCTCGAGGATGCGCTGCTTGGCAGCGGCCTGCGCCTCCGCATCCAGATGCTGCATCGAACAGCCGCCACAGGTGCCGTAATGCCGGCAGCGCGGCGGCACGCGCTGGGCGCTCGCCTTCAGGATCCGCAAGGTCTCGGCCTGCTCGTAGCTCGGCCGCGCACGGCGCACGACGTACTCCACCCGTTCTCCCGGCAGCGCACCATCGACGAACACCGCCTTGCCGTCCTGGCGGGCGACACCGCGTCCTTCGTGGTCCAGGGATTCGATGAGGGCAATGGGCATGATGGCAGGCGATCGGAAAGGAAGCGCGATTCTAGCGCGCACCCGCAGGGCCGGCGCGCCGAACTTCCGCCCTCCACCCCGGAACGCCATTTGCAACATGGTGTGCGCACCCGAGTTGGCAGCGCCACTCCGCAGGCAGCTGCGAGTTCGTGCCGGCACCGCCGCCCGATACGCGCAGCCCCCCCGCGACGCCCCGATCCGGGCACGCCCATTGCCTCGGAATCCCGTCGGCGAGACGGCGAAAGGGCATCATGAATCGATGCGTGGCGTGCATTCCGTCCCGCAGCGAAGAGCGTCGATCGGCGCTGCCTTGAGGCCTGTTCCGAAATGCTTTCTTACGCTTGGATGATATCTTGCAACGCAGCATGCCATCCCTCTGACATTACCTGCGCGGTAGAATCGATCCGCTTTCGCTGCACTCCGAAGCCGTCCGGGACAAGCCCGGACACGAGGGAATCCGGCAGCGGAAGTCCCCTGAACCCCGAAAGGAACAAGATCATGAAGAATTCCCTGCTCGTTGCTGCCCTCGTTGCCCTCGCCGTCTCCGCCTGCGGCAAGAAGGAAGAACCCGTCGCCGCGCAACCCGCCCCGAGCGCCCAGGAGCAGATGAAGGAATCCGCCGCCCAGGCCGTCGATGCGGCGAAGGAAAGCGCGAAGGCTGCCGGTGACGCCGCCGCAGCCGGCGCCCAGGTGATCAAGGAAGAAGCGGCGACCGCCGCCGACGCGACCAAGGAAGCGGCCACCGCAGCGGCCGAGGAAGCCTCGCAGGCGGTGGACGCCGCCAAGGCCGCCGCCGAGGCCGCGGTCAGCGCCGCCAAGGAGTCGGCGCAGAAGTAAGCAGCACCTGCCTGACTGTCGTAGCAAACAAAAAGCCGGCTCGCAGCCGGCTTTTTGTTTGTGCGGGACGCGATCAGCGCAACTGCTCGTGCAGCAGCCCCAGCATGCGGCGCGCCGTCTCGGAGTTGTCCTGGCCACCCTCGCGGCTGAGCACACTGACCCGCGAACCGTCGCCCTGGCCCTCGACGCGCAGACGGTACTCGCTGCCCCCCTGGGCCGGCTTGTCATCGCTGCGCCAGAAGGCGAGACGCGACAGGAACCCCTTCTCCGGGCTGCGGTTGTCGGCATCGGGATCCACATAGCGCACGAAGTAGAGCCCCTTGGCGCGATCGCGATCCTCGACGGTGAAGCCGATGCGGTCGAGCGCGAGCCCCACGCGGCGCCAGGCGCGATCGAAGGGCTCCTCCATCGTCAGCATGACCTGGCCGTCGGCCGCGGACCTGATCTGCGCACGCTCGGGCGCCTGCTCGGTGGCGACGGCGGCTTCGGCGCGCGCCTCCTCGGCGCCCAGCCGGACCATCAGGCGGCGCAGCATCTCCGCCTCGAGTTCGGGGTCGGCCGGACGCGGCTGCCAGATGGTCGAGTCCTTGGCCTCGGTCGGATAGATCTCCATCATGCCGCGATGGCTGATGTAGACCTCGACGGTGCCCGGCTCCTTGCCCTGCTCCAGACGGGTGCGGAACTTGTCGCGCTCGGGCGTCGAGAACAGGCCGTCGAACACCTTGCCGATGCTCGAGCGGATGAAGTCCTGCGGGATCTTGGCGCGATCCTCGGCCCAGTCCGTCTCCATGACACCGATCTCGGGACTGTCGACGTTCAGGATGAAGCCGAGCTCCAGCCAGAAATCCTTGATCTGCGGCCACAGCTCCTCCGGCGAGCCACTGACCACCAGCCAGCGCTGGCTGCCTGCGCGTTCGATGCGCATGGTGTCCGACTTGGCCAGCACGTCGGCCGCGGCCGAGGCGGTCGCGGGCTGCCCGGCGCGGTCGGCCGAGTAAGCCGAATAGGTCGCGACGCCGCGCGGCGACACGTCCGGCACGGCGAAGCGGTCGTCGCGCTGCGGCGCGGTCAGGTCGGGCGGGATCTCGAGCGGGCGCTCGATCTGGCGGGCGCTCTTGTAGTCGATGCGCTTCGATTCGAGCAGCGATCCCGAACAACCGCCGAGCGCAAGCGACAGCGCGATCAGGGACAGGGAGGTGCGCGTGGTACGGTTCATGGAATTCCTGGACAGATGGATTCGGTTCAGACCTTGATGCCGGCCTTGCGCATGGCCTTCAGCACACGCTCGTGATGGCATTCGGAGAGCTGAGTCAGCGGCAGGCGCAGGCCGTCGCCGATCAGGCCCATGCGGGCGACGGCCCACTTGACCGGAATCGGGTTGGCCTCGCAGAACAGGTCGCGATGCAGACCGGTCAGCGCGGCATTGGTTTCACGCAGCGCGCGCATGTCGCCGCGCGCCGCTGCCGCGCACAGCTCGTGCATGGCGCGCGGCGCGACGTTGGCGGTCACCGAGATCACGCCGTGGCCGCCCAGCATCAGGAAGGCGGCCGAGCTCATGTCGTCGCCGCTGTAGAGGGCGAAGTCGGCCGGTGCGCGCTCGATCAGGTCGCAGGCACGATCGATGTTGCCGGTGGCGTCCTTGAGGCCGACGACGTTGCCGATTTCGGCCAGGCGCAGCGTGGTGTCGTTGGACAGGTCGGCCACCGTGCGGCCGGGCACGTTGTAGAGGATCAGCGGCAGCTCGACCGCCTCGGCGATCGTGCGGAAGTGGCGGTACAGCCCTTCCTGCGTCGGCCTGTTGTAGTAGGGCACCACCGACAGGTGGGCATCCGCGCCCGCCTGCTTGGCGAAGCGGGCGAGCTCGACGGCCTCGGCGGTGGAGTTGGCGCCGGTGCCGGCGACCACGGGCACGCGGCCCGCGACGTGCTCGACGGAGGCACGGATGAGTTCGCAGTGCTCGTCCACGTCCACGGTGGGCGATTCGCCGGTGGTGCCGACGATCACGATGCCATCGGTGCCCTCGGCGATGTGCCAGTCGATAAGGCTGCGCAGGCGGGGAAAATCAAGGCTGCCGTCGTCGTGCATGGGCGTGACGATGGCGACGAGCGATCCGGTAATCATGGCGTCGGGCTGGAAATTAAAGGTTCGATTCTAACGCCGACACGGGCACAGCGCGACACGCCTCGATGCGCGCGCGCAGAACCCCGTCACGACGTTTCCGGGTTTGCGATTCAAAGATCGGCGAGCGTCTTGATGTGGGCGACCACCGAGCGCGCCAGCGAGGACAGCGAGTAGCCGCCCTCGAGGATCGACACGACGCGCTTGTGGCCACAGTCCTCGGCCACGTCCTTGATCTGCTTGGTCGCCCACATGTAGTCGGCCTCGAGCAGGCCGAGCGAGCCCATGTCGTCCTCGTAATGCGCATCGAAGCCGGCCGAGATGAAGATCATCTGCGGATTGTGGCTGCGCAGCGCAGGCACCACGATGTCGCCGAAGACCTGGCGGAAGGCGTCGCCACGGGTGCCGGCCGGCAGCGGCACGTTGCACATGTGCGCCGGCGGATTCTCGGTGCCGCAGTACGGATAGAAGGGATGCTGGAAGATCCCGGCCATCATCACCCGCGGATCGTCACGGAAGATGTCCTCGGTGCCGTTGCCGTGGTGCACGTCGAAATCGACGATCGCCACCCGCTCCAGGCCGTGCGCCGCGATGGCATGGCGCGCAGCGATGGCGACATTGTTCATGAAGCAGAAACCCATCGCCTTCGCGCGCTCGGCATGATGGCCGGGCGGACGCACCGCGCAGAATGCGTTCTCGATCTCGCCCTTCATGACCAGGTCGGTGGCGAACACGCCCGCGCCCGCCGAGCGCAGCGCGGCCTTCATCGTCCCCGGGCTCATCGCGGTGTCGGGGTCGAGGTGGCGGATGCCGTGCTCGGGCACGTTGCCGAGCAGGCTGTCGAGGTATTCGGACGGATGCACCCGGGTGATCTGCTCGCGTTCGGCGACCGGCGCGTCATAGAAGGAGATGTACATGTCCAGGCCAGCAGCGATCAGGCGATCGTTGATCGCCGACAGCCGGTCCGGACATTCCGGGTGCATGGACCCCATGTCGTGCAGCCAGCAGTCACGGTGCGTGATGAATGCCGTGGTGGTCATACTCCTCCTTCTCCCATCGCGAACGTCCGACGGGGCAACCGAGGTTGCCTGCGCCGGCTACTTGTCTTGCCGGTCATCGTGATGAACGTCATCCGGACCGGCTGGCTTTGTCGTCTATTATCACCGCTTCCCGGCCAATTTCACAGTACGCCCGCAATGCCCCTGCATCATGCAAATCGCCTGCTCGAGACGGCCGGCCGCATCATCCTCGGCAAGGAACGCGAGCTGCGCCTCGCCCTTGCCTGCCTGATCGCGCGCGGCCATCTTCTGATCGAGGACGTCCCCGGGGTGGGCAAGACCACGCTCGCCCATGTGCTCGCGCGGCTGATCGGGCTGCAGTTCCAGCGCATACAGTTCACCAGCGACCTGCTGCCGGCGGACATCCTCGGCGTGTCGATCTTCGATCGCAGCACCAGCGCCTTCCGCTTCCATCCCGGCCCGGTGTTCGCCCAGCTGATCCTCGCCGACGAGATCAACCGCGCCACGCCGAAGACGCAGAGCGCCCTGCTCGAGGCCATGGAGGAGCGCCAGGTCACCGCCGACGGCGCCACCCTGGCGCTTCCCGAACCCTTCTTCGTCATCGCCACCCAGAACCCGGCGCATCAGATCGGCACCTTCCCGCTCCCGGAGAGCCAGCTCGACCGCTTCCTGCTGCGGATCCGCCTCGGCTACCCGGACCGCGCCGCCGAACGCGCGCTGCTGATGGGCGAGGACCGCCGCGAACTGCTCGAGCGCCAGCCCGCGGTCGCCAGCCCGTCCGCGCTGCTCGAGCTGCAGCATGCCGCGCAGGGGCTGCACGTCTCGGACGCACTGGTCGACTACGTGCAGGCCCTGCTCGGCGCCACCCGCAACAGCCCGGAGCTGGTCAACGGACTCAGCCCGCGCGCCGGCCTCGGCCTGCTTGCCGCGGCCCGGGCCTGGGCGCTCCTCGACGGTCGGGACCATGTGCTGCCGGAAGACGTGCAGACCCTGTTCCCGCATGTGGCCGCGCACCGCCTGCATCTGGCCGGCGACGGCAGGCCGGTGCCGCCGGCCACGCTGGTGCGCCTGATGCAGGCGGTCGCGGTCCGCTGATGCGTCGGGCCGCACACCTGGCGGCCGCCCTGCGCCGGGGCGCCGATCGCTGGCTGTTCCGCGTCGGCAAACCCGAAGCGGCGCCGATCCGCCTCACTCAACGCCGCATCTACGTGCTCCCGACTCCGGCCGGGCTGGGATTCGCCGCCGCGCTCGCAGTGATGCTGCTGACCTCGATCAACTACAACCTCAGCCTCGGCTACGGTCTCGTCTTCCTGCTCGGCGGCGCGGCGACGGCCAGCATCGTGCACGCCTTCCGCAACCTGCTCGGACTGTCCCTGCGGCCGGCGCGCTGCGAGCCGGTGTTCGCCGGCGAGGCGGCAGGGTTCCGGCTGCTGATCGACAATCCCCGCCCGTCGCGCCGCCCGGCGCTCAGGCTGCGGGCACACGGACAGGTCGGCACGTTCGAACTCGGCCCGGCGACCGAATCGACCATCCTGCTGGCCTGCCCCACCACCCGCCGCGGCCGCCTGCACCTGGGCCGCAGCGTCATCGAGAGCACCTGGCCACTCGGCCTGATCCGGGCCTGGAGCGTGTTCGTGCCCGACGCCGACTGCATCGTCCATCCGGCACCCGAACCCGCGCCGCCTCCGCTGCCCGACAGCGGCGCGGATGGGGCAGGCACGAGCGCCAGCACGCGCGAAGGCGACGACGACTTCGCCGGCCTGCGCGCGCACCGCAGCGCCGACTCGCCACGGCACGTCGCCTGGAAGGCGCTGGCCCGCGGCGGCCCGATGCTGACCAAGCAATACAGCGCTGCCCGCGGCGGCGAACTGCTGCTGGCGTGGTCCGCGCTGCCGGTGCACCTCGACGACGAACAGCGCCTGTCGCGGCTCACCGCGTGGATCCTGCGCGCCGAGCAGGACGGGCGCCGCTATGGCCTGCACATACCGAACACGCGGATTGCGCCGGACCTCGGCCACGACCATCGCGACCGCTGCCTGCGCGCGCTTGCGCTGTTCGGCAGCACGGCAGAGGACACGGAGCGGCGACCATGAGCGCCGGGGCGACCCGATTCGCGGCGATGCTGAAACGCAGGGGCTCGGCCCGCCCCGCGCCGGCACCCGCCCTCGACCGCCACCAGGGCCTGTGGCTGCTCGCGGCCGCGGCGCTCACCGTCGCCCCGCACGGCATCTGGCTGCCGGCCTGGATCCATGCCCTCTGCCTGCTGTTCCTGGCCTGGCGCGGCCTGATCCTGTGGCAGGGTAGCCGCCCGCCGCCGGCTGTGCTGCTGTTCGCCCTGGCCGCAGCCGCCGCAGCCGGCGTGCGTCTCGAATTCGGCCATTTCTTCGGCAAGGATCCCGGCGTCGCCCTGCTCGCCCTGCTGCTCGGGATGAAGTTGCTGGAGGCACGCGCGGCACGCGACATCCACACCGGCGTGCTGCTGTGCCTGTTCCTGCAACTGGCGCTGTTCCTCGAGAACCAGTCGATCGCGGCAGCCGCCATGGCATTCCTCGGCACCCTGACCTGCCTCGGCGCCCTCGTCGCGCTGGCCGACCCGGCCGGCAGCGTGCGCGAGCACCTGCGCAGCGCGACACTGCTGCTCGTGCACGGGCTACCGTTCCTGCTCGTCTTCTTCGTGCTCTTTCCGCGCATCCAGGGTCCGCTGTGGGGCTTGCCCGCCGACGCCTTCAGCGCCCGCACCGGCCTGTCGGACACGATGACGCCGGGCTCGATCAGCGCGCTCGGCAATTCCTCGGCCATCGCTTTCCGCGCCGCGTTCGACGGCCCGCCGCCGCCGCCCGCGCAGCGCTACTGGCGCGGGCCCGTCCTCGGCAGTTTCGACGGCCGTACCTGGACCGCGGCGCGGTTTGCCGAGGCGGACGCGCCCTTCTATCGCCCGGTCGGCCGCCGACTGGACTACGTGCTCACCCTCGAGCCTCACAACCGGCGCTGGCTGCTGGCGCTGGACTACCCGGGCGCGGCCGGGCCGCTCGTGCGCTTCGCCAGCGACCACCAGGCGCTGAGCGCGCGGCCGGTACAGACGCGCAGCCGCTTCGCACTCAGCGCCTACCCGGACGCGCCGGTCGGCACCGACGAATCGCCAGCCGTCCTCGCGGCCGCAACGCGTCTGCCGGCGGACAGCAATCCGCGCAGCCGCGAACTGGCCGCAAGCCTGGCTGCCGGCGCCGCGTCCGACGCCGAGATTCTCGAGCGCGTGCTCGCGCACATGCGGGCAGCCCGGCTCAGGTACACGCTGCGTCCGCCGCTGCTCGGCACCGACAGCGCGGACGAATTCCTGTTCGACACCCGCAGCGGCTTCTGCGAGCACTTCGCCTCGGCCTTCGCGGTCCTGATGCGGGCGGCCGGCGTCCCCACCCGCATCGTCACCGGCTACCAGGGCGGCGAGATCAATCCGGTCGACGGCTATCTGGTCATTCGCCAGTCCGACGCCCATGCCTGGGCCGAGGTCTGGCTGGAAGGGCGCGGCTGGCTGCGGGTCGATCCGACCGCGCTCGCCGCGCCGGAGCGGATCGCGGACGGGCTGGCTGCGGCGCTGAGCGCCGAGGACGCGCTCCCACTGATGCTGCAGGCGGACATGGCCTGGCTGCGCGGCCTGCGCCATCGCTGGGAGGCGCTCTCGAACTCCTGGAACCAGTACGTTCTTGGCTACAATCCCGAACGCCAGCGCGAATTTCTGGCCAGTCTCGGTTTCGATCCCCGCAGTGCGGCGAAACTGGCCGGACTGCTGGCGGGCATCTCGGCCCTGCTGCTGCTCGCACTCTATGCCTGGGCAAGCTGGCAGCGCCGGACCTCGGACCCCGTGCAGCGAGCCTGGGAACGCTTCTCCGCCCGCATGGCGCGGGCGGGCCTGGGGCGCGAACCGTGGGAAGGACCGCTCGCCTACGGCGACCGCCTGGCCGAAGCCCTGCCGGAACAGGCGGACAGCCTGCATGCGATCTGTGCAGCCTATGCCCGCCTCCGTTACGGCGCCGTGCAGGCGGGGGATCAATCGCGCGCGCTGGAAAAGCAGATGAAAGGAATCCGAATCCAATGACCCAGAACATCGCGCCCACCCACATGCCGCCGGGCAACGCCCCCGGGGCCGGACGGCACCGCCTCGGCACGCGCCTGCGCAACCTCTTCGGCAGCCTGGTCGCCGGCCTGCTGCTCGCCGGGGCCCCCGTCGGCACCTCCGCCTCGTATGCGGACCGCGAGGAAACGCGCGGCTTCATTGCCGAAGTCGCCGCGCGCCATGCCTTCGACCCCGCCGACCTCGAGCGTGCGCTGGCACATGCCCGCCACGAGCCTGCGGTGATCCGCCTGATCACGCCGCCGACGCGCAAGGGCGTGCGCTCCTGGCGCGACTACCGGGCGCGCTTCCTCGACGACGTCCGCATCGATGGGGGCATGGCATTCTGGTATCAGTACGCGGGCGAGCTCGAGCGTGCCGCCACCGAATTCGGTGTGCCGGCGGAGGTCATCGTCGCCATCATCGGCGTGGAAACGCTTTACGGCCGCAACACCGGCAACTTCGAGACGCTGTCGGCGCTCGCCACCCTGGCCTTCGACTACCCGCCGCGGGCGGACCTGTTCCGGCGCGAGCTCGAGGCCCTGTTCCTGCTCGCCCGCGAACAGGGACGCGACCCCGGCAGCTACAGCGGCTCCTTCGCCGGCGCGCTCGGCTATCCGCAGTTCTTGCCGAGCAGTGTCCGAGCCTATGCGGTCGACTTCGATGGCGACGGCCGCATCGACTTCGACAGCGACCCGATCGATGCCATCGGCAGTGTCGCCAACTACCTGCGCGTCCATGGCTGGCAGCCGGGCGAGCCGGTCGCCGAGCGCGCCCGCCTCGCCCCCGACACCGACGGGGCCGCGCTGATCGCCGCCGGCATCGAACCCCGGCTCGAGCCCGCGCATCTGAGCGCGCGCGGCGTCACCACGCTGGACGGACGTCCGGCGGCTGCGGTCGCCACGCTGGTGGACCTGGAGACGCCCGGCGAGGACACCGAGTACTGGCTCGGCTACCGCAACTTCTACGTCATCACACGCTACAATCGCAGCAGTTTCTACGCCATGTCGGTGTTCGAGCTCGCCGAGGCGCTGCGCCTGCGCAGGGCGGTCGACGGGATCCGCGCCGAGCGACGCTGAGGGATTTCCCGCCATGACCGCCCGCCCAAACACCCACGAAGCATCAGCGAATCTGGTTTCGGCGCCCCTGACCCTGTCCGACATCGGCGCTTCGGTGCGTTTCGGCCTCGGGCAGTTCCGCGCGATGCCGCTGATCAGCGCGGCCTTCGCCGCACTCTTCGTGGCGATCGGCGTACTCATGTATGCGGTGCTCGAATTCGGCCAGATCGCACCGATGAGCCTGTCCCTGGCCGGTGGATTCATGCTCGTTGGACCGGCCCTGCTCGTCGGCTTCTTCTCGCTCTCGGACAAGTTGCGCAAGGCCCGCCACGTCGGCTTCGCCGACATCTGGGAGGGCTTTCGGCGCATGCCGCGCGGCGGCTGGGTGGTGTCCTTCGTCTGCGGCCTGCTGTTCCTGATCTGGATCACCGACGCCGGGATCCTCTACGGCTTCATGGTCGGCCGCGAGTCCTTCGGCTTCCTGCGCCTGCTGCGGATCGAGGGCATCGTGGTGAACTACGCCGCCTACAGCGCGATCATGGGCGCGGTGCTCGCCTTCATCCTGTTCACGGTGTCGGCGTTCTCTATCCCCCTCATCTACGACCGGCGGGCGCAGCTCGTCTCCGGCGTCGTCGCCAGCGTCCGTGCGGTGTTCGGACACTTCGGCGTCATGATGTGCTGGGCGCTGCTGCTCTCGGCGGTGATCATCGTCAGCGCCCTGCTGCTGCCGCTGCTGCTGGTGACCTTGCCGGTGATGGCC
Organism: Thauera sp. GDN1; assembly: GCF_029223545.1. Classification (NCBI taxonomy): domain Bacteria; kingdom Pseudomonadati; phylum Pseudomonadota; class Betaproteobacteria; order Rhodocyclales; family Zoogloeaceae; genus Thauera; species Thauera sp. GDN1. The sequence continues at coordinate 1,456,687 of NZ_CP097870.1, read as the reverse complement.
TACGCCAGCCGCGAGCTCTATCTGCGCGCATTCCCGACGGCCGACGGCCCGTACGGGGCCTGAACCCTCACAACAGGGCGTCGCGCGAGATGCCGTGACGCTTGAGGATGCGCCGCAGCTGGCCGAGCGCCTCCAGCTGGATCTGGCGCACGCGCTCGCGCGTCAGCTCCAGACGTGCCGCGAGTTCTTCCAGGGTCAGCAATTCGCATTCGTCGATGCCGTAGCGATGACGGATCACCATGCGCTGCTTGTCGCTCAGCATCTTGATCCACTCACGCACGAGGGACTCCACTTCCGAGCCGTGGATCTGCACGTCAGCGGTCGCCTGGTGCTCGTCCGCCAGCGACTCGCCGATCGACAGCGTGGGATCGATGTCGAGCGGAGCGTCGAGCGAGGCCGTGTGTTCGCTCAAGGCCAGGATGCTGCGCACCTCCTCGATGCTCTTGCCGAGCCGGGTGGCAATCTGCTCGAGGGAGGACTCGCCGTTCGAGTGCGACTCGATATGGCGTTGCGCCCGCAGGACCTGATTGAGCTCCTTGACCACGTGCACCGGCAGGCGGATGGTGCGCGACTGGTTCATGATCGCGCGCTCGATGTTCTGCCGGATCCACCAGGTGGCGTAGGTCGAAAACCGGAAGCCGCGCTCTGGATCGAACTTCTCGAGGGCGTGCATGAGACCGAGGTTGCCCTCCTCGACCAGGTCGAGCAACGGGATGCCGCGATTCAGGTAGTGCTTGGCGATATTGACGACGAGGCGCAGGTTGCGCTCGATCATCGTCTGACGCGCATCGAAATCGCCCATGCGCACGCGCCGGGCGATCTCGAGTTCCTCCACCGCGGTGAGCAGCGGATTGGCGCCGATCTCGTTCAGATAAAGCTGCGTGACGTCGCTGAAGAAGTCGTTCTCGACCACCGGCAGCGCATGGGACGCGAACACCTCCACCTCGGGTGGAAGATCCGGTTCATGACTTTCCAGTTCGTCAAGATTCGCCGGCTCTTCCATGCTTTCCCCTTAGCGTGCGGGCAGATATCCCATCGGATCCACGGCCTTGCCCTGCTTGCGGATCTCGAAGTGCAACTTGGGCCGATCGGCTTCCGAGCTGCCCAGCTCCGCGATCTTCTGGCCCTGGACGACGTCGTCGTCCTCCTTCACCAGCAGCTTGTCGTTGTGTGCATAGACCGAGTTGTACTCCTGGTTATGCTTGATGACAATCAGCTTGCCGTAGCCACGCAGGCCGCTGCCCGCATACACGACCTTTCCCGCGGAAGCCGCATACACCGGGTCGCCGACGCTGCCGCCGATATCGAGGCCCTTGTTGGAAGCCTCGTTGTAGCCGGCGATCAGCGTGCCCTTTGCCGGCCACTGCCACTGTCCGCTCATGGCGGCCGCGGACGGGGTGGCTGCAGGCGGAGGCGTCGGCACCGACGGCTCGGTGATCGGCGCCTTGCCGCCGATCGGCTCGCGCACCAGCGGCACCGCCCCGGCATCGGTCCCGCTCGGCGGCACCGGCGTCGCGACCGCAGCGCCCTGGCCCGGCGCGACGATCGCCACCGGCGCGGCACCGGTGGGCGAGACCCGGATGGTCTGGCCGACGTGGATCTGGTTGGGATCGGTGATGCCGTTCCAGCTCACCAGATCCGGCAGCGTCACCCCGTACTGGCGGGCGATCGCGAGCAGCGTCTCGCCCTGACGCACGGTATGGAAGCCGGAAACCGGTGCGGGCGTCGTCACGCCGCCGGCGGCGCTTCCGCTCCCGTCACGCACCGGCGCGGTGACCTTGGAGGCGCAGCCCGCACTCAGCAGTGCAACGAGGAGAAGAGAGAGATAGCTTGTACGTGTATGCATCCGAAATTACCGTTGTTTCATTCCGTACCGCCGAGCAAGGGAACGAAGCGCACCGCCTCGTACACGCTCTCGCGGAACACATTGCCCTGCCGTTCGATCAGCACGAGCCGCTGTTCGCCGCCGCCCACCGGCACGATCAGGCGCCCGCCGGGCGCCAGCTGGTCCTTGAGCGCCGGCGGCACGCCGATGGCCGCAGCGGCAACGACGATGCTGTCGAAGGGCGCCGCCTCGGGAAGACCAAGGCTACCGTCGGCAAGTTTCAGCCGTACGTTCGGAAGACGCAAGGGGCGCAGATTCGCCCGCGCACGATCGAGCAAGGGGCGAATCCGCTCGACCGCATAGACCTCCGAGGCCAGCAGCGAGAGGACGGCCGCCTGGTAGCCGCAGCCTGCACCGACCTCCAGCGTCCGCCCGAGCTCGCGACCGGCACGCAGCAGTTCGATCATCCGCGCCACGACGAAGGGCTGCGAAATCGTCTGCTGGAACCCGATAGGCAGCGGAGTATCGTCGTAGGCGCTGAAGGCCAGCCCTTCCTCGACGAAGGCGTGACGGGGGACAGCCTGCATGGCCGCGAGCACACGCTCGTCGCGGATGCCTTGCGTGCGCAGGCGCTCGACCATGCGCGCGCGCGCGCGCGCCGCCTGCCCCGCGTCGGCCACCCGTGTGATCACTGCTGGAGCCAGTCGAAAACCGGCGCGATCAGGCCGGTGTGGGTGAGGTCGATCTGCAGCGGCGTGACCGACACGAAGCCGTTGGCCACCGCGTGGAAATCTGTCCCCTCGCCCGCATCCGCCGCGCCCCCCGCCGCGCCCACCCAATACACCGTATCGCCGCGCGGCGTCTGGCTGCGCACCACCGGTTCGGCCTTGTGGCGCTTGCCCAGCCGGGTCACCCGCACGCCGCGCAGGCGCTCGTAGGCGACATCGGGAACGTTGACGTTCAGGAGGACCGGATGCGGAAAGGGATTGCGCATGAAGCGCTCTGCGAGGTCGCGCGCCACCCGTGCCGCGGCGCTGAAATCGGTGGCCGACTTGCTGACCAGCGACACCGCGATCGAGGGTACGCCGAGCAGGAAGCCTTCCGTCGCTGCAGCTACGGTACCCGAGTAGACCGTATCGTCGCCCATGTTCGCGCCGTGATTCACGCCGGACACGACCATGTCCGGCAGATGGTCCAGCATGCCGGTGACCGCCAGGTGGACGCAGTCGGTCGGCGTGCCATTGACGTGGTAGAAGCCGTTGGCCGTGCGCTTGAGCGAGAGCGGGCGATCCAGGGTCAGCGAGTTGCTCGCACCGCTGCGGTCCCGCTCCGGCGCCACCACCGTGACTTCGCCGAGCGTGCCCAGAGCCTCGGCGAGCGCCGAAATACCCGGAGCGAAATAACCGTCGTCGTTGCTGACCAGAATACGCATTTGAAATCCGTACGGGTTACCGGGAAGAACGGCCGGAGTAGCGGATGTTAGCACAGCGTCCTTGCGCTATCGGCACGGGCGCCACAAAACAAAAAACCGGCCGAGGCCGGTTTGTTTGATTGGTCGGGGCGGCGGGATTCGAACTCGCGACCCCTTGCACCCCATGCAAGTGCGCTACCAGGCTGCGCTACGCCCCGACACAAGCCGCCATTATAGCGGCGGTTTCTGGAATTACCAGAAATTTTCCAAGAAAATTTCAGCCTCGCAGATCCGCCAGCGTCGTCTCGATGTCGCTGCGCAGCGCCCGCAGCACCTCCCGGTAGCGCTCCACCTCGACCTGGCTCTCCTGCGCGTGGATCGCCGACTCGCCAAGCCGGTTGCGCGCACCGGAGATCGTGAAGCCTTCCTGGTACAGGAGCTGCCTGATGCGACGGATCAGCAGCACTTCATGGTGCTGGTAGTAGCGCCGGTTGCCACCGCGCTTGACCGGCTTGAGCTGGGTGAACTCCTGCTCCCAGTAACGCAGCACGTGCGGCTTGACCAGGCACAACTCGCTGACCTCGCCGATCGTGAAATAACGCTTCGCCGGGATCGGGGGCAGATCCTGCGCTTCGGTATCAGGGCTGCTTGCTTGCATCGCTGAGTTGCTCCACCGCGGCCTTCAGTTTCTGGCTGGCGTGGAAGGTGACCACACGGCGCGCGGTGATCGGGATTTCCTCGCCGGTCTTGGGGTTGCGTCCGGGACGCTGAGGCTTGTCGCGCAACTGGAAATTGCCGAAGCCCGACAGCTTGACGCTGTCGCCACGCTCGAGCGCAGTCCGGATCTCCTCGAAGAAGCCTTCGACCATGTCCTTGGCCTCGCGCTTGTTGAGCCCGACCTGCTCGAACAGGAGATCCGCGAGTTCTGCCTTGGTCAGCGTCATCGCGTCAGCCTCCCGCGCCACGCAGTCGGCCTCCGAGCACGGTCTCCGCCTGGTGCACGAGCACGGCCATCGCCGCCTCGACCTCGGCGTCCTCGAGTGTGCGTTGAGTATCTTGCATCGATACCCTGAAGGCAAGACTCTTCTTGTCCGGGTCGATGCCCTTGCCATGATAGAGGTCGAACAGGCTGATCTCGCGCACGATGGCGGGCGCGGCCGCGCGCAGCACTTCCAGCACGCGCTCGACCGGGACATCCATGGCGATCACGAGGGCAAGGTCGCGACGCACGGCCGGCATGCGCGAAATCTCGGCATAGCCAGGCATGCGCGCGGCGAGCGCGGCATCGAGCGCGAGCTCGAACACCACTGGCGCAGTGCCCAGGTCGTAACGCTGCACCCACACCGGATGCAGCTCGCCGATCACGCCGATGACGTGGCCATCGAGCCTGACTGCGGCCGCACGCCCCGGATGTAGCGCCGGATGCGACAGCGGCGCGAAGGCAAGCTGGCGCGGCGCGAACAGGGCCTCGAGGTCGCCCTTGACGTCATAGAAGTCGACGTTGCGCGAACGCTCGCCCCACTGCTCCGGCAGCACCGAGCCGGCGGCCAGGCCGGCGACGTTCATGACCTGCTGGAAGCCGCGCACCGGCTCGCCATCGGCCTTGCGTTCGAACACCCGCGCCACCTCGAACACGCGCACGCGCTCGATCTGGCGCTTGCGGTTGGTCGCCAGGGTGTCGACCAGGCCGGGGATCAGGCTCGAGCGCATCACGCTGAGCTGGCTAGCGATCGGGTTGGCGAGGCGGATGGGGTTCTCGTTGGCGCAGAAATCGCGCTCCCAGGCCTCCTCGACGAAGGCGAAGTTCACCACTTCCTGGTAGCCGCGGGCGGCGAGCAGGTGGCGCAGCGCCCACACCGGACGGCTGTGCTCGGAACTGGGCAGCATCATCAGGCTGCCCTGCGGCGCAACCGCGGGGATGTTGTCGTAGCCGTGCAGGCGGGCGAGCTCCTCGATCAGGTCTTCCTCGATCTCGATGTCGAAGCGCCACGACGGCGGCGTGACCAGGAAGTCGTCGCCGTCGCGCACCACGCCCAGGTGCACGCGCTGCAGCAGGGCGAGCATGGCTTCGTCGTCGAGCGTGACGCCGAGCACGCGGCGAGCACGCGCCGGGCGCAGGCGCACCGGCTTGCGCGCCGGCAGCGCGTCGGGCGCCTGCGCCTCGACCACCGGGCCGGCTTCGCCACCGCAGATCTCGAGCACGAGCTGCGTCGCGCGCTCGATGGCAGGGCGCGCGAGCTCCGGGTCGACCCCGCGCTCGAAGCGGTGCGAGGCGTCCGAGCTGAAACCGTAGCTGCGCGCACGGCCGGCGATGGCGTCGGGCGCGAAGAAGGCGCTCTCCAGGAAGACTTCGGTGGTCTCCAGCGTGATGCCGCTGTCCTCGCCGCCCATGATGCCGGCGAGCGCAAGCGCACGCGCCTCGTCGGCGATCAGCAACGTGTCCGCGGCCGGAGTCACGGTCTGCTCGTTGAGCAGCAGCACCCGTTCGGCCGCGCGCGGCAGGCGCACGTGGATCGCCCCCTGCAGCCGGGTGTTGTCGAAAGCGTGCAGCGGCTGGCCGAGTTCGAGCATCACGTAGTTGGTGATGTCGACCAGCGCGCTGATCGAGCGCACGCCGCTGCGCACCAGGCGGCGCACCATCCATTCCGGCGTCGGCGCCTTGGCATTCACCCCGTGCAGGATGCGGCCGCAGTAGCGCGGGCAGGCGGCGGGTGCATCGAGCACGATGTCGCGACGCGCATCGACGGTGGGTACGACCGCGTCGACCATGGTATGGCGCAGCGACGCGCCGGTGATCGCCGCCACCTCGCGCGCCACCCCCGTCAGACTCAGGCAATCGGCACGGTTGGGGGTCAGCTTGATCGTGAACAGCGTGTCGTCGAGTCCGAGATAGTCGCGGATGTCGGCACCGACCGGCGCATCCTCGGGCAGGGCGTAGAGCCCACCGTGGTCCTCGGACAGGCCGAGCTCGCGCGCCGAGCACAGCATGCCGAAGGATTCGACGCCGCGCAGCTTGGCCTTCTTGATCTCGAACTCGCCCGGCAGCACCGCACCGACCACCGCACACGGCACCTTCATGCCGGCGGCGGCGTTGGGGGCACCGCAGACGATCTGCAGCAGCTCGCCGATGCCGGCATCGACCTTGCACAGCTTGAGCTTGTCGGCGTTGGGATGCTTCTCGGCCTCGACGATCTGCGCCACGACCACGCCCTTGAAGGCAGGCGCGGCCGGCTCGGCCTCCTCGACCTCGAGGCCGGCCATGGTCAGCAGGTGGCCGAGTTCGGCACTGTTCAACTGCGGATCGACGAAGGTCCGCAGCCACTGTTCGGAGAATTGCATGATTCGATTACCCGGATTGCGTGAGAAGGCAAGATCTGATCGGCGCCGCGCGGAGGCAACGCCCCGGAGGGCGCCACTCGGGCGCTCAGCGGAACTGGCTCAGGAAGCGCAGGTCGCCTTCGAAGAACAGGCGCAGGTCGTTCACGCCGTAGCGCAGCATGGTCAGGCGGTCGGGCCCCATGCCGAAGGCGAAGCCGGTGTAGCGCTCGGGATCGATGCCGCCGAAGCGCAGCACGTTCGGGTGCACCACGCCGCAGCCGGCGATCTCCAGCCAGCGCCCTTCCAGCGCGCCGCTCATGAAGGCGACGTCGATCTCGGCCGAAGGCTCGGTGAAGGGAAAGAAGGACGGCCGGAAGCGTACCTGCAGGTCCTCGGTCTCGAAGAAGCGGCGCAGGAAGTCGGCGATCACGCCCTTGAGGTCGGCGAAGCTGACCTTCTCACCCACCCACAGACCTTCGACCTGGTGGAACATCGGCGAGTGGGTGGCGTCGGAGTCGACGCGGAACACGCGGCCGGGGGCGATGATGCGCAGGTCGGGCATCGCCGCCGCGTCACGATAGCGCTCGACGTGGGCCTGCATGGCGCGGATCTGCACCGGGCTGGTGTGGGTGCGCAGCAGCACGTCATCGTGACCTTCGAGGTAGAAGGTATCGTGCATCGAACGCGCCGGATGGTTCTCGGGCGTGTTCAGCGCGGTGAAGTTGTGCCAGTCGGTCTCGATCTCGGGGCCGTCGGCGACCACGAAGCCGATCGAGGCGAACAGCTGCTCGACACGCTCGAGCGTGCGGCTGACCGGGTGCAGGCCACCTTGCGCAGCGCCGCGCCCGGGCAGCGTCACGTCCAGCGCCTCGGCGGCGAGCTGGGCCAGCAGCGCGGCTTCGCGCAGGGCGTTGCGACGCGCCTCGAGCGCGTTCTCGATCGCCACCTTGGCGGCGTTGATTGCCGCGCCCGCTTCGCGGCGCGCGTCCGGATCGAGCTTGCCGAGCGACTTCAGGCGCTCGGTGAGCGACCCCGCCTTGCCGAGATAACGCGCCTTGACCTGTTCGAGCTGCGCGCCATCGGCTGCCGCAGCGAAGTCGGCTGCAGCCTGTTGTACCAGTTGATCGAGCTGTTCCATGTCCCTGCCCTGGCGGAATGCGGTGTTGCGAGATGGCGGCCGCGGATCCGGCCGCTCATCGAGGAATTCGTGAGTTCTGCGTGATTTCTGTGCCGGCGCCCAAGGCCTTGCCCGCGGCGGCGGCGATTCAGAAAAAAAAAGGAGGCCAGGCCTCCTTTTTTCGGACTGCGTGAGATTACGCAGCGAGTTTGGCCCGGGCCTGTTCGGCAATCGCGGCAAACGCCGGCTTGTCGAACACGGCCAGGTCGGCCAGCACCTTGCGGTCGATCTCGATCGCGGCTTTCTTGAGGCCGTTCATGAAGACGCTGTAGGTCAGACCCAGTTCACGCGCGGCGGCGTTGATACGCGCGATCCACAGCGTGCGGAACTGACGCTTGCGCTGACGACGGTCGCGGTAGGCGTACTGGCCAGCCTTCATCACCGCCTGCTTGGCGATGCGATAGACGTTCTTGCGACGGCCGCGATAACCCTTGGCCTGGGAAAGGACTTTCTTGTGACGGGCGCGGGCGGTTACACCACGTTTAACGCGAGGCATTGCGGTCTCCTATCAAGCGTACGGAAGCATGGCGCGAATCAGCTTTTCATCGGCCGCATGAACTTCGGTCATGCCGCGCAGCTGACGCTTCGCCTTGGTCGTTTTCTTGGTCAGGATATGGCGCTTGAACGCCTGGGACCGCTTGATCCCGCCACTCGAGCGGACCTTGAAGCGCTTCTTGGCGCCGCTCTTCGTCTTCATCTTGGGCATTGCTGAGACTCCATGTTTTTGGATGACACCTGGGTAGCGCCGATAAGCCCCGACGCGTTTCATTACCCGGCATCACTTGTTTTCCGCCGGACGATCTTCCGATATCCAGCGGTCTTGCCCCCGCAGGGGCAAATCCCTAGAACCTTAGCGGTTCTTCTTCGGCGCGATGATCATGATCATCTGGCGCCCTTCCATCTTGGGCATCTGCTCGACCTGGCCCAGCTCCTCCAGATCTGCCTTGACGCGCTCGAGCTGCCGCAGACCGAACTCCTGGTGCGCCATCTCACGACCGCGGAAGCGCAGCGTGACCTTGCACTTGTCGCCTTCTTCCAGGAAGCGCTTGAGATTGCGCAGCTTGATCTGGTAGTCGTTCTCGTCGGTGCCGGGGCGGAGCTTGACCTCCTTGACCTGCACCTGCTTCTGCTTGAGTCGGGCTTCGTGGGCCTTCTTCTGTTCCTGATACTTGAACTTGCCGAAATCCATCAGCTTGCACACGGGTGGCACTGCCATCGGTGCGATTTCGACCAGATCCAGCCCGGCCTCTTCGGCCATGTTGAGGGCTGCGTTCAGGGACACGATTCCGAGCTGCTCGCCTTCTTCGCCGACCAGCCGGAGTTCGGGCGCGTTGATCTCCCTATTTACGCGCTGCTTTTTTTCTTGAGCGATGGTTCAACTCTCCACGAAAACCAATATCAGACCGGGCCGGCTTTCGCTTCGACTTCGCGACGCCAGCGCTCGATCAGTGCATCGAGGGTCATTTGGCCAAGATCCTGGCCGCCTCGGGCGCGCACGGCCACCAGGCCCGCCGCCTTCTCCTTCTCGCCGGTGACGATCTGGTAGGGCAGCTTCTGCACGCTATGTTCGCGAATTTTATAGTTAATCTTTTCGTTACGCAAATCGGCCTCGACCCGGAACCCCGCCTTGCGCAGCTTCTCGGCGACCTCGGCGGCATACTCGGCCTGCCCTTCCGAGATGTTCATCACCACCGCGTGCTGCGGCGCAAGCCACATCGGCATCGCGCCCGCGTGATGCTCGATCAGGATGCCGATGAAGCGCTCCAGCGAGCCCAGGATGGCGCGATGCAGCATGACCGGCACCTTCTTGGTGTTGTCCTCGTCGACGTACTCGGCGCCCAGGCGCACCGGCAGGTTGAAGTCGAGCTGCAGCGTGCCGCACTGCCAGACGCGTCCCAGGCAGTCCTTCAGCGAGAACTCGATCTTCGGACCGTAGAAGGCGCCCTCGCCGGGCTGCAGCTCGTAATGCAGGCCCTGGGCGTCGAGCGCGGCGGCCAGCGCGGCCTCTGCGGCATCCCACTGCTCGTCGGTGCCGACGCGCTTTTCCGGACGGGTCGACAGCTTCACCTGCACGTCGGTAAAACCGAAATCCGTATACACCTGCTGCAGCAGGCGGATGAACTCGGCCGACTCGGCCTGCACCTGGCTCTCGGCGCAGAAGATGTGGGCATCGTCCTGCACGAAGTTGCGCACGCGCATGATGCCGTGCAGCGAACCCGAAGGCTCGTTGCGGTGGCAGGAGCCGAACTCGGCCATGCGCAGCGGCAGGTCGCGGTAGCTCTTGAGGCCCTGATTGAAGATCTGGATGTGGCACGGACAGTTCATCGGCTTGACCGCGTAGTCGCGCTTCTCGGACTGCGTAGTGAACATCAGGTCGGAGTACATGCCCCAGTGGCCGGACTTCTCCCACAGCGAGCGATCGACGATCTGCGGCGTCTTCACCTCCTGGTAGCCATGCTCGCCGATCGTGCGGCGCAGGTACTGCTCGACCTGCTGCCACAGCGTCCACCCCTTGGCGTGCCAGAACACCATGCCCGGCGCCTCGTCCTGGATGTGGAAGAGGTCGAGCTGGCGGCCGAGCTTGCGATGGTCGCGCTTCTCGGCCTCCTCGATCATGTGCAGGTAGGCGTCGAGCTCGTCCTTCTTCGTCCACGCCGTGCCATACACGCGCTGCAGCATCTCGTTCTTCGAGTCGCCGCGCCAATAGGCACCGGCCAACTTCATCAGCTTGAAGACCTTGAGCTTGCCGGTCGAGGGCACGTGCGGGCCGCGGCACAGGTCGATGAAGTCGCCCTGACGGTACAGCGACACATCCTCGCCCGCCGGAATCGAGGCGATGATCTCCGCCTTGTAGTGCTCGCCGATGCCCTTGAAGAAATCCACGGCCTTGTCACGCGGCCACACCTCGCGCTGCACCGGAATCTCGCGCTTCGCGATCTCGGCCATGCGCCCTTCGATCGCGGCGAGATCCTCGGGCGTGAACGGGCGCTTGTACGAGAAATCGTAGTAGAAGCCGTTGTCGATCACCGGCCCGATCGTCACCTGAGCATCGGGAAAAAGCTCCTTCACCGCGTGCGCCAGCAGGTGGGCGGTAGAGTGGCGGATGATCTCGAGACCTTCCGCGCCCTTGTCGGTGACGATCGCCAGATCGGCATCGGCGTCGAGACGATGCGACAGGTCGACCATGCGTCCGCCCACGCGACCGGCCAGCGCGGCCTTGGCGAGGCCGGCACCGATCGAGGCGGCGACCTCCGCCACGGTCACCGGATGATCGAAGCTGCGAACGGAACCGTCGGGAAGCGTGATATTGGGCATGGCTGTGACCTCGGGCAGAGCTTGCCCCCGACTGGGTCGCGGGCCAGGATACGGACGAAAATTGTGGACGAAAAAAAAGCGCGGTCTAGGCGCGCTTTTTTCTCTAGCAGACAAGCGGAGCCGACCTGTTCAGTTTCCGGCCTGAGTGGTAGTTCGGAACATGATGATCAACTCCAGAATCTTGGTAGGCGCGATTGGATTCGAACCAACGACCCCCACCATGTCAAGGTGGTGCTCTAACCAACTGAGCTACGCGCCTGCTGAAGCCCCACATTATAGGCACTCGAAAAATCTTGTCAAAGATTTTTTGCGCCGCGGGGCAAAAAACTTACTTCCTGAGTCGCGACACGATAAAGAGGATCAGGAACGCGCCCACGACCGCACCGATGAAGCCCGCTCCTTCGCCAGCATGATAGATGCCCAGGGCCTGCCCGCCGTAGGTCGCAACCAGCGAACCGGCGATGCCGAGCAGCGAGGTCATGATCAGGCCGAGGCCGTCCTTGCCCGGATGCAGCAGCCGCGCGACCAGACCGACGATGAGGCCGATGAGGATGGTGTAGAGGATGCCCATGTGCTTCTCCTTGCCTTGATGAATGTGCTGCAGGCTCAGCCCTGCCCGTCTCCGGCCTGCGGCCAGGCGCCGAGGAACTGTCTCCAGTGCGGCGCATCGATCCGCCCGAGGGCGTCGCGCACCACCTGCACCTCGGCTGCCCATGCCGCAGCGTCGAGGTGCCCGCGCATGCGCTCGAAGCGCAGATAGACGAGATAGGTATTGACCACGTCCGTTTCGCAATAATCACGGATCTCGGCGATCCGGCCATCCTGCCAGGCCTGCCACACCGCCGAACCGTCCATGCCGAGCTTGCCGGGGTAGCCCATGAGCTTGGCGAGGTCGTCGAGCGGCGCGTTGGCGCGCGGCTGGTACAGCGCCAGCAAGTCCATCAGGTCAAGGTGACGGCTGTGATAGCGGCTGATGTAGTTGTTCCACTTGAAGTCACGCGAGTCGTGATAGTCGCCCTCGCCCTGGTCCCAGTACCGCGGCGCCGAAACGCCGTTCAGCATGCCACGGTAATGGAGCACGGGGAGATCGAAGCCGCCACCGTTCCACGACACGATCTGCGGCGTGTAGCGTTCGATGCCGTCGAAGAAGCGCTGGATGATCTCGCCCTCGCCGCTCTCCGGCTCGGACAGCGAGAACACCCTGAAGTGCTGCGCATCGCGCAGCGCACAGGAGATCGTCACCACCCGCTGCAGGTGGTGGGGCAGGAAATCGCTGCCGTGGCTCGCCCGCCGCTGCTGGAACGCCCATTCGGCGACCTCGTAGTCCGAGAGGCCCGCGGGCAGATCCTCGATCGCGCGGATGCCGGCGACATCGGGAATGGTCTCGATGTCGAAGACGAGGACCGCCATTACTTGCGCACCCACTTGCCGCCCTGCTGCACCCACCAGCCGGGCTGCGCACGATCGACCCAGCGCTGGGCGAAGGTGCGACGGACGTCGCCTTCCCACTCGGGATGATTGTTGGCGCGGGCAATCTCGCGATAGAGGGCGGCACGATCGGCGTTCTCGGCGGCGATCACGCTGTTGACCTGGGCGCTCTGGGCAAGCGGAACGCCGGCGGCATCGCGCAGCGCGACGGTACCGTCCGTGGCCAGTCCGACTGCACCAGCTGCATACAGCGGCGCGAGCTGTGCATGGCGCTTCTGCATCGACTGCTTCAATGCGGAAATGGCCGGTGTGTCGATCTCGAGATTGCCCTGCGCATGCACCGCAGCAGCCAGCGTGACGCCGACCACGAGCGCACCGAGCTTGCGCAGGATTGCGGGAAGCACGCTCATTTCGCCTCTCCTTGCGGTGATTCCGGCGCCGGCGTGCCACCCGCGCCTTCGCGCAGCTGCCACACCTCGTCGATGATGCGGTCCGCCGCCTTTTCGGCCGCAGCCGCCGGGAAATAGATGTTGATGGTGACGCAGGCCGACGCCGACAGGGCGAGGGCTGCTGCCAGGAACCACCTGGATGCGACAGGCATGCGGTTCTCCTTCCGGTTTCCGGGAGTCAGCGCAGTTCGGGCGAGACGTTTTCGGCCACCACCCGCTGCAGGCGCGCGACCAGCTCGTCCCAATCCACGCGCCGATTGTAGCCGATGACATCCAGCGCCGGGACGCCGCCGCCGCGCACGATCACGAAGCCGCCATCGGCGCGCTCGCCGCCCTCGATCCCATCCATGACGCATACGCCGCTGGCAAGCCGGCAATGCAGCCCGAGCTCGCGATAGCCGAAGGTCTCGAACAGGCGCAGCAGGCTACGCTGGATCGCCGCCACCGCACCGGCGCCGCCGAGGGCGCTGATGTTCTCCACCGCGCGCTGGCTTATCCGGCGCCGATAGTCGCCCGGGCTGCTGGCGATCCGCGCATCGAAGGCCACCGGGCGCCAGCGCACCAGCTCGAGGCCGCGCACATCGGCATCGACGAAGCCGGTGATGCTGCCGAAACTGAAGGTCTCGGTCAGTTGGGCGAGGTCGATGTGGCGCGCCTCGAGGTCGCCGCTCAGGTGCGCGGCAACGCCGAAGGGCTCGCGCAGTCGCAGGCCGGTCGCGCGCAGGTAGCCGTCGAACACCGAGATCACGAGGGCGCCATCGAGCGCGATCTCGCCCGGACTCACGCGCAGCTCGGGCAGCGATGCCGACAGCACGCCCGCCATCAGCGGCAGGTCGAGCGCAGCAGTCAGGGCCGGCATCGACACCGGCTCGATCACGACGCTGCCGCGGCCCTGCCAACCGGCCGGCCCGCGGGACAGGGACAAGTCCTCGAGCACGAGCGCGCCGTCGAGCACCGGCACCATCGTGCGGGCAAGACGCGCACCGTCGTCCATCAACTCCGCATGGATGACGAAGGCACCGAGCGCGAGCTTCTCCCAGCGCCCGCCGGCCACCTCGAGCCGCGTCCGCCTGCGCTCCCCCTGCGCCCACGAGGCCTGGCCGGCAATCGGCCCGAGCACCACCCCTGGACCTTCCGCGACCCCGATCAGACTGAAGCCGGCGTCCTCGAAACGGAGCTCGACCGCCTGCAGTCGCCCCTCACGGACTTGCAGCGCGCCGCTCAAGTGGCCGGCGAAGCGCAGGCGCTCGGCACTGGCGGGCGCCAACAGCGGCGCGATCCAGCGTGGCCCGATGAGCGCGAGGTCGGCCCCGTCGACATCCACCGACAGGCTGGTCTCGTCCAGCGCATCGAGGTTCGCGGTCGCCGTGGCGCGTAACCGGCGGACGCCCTCGACCTCGAGCGCCGCATCGTCGACCCGGAGCCGCCTGCCATCGAGCCGCCCGCTCGCGCTGAGCCTCGCCCCCGCCTCCAGATAAAGCGGATGCAGGTAGGCCGCCCCCTCCTTCCAGTCCACTCCGGCCTGCCAGTGCCAGGCACCGCCGGCCTGCCGTGCGTCGACCGCGAACTCCACGCCGACGCGCTCGGCGGCCTGCAGACCGTCCGCACTGCCGAAAGCGGCATCCGCGATGCGGAATCGCGCACTCAGACGCGACGCCCGAGCGCCGGCCGTACTCCACGCGAGCTCGCCGCTCGCGCGACCTTGCGGCTTGAAGTCCCGCATCGCGCGCGCGACCGGCGGCGACCAAGGCGACAGCAGGGCGTGCACGGCATCGGCCGGAAGCTCGACCACTCTGGCCAGCAGATCACCGCCTCCGTCCAGATCCACTTCAATACGCCCCCCCTGATCGAACCCGGCGGCGAGTCGCACCTCACCGCTGCGGCGATCGAGCTCGAAGTCGAGCGCCGCCGACACAGGCTTGCCCGCCAGGTGCAGGTCGGCGCCATGGCAGGAAAAGCCGTCGAAGCTCAGAGAGGCCCGTGCGCAGCGCAGGCGGACATCGCGCAGCACGCGCGCGCCGACCCGCGCGCGCGCCACCGAGATCGTCGCCGTTGCGCCGCCCGCATCGAACACGGCCTGGATGTCGTGGAGCGCGAAAACGGGACTGGCGACATCTGCAATCTTCAGGCTCAGGCGCTCGACCGCGAGCGCCGGCGACAGACCGAGGGCCAGCGCCAGCAGCCACCCGCGCGCAAATGTCCGGACGCGCGCGCCCGGCCGCTGCGCGGACTCAGGCCGGAAACACGCCAGTGGACAGGTAGCGGTCACCGCGGTCACACACGATGGACACGATCACCGCGTTCTCGACCTCGGCGGCGATGCGCAGCGCCACGTGCAGGGCGCCACCCGAGGAGATCCCGGCGAAGATGCCCTCCTCGCGCGCCAGGCGCCGGGTCATCTCCTCGGCATCGGCCTGGCTGACCGGCTCGAAGCGATCCACCCGCGGGCGCTCGAAGATGCGCGGCAGGTAGGCTTCGGGCCACTTGCGGATGCCAGGAATCTGGGAGCCCTGCTCGGGCTCGCAGCCGACGATGCAGATGTCGGGATTGCGCTCCTTCAGGAAGTGCGAGGTCCCCATGATGGTGCCGGTGGTGCCCATCGAGCTTACGAAGTGGGTAATGCGCCCGCCAGTCTGCTCCCAGATCTCCGGACCGGTACCCTCGTAATGGGCGAGCGGATTGTCCGGATTGGCGAACTGGTCGAGGATGATCCCCCTGCCCTCGTCACGCATCTTCTCGGCCACGTCGCGCGCCATCTCCATGCCGCCCGAGCTCGGCACCAGCACCAGCTCGGCACCGAAGGCGCGCATGGTCTGGCGACGCTCGATGCTCTGGTTCTCGGGCATCACCAGGATCATCCGGTAGCCACGGATGGCCGCGGCCATCGCCAGCGCGATGCCGGTGTTGCCGCTGGTGGCCTCGATCAGGGTGTCGCCGGGCCTGATCTCGCCGCGCGCCTCCGCACGCATCACCATCGACAGCGCCGGGCGGTCCTTGACCGAACCCGCGGGGTTGTTGCCTTCCAGCTTGGCGAGGATCACGTTGTTGCGACCTGCAGTGATGCGCTTGAGGCGTACCAGCGGGGTGTGGCCGACGTAATCTTCCAGCGTCCTGAATTCCATTTGGGGTCGTGCTCGATTCGGGGTTGAAGGACCGGTCCGACGCCGCGCGACGGGCGCGGCAGGCGTCGCCGGATGCCGCAGGCCGCGGGCCGCGGGCTCGCATGCGCCACGCTCAGGGCGTGAGATCGAACTCCTCGGTGCGGCGCGGGGGATAGGTTTCCCAGCCGCCGCAGGCCGGGCAGCGCCAGTGGAACTGCCGCGCCTTGAAGCCGCAGGCGTCGCAACGATAACGCGCCACGCGGCGGGTATGGCCGTGGATCAGCTGCTTGACGAGCTCGATGTCACTGCGCTGCTCCGCGGGGGCGGCAAGCACGGCCGCTTCGAGCAGCTTGTCGAGGCCGAGCAGCGTCGGGTTGCGGCGCAGCTCCTCGCGCACGAGCTCGTAGGCGGCCTTGGCCCCCTCGCGCTCGAGCTCCCAGTGGAACAGCTCGTCGAGCAGATCCAGCGAGGCGTGCGCCGACAGCCAGGCGCGCAACAGCTGATGCCCCTGGTCGACCCGCCCCAGGCGCCCGGAGGCATCCATGACGCGCTCCGCCACCAGCGCCAGATAGACCGGATCCTGGTTCTCGATCCGCTTCCACGCCTCGAGCGCCTCCTCGTCGCGCCCTTGCGCCGCGAGCAGGTCGCCGAGCAGGACGCTGGCGCGCACGCTGCGACGATTGACCTCGAAGGCCTGGTCGAGATGGCGCCGGGCCTCGTCGTAGCGCGAGTTGGCCATCGCGCTCGCGGCGAGTTCGCAATGGAAATTGGCCATCTCGGTGCGCCACATCACCCCTTCGTGCTCCGGCAGGGCCTGCGCGACCTCGATCGCCCTGGCCCAGTCCTTCTCCTGCTGGTAGATCTCGAGCAGGTAGCGCAGGGCCACGTCGTTGGCCCGGGTGTCGCGCAGGCGCAGGAAGGCCGCCTCGGCGCGATCGAGCAGGCCGGCCTTGAGGAAATCCTGTCCCAGTTCGCCCAGGGCCTGCAGGCGGTGCTCCTCGCTGATGTCCTCGCGATCGACCAGCAACTGATGGATGCGGATCGCGCGATCGGTCTCGCCGCGGCGCCGGAACAGGCTGCCGAGGGCGAAGTGCAGCTCCACGGTCTGCGGATCGATGCGCACCGCCTCGACAAAGGCGTCGATCGCCTTGTCGGGTTGTTCGTTGAGCAGGAAGTTGAGCCCGCTGAGGTAGGAGCGCGGTAGCGCGCGCGACTCCTGAACCACCTGACGGATGTCGATGCGCGCGGCCAGCCAGCCAAGCCCGAAGAAGAGCGGCAGCGCGAGCAGCCACCAGAATTCGATTTCCATCGGCGGTCAGGGCATCGGCAGTTGAGCTTCACCGGCGGTGAGCGCGGTCTCGCCCGAAACCTTGGTGCGCTCGGCGAGCTCGAGCTGACGGCGCAGGCGCGAGATCTCGCGACGCTGACGCACAAGGGAGGCGAGGGTCGCCGTCACGCCGAGCAGCGCACCCGCGGCGAAGGTCAGCAGGATGACGAACACGAGCGGCAGCTGCCACTGGCTGCCGAAGAAGAAGTTCAGGGTGACCAGCTGGTCGTTCTTGATCGCGAACCCGAACAGCAGGAAGAACAGCAGCAGGCGGATGAACCAGATGATTGCGCGCATGGCCGGCATTATCCCCGAGCGGTGAACAAAAAAGAAGGCGGCCGCAGCCGCCTTCCATTATTGCCTGTAAAACCGATCGCCGCGCGGTCAATTGCCGCCGAGATCCACCCTTTCGCGCAATTCCTTGCCCGCCTTGAAATGCGGAACGTATTTTTCCGGCACGTGCACCTTCTCGCCGGAT
This sequence comes from Thauera sp. GDN1, assembly GCF_029223545.1. Classification (NCBI taxonomy): domain Bacteria; kingdom Pseudomonadati; phylum Pseudomonadota; class Betaproteobacteria; order Rhodocyclales; family Zoogloeaceae; genus Thauera; species Thauera sp. GDN1. Next base: position 1,438,858 of record NZ_CP097870.1, on the reverse strand, counting down.
TTCGGATTGCGCCCGGTACGGGGCGGACGATAGTTCAGCGCAAAGCTACCAAACCCGCGGATCTCGATGCGATCGCCACGCGCCAGCGCGTCGGTCATCGCATCGAGGATCATCTTGACCGCGTAATCGGCGTCCTTTGCGACCAGCTGGGGGAAACGCTCCGCCAGTTGGGCGATCAGCTCCGATTTGGTCATGACCGGTCAGATTACTGCTTCTGCTCGTTCAGCTTGGCCTTGAGCAGGGCACCCAGGTTGGTCGTGCCGGCGGCAGCCGAGCTCTCCGAAGCGAGCTTGCTCATGGCTTCCGACTGCTCGGCCTGATCCTTGGCACGGATCGACAGGCTGATCGAACGGGTCTTGCGATCCACGTTGATCACCAGCGCCTCGACCTCGTCACCTTCCTTCAGCATGGTGGTCAGGTCGTCGACACGGTGCGGAGCCGCTTCGGACGCACGCAGGTAGCCCTCGACGTCGTCACCCAGCGAGATCACCGCGCCACGCGCCTCGACCGACTTCACGGTGCCGCGCACGAGGCTGTTCTTCTCGTGAGTGGCGATGAAGTTGGTGTAGGGGTCGCCCTCGAGCTGCTTGATGCCCAGCGAGATGCGCTCGCGCTCGACATCGATCGCCAGCACCACGGCCTCGACCTCGTCGCCCTTCTTGAACTTGCGCACGGCGTCTTCGCCGGACTCGCTCCAGGACAGGTCGGACAGGTGAACCAGGCCGTCGATGCCGCCTTCCAGGCCGATGAACACGCCGAAGTCGGTGATCGACTTGATCTGGCCACGAACCTTGTCGCCCTTCTTGTGGTTGATCGCAAAATCGTCCCACGGGTTCGACATGCACTGCTTCATGCCCAGCGAGATGCGGCGACGGTCTTCGTCGATCTCGAGGATCATCACTTCGACCTCGTCGCCCAGCTGGACGACCTTGGTCGGGTGGATGTTCTTGTTGGTCCAGTCCATCTCGGACACGTGGACCAGGCCCTCGATGCCCTGCTCGACTTCGACGAACGCGCCGTAGTCGGTGATGTTGGTCACCTTGCCGAACAGGCGGGTGCCCTGCGGGTAGCGACGCGAGATGCCGACCCACGGATCTTCGCCGAGCTGCTTGAGGCCCAGCGAGACGCGGTTCTTTTCCTGGTCGAACTTGAGGACCTTGGCTTCGATCTCGTCACCGACGTTGAGCACTTCGCTCGGGTGACGGACGCGGCGCCAGGCCAGGTCGGTGATGTGCAGCAGGCCATCGATGCCGCCGAGGTCGACGAACGCACCGTAGTCGGTGATGTTCTTGACGATACCCTTGACGACGGTGCCTTCCTTGAGGTTGGCGAGCAGCTTCTCGCGCTCTTCGCCCATCGACTCTTCCAGCACGGCGCGACGCGAAACCACCACGTTGTTGCGCTTGCGGTCGAGCTTGATGACCTTGAATTCGTATTCCTTGCCTTCGTACGGCGTGGTGTCCTTGACCGGACGCATGTCGACCAGCGAGCCCGGCAGGAAGGCGCGGATGCTGTTGGTCATGACGGTCAGGCCACCCTTGACGCGGCCGGTGATGACGCCCTTGACCAGGGAGCCTTCGTTGAGCGCCTTCTCGAGGTCGTTCCAGGCCGAGATGCGCTTGGCCTTGTCGCGCGACAGGCGGGTTTCGCCGAAGCCGTCTTCGAGCGCGTCGATTGCGACGTGGACGAAATCGCCGATTTCGACTTCGAGCTCACCGCGGTCGTTGCGGAACTCTTCGACGGGGACGTAGCTTTCGGACTTCAGGCCGGCGTTGACGACGACGAAGTTCTGATCGATGCGCACGACTTCAGCGGTGATGACTTCACCGGCGCGCATTTCCTGGAGGGCGAGGCTTTCCTCGAAGAGGGCGGCAAAGCTTTCTTCGAAGGCGGGGGTGGCGTTGGACATAAAAGGTCGGTTCCGGCACCGCCGTGGGACGGCAAACATGGCTGGTTCAAGAAAAAACGCGCCGGAGCCCACGCTCCCGCGCGATTGCGTTCAACCGGAAACCCTGACGCCCGCCTGCACGAGGTCGAGCACGAAGGCCACGGCCTGTTCGACATCCCTTTCGGTGGTATCGAGCAAGACCGCGTCCGGCAGCTTCGTCAGGGGGGCGACGGCGCGGGCCGCATCGCGCGCATCCCGTTCCCGAAGATCCTTCAGAAGACTTTGCATGTTAGCAGGCAAACCCTTTTCCATCAACTGCTTATACCGCCGCTCGGCACGCGCCTCGGCAGAGGCGGTAAGGAAGACCTTGATGTCCGCGTCGGAGAAGATCACCGAGCCCATGTCCCGGCCTTCGGCGACCAGGCCGGGCGCGACGCGGTAGTCGCGCTGGCGGTCGAACAGCGCCGCCCGTACCGCAGGCAGCACCGCCACCTTCGAGGCGCCGACCGAACACGCCTCGGAGCGGATCTCGTCGCTGACGTCGTCGCCCTCGAGCAGCACACGATCACCCTCGAAGCGCGCCGGCAGCGCCGCCGCCAGCGCGGCCACGCCGGCCTCGTCGTCGAGCGCCACGCCCGCACGCATCGCGGCGAGCGCAGTCAGGCGGTAAAGCGAGCCGCTGTCCAGGTAGTGCCAGCCCAGTGCCGCGGCCACGCGCGCGGCCACCGTGCCCTTGCCCGATGCGGAAGGACCATCGATCGCCACCACCGGCACCGGTCGGGCGACCTGCGCAAAGGCGTCGAAGTAGCCGGGGAAGGTCTTGTTCACGCACTTCGGGTCGTTGATGCGCACCCGGCAGCCGCCCAGACTCACCAGCGAGAAGCACATCGCCATGCGGTGGTCGTCGTAGGTGTCGATTGCCGCCGGCCTCAGGCGCTGCGGACGGCTCACCACCAGGTAATCGGCGCCCTCCTCCACCTCGGCGCCGACCTTGCGCAGCTCGGTCGCCATCGCCGCGATGCGGTCGGTTTCCTTGACCCGCCAGCTGGCGATGTTGCGCAGCCGGCACGGGCCGTCGGCGAACAGTGCCGCCACCGCCAGCGTCATCGCCGCGTCCGGGATGTGGTTGAGGTCGAGGTCGAAGGCCTTCAGCACGCCGCCCTCGGGCGCCGAAGCCTCGATCCAGTTGTCGCCCAGGGTGATGCGCGCACCGAGCTGCGCCAGCGCCTCGGCGAAGCGCACGTCGCCCTGGATGCTGGTCCGCCCCACGCCCTCCACCCGCACCGGCCCGCCGCCGATCGCGCCGGCGGCGAGGAAGTAGGACGCCGACGAGGCGTCGCCCTCGACGAACACGGTGCCCGGGCTGCGGTAACGCGCACCGCCAGGCACCACGAAGCGTTCCCAGCCCTGCTGCTCGACCTGCACGCCGAAGCGCGCCATCAGTTCGAGGGTGATGCGGATGTAGGGCTTGGATATCAGCTCGCCCACCACCTCGATCGTGGTCTCCACGCCGGTCAGCGGCAGCGCCATCAGCAGCGCGGTCAGGAACTGGCTGGAGACGTCACCGCGCACCTTCACCACGCCCCCGGGGCGGATCGTCGCCGGCTTCAGATGCAGCGGCGGATAGCCCTCGTTGGCGGTGCAGCTGATGTCGGCGCCGAGCTGGCGCAGCGCATCGACGAGATCGCCGATCGGGCGCTCGTGCATGCGCGGCACGCCCGACATCCGGTACTCGCCGCCCGACAGTGCGAGCGCCGCGGTCAGCGGGCGGAAGGCTGTGCCGGCGTTGCCGAGGAAGAGGTCGCCGTGCTTGACCGGAAACGGCCCGCCCACGCCGCGCACGCGATAGTTCAGGCTGTCGCCATCGCGCTCCCAGGCCACGCCGAGCGCACGCAGGGCATCGAGCATGCGCTCGACGTCGTCGGACAGCAGCAGGTCGCGGATGTCGGTCTCGCCCTCGGCGAGCGCGGCCAGCAGCAGCACGCGGTTGGAGATGCTCTTCGAACCGGGCAGGCGAACCGTGCCGGCGGCGCCCAGCATCGGGGGCAGATCGAGAAATTCCATCATGACCTCTGAAAGCATGTCCTGCCGCGCAGGACGAGGGATTCGTGGCGACTATTCGGCGGTGCGCAGCGGCAGGCCTTCGGCCCAGGCGTTGCGGGCGCGCCGCGCGCGCTCGAACACCGCCTCGAGCCCGTCGCCGTCGGCCTCGACCAGCATCGTGCGCAGGCGCCCGAGTTCGCCGAGATAGGCATCGAGCTCTTCCAGCAGCGCCACCCGGTTGGCGACGCAGATGTCGCGCCACATCTCCGGATGACTGCCGGCGATGCGGGTGAAGTCGCGGAAGCCGCTGGCCGCGTGCGAGAACAGCAGCGGCGCGTTGCTGCGTCCGGCGAGGTCATCGACCAGGCCGAAGGCGAGCAGGTGCGGGAGATGGCTCACCGCGGCGAACACGCGGTCGTGCTCCTGCGGCGTCATGCCGACGACCTTCGCCCCGCACGCCTCCCAGGCGTCGCGCACCTTCTGCACCGCCTCCGGACGGCTCTCGGGCAGCGGCGTCAGCACCACCTTGCGCCCCATGTAGAGTTCGGCGAAGGCCGCCTCTACGCCGCTCTTCTCGGCGCCGGCGATCGGATGCGCCGGCACCACGTCGGCCAGCGCCGCGTCGAAGTGCCGCTGCACCGCATCGACCACGTCGCGCTTGGTGCTGCCGGCGTCGGTGACGATCGTGCCTGGCTGCAGGTGCGGCGCCATGGCCGCCATGATCGCATCCATCTGGCCCACCGGCGCCGCGAGCAGCACCATGTCGGCACCGTCGAGCGCATCCGCCCAGTCTTCCGCGATGTCGTCGATGACGCCCAGCGCGCGCGCGCGCTCGAGCGGCTCGCGGCGGCGGCCGATGCCGACGATGCGGCCGACCGCATGCGCATGGCGCAAGGCGAGCGCGAAGGAGCCGCCGATGAGGCCGACGCCGCAGACGACGAGCTTGCCGATCAGGGGCATCGCAAACCTCCGCTCAGGCCAGCGCCTGTTTGAGCGCAGCGATGAAGCGGGCATTCTCTTCCGCGAGGCCGATCGACACGCGCAGCCAGTGCGGCATGCCGTAGGCGCCGATCGGGCGCACGATGACGCCCTGGCGCAGCAGCGCCTGGTTGATGCCCACCGCGTCGCCGGCCTTGAAGGTGACGAAGTTGCCCGCGGACGGGATCCACTCCAGGCCGAGCTCGGTGAATGCGGCGGTCAGCTGCGCCATGCCGCGGCGGTTGATCTCGGCGCTGCGGGCGATGAACTCCTCGTCGCCGAGCGCAGCCTCGGCCGCCGCCAGGCCGACCGAGGACACGTTGAAGGGCTGGCGCACACGGTTCATCAGGTCGGCCACGTCCGGGTGGGCGATGCCGTAGCCCACGCGCAGCCCGGCCAGACCGTAGGCCTTGGAGAAGGTGCGCGACACCAGCAGATTGGGGAAGCACGCCAGCCAGGAGATCGAGTCGTAGCGCTGCTCGGGCGCGAGGTACTCGGTGTAGGCCTCGTCGAGCACCACCAGCACATGGCGCGGCACCCTGTCGAGGAAGGCCTCGAGCTCCGGCCCGGCGATGAAGGTGCCGGTCGGGTTGTTGGGGTTGGCGATGAAGATCACCCGCGTCTGCGCCTCGATCGCCGCCAGCATCGCATCGAGGTCGTGGCCGAAGTTCTTCGCCGCCACCTCGATGCCGCGCGCGCCGCGGGCGTTGGTGGCGAGCGGGTAGACCGCGAAGGCGTGGCGCGAGTAGATGGCCGACAGCCCGGGCGCGAGGAAGGCCTGTGCCACGAGCTCGAGGATGTCGTTGGAGCCGTTGCCCACCACCAGCTGCTCCGGCCGCACGTCGAACTTCGCGCACAGCGCCGCCTTGAGCGCGAAGGCGCCGCCATCCGGGTAGCGCGCGACATCGGCGAGAGCGGCGAGCGCGGCGTCACGGGCCCGGGCGCTCATGCCGAGCGGATTCTCGTTGGATGCGAGCTTGACGATGCTCGACTCGGCAATGCCCATCTCGCGGGCGAGTTCGGAAATCGGCTTGCCCGGCTGGTAGGCCATGATCGCGCGGATGTAATCGGGGGCGAGGCTGGCGATGCTCATTGGTTCTCTCCTGCTGCGGCGCTGCAGCACGCAGCGCCGGGAAACGATCGGGAATTCGGTCGGGAACGGGCCCGGCTCAGATCGCGGCGACCGGATAGGAGCCGATGACCTTCACGAAGGCCGCACGCTCGTTGAGCTCCTGCAGCGCAGCGGCCACCGGCGGATCCTCGCGATGACCATTGACGTCGGCGTAGAAGACGTACTCCCACAGCCCCGAGCGCGCCGGGCGCGACTGCAGCTTGGTGAGGTCGACGCCGTGGCGCGCCAGCGGTTCGAGCAGGCCATGGATGGCGCCCGGACGGTTGGGCGTGGAAAACACCAGCGAGGTGCGGTCCTGTCCCGACGGACCGGCGTCGTGATCGGCGATGACCAGGAAGCGGGTGGTGTTGTTGGGATCGTCCTCGATGTTGGGGGCGAGGACGTTGAGCCCGTAGAGCTGCGCCGCGGCCTCGCCGGCGATGGCGCAGGATTCCGGGTCCTCGGCGGCCATGCGCGCGGCTTCGGCGTTGCTCGCCACCGGGATGCGCGGCAGGTGCGGCAGGTTGCGGTTGAGCCATTCGTGGCACTGCGCCAGCGACTGCGCATGCGAGTAGATGCGCCGCGCGGCACCGATGCCCTCGGCGCGCGACATCAGCTGCTGGTGGATGCGCAGGCGCACCTCGCCGCAGACCTTGAGCGGGTTGGCGAGCAGCAGGTCGAGCGTGCCGCCGACGGCGCCCTCGGTGGAGTTCTCCACCGGCACCACGCCGTAGTCGGCATTGCCGGCCTCGACCGCGCGGAAGACGTCGTCGATCGCCGCCATCGGCATGAAGTTGGGCGCCGAGCCGAAGTGCTTGCGGCTGGCGCTCTCGGAGAAGGTGCCGGCTGGGCCGAGGTAGGCCACGCGCAGCGGCTGCTCGAGGCCGAGGCAGGCCGACATGACCTCGCGGAAGATGGTCTTGACCGCATCCGCGGACAGCGGACCGGGATTGAGTTCGGCCAGCCGGCGCAGCACCTGGGCCTCGCGCTCGGGGCGGTAATACATGACGCCGCGCTTGATCTCGCCCACGCGCTGCGCGCAGCGCGCGCGCTCGGACAGGCGGGCGAGGATTTCCTCGTCAAGGCGGTCGATCTCGTTGCGCAGTTTAAGCAGTTCGTCGCTCATGCTCGGCCCGTGGCCCCTCCAGCTTCCGCTTTCCGTTCGTTCGTGATCTTGCCCGGACTCAACCGCGGCGCGCGGCGAAGTCGCGCATGAAGTCGACCAGCGCCTGCACGCCTTTGATCGGCATCGCGTTGTAGATCGATGCGCGCATGCCGCCAACCGACTTGTGGCCCTTCAGCTGCACCAGCCCGGCCGCCTTCGACTCGGCCAGGAAAGCGTCGTTGAGCGCCTCGTCCTTGAGGAAGAAGGGCACGTTCATCCGCGAGCGGCAGGCGGGATCGACGCGATTCTCGTAGAAATCGCTGCCGTCGAGGAAGTCGTACAGCAGCTTCGCCTTGGCCACGTTCTGCGCCTCGATCGCGGCCACCCCGCCCTGGCGCTTCAGCCACTGGAAGACCAGGCCGGCGATGTAGATCGCGTAGGTCGGCGGGGTGTTGTACATCGAGCCGTTGTCGGCCACCACCTTGTAGTCGAAGGCGCTGGGGCACAGCGGCATCGCGCGCCCGACCAGGTCCTCGCGCACGATGACGATGGTCAGGCCCGCGGGTCCGATGTTCTTCTGCGCGCCGCCGAAGATCAGTCCGTACTTGGACACGTCGATCACGCGCGACAGGATGTGCGAGGACATGTCGGCCACCACCGGCACCTCGCCGCGGCCGATCTGCGCCAGGTCGGGCTCGAAGGGGTACTCGACGCCACCGATGGTCTCGTTGGTGCAGGTGAACACGTAGGCCGGATCGGCCGACAGCTTCCACTCCGCCATCGGCGGCACGGTGGTGAAGCCGCTCGCCTCGGACGAGGCGGCGATGTTCACCTCGGCGTACTTGCGCGCCTCTTTCTGCGACTTCTGCGTCCACGAGCCGGTGACCACGTAGTCCGCCGCGCGCCTGTCGCCCATCAGGTTCATCGGGATGATCGCGTTCTCGGCAATCGCCCCGCCCTGCATGAACAGGATGCGGTAGTTCGCCGGCACCGCGAGCAGCTCGCGCAGGTCGGCTTCGGCCTGCGCGGCGATGGCGGTGAATTCCTTGCCGCGATGGCTCATCTCCATCACGCCCATGCCCGACCCGTGCCAGTCGAGCATCTCCGCGGCGGCCTGGCGCAGCACCTCCTCGGGCAGCACCGCGGGACCGGCGCTGAAATTCCACACGCGACTCATCAAGCCTCTCCTTGCTCGCCGGCGGCCGGGGCCTCGCCCTCGCCGCCCTCACTCCCCTCGCCCGCCGCAGCGTGCGCTCCGCCCTCGGCCGCCTCGTCACTGGCGCGCATACTCTCGTCCGACTCGGACTCGGCCACCTTCTCGATGCTGGCGAGGAAGGTGCCCTCGTCGAGGTTGATCAGGGTCACGCCCTGGGTCGAGCGTCCCATCTCGCGGATGCTCTCGACGCTGGTGCGGATCAGCACGCCGCCGGTCGAGATCAGCATCACCTCGTCGGAGGGCTCGACCAGCACCGCACCGACCAGCTTGCCGTTACGGTCGCTGGTCTGGATCGCGATCATGCCCTTGGTGCCGCGGCCATGGCGGGTGTATTCCGCCACTGGCGTGCGCTTGCCATAGCCGTTCTCGGTCGCGGTCAGCACCGACTGCGACTCGTCCTTGGCCACCAGCATGGCGATCACCGCCTGGCCGTCTTCCAGCATCATGCCGCGCACGCCGCGGGCCTCGCGGCCCATCGGGCGCACGTCGGTTTCGGCGAAGCGCACCGCCTTGCCGGCGTCGGAGAACAGCATCACGTCGCACTGGCCGTCGGTGATGGCCACGCCGATCAGGTGGTCGCCGTCGTCCAGGTTGACCGCGATGATCCCAGCCTTGCGCGGGTTGGAGAACGCGGTGAGCGCGGTCTTCTTGACCGTGCCTTCCGAGGTCGCCATGAACACGAAGTGCTCCTCGTCGAACTCCTTGATCGGCAGCACCGCGGTGATCTTCTCGCCTTCGATCAGCGGGAAGAGATTGACGATGGGCTTGCCGCGCGAGTTGCGGGTGCCTTCGGGCACCTCGTACACCTTGAGCCAGTAGCAGCGCCCGCGGCTGGAGAAGCACAGCACGGTGTCGTGCGTGTTGGCGACGAAGAGGTGGTCGATGAAGTCCTCGTCCTTCATCGAGGTCGCCTGCTTGCCGCGGCCGCCGCGGCGCTGGGCGCGGTAGTCGGCGAGCGGCTGGCGCTTGAAGTAGCCGGTGTGCGACAGGGTCACGACCATGTCTTCCGGCGTGATCAGGTCCTCGATGTTGATCTCGGCGGTGTTCATGACCAGCTCGGAGCGGCGCGGGTCGCCGAACTGGTTGCGCACCGCGGTGAGCTCCTCGACGATGATCGCGGTGATGCGCTCGGGGCGGGCGAGGATGTCGAGCAGGTCGGTGATGATGTCCATCACCTCGCGATACTCGCCGACGATCTTGTCCTGTTCGAGTCCGGTCAGGCGCTGCAGGCGCAGCTCGAGGATGGCCTGGGCCTGGGCTTCGGACAGGCGGTAGCCCTGCTCCGAGAGGCCGAACTGCGCATCCAGCCCTTCCGGCCGGTAGCTGTCGGCCAACGCGCGCGACAGCATCTCCTCGACCAGCGGCGAACGCCAGGTGCGCTCCATCAGCCCGCGCTTGGCTTCGGCGGGTGTCGGCGCGGCCTTGATCAGGGCGATGATCTCGTCGACGTTGGACAGCGCCACCGCCAGGCCTTCGAGGATGTGGCCGCGGTCGCGCGCCTTGCGCAGTTCGAAAATGGTACGGCGGGTGACGACCTCGCGCCGGTGCTCGAGGAAGCACACCAGCATCTGCTTGAGGTTGAGGAGGCGCGGCTTGCCGTCGACCAGCGCCACCATGTTCATGCCGAAGCTGTCCTGCAGCTGGGTGTGCTTGAAGAGCTTGTTGAGCACCACCTCGGGCATCTCGCCGCGCTTCAACTCGATGACCAGGCGCATGCCCGACTTGTCGGACTCGTCGCGGATCTCGCTGATGCCCTCGATCTTCTTCTCGTTGACCAGCTCGGCCATGCGCTCCTGCAGGGTGCGCTTGTTCACCTGGTAGGGCAGCTCGTCGACGATGATCGCCTGGCGGTCGGTCTTGCCGATCGGCTCGAAGTGGGTGCGCGCGCGCATGATCACGCGCCCGCGCCCGGTGCGGTAGCCCTCGCGCACGCCATGCAGGCCATAGATCAGGGCGGCAGTCGGGAAGTCGGGCGCCTGGACGATATCGATCAGGGCCTCGATGTCGGTATCCGGCTCCGCCAGCAGCTTCAGGCAGGCGTCGACGACCTCGCCCAGGTTGTGCGGCGGGATGTTGGTCGCCATGCCCACCGCGATGCCGGCCGAGCCGTTGATCAGCAGATTGGGGATGCGCGCGGGCAGGACCAGCGGCTCCTTCTCCGAGCCGTCGTAGTTCGGCCCGAAGTCGACCGTCTCCTTGTCGATGTCGGCCAGCAGCTCGTGGCCGATGCGCGCCATGCGGATTTCGGTGTAACGCATGGCCGCGGCGTTGTCGCCGTCGACCGAGCCGAAGTTGCCCTGGCCGTCGACCAGCATGTAGCGCAGCGAGAAGTCCTGCGCCATGCGCACGATGGTGTCGTACACCGCGATGTCGCCGTGCGGGTGGTACTTGCCGATGACGTCGCCGACGATACGCGCCGACTTCTTGTAGGCGCGGTTCCAATCGTTGGAGAGCTCGTGCATCGCGAACAGCACGCGCCGGTGCACCGGCTTGAGGCCATCGCGGGCGTCGGGGAGCGCGCGCCCCACGATCACGCTCATCGCGTAATCGAGGTAGGAGTGGCGCATCTCCTCTTCGAGGCTGATCGGCAGGGTTTCCTTGGCGAACTGGGTCATGCTTGCAGGCGGACAAGCCGCGAAAACCAAAACACGTGATCTTACCACGCCGCCAGCACCTCCCTCAGATCGAAGGCGGCCGCAGGCGCGGTGGCCGACCCGCAAGTCGCCTGTGCGCGTCCGTTCGCGGCCGGGCGCCGCAGACCCCGGAACCGGACCCCGGAGTCCAAGACCGGGCCGGGCTCACCGCGCCCGTTCTTTTTTCCTCCCTCCCCTCTTGAACTGGCGCACTACGCCCCAAAGTACCCGGCTGTTTCAGGAATCAACAGGGAGCCAGACCGACATGCAGGACCCGAACCAGGCCAGCCAGACCTCCGCCGAACAGCCCGCCGACATCGGCCTCGATGCCGCGGCCGCGGCGGCCGACACCGCGCCGGAGAACGGCATCGACAGCATGCCCAATCTCGAGGAGGCGCTGCGCCAGGCCGAGCTGAAGGCGGCCGAGCACCACGACGCCTGGCTGCGCGCCAAGGCCGAGACCGAGAACGTGCGCCGCCGCGCCCAGGAAGACATCGTCAAGGCGGGCAAATTCGCTGCCGAGAAGTTCGCCACCGCGATGCTGCCGGTCAAGGACAGCCTGGAGGCTGCGCTCGCCACCGAGAACCAGACCGTGGAAAAGATGCGTGAAGGCGTCGAGCTCACCCTGCGTCAGCTCGTCTCGGCCTTCGAGGGCGCCAGCCTGAACGAAGAGAACCCGCTCGGCCAGAAGTTCGATCCCAACAAGCATCAGGCGATCAGCATGGTCGAGGCCGACGCCGAAGCCAACACCGTGGTCACCGTGTTGCAGAAGGGCTACCTGCTCAACGAGCGCGTGATCCGTCCGGCGATGGTGATGGTGTCCAAGGGCAAGAGCCAGTAAGGGCGGCCAGCAATTTGTCGCGGCGCGCTTGAAAGCGGAACGCGCCGCCCCATATTCGAACCAGACCGGCGCGCAACCCGCCGCGCCTCCCCGAATACAGACTGAAAAGGAACACTCATGGGCAAGATCATCGGCATCGACCTCGGCACCACCAACAGCTGCGTTTCCGTGATGGAAGGCGGCAAGCCGAAGGTCATCGAGAACTCCGAAGGCGCGCGCACCACCCCCTCGGTGGTCGCCTACGCCGAAGACGGCGAGATCCTGGTCGGCGCGCCGGCCAAGCGCCAGGCGGTCACCAACGCCAAGAACACCCTGTTCGCGATCAAGCGCCTGATCGGCCGTCGCTTCGAGGAGAAGGAAGTGCAGAAGGACATCGCGATGATGCCCTTCACCATCGCCAAGGCCGACAACGGCGACGCCTGGGTCGAAGTGCGCGGCAAGAAGATCGCGCCGCCGCAGGTGTCCGCCGAGATCCTGCGCAAGATGAAGAAGACCGCCGAGGACTACCTCGGCGAGGAAGTGACCGAGGCCGTCATCACCGTGCCGGCCTACTTCAACGACAGCCAGCGCCAGGCCACCAAGGACGCCGGCCGCATCGCCGGCCTCGAGGTCAAGCGCATCATCAACGAGCCGACCGCGGCTGCGCTCGCCTTCGGCATGGACAAGAAGCCGGGCGACTCCAAGATCGCGGTGTATGACCTCGGCGGCGGCACCTTCGACATCTCGATCATCGAGATCGCCGATCTCGACGGCGAGCACCAGTTCGAAGTGCTGGCCACCAACGGCGACACCTTCCTGGGCGGCGAGGACTTCGACCAGCGCATCATCGACTACATCGTCACCGAGTTCAAAAAGGAACAGGGCGTCGATCTCAAGAACGACGTGCTCGCGCTGCAGCGCCTGAAGGAAGCCGCCGAGAAGGCCAAGATCGAGCTGTCCTCCGGCCAGCAGACCGAGATCAACCTGCCCTACATCACCGCCGACGCCTCGGGCCCGAAGCACCTGGCGATCAAGATCACCCGCGCCAAGTTCGAGTCGCTGGTCGAGGACCTGATCGAGCGCTCGATCGAGCCCTGCCGCATCGCGCTGAAGGACGCCGGCCTCAAGGTCTCGGACATCGACGACGTGATCCTGGTCGGCGGCCAGACCCGCATGCCCAAGGTGATCGACCGCGTGAAGGAGTTCTTCGGCAAGGAACCGCGCCGTGACGTGAACCCGGACGAGGCCGTGGCCGTCGGCGCCTCCATCCAGGGCGGCGTGCTGCAGGGCGAGGTCAAGGACGTGCTGCTGCTCGACGTCACCCCGCTGTCGCTGGGCATCGAGACCCTGGGCGGCGTGATGACCAAGCTGATCCAGAAGAACACCACGATCCCGACCAAGGCCTCGCAGGTGTTCTCGACCGCCGACGACAACCAGAGCGCGGTGACCATCCACGTGCTGCAGGGCGAGCGCGAGATGGCCTCGGGCAACAAGAGCCTGGGCCAGTTCAACCTCTCCGACATCCCGCCGGCGCCGCGCGGCATGCCGCAGATCGAGGTCACCTTCGACATCGACGCCAACGGCATCCTGCACGTGTCGGCCAAGGACAAGGCCACCGGCAAGGAGAACAAGATCAAGATCCAGGCCAACTCCGGCCTGTCGGACGCGGAAGTCGAGCGCATGGTGCGCGACGCCGAGGCGCATGCCGAGGAAGACAAGAAGGCGCACGAACTGGTCGACGCCCGCAACCAGTGCGACGCGCTGATCCACTCGACCAAGAAGGCGATGGGCGAGTACGGCGACAAGCTGTCGGACGACGAGAAGGCCACGATCGAAGCCGCGATGAAGGACGCCGAAGAGGCCATCAAGAGCGGTGACAAGGACACGATCGAAGCCAAGAGCCAGGCCCTGGCCATGGCCGCGCAGAAGCTCGGCGAGCAGATGTACGCCCAGGCCCAGGCCGAAGGCGGTGCCCAGGGCGCGGCCGGCGGCCAGCAGGCCGGCGGCAAGGCCGAGGACGCCGACGTGGTGGATGCCGAATTCACCGAAGTGAAGGACAAGAAGTAATCGTCATTCTGGCGAATCCTTCGCGGCCGAGCCCCGCCGGAGCACTGCTCCGGCGCCGGCTCGGCCTTTGCTTGAGACCAGACTGAGCGCAGCACCATGTCCAAACGGGATTACTACGAGGTCCTCGGCGTCAACCGCGACGCCGGCGACGACGAGATCAAGAAGGCCTACCGCAAGCTGGCCATGAAGCACCACCCGGACCGCAATCCGGACAACAAGGACGCGGAAGAGAAATTCAAGGAGGCCAAGGAGGCCTACGAGATGCTCTCCGACCCGCAGAAGAAGGCCGCCTACGACCGCTACGGCCACGCCGGCGTCGACCCGTCGATGGGCGCGGGCGGCCAGGGTTTCGAGGGCGGCTTCGCCGATGCCTTCGGCGACATCTTCGGCGACCTTTTCGGCGGCGGCGGCCGCGGCGGGCGCTCGAACGTCTACCGCGGCGCCGACCTGCGCTACAACCTCGAGATCACGCTCGAGGAGGCGGCGCGCGGCGCCGAGAAGACGATCCGCATCCCCACCGTCGAGGAATGCGGCACCTGTAACGGCAGCGGGGCCAAGCCCGGCACCCAGCCCAAGACCTGCCCGACCTGCAACGGCCACGGCCAGGTGCGCGTGCAGCAGGGCTTCTTCTCGATCCAGCAGACCTGCCCGAAGTGCCACGGCAGCGGCAAGATCATCCCCGACCCCTGCCGCGACTGCGGCGGCGCTGGCCGGGTGAAGAAGCAGAAGACGCTCGAGGTGAAGATCCCCGCCGGCATCGACGAAGGCATGCGCCTGCGCCACGCCGGTCACGGCGAACCGGGCGTCAATGGCGGCCCGCCGGGCGACCTCTATGTCGAGATCCACATCCGCAAGCATGCGGTGTTCGAACGCGACCACGACGACCTGCACTGCGAGATGCCCATCAGCATCACGGTTGCGGCACTCGGCGGCGAGATCGAGATTCCGACGCTGGAAGGCATGGCACGGCTCAAGATCCCCGCCGAGACGCAGAGCGGCAAGGTCTTCCGGCTGCGCGGCAAGGGCATCAAGAACGTGCGCAGCCACGTCCATGGCGACCTGATGTGCCACGTCGTGGTCGAGACCCCGGTGAGCCTCACCGAGCGCCAGAAGGAGCTGCTGCGCGAGTTCGAGGAGATCTCCAGCGGCAACGCCGACCGTCACAATCCGAAGGCCAAGGGCTGGATGGACAAGGTGCGGGACTTCTTCGGGAACTGAAGCCGGCCAGGCGGTCTGCGGTCCGTGCGAGCGGGCCCCACCCCCCAAAAGCGAGAACGCCCGCTCCTGCATTGCAGGGCGGGCGTTCTTACGATGTTTCGGGCTGCCGGGAAATCGCGACCGGAGCGCCGCATCCATCGCGGACGGCTTCTTCCCTCCTCGCTCAGGCGCGCCGCCAGGTCGTCCCGCCAGGACCGTCCTCGAGGATCACGCCGGCCTCGAGCAGCTCGGCACGAATGCGATCGGCGTCGGCGAAGTTCTTCGCCTTCTTGGCTGCGGCGCGTTCGGCGATCCTCGCCTCGATCGCGTCGGCATCCACCCCGCCCGCCGCATCCGGCGCGCCCGCCTGCAGGAAGGCCTGCGGCTCGCGGCCGAGCAGGCCGAGCACGCCGCCGAGCGCCTTCAGCTGCGCGGCGAGCGCCGGCGAGGCGCAGCGGTTGACCTCGTTGGCGAGCTCGAACAGCACGGCCACCGCCTCGGCGGTGTTGAAGTCGTCGTCCATCGCCGCACGGAAGCGCTGCGCGTGCGCCTCGCTCCAGTCGGGCACCGCCTCGCCCTGCACCGGCACGTTCTTGAGCGCGGTGTACAGGCGGGTGAGCGCGTTGCGGGCGTCCTTGAGATGGGCGTCGGAATAGTTCAGCGCGCTGCGGTAGTGCGCGCGCAGGATGAAGAAGCGCACCACCTCGGGGTCGTACTTCTGCAGCACCTCGCGGATGGTGAAGAAGTTGCCGAGCGACTTCGACATCTTCTCGTCATCGACGCGCACGAAGCCGTTGTGCATCCAGTAATTGACGAAGGCGTGGCCGTGCGCGCCCTCGGACTGGGCGATCTCGTTCTCGTGGTGCGGGAACTGCAGGTCCATGCCGCCGCCGTGGATGTCGAAATGCTCGCCGAGCAGCTCCGAGCTCATCGCCGAGCACTCGATGTGCCAGCCCGGCCGGCCCTCGCCCCAGGGCGACGCCCACTTCACCTCGCCCGGCTCCTCGACCTTGGCGTGCTTCCACAGCACGAAGTCGAGCGGATCGTTCTTGTCCTGGGCCACGTCGACGCGCTCGCCGGCGCGCAGTTCGTCGAGGGACTTGCCCGACAGCTTGCCGTAGCCCTCGAACTTTCGCACCGCGTAGCACACATCGCGGTTGGCGGCGACGTAGGCCAGGCCCTTTTCCTCGAGGCGCGAGATCAGCGACTGCATCTGCGCGACGTAGTCGGTGGCGCGCGGCTCGTGGTCGGGGCGCAGCACGCCGAGCGCATCGGCATCCTCGTGCATCGCGGCGATGAAGCGGTCGGTGAGCTGGCGGATGGTCTCGCCCTTGTCCTGCGCGCGACGGATGATCTTGTCGTCGATGTCGGTGATGTTGCGCACGTAGGTGACGTCGAGCCCGCTCGCGCGCAGCCAGCGCGCCACCATGTCGAACACGACCATCACCCGCGCATGGCCGAGGTGGCAGAAGTCGTACACCGTCATGCCGCACACGTACATGCGGACCTTGCCGGGGTCGATCGGGGTGAAGACTTCCTTGTTGCGCGACAGGGTGTTGTAGATCGAGAGCATCGGGATGACGGATAAACGGGAGGGAAAACCACGCCGGCAGCGCGATTGTTAGGGGTGGGGCTTGTTGCTAGAATCTGGCGCCGTTCAGCGGCCGCAAGCCCGTGCTGGAAGGGCGCAAATATACCATGGCTGGCGGGGCCGCCATTTCGTCCGCCGGGCCGTTGCCGTCGGGTTCCTCCACCGCGGCAACGATGGCCCGTCGCGGGTCGACCTGCGGCGGGCGGGCCCACCGCAGCCGACGCGCACGGGCATTCGCCGCCGCGCCGACCGCATCACAATCACCTCTGCCGCCCCGCCCGGGCCGCGGCTGCAGGCAGAACACCGGAGATTCCATGAAAAAGCACCTGATCGCCTTCGCCGCACTCGCCAGCACCGCGCTGAGCGCGCTGGCCGCCAACCCCATGGTCGAGATGAAGACCAGCCAGGGCGAGATCGTCGTCGAGGTCTTCGCCGACAAGGCGCCCAAGTCGGCGGAGAACTTCGTCCAGTACGTCAAGGACGGCTTCTACGACGGCACCGTGTTCCACCGCGTCATCGACGGCTTCATGATCCAGGGCGGCGGCTTCGACGCCGAGATGAAGCAGAAGAGCACCCGCGCGCCGATCGAGAACGAGGCGAAGAACGGCCTCAGGAACGAACCCGGCACGCTGGCCATGGCGCGCACCGCCGACCCGCACTCGGCGAGCGCACAGTTCTTCATCAACCTCGTGCCCAACACCTTCCTCGACTACCCCTCGCGCGACGGCTGGGGCTATGCCGTGTTCGGCAAGGTGGTCAAGGGCATGGAGGTGGTCGAGAAGATCGGCAAGGTGCAGACCGCGAACCGCGGCTTCCACCAGAACGTGCCGGTCGAGGCGGTCGTCATCGAGAGCGCGCGCGTGCTCGAAACCGTCAAGCCGGCGAAGAAGCCGGCCAAGTAAGCGCAAGATCCATCGTGCCGGGCCGCGCCGCCCGGCATGGCCCACGCCGGCCGCGCCGCGGCCGGGCCAGAGACCGGTTCATCCAGGAGAACACACATGGCAGTCAAGCTGCACACCAACCACGGCGTCATCACCCTCGAACTCGACGCCGACAAGGCGCCCGTCACCGTCGCCAACTTCCTCGCCTACGTCGCGGCCGGCCACTACGACAACACCATCTTCCACCGCGTCATCGACGGCTTCATGATCCAGGGCGGCGGCTTCGAGCCCGGCATGAACCAGAAGCCGACCGGCGAGCAGATCAAGAACGAAGCCGACAACGGCCTCAAGAACGAGCGCGGCACCATCGCCATGGCGCGCACTCAGGCGCCGCACTCGGCCACCGCGCAGTTCTTCATCAACGTCGCCGACAACGACTTCCTCAACCACCGCTCGCCCGACCTGCAGGGCTGGGGCTACTGCGTGTTCGGCCGCGTGAGCGAAGGCATGGACGTCGTCGACAGCATCCGCAAGGTCAAGACCGGCTCCAGCGGCTTCCACCAGGACGTGCCCAAGGAAGACGTGGTCATCGAGCGCGCCGAAGTCGTCTGATCGTGCCCGATCGCACTCCCTCCCCCGCCCGCCCGGGCGGGGCAGCCTACGGAATGCCGGAAGCCGCGCATGCGGGGCTTCCGGCATTGTTCATTTCGGACCTGCACCTCAGCGAGGACGAGCCGGCCAACGTCGACGCCTTCCTCGGCTTCCTGCAGGGCCCGGCACGCGAGGCGGCGAGCCTTTTCATCCTCGGTGACCTGTTCGAATACTGGGCCGGCGACGACGACCTCGCCACGCCCTTCAACGCCGCCATCGCCGCCGCGATCCGCGCCCTGGCCGACGCCGGCACCGCCGTGTTCTTCATGACCGGCAACCGCGACCTGCTCGCCGGCGCGGACTTCGCAGGCGCGATCGGCGCCACCCTGCTCGAGGATCCGGCACGCGTGCGTCTCGGCGAAGGCGACAGCGCCCCGGTAGTGCTGCTCGCCCACGGCGACGCGCAGTGCACCGACGACCTCGCCTACCAGGCCTACCGCCGCCAGGTCCGCGATCCCGCCTGGCAGGCCGGCTTCCTGGCCCAGCCCCTGGCCGCGCGCAAGGCCTTCATCGCCTCGCTGCGGCAGAAGAGCGAAGCCGCCAAGGCCGGCAAGTCGATGGAGATCATGGACGTCAATGCCGACGCGGTCGCGGCGCTGCTGCGCGCGCACGGCTATCCGACGCTGATCCATGGCCACACGCACCGCCCCGACCGGCACCAGCTGCGCATCGACGGTCGCGACTGCGTGCGCCACGTCCTCGCCGACTGGCGCGGCACGGCGCGCTGGCTCGCCTTCGACGGCAAGCGCTTCACCACCGGCGACGGGACCACCGCCTGAGGCGGCCACGACGACACGTTCGTCACGCCGGCAGCGCCGGCGGCCGCTGCCCGGCGCGGCCGTTGCACGATCAGAGCGATCCTGCGCGGATCGCGGGTTATCATCGTCATACGTGGAATCGATGCGGATGGCGGGGTCGACCGGCACGCATCGTCGCGTTCACCATTCCGGAACAGACCATGGAGGCAGGACGATGGCGAATTACAGGATCGAAGACATCGAAGGCATCGGCGAAGTGATCGGCAAGAAATTCCGTGATGCCGGCGTCAAGGACACCGACTCGCTGCTCGCTGCCAGCACCACGCCGGCGGCGCGCGCCAAACTGGCCGAGGCCACCGGCATCTCCGCCGGCCAGGTGCTGAAGTTCGCGAACATGGCCGACCTCTACCGCATCAGCGGCGTCGGCGCGGACTACGCGCAGCTGCTCGAGGCCGCCGGCGTCGACACCGTGCCCGCCCTCGCCCGTCGCGCGCCGGCCAACCTGGCTGCCACGCTGGCCGAGGTCAATGCCGAGAAGAAGCTGACCCGCCGCGTCCCGCCCGAGGCGGACGTCGTCAAGTGGGTCGCCCAGGCCAAGGAACTGCCGCGCGTACTCGAGTACTGAGTGCGCCGCATCGTGGCGAACGACGACTCGACGTTCTCCCCGCTAGCAGGAAAGACGGCGGGAGGTTGATGAAAAAACGGGGAGGGTCCGCCCGCAGGGCGCCCTCCCCTATCCGTACATCGCGATGGCTGCGGGATGCGCGCTTATCCCCGCGCCAGGCCGCGCGCCAGGTCTTCCTTCAGGTCCTCGACGTCCTCCAGCCCGACCGCGACTCGCAGCAGGCCGTCGCCGATGCCCGCAGTGGCACGTGCTTCCGCGCTGATGCGGCCGTGGGTGGTGGTCGCCGGATGGGTGATGGTGCTCTTGGTGTCGCCGAGGTTGGCGGTGATCGAGATCAGGCGGGTGGAATCGACCACCTTCCACGCCGCATCGCGGCCGCCTTTCACGTCGAAGCTGACGATCGCGCCCCCGCTCTTCTGCTGGCGCATCGCGAGCGCGTGCTGGGGGTGGGATTCCAGCCCAGGATAATAGACACGGGCGACGCCGGGCTGCGACTCGAGCCAACGCGCCAGTTCCAGCGCGCTCGCCGACTGGGCCTGCATGCGGATGCGCAGCGTCTCCAGGCCCTTCAGGATCACCCAGGCGTTGAATGGCGACAGCGTCGGGCCGGCGGTGCGCAGGAACTTGAACACCTCGTCGGTGACCGCCTTGCTGCCGACCACCGCGCCGCCGAGCACCCTGCCCTGGCCGTCGAGATACTTGGTCGCCGAATGCACCACCACGTCGGCGCCCAGTTCCAGCGGGCGCTGCAGCGCCGGCGTGCAGAAGCAGTTGTCGACCGCGAACAGCACCCCGGCCTCGCGTGCGATCGCCGCCACGCCGGCGATGTCGATGACCTCGGTGAGGGGATTGGACGGCGTCTCGGTGAAGAACAGCCTGGTGCGCGGCGTGATCGCGGTACGCCAGGCGTCGAGCTCGGTGGCCGGCACGAAGGTGGTGGCGATGCCGAACTTCGACAGGATGCCGCCGAAGAGCTGCTGGGTGGCACCGAACAGGCCGTTGGAGGCCACCACGTGATCGCCCGCCTGCAGGGTCGCCATCGCCAGCGACATGATCGCCGACATGCCGGACGCGGTGGCGATGCATGCCTCGCCGCCCTCGAGCGCGGCGAGCCGGGTCTGCATCGCGGTCACTGTCGGATTGGAGAAGCGCGCGTAGACGTAGCCCTCCTCGGCACCGGAAAAGCGCGCCGCCGCCTGCGCCGCGCTCTCGAACACGAAGCTCGAGGTCAGGTACATCGCGTCGCCGTGCTCCCCGAAGGGCGTGCGTTCGATGCCAGCGCGCACAGCCAGGGTGTCGGGATGGTAGGCCGGGAAGTCGGGGAGGCTCATGTCGTTCTTCGTGTTCGTGCTGCGGTTGGGGCCGGGCGGAGGAAGCCGCTGGCGATCAGCGCTCGCCGCCCGAGGCGAGGTTCAGGTCGAGCTGGCCGTCGTCCGCATCGTCGCCGCTGTCGGCCTTGGAGGGCTTGGCCTCGCTGCGCTGGTGCTCGACCCCGTTCAGGTACTCGACGGTGATGTCGCCGGTGATGTACTGGCCGTCGAAGCAGGAGGTCTCGAAGAAGCTGATCGCGGGATTGAGGGCGCGCACCGAGGCCTTCAGATCGTCGAGTTCCTGGTAGATCAGGCCGTCGGCGCCGATCTCGGCGCAGATCTCCGCTTCGGTCCGGTCGGAGGCGATCAGTTCGGCGCGGGTCGGCATGTCGATGCCGTACACGTTCGCATAGCGCACCGGGGGTGCCGCCGAGGCGAGATAGACCTTGGTCGCGCCGGCCTCGCGCGCCATGTTCACGATCTCCTTGCTGGTGGTGCCGCGCACGATGGAGTCGTCGACCAGCAGCACGCTCTTGCCCCTGAATTCCTGGTGGATGGTGTTGAGCTTCTGGCGCACCGATTTCTTGCGCGTGGCCTGGCCGGGCATGATGAAGGTGCGGCCGATGTAGCGGTTCTTGACGAAGCCCTCGCGGAAGGGCAGGTCGAGGCGGTGCGCCATCTGCATCGCAGACGGGCGGCTCGAGTCCGGGATCGGGATCACCACGTCGATATGCACGTTCGGCATCGTGCGCCGCATCTTGTCGGCGAGGAACTCGCCCATCTTCATGCGCGACTCATAGACCGACACGCCGTCGATGATGGAGTCCGGACGCGCCAGATAGACGAACTCGAACATGCACGGCGCCTGGACCGTCTTGGTCGCGCACTGGCGACTGTGGAAATTGCCGGTGGTATCGACCAGCACCGCCTCGCCCGGCGCGACATCGCGCAGCAGGCGGAAGCCCAGCACATCGAGCGCCACCGACTCGGAGGCCACCAGCCATTCGGTGCCGGCCTCGCAGTCGTTACGGCCGATGACCAGCGGGCGGATCCCGTAGGGGTCGCGGAAAGCGAGCAGGCCGTAGCCGGCGATCATCACCACCACTGCGTAGGCACCGCGGCAGCGGCGGTGCACCCCGGCCACCGCGCGGAAGATCGCCTCCTCGTCGAGCTTGAGGCCGTTGCAGGCCGCCTGCAGCTCGTGCGCCAGCACGTTCAGCAGCACTTCCGAGTCGCTGCTGGTGTTGATGTGGCGCAGGTCGGACAGGAACATCTCGCGCTTGAGCTCTTCCGAGTTCGTCAGGTTGCCGTTGTGCGCCAGCAGCAGGCCGAAGGGCGAATTGACGTAGAAGGGCTGTGCCTCGGCGGCGTTGTAGGCCGAGCCGGCGGTCGGGTAGCGGACGTGGCCGATGCCCCAGTTGCCCTGCAGGTTGCGCATGTTCCGGGTGCGGAACACGTCGCGCACCAGGCCCGAGCCCTTGTGCATGTGGAAGCGTCCGGCTTCGGAGGTGGCGATGCCCGCCGCGTCCTGACCACGATGCTGCAGCACCTGCAGTCCGTCGTACAGCAACTGGTTGACCGGGGAGGTGGCGACGACACCGAGAATTCCGCACATGGAAGTAACGCCTATCTGAATCGAATCTTGTCGGCCACCTCGACGGGCAGCCACGGTTTTGCAGCGATCACCGCCGACTCCATCGGCGGCGAGAACAGCGCCTGGGTCCACCAGGGTTCGCGCGACACGCCGGCCAGTCCGCCGATCAGCACCACGACGAAGGCGATCGCCAGGCCGCGGGCGATGCCGAACAGCGCACCGAAGAAGCGGTCGGTCGCACCCAGCCCGGCCGCGCGCAGCAGCTCGCGCAGCAGGTAACGGATGAGCGCGGCGAGGATCAGCACACCGACCACGACCAGCGCGCCGCCGGCCACCTGCCGCCATACCGGCTCGACGATCAGGCCCGAAAACACCTGCGCCGCCTGTTCGTTATAGCGCCACGCGGCGAAGAGTGCCGCCACCCAGGCGAGCACGGCCATGATCTCGCTGACCAGGCCGCGCCACATGCCGATGGCTGCCGACAGCCCCAGCACGGCGAGAAAGACGTAATCGAATACCGTCATCGTCGATCGTTCAGCGCGGCTGGAGAACGGCGCGGTGGCCGGCAGACTTCAGTCGCGCGGCGGCGGAATCGGCGGCCGCCCGTCCGGCGATCGGGCCCACGCGGACGCGGGTGACGTTGCCGGCGCGCTCGGTGTAGGCCGCGAAGCCCTTCGCCTTCAGCTCCTCGGCCAGGCGCGCGGCCTTGGCGGCGTCGCTGAAGGCGCCGATCTGCAGCACGAAGGATTCGCCGCGCGGCGGCACCGCCTGCCCGCTGAGGATCGCCCGCACCCTGGCCTCCTCCTCGGCGGACGGGGTGGCAGGCCGCGGTTCGGGTGCCGCTGGGGACTTCGCCGGCGGCGGCTCGGTACGCGGCGCTGCAGGCTGTGGTGACTGGGCCTGCTGCTGCGCCGAGCGCGGCGGCGTCGCCGGCGCCGCGGCGGCCTCGGCCGCGGGCTTGGCGGCGGGCTTGGCGGCGGGCTCGGCCACAGCCGCAGCGGCCTTGTCACTGGCGGCGAGTTCGTCGTCCTCGGGTACCGGCACCGCGGCGACCGGCGGCTGGCTTTCGCCGGCGGGCGACGGGCGCGGCAGCGCGGCGACCGCGTCGCGGTCGGGAATCGTGATCTGGATGTCCTGCACGGCTCGATGCGGCTCCTGGTCCATGATCATCGGCAGCACCACGGCCGCGAGCAGCGCCAGCGCGACCGCGCCGACGAGCCGGCGCCGCGCCCGCTTCTTGATGTCCAGATTCTCTGTGTCACTCACCGCCGAACCTCGTCAGTGCCTTGCCGCCTTGATCGCTGCGAGCACATCTGCCACCGTCAGGAAGGATCCGAAAACGACGATTCTATCACCCTCGCCGACTTCCTTTTGCGCTGCAGCAAACGCATCGGCGGGCGAGCCGAAGCAGCGGACGTCGCGCTTGTCGCTCACCCCACGCACCACTTCGGCCAGAGCCTCTGCGCCCAGCCCCCGCGGCCCGGGCAGGTCGGCGAGCAGCCAGTGATCCACGCGCCCGGCCATCAGTCCCACGACCCCGGCAACGTCCTTGTCGGCCAGCATCCCGAGCACCGCCCAGGTCTCGGAGTAGAACCCCATGTTGCCGAGGTTGTCGGCCAGCACGCCTGCGGCCTGCGGGTTGTGCGCCACGTCGAGGACGATGCTGGGCCGGCCGGCCAGGACCTGGAAGCGTCCCGGCACGTCGACCAGCATCAGCCCCTGGCGGATGTGCTGCATCGACACCGGGATGCGCGCGCGCAAGCATTCGAGCGCGGTGATGACCGCCGAGGCGTTGAGCAGCTGGTTGGCGCCGCGCAGGGCCGGATAGGCCAGGCCGCCGCGCTTGACCAGGCTGCCCTGCGCCGGCGGCTGCGCATAGCGCCAGTAGCCCCACTGCTGGCGGTCGCCGCCGAAGCCGAAGTCGCGCCCGCTGATCCACAGCTGCGCGCCGACCGCGGCGGCCTGCTCCACCAGGCTCGCAGGCGGCTGCGGGTCGCCGCAGACGGCCGGGCAGCCGCTGCGGAAGATGCCCGCCTTCTCGCGACCGATCGCCTCGCGCGTGTCGCCGAGGTAATCCATGTGATCCATCGCCACGCTGGTGACCAGCGCGCAGTCGGAATCGAACACGTTCACCGCATCGAGGCGGCCGCCGAGGCCGACCTCGAGGATGACGACGTCCGGCCGTTCACTTGCGAACACGTGCCAGGCGGCCAGCGTGCCGTGTTCGAAATAGGTCAGCGGCGTGTCGCCGCGCGCGGCCTCGACCGCGGCGAAACCGTCGACCAGGCTCCGATCGCTCGCATCCTTGCCATCCACGCGCACGCGCTCGTTGTAGCGCAGCAGGTGGGGCGAGGTATAGCAGCCGACACGGTAGCCGGCCGCAAGCAGGATGCTCTCCAGCATCGCGCAACACGAGCCCTTGCCGTTGGTGCCGCCCACGGTGATCACCACCGCATCGCAGTCCACTGCCATCCGCTCGCGCACGGCGGCCACCCGCGCGAGGCCGAGTTCGATGCGCTGGCCATGGCGCGCCTCGAGCAGCGCGAGCCAGCCGGCGAGGCTGTCGGGCATTGTCGACCTCAGCACCTCGTCAGCCATCAGTCGGCAACCACGTCCGCGGGTTGACGGCTGAGCATCGCAAGCAGCGTGGCGAGCTGGTCGCGCATCTCGCGACGATCGACGATCAGGTCGATCGCACCCTTCTCGAGCAGGAACTCGGCACGCTGAAAGCCTTCGGGCAGTTTCTCGCGCACGGTCTGCTCGATCACGCGCGGGCCGGCGAAGCCGATCAGGGCATTGGGTTCGGCGATCACGAGGTCGCCCATGAAGGCGAAGCTCGCCGACACGCCGCCCATGGTCGGGTCGGTGAGCAGGGTGACGAAGGGCAGGCGGCGCTCCGCCAGCCGGGTCACCGAAGCGGTCGTCTTGGCCATCTGCATCAGCGACAGCAGGCCCTCCTGCATGCGCGCACCACCCGAGGCGGTCACGCAGATGAAGGGCACGCGCTGCTCGAAAGCGGCCTTGGCGCCGCGCACGAAGCGCTCACCCACGACCGAGCCCATCGAGCCGCCGAGGAACTCGAACTCGAAGCACGCCACCACCACCGGAATGCTCTTGATCGCGCCGCTCATCACCACCATCGCATCGGCCTCGCCGGTGTCGGCGGTGGCCGTGGACAGGCGCTCGGGGTACTTGCGCGAATCCTTGAACTTGAGCGCATCGACCGGCGTCACCTCGGCGCCGATCTCCACCCGGCCTTCGGTGTCGAGCAGCAGGTCGAGGCGGCGGCGTGCGCGCAGGCGGTGGTGATGGCCGCACTTGGGGCAAACGCCGAGATTGCCGTCGAGGTCGGAGCGGTACAGCACCGACTCGCAGCCCTCGCACTTGCTCCACAGACCTTCCGGGATGGATTTGTTGCGCCCCGACGCGTCGCCGCGCTTGATCTTCGGCGGCAGCAGCTTCTGCAACCAGCTCATGCTCAGACTCCTTTGCCCGGTACGAGGGCGTCGAGCGCGACACGGATGTCGTGCATGAACGCGGTCACGCGCGCGACCTCGGCGCCCGGGTTGTTCTCGATTTCCTCGATGATGCGGCTGCCGATCACCACCGCGTCGGCCACTGCGCCGATGCGCTGCGCGCTCTCGGCGTCACGGATGCCGAAGCCCACGCCTACCGGCATGCCGACCGCGGCGCGGATCTGCGGGATGCGGCGTGCGACCTCGTCGACGTCGAGCTTCGCGCTGCCGGTCACGCCCTTCAGGGAAACGTAGTAGATGTAGCCGCTGCCCGCACGGGCGACGTCGGCGAAGCGCTGCTCCGACGAGGTCGGCGCGAGCAGGAAGATCGGATCGAGCCCACCCGCCTTGGCGGTAGCGGCGAAACCGACGCATTCCTCGGGGGGGTAATCGACGACCAGCACGCCATCGACGCCGGCCTCATGCGCGGCGGCAACGAAGCGCTCCTGCCCCATGGCCTCGATCGGATTGGCGTAGCCCATCAGCACCACCGGCGTGTCGGCGTTGGTGGCGCGGAAGGCGCGCACCAGCTCGAGCACCTTGCGCAGGCTCATGCCCTGCGCGAGCGCACGCTCGGAGGCGCGCTGGATGGTGGGGCCGTCGGCCATCGGGTCGGAAAACGGCACGCCGAGCTCGATGATGTCGGCGCCGCCTTCGACCAGCGCGTGCATCAGCGGCAGGGAGAGCTCGGGCGCCGGGAAGCCGGCGGTGACGAAGGGGATCAGCGCCTTGCGGCCATCGGCCTGCAGGCGCTGGAAAACGGTCTGGATTCGCGACATGTCTCGATCACACTGCGGGCCGCATCAGCGGCCCGCGACAGGTTCAGAACTGGATGCCGGAGCGTTCGGCGACGGTGTGCATGTCCTTGTCGCCACGGCCGGAAAGGTTGACCAGCAGGACCTTGTCCTTGGGCAGGGTCGGCGCCAGCTTGGCAGCGTAGGCCAGCGCGTGCGAGGACTCGAGCGCGGGGATGATGCCTTCGAGCCGGCACAGGTCGTGGAAGGCCTTCAGCGCCTCGGCATCGGTGATGCCGACGTATTCGGCGCGCGCACTGTCCTTGAGCCAGGCGTGCTCGGGGCCGACGCCCGGATAGTCGAGGCCGGCGGACACCGAGTGGGTCTCGATGATCTGCCCGTCCTCGTCCTGCAGCAGGTAGGTGCGGTTGCCGTGCAGCACGCCGGGACGGCCGGCGGTCAGCGAAGCCGAATGGCGACCGGTGTCCAGGCCGTCGCCCGCGGCCTCGACGCCGATCAGCTTCACGCCCGGCACGCCGATGTAGGGATGGAAGATGCCCATCGCGTTCGAGCCGCCGCCCACGCAGGCGATCACGCAGTCGGGCTGCCGCCCCACCATCTCGGGCATCTGCACCAGGCACTCCTTGCCGATCACCGACTGGAAGTCGCGCACCATCATCGGATAGGGATGCGGGCCGGCGACGGTGCCGATGATGTAGAAGGTGTCGGCGACGTTGGTCACCCAGTCGCGCATCGCCTCGTTGAGCGCATCCTTCAGCGTCCTCGAGCCGGACTCGACCGGGACCACGGTGGCGCCGAGCAGCTTCATGCGGTAGACGTTGGCGGCCTGGCGCTTGACGTCCTC
Source organism: Thauera sp. GDN1 (assembly GCF_029223545.1). Taxonomy (NCBI): domain Bacteria; kingdom Pseudomonadati; phylum Pseudomonadota; class Betaproteobacteria; order Rhodocyclales; family Zoogloeaceae; genus Thauera; species Thauera sp. GDN1. The sequence continues at coordinate 1,411,276 of NZ_CP097870.1, read as the reverse complement.
CGAGCCCATGTACACCACGCACTCCATGCCGTAGCGCGCGGCCACGGTGGCGGTGGCGACGCCGTGCTGGCCGGCGCCGGTCTCGGCGATCACGCGCGGCTTGCCCATGCGGCGGGCGACCAGCGCCTGGCCGATGCAGTTGTTCACCTTGTGCGCGCCGGTGTGGTTGAGGTCCTCGCGCTTGAGGTAGATCTGCGCGCCACCGAGGATGCCCGACCAGCGCTTGGCATGGTAGATCGGGCTCGGGCGGCCGACGTAGTGCTTGAGCTCGTACTCGAACTCGGCGACGAATTCCGGATCGTTCTGGCAGGCCGCGTAGGCCTCGCGCAGCTCGGCCAGGGCCGGCATCAGCGTCTCGGAAACGAAGACGCCGCCGTAGGGGCCGAAATGCCCGCTCGCATCGGGAAACTGGTAAGGCGTGTCAGCCATCTGCATGTCGAACTCCGGCGATGAACGCGGCGATCTTTTCCGCGTCCTTGATTCCCTTGGCACTTTCGACCCCGCTCGACACGTCCACCGCCCACGGGCGGACGCGACGCACGGCATCGACGACGTTGTCCGCATCCAGCCCGCCCGACAGCACGAGCGGACGCGCGAACCCTGCGGGGATCAGCGTCCAGTCGAAAGTCTTGCCCCCGCCGCCGTAACCATCGACGAAGGCGTCGACGAGGATGCCGCTGGCGCGCGGATGCGAAGCCGCGAATTCTAGCAGATCGACCCCCGGCCGCATCCGCGCCGCCTTGATCCAGGGTCGTCCGTAGCGCGCGCATTCGGCTTCCGCTTCGTCCCCGTGGAACTGCAGAAGTTGCAGCGGCACGCGTTCGAGCACCGCATCGACCTCGCCGGGCGCGGGATTGACGAACAGGCCGACCGACGTCACGAAGGGCGGCAGCAGCGCGACCAGCTCCGCCGCGTGCTCGATCGAGACCGCGCGCGGGCTGGGCGGATAGAACACGAAGCCGATCGCGTCGGCACCGCCATCGACGGCCGCGCGCACGTCCTGCGCACGGGTCAGGCCGCAGATCTTGATTCGGGTACGGGTCATTCAGACGAGGGGTAGCTGGGGCAGCGCGATGATACGCCCATCGCCGGGGAGCGGCCAGCGCGCCGGGTAGGTCACGCCGCATAGGTAGAGCCCGTCCGGGGAGAAGGTCGGCGCCGCGCGGCTGCGGTCGCGCGCGGCGAGCAGTTCGCGCATCCACACCACCGGATAGCGCCCCTTGCCGACATAGACCAGCGCACCGACCAGGTTGCGGATCATGTGGTGCAGGAAGCCGTTGGCACGGAAATCGAACAACAGGTAATCGCCCTGGCGCGTGACCCGCGCCTCGTGCATCAGCCGCAGCGGCGTCCTGGCCTGGCAGCCCGCGGCACGGAAGGACGAGAAATCGTGCGTGCCGACGAGGCATTCGGCCGCTGCCGCCATCCGCGCCTCGTCGAGCGGCAGGTGGAACCACCCCACCCGCCCGGCGAGCATCGCCGGCCGCGTCGGGGCGTTGTGGAGGATGTAGCGGTACTGGCGCTCGCTGGCGAGATAGCGGGCATGGAAGTCGTCTCCGACCTCGGCCGACCAGCGCACCACCACCGCCGGCGGCAGCAGCGCATTGACGCCGCGCACCCAGGCCGAGGACGGACGCTGTGCACGGGTGTCGAAATGCACCACCTGCGCGCTGGCATGCACGCCGGTGTCGGTGCGACCCGCGCAGTGCAGGCGGACCGGCTCGGCGGCGATCTGCGCCAGCGCGGCTTCCAGCACGTCCTGCACGGTGCGTCCGTGAGCCTGGCTCTGCCAGCCGAAGAAGGCATCACCGGCGTATTCGAGGCCGAGCACGATGCGCTTCATCGCAGGCTCCACCACAGCAGGCCGGCGAACACGGCGAGCGCGATCGTCGCGTCCGCCATTCCCAGCCGTTCCCTATTCAGCACGACGACCTCCTCCGCAGCCCCGATTCCATCCTCCTCGCCCCCCTCGGGCAGCAGCCATTCCCGCCACTGGCCGCGCCCATGGCCGCGCGGCGACGCCTCGACGTAGCGCAGCACCAGCAGCAGGCGCAAGGCCAGGCGCTCCGGCGGCACGCCGATCAGGCGAAGCGGGCGGGCGAGCGCATGCAGTCCGCCGACCAGCCTGTGCAGCGACAGGCGCTCGAGCAGGACCGCCACCGCGCACACCACCGCAACCAGGCGGCCGGCATGGAGCATGGCGAGCGCAAGCCCCTCGCGCGTCGGTCCCAGGCGCGGCCACTCGTGAAGCAAGGCCTCGCCGGGCGTGAACCACGCGAACAGGATCGCGATCGCCAGCAGCAGCACGCGAACCCTGCGCAACAGACGCAGGAAGCGCGTGCGCGCGAGGACCGCCGCAGCCAGCAGGCAGAGCGGCACCACGGCGGCAAGCGCAGCGGGCGAAAGAAGCTGGATCGACGCCACGGCCGCCAGCCAGAGAATCAGGATCAAGCCGGAATGCATGTCGGTAAACGCAACAGGCCACCCCGAGCCCGGACTCGGAGCGGCCTGGCGACGGGGGCTTCAGCCCAGGCGGGCGATCATATCGCGCGCCGCCGCCTGTTGTCTCGCCGAGCCCTCGCTCACCACCTCCAGGAGCAGCTCGCGGGCGCCCTCCTTGTCACCCATTTCCTCGTAGGCACGGGCGAGCTCGAGCTTGGTTTCGGCCTCCTCGCTGTCCGCGCCCGCCGGCAGCTCGGCGGCCGACCCAGCAGCATCGACATCCGTCACCGTCGGCTCCTCCAGATTCTCGAGCTCGAGATCGATCGACGCCAGGTCGAGCCCGGCAGGCACAGCCGACGGGGTGTCGCCCGACGCGGCCTGCGCATCGAGGTCGAAGTCGAAATCGATCAGGCTGGCATCGAAGCTCGTCGCGTCGAGATCGACCGCCGGCTGTGCGCCCTTGGCGGCATCCGCGGCCGCCCGCCCGGCGGAGACACCGTCGTCCTCGCCATAATGGATCGGAGAATCGCTGATGACCGTGGCATTGAGATCGAAACGATCCGCGGCGGAATCGAGTTCCAGATCCGGAAGCTCGAAATCCAGCCCGGTGGCCAGCATCCGCCCCAGGTCCTCGTCGATCACCGTTGCCGCCCCCAGATCGGCGACGGGCACCGCCGGGTTGCCGGCTGCGACGACCGGCGCGGCCATCGATTCCGCCGCGACCTCCTCCGGCTCGCCGATGTCGAGATCGAACACCATGCTGGCCACGCCCTGTTCCTCTGCCGGGGCCGCCGAGGCCTCGGCGGTCAGATCGAGCTCGAAGGCCGGCTCGGCGGCCTCCGCCGACTCGCCGGGCGCGGCGTCCGAAGACGCCTGCTCGTTGAAATCGAGTTCGAAGTCGAGCGTACCCACATCCACCGCCCAGTCGTCGACAGGCGCGTCCTCGACCACCTCAGCCGCGGCCACCGGTTCGACCACGGGCGCTACTTCGGCACCGCTGCGGATCGGCTCGGCGGGCGAACGCCCGGTTTCAGCCAGCGGCAGCGGGGTGGGCTCGGCGTGCCCGGCCGTCGTGAAATCGAGCGCCGAGAGCTCGAGCCTGGGCTCCTCCTCCGCGCTGGCCGGCTCGTCCGCTGGCGCGGGTGCGACCGGGGCAGCAACTGCCGAGGCACTCGCCATCGCGCCTGCAGCCACCGCGCCCGCGGCGGCGAGCGTCCCGGCAGCGGACGACGGCTGCGTCGTGGCGGCGGACGGCTCGCGCCCGGCGGCATAGAGCGGGTTGTCCGGATCGAGCTTGCGCCCCAGCGCAGCCGCCTTGTCCCACTCCCGGCCCTGCCCGCCGGTGCGCGCGAACAGCTCGCTCGCAACCGCCTCGAACTGGCGACCGTTCTTGCGCTGGGCATGGATCTCGAGCAACTTCACATAGATCGCCGCCCGCCCAGGGTCGGCCTTCAGCGCGTCCTGCAGGATCTCCTCGGCCTGCACGTCGCGACCGTAGGCCATATAGACATCCGCCTCGGCGACCGGATCGACCCCCTCGTCGGTATCGATCGAGGACAGCCCGGTCTGGCCGAAATCGGTGTGCATGATGCTCATCGCACCGGTGTCGACGCTCTGTCCGCCGGTGCCCGAGAACACGCCCTGACCTGCGACGCCGTCCTCCGACGCGGCGAGCTCGGCCTCGGCCGCCTCGACTTCGGCCTCCTTGCGGCGCTGACGTGACTTGAAGCCCGCATAGGCAAGAAGGAGGGCGAGGATGCCGCCTCCGCCCGCGAGCACGGCGGGATCCTCGAGCATGGCGTCGACGAAGCCGGCCTGCGCAGGCGGAGCCTCGACCGGCGCGGGGCGCGGGGCCGGAGCCGTGACAGGCGCGGGCTGTGCAGTTGCCGCCGGCGGCGCTGAAGGCACGGCCACGGCGGCCGGCGCCGTCGCCTCGCCCGTCTTCGCTGCTTCGCCAGCGGCCTGCTCGGTCACGACGGCCGGAGCGGCCGGAACCGCGCCACCGGCACCGGCCTGCAACTGCCCCATGGTGCCGCTCTGCACTTCGAGCAAACGCTGCAGATCGCGAATGCTGCGCTCCAGTTGCACCAGTCGTTCATTGGCTTCCTCGAGCGACTTCGAACGGCTGGTGAGCTCCTCCTCGAGGGCGTGCAGACGAGCCTCGGCCCCGGCGTCCTCGCCACTGTCGCTGCGCGAGACCTTGACCTGGTCGCCGGACTCGGTCGCCGGGGCAGGCTCGTCCACCTTCGGCACGATCCTGCCGGCGCTTTCCTGCGCCGCCTCGGCAGGCTGGACCGGCGTCCGAGTGCTGGCCGCAGTCGCGAGGCCGCGACGGTAGGCTTCGAAATCGGCCGCCTGGGCGCGCAATTCGCGACGCGCCTCGGCCCTCTCGATTGCCTTGACCGTGTCGGCGGACGGCACGCTCAGCACCGAACCGGCGCGCAGGCGGTTGATGTTGCCGCCGTCGAAGGCCTTGGGATTTGCGCGCAGGAGCGCGACCAGCATCTGGTCGAGCGTCGTGCCCGCATGGGCATTGGCGGTGGCGATGCGGTGCATGGTGTCGCCGCGGCGCACGGTGTAGCTTTCCGGAACCGCACGTGCCGCGGGCGCACTGCGGGCGGGCTGAGCCCGGCTGGCGATGGGCCGCGCGACGGGAGGCGCCGCCGGCGTATCGACCGCTGCGGAGAGCGGACGCAGCGCAGCGATGTCGACCGGATCGAGCAGGAAGGTGTACTCGCGCACCATCCGACCGGTCGCCCAGTTGAGTTCGACCAGCAGGTCGACGAAGGGATCGTTGATCGGGCGGTCGCTGGAGAGGCGGATCACCGGACGGGAAGCGCGGGTGTCTACGCTGACGCGGATGGCGCTGACCGCGCCGCCATAGCTGAGGTTCGCCTGCCGGAACGCATCGGCGGAAGCGATGCGCGCGCTCAAGGACTGCAGCTCCTGCGGGGTGGCGCTGATCTGGATCTCTGCGCGCAGCGGCTGACCGAGGCCGCTATAGACGTTGATCTGCCCCAGGCCCGCCGCTTGCGCGGAGAGCGGGAACGCGGCGATGGAAAGGGCGAGCAGCGAGGCTCGGAGCGACGTTGTCATGTTCGATTTCAAACCGCGTTCCCCCCGGAACTGAGCAGTACGGCAAGGGACGGAGATCCCTGTTCGGCCACGGAATCTAGCATTTCCCGACGCCAGCCGCATTAGTCGGGCCTGATTCGCATGCGTCCTGCGTGACGAATTACCGCCGACGCCACGACCAGACCGAAAAAAAGGGGGCCGAAGCCCCCTTTTGTCTCGATGCGAGCGAAAGACTCAACGCTCGAGCAGGATGCGCAGCATGCGGCGCAGCGGCTCGGCGGCGCCCCACAGCAGCTGGTCGCCGACGGTGAAGGCGCCGAGGTACTCGGGGCCCATCGCCATCTTGTGCAGGCGGCCGACCGGGACGGTCAGCGTGCCGGTGACGGCGGTCGGGGTCAGTTCGCGCTCGGTGGTCTCGCGATCGTTGGGCACGACCTTCACCCAGTCGTTGGCGCCGGCGATGATGTCGCTGACCTCGTCGAGCGGCACGTCCTTCTTCAACTTGATGGTCAGCGCCTGCGAATGGCAACGCATCGCACCGATGCGCACGCACAGGCCGTCGATCGGGATCGAGCCCGGGCTGCGGAAGGCCGGATTGCCGAGGATCTTGTTGCACTCGGCGCCGCCCTTCCATTCCTCCTTGCTCTGGCCGTTCTCGACCGGGACGTCGATCCACGGGATCAGGCTGCCGGCGAGCGGGGTGTTGCGGAAGTTCTTCTTCGGGAAGGCGTCCGAGCGCATGGTCTCGGCAACCTTGCGGTCGATCTCGAGGATGGCCGAGGCCGGGTCGGCGAGCAAATCCTTGACCGAGTCGTGGATGGTGCCCATCTGGCTGATCAGTTCTCGCATGTTCTGCGCGCCGGCGCCGGAGGCGGCCTGGTAGGTCATCGCCGAGATCCACTCCACCAGGCCGTGCCTGAACAGGCCGCCCAGGCCCATCAGCATCAGCGACACGGTGCAGTTGCCGCCGATCCAGTTGCGGCCGCCCTTGGCGAGCGCGGCATCGATGACGTTGCGGTTGACCGGGTCGAGGATGATCACCGCGTCGTCGTTCATGCGCAACGCGCTGGCGGCGTCGATCCAGTGGCCATTCCACCCGGTGGCGCGCAGCTTGGGGAAGACTTCCTTGGTGTAGTCGCCGCCCTGGCAGGTGATCACGATGTCGCAGGACTTCAGCGCATCGATGTTCATCGCGTCCTGCAGCGGCGCGGCCGCTTCCTTGCCGCCGAAGGACGGCGCCTTGCCACCGGCGTTGGAGGTGGAGAAATACACCGGCTCGATGAAGGCGAAGTCGCCCTCTTCCACCATCCGCTGCATCAGCACGGAACCGACCATGCCACGCCAGCCAACCAGACCGACTCGATTCATGTTCATCACTCTCAACAAAGACGTACTTCGAAAAAATCCTGCGCAGGCAACAGCTTACAGGGCCGCGAGCACCGCGTCGCCCATCTCGCGCGTGCCGACCCGCTTCGTGCCCGGCTCGTAGATGTCGCCGGTGCGACAGCCCTGCGCCAGCACCTTCTTGACCGCGTTCTCGATGCGCTGCGCGGCAGCTTCCTGATTGAAGGTATAGCGCAGCATCATCGCCGCCGACAGGATGGTGGCGAGCGGGTTGGCGACACCCTTGCCGGCGATGTCGGGCGCCGAGCCGTGCGAGGGCTCGTACAGGCCCTTGTTGTTGGCGTCGAGCGAGGCCGAGGGCAGCATGCCGATCGAGCCGGTGAGCATCGAGGCCTCGTCGGACAGGATGTCTCCGAACATGTTGCCGGTGACCATCACGTCGAACTGCTTAGGCGCGCGCACGAGCTGCATCGCGGCGTTGTCAACCAGCATGTGGGTGAGCTCGACCTCTGGGAAGTCCTTGCTGACCTCGATCGCGATGTCGCGCCACAGCTGGGTGGTCTCGAGCACGTTCATCTTGTCGACCGAGCACAGGCGCTTGCCGCGCTTCATCGCCGCCTCGAAGGCCACCTTGAGGATGCGACGGATCTCGTACTCGGCGTAGATCATGGTGTTCCAGCCCACGCGCTGCCGGGTGCCATCGACCTCGCGCGTCTCGATGCCGCGCGGCTGGCCGAAGTAGATGTCGCCGGTGAGCTCGCGCACGATCAGGATGTCCAGGCCGGCGACGATCTCGGGCTTCAGCGAGGAGGCATTGGCCAGCTCCGGATACAGGATGGCGGGACGCAGGTTGGCGAACAGGCCGAGGTCCTTGCGGATGCCGAGCAGGCCGCGCTCGGGGCGCTGCTCGCGCGGCAGGGTGTCCCACTTCGGGCCGCCGACGGCGCCGAGCAGCAGCGCGTCGGCTTCACGCGCGAGCTTCTGGGTGGCTTCGGGATAGGGCGTACCGGTGGCGTCCACCGCGCAACCGCCGATCAGCGCCTCCTCCATCTCCAGCTTGAGGTCGAGCGCGTCGAGCACACGCACGGCTTCCGCCGTGATCTCGGGACCGATGCCGTCACCCGGCAGCACGCAAATCTTCATCGAATCGTCTTCCTTGGTTCGGTGAGCCATCCTGGCTCAGGCAAAGTAATACGGGTGTTCGGCGCGGCGCTTGTCTTCGAACGCGCGGATCCTGTCGGCGTGGCGCAGGGTCAGGCCGATGTCGTCCCAGCCGTTGAGCAGGCATTCCTTGCGGAAGGGGTCGATGTCGAAGGCGATCGCCTTGCCGTCCGGGCGGGTGATGGTCTGCGCCGCGAGATCGACCTTCAGGCGATAGCCCGGGTTGGCCTCGCACTGGCGGAACAGTTCGTCGACTTCGACCGCATCCAGCTTGATCGGCAGGAGGCCGTTCTTGAAGCTGTTGTTGAAGAAGATGTCGGCGAAGCTCGGCCCGATCAGCACACGGAAGCCGTAGTCCTCCAGCGCCCACGGCGCATGCTCGCGCGAGCTGCCGCAGCCGAAGTTGTCGCGCGTGAGCAGGATCTGCGCGCCCTGGTAGCGCGCCTGGTTGAGCACGAAGTCCGGATTCAGCGGACGCGTGCTGCAGTCCTGGCCGGGCTGACCGACGTCGAGGTAGCGCCACTCGTCGAAGGCGTTGGGGCCGAAGCCGCTGCGCTTGATCGACTTCAAGAACTGCTTGGGGATGATCGCGTCGGTGTCGACGTTGGCGCGGTCGAGCGGAGCGACCAGGCCGTCGAGAACGGTAAACGGGTTCATTTATTTCACTGCCTTCTGGATGATTTCGCCGGTGGCCGAGATGTCCTGCCCGATGCCGTGCACCGTGTTGCAGGCACCGCCGGCAAGGCCGGCGAGCACGGTGGCAAGAAGCACTGCGAGTCTTTTCATGTGCGAGCCTCGCACCGTCAGCCCAGCGTGCGCACGTCGACGAAATGGCCGGCCACCGCGGCCGCGGCAGCCATCGCCGGGCTCACCAGGTGGGTGCGACCACCCGCGCCCTGCCGGCCCTCGAAGTTGCGGTTCGAGGTCGAGGCGCAGCGCTCGCCCGGCTCGAGGCGGTCGGCGTTCATCGCCAGGCACATCGAACAGCCCGGCTCGCGCCACTCGAACCCGGCGGCGAGGAAGATCTCGTGCAGGCCTTCGGCCTCGGCCTGACGCTTGACCAGGCCGGAGCCCGGCACCACCAGCACGCGCCTGACGTTGGCCGCCTTCTTGCGCCCCTTGGCCACCGCGGCGGCTTCGCGCAGGTCCTCGATGCGCGAGTTGGTGCACGAGCCGATGAAGACCTGGTCCACGTTGATGTCGGTGATCGGGGTGTTGGCCGTAAGGCCCATGTACTTGAGCGCGCGCTCGACGCCCTCGCGGCGCACCGGGTCGCTGACCGCAGCGGGATCGGGCACGCGACCGTCGACGGTGGTGACCATCTCCGGCGAGGTACCCCAGGTGACCTGCGGCAGGATGTCCTCGGCCTCGAGCTCGACGACCTTGTCGAACTGCGCCCCCTCGTCGCTGTGCAGCGTGCGCCAGTAGTCGACCGCCTTGTCCCAAGCCTCGCCCCTGGGCGAGAACGGACGGTCCTCGAGGTAGGCGATGGTGGTCTCGTCCACGCCGACCATGCCGGCACGGGCGCCGGCCTCGATCGCCATGTTGCAGATCGTCATCCGGCCTTCCATCGACAGCGCGCGGATCGCGCTGCCGCCGAACTCCACCGCGTAGCCGGTGCCGCCGGCAGTGCCGATCTTGCCGATGATGGCGAGCACCACGTCCTTGGCGGTGACGCCGCGGCCGAGCTGGCCGTCGACCTTGATCAGCATGGTCTTCGACTTCTTCTGCAGCAGGCACTGGGTGGCGAGCACGTGCTCGACCTCGGAGGTGCCGATGCCGTGCGCCAGACAGCCGAAGGCGCCATGGGTGGAGGTGTGCGAGTCGCCGCAGACCACGGTCATGCCCGGCAGCGTGGCGCCGCTCTCAGGGCCGATCACGTGCACGATGCCCTGGCGTTCGTCCTTGAACGGGAAGTAGGCGAGCGAGCCGACCTCGCGGATGTTGGCGTCCAGCGTCTCGACCTGCTGGCGCGACACCGGGTCCTGGATGCCGAGGTCCCAGTGGTCGGTGGGCGTGTTGTGGTCGGCGGTGGCGACGATCGAGCCGATCCGCCACGGCTTGCGCCCAGCCAGCTTGAGGCCCTCGAAGGCCTGCGGGCTGGTCACTTCATGGACCAGGTGGCGGTCGATGTAGATCAGCGCCGTGCCGTCGGCTTCCTGGTGGACGACATGACTGGACCAGAGCTTTTCGTACAGCGTGCGAGCTTGCATCCCGGTGATTCCGCGTCAGAAAAAGAAATCGATTATTTCACAAAGGCTGCAAAACTGAACAGCACACCCGATCTCAGCGCCGCGCGCCCTGATACAGCGGCATCACGCGCGCGGCGTACTCGGCGAGATCGCGCTGGCGGTTGGCGTGCGAGGGGTGGGTGGACAGCCACTGCGGCGGCGCCCCGGCCGACTGGCCGGCCATCTTGTCCCACAACGTGACCGCGGCGCGAGGATCGTAGCCGGCGCGCGCGGCCAGCTCCACGCCCATGCGGTCGGCCTCGGTCTCGTGCTCGCGCGAGTTGGGCAGCTCGAAGGTGACCTTGGCGACGGTGTTCATCAGGCTCTGCCCCGCCTGCCCCACACCCAGCAAGGCGCCCGCGACCGAAAGCCCGATGCCGGTCGCCATCGACTTCGACACCTGCTCGCGCGCGTGCTCGCGCAGCGCGTGGGCGATCTCGTGGCCCATGACCGCGGCGATCTCGTCGTCGCTCAGCTTGAGCCGATCGATCAGGCCGGTATAGATCGCCATCTTGCCGCCCGCCATGCACCAGGCGTTGAGCTCGTTGGAGCTGAATACATGCACCTCCCACGCCCAAGACAGCGCATCCGGACGGAAGGCGCCGGCCTGCGCGGTCAGGCGCGAGACGATCCGGCGCACGCGCTGCACGGTGGCGGGATCGCGATCGAGGGCGTTGTTCTTTCGTGCCTCGGCGAGCATCTGCTGGTACTGCTGGTTCGAGGCCTGCTCGACCTCCTGCGCCGACACCATCATCAGTTGCGAGCGCTGCACGCCGACGGCACCGGACTGGGTGGTCTGCACGGTCTGGCAGGCGGCGGTGATCGAGCCAGCGATCAGCGCCGGCATGGCAAGCTTCCGGATTCGTTTCATGTTCTGCATCTCCTCAACTCGACGGATCCGCGCCCATCACCGGCCCCTCGTCGCGGTCACGGCCGCGCCAGCCGAACAGCAGCCAGGCGAGACCGGCGAGGGCGAATCCGGATCCGATCGTATACGTCCACGCGGCACCAAGGCTTTCCCAGGTGTAACCGCTGAGCAGGCCGCCCAGCATTCCGCCCGCGCCGAACGAGAGGCTGCCGTAGAGCGCCTGTCCGCGCGACTGCAGCGCGCCCGGGAACCACTGGTTCACCACCCCGATGGCCGCCGCATGATAAGCGCCGAAGGTCGCCCCGTGCAGCAGCTGCGCCAGGACCAGCACCGCCAGGCTGCCCGCGCCCCAGCCGATCATCAGGAAGCGCACCACCGCACAGGCGAACGCGAACAGCAGGATCGCGCGCAGCGAGAAACGCTGGCCGATGCGCGGCATCAGCATGAACACTCCGATCTCGGCCAGCACGCCCAGCGCCCACATCCAGCCCACCAGCGCCTTGTCGTAGCCGATGTCGACCAGGAAGATCGAATAGAAGACGTACAGCGCACCGTGCGCCGCCGACATCAGGAAGCAGGCGCCGAGCAGCGCCTGCACCTCCGGCCGGCGCAGGGTGTCGCCGAAGCTCGCCGCCTGCCGGTGTGCGGGCGGTCGCGGCGCCTCGGGGACGACGAGGCCGCACAGCACGATGCCGCCGAGGATCGCGGCGATCACCCACAGCACGGCGGTGATCGGCAGGAAATCGAGCGCATGGCCGAGCCCGAGCACCGCGATGATGAAGCCCACCGAGCCCCACACCCGGATGCTGCCATAGCGGTGCGCCGCGTCGCCGAGATGGGCGAAGGTCAGGCCCTCGATCAGCGGCAGCGCGGCACTCCAGAAGAAGGCCATCAGCGCCATCGCCGCGAACAGCCCGGCGAAGTCGGTTGTCAGGAAGAAGACCGAGAATCCCGCCAGGCTGGCGAGTGCGGACAGGCGCACGATGGCGATGCGCAGGCCGAGCTTCTCTGCCAGCCAACCCCACAGATTGGGGGCCAGCACGCGCATCAGCTGCATCAGCGACATCAGCAGCGCGATGTCGGTCGCGGACAGCTCGATCGACTGCAGGTAGAGCGTGAAGTAGGGCGAGAACGCGCCGACGAAGGCGAAGTAGAAGAAGTAGTAGGCCGACAGGCGCCAGTAGGGAAGCATCCGGCGCACCTCAGCGCCGGCCGCGTGCGGGCGGGGTCAGACCGCCGACGCGATGGATCTCACCGCTGCGGTCGGCGTAGCCCTCTCCCCGCATGGGGTCAGCGCGGCGACGGCAGGCGCTGGCTGCCCGTCGGGGCGAGCGCGGGGATGCGCGGTGTCTCGGTGCGCACGTCGCCGCACTGGGCGCGATGGCGCAGCGCGTGGTCGATCAGCACCAGCGCGAGCATGGACTCGGCGATCGGCGTGGCACGGATGCCGACGCAGGGATCGTGGCGGCCGTGGGTATTGACGATCACCGGATTGCCGGCGCGATCGATCGAACGGCGGTCGAGGCGGATGCTGGAGGTGGGTTTGATCGCGATGCTGGCGATGATGTCCTGCCCGGTGGAAATCCCGCCGAGCACGCCGCCGGCGTGGTTGGACAGGAAGCCCTCGGGCGTCATCTCGTCACCATGCTCGGTGCCGCGCTGGGCGACCGCGGCGAAGCCGGCGCCGATCTCGACGCCCTTGACCGCGTTGATGCCCATCATCGCATAGGCGATGTCGGCGTCCAGACGCCCGTACACCGGCTCGCCCCAGCCCACCGGCACGCCGCTGGCGACGACGTCGATGCGCGCGCCGATGGAATCGCCCGACTTGCGCAGCTCGTCCATGTAGGCCTCGAGCTGCGGAACGATCGCGGCGTTGGGCGCGAAGAAGGGGTTGCGGTCGACCTCGTCCCAGGACACGAAGGGAATCTCGATCGGACCGAGCGCGGTCATGCACGCACGGATCACGATGCCGTAGCGCTCCTTCAGCCACTTCTTGGCGATCGCCCCCGCCGCCACCCGCACTGCGGTCTCGCGTGCGGACGAGCGCCCGCCGCCGCGATGATCGCGCAGGCCGTACTTCTGCAGGTAGGCGTAGTCGGCGTGGCCGGGGCGGAAGGTGTCGGCGATGTTGCCGTAGTCCTTGCTGCGCTGGTCCTGGTTGCGGATCAGCAGCGCGATCGGCGTGCCGGTGGTGACGCCCTCGAACACGCCGGACAGGATCTCGACCTCGTCCGGCTCGCGGCGCTGGGTCACGTGACGCGAGGTGCCCGGCTTGCGGCGGTCGAGCTCGGCCTGGATGTCGGCCGCGCAGATCGCCAGTCCCGGCGGACAGCCATCGACCACGCAACCGATAGCCGGGCCGTGGGATTCGCCGAAGGAGGTGACTGTGAACAGCGTGCCGATGGTGTTGCCGGACATGGATGTCTCTCTTTTCGCCCTCGCAGCGGGTCGCGGCCGGCCGGCGCGCGCGCACGCTGCGCGAGGCAGCTGGAATGAACGGGGACGGGGCGCGAGTCTAGCACGCACACCTCGTCCCCTTCAGCCCGCGCCTGGTTCGTCCAGGCGAACGGGCCCCGCGCCCGTCGCTTAGTGGAAGAAGCCCTCGAGGCGCTCGAAGACCTCGTGCTCGGCGCCGTGCCGGCGCACGTTGAGCACATCCTCGAGCTTCTCGACCTGACGCACCATCTGCTCGAGGCGCTGGTCCTCGAACACCAGCAGCCAGATGCGCGAGCGCTTGCCGTCGGAGACCGGCATGCACAGGATGCCCTCGACGTTGAACGCGCGGCGCGCGAAGAGATTGCAGATGTGGCTCATCACCCCGGGGTGGTTGTTCACATCCAGTTCCAGAACGACCTTGGCGTAGCCGGCTTGCGGCAGGGGGTCGGCAACCTGTTCGATCATCATCAGCCTCCGATCATTTCGGTGTTGGCGGCACCCGGCGGCACCATGGGATAGACGAATTGCTCGCGATCGATCGTCGCGTGGATCAGGCACGGTCCCGGCGCGTTCAAAGCCTCGGCGAGCGCGGCGCGCGGGTTGTCGGTCTTGTCCAGATCGAGCGCGGGAACGCCGAAGCCCTCGGCGATCTTCACGAAGTCGGGCTCGGTGCGGTATTTCGAGGCGAACAGGCGCTTGCCGTAGAACAGCGTCTGCTGCTGGTACACCAGGCCGAGCGCGTTGTTGTTCATCAGCACGATCTTGACGTTGAGGCCCTCCTCGGCCAGCGTCGCGAGCTCCTGGATGTTCATCTTGAAGCTGCCGTCGCCGGTGAAGCACACCACGGTGCGATCGGGCTCGGCGAGCGCGGCGCCGATCGCGGTGGGCAGGCCGAAGCCCATCGTGCCCAGGCCGCCGGAGGTCAGCCACTGGCGCGGACGACGGAAGGGGTAGGCCTGCGCAACCCACATCTGGTGCTGACCGACGTCGGTGGCGATGACCGCCTCGTCGTCGAGCGCGCTCGCCACCGCCTGGATCAGGCCGTAATGGGTGCGCGGATCGTCCTCGCCGGGGAACTGCATCGGGAAGCGGGTCTTCAGGCTGTCCACATGCGACAGCCAGCGCTTGCGCAGCGCCACCTTCACGCGCGGCAGCAGCGCCTCGAGCGCGCATTCGACGTCGGCGTGGATGGCGACGTGGGCGTTCTTGATCTTGTGCAGCTCGGAACGGTCGATGTCGATATGCACGATCTTCGCGTTCGGGCAGAACTGCGCCGCACGGCCGATCGCGCGGTCGTCGAAGCGCGCGCCCACGCACACCAGGACGTCGGCTTCCTCGAGCACGAAGTTGGTGTAGCGCGCGCCGTGCATGCCGAGCATGCCGATCGACAGCGGATGGTCGATCGGCATCGCGCCGAGCGCCATCAGCGTCATCGTGGTCGGCAGCCCGCCCTCCTCGGCGAGCTGCACCGCCAGTGGGGCCGCACCGGAGGCGATCACGCCGCCACCGAGATAGAGCACCGGCTGCTCGGCCTCGTTGATCATCTTCGCGGCCAGTTCGACCGCCGCCATGTCGAGCTGCGGCGCCGGGTCGGCCACCGCGGGCGGCGGCAACTCGAGCTCATCGACCGCGATGAGCTGGTTCTGCACGTCCTTGGGCACGTCGATCAGCACCGGGCCGGGGCGGCCGGACATGGCGATGCGGAAGGCATCGGGCACGACCTCCAGCAGTTCCTGCGCCGAGCGCACCAGGAAGTTGTGCTTGGTGATCGGCACGGTGATGCCGTAGATGTCGACTTCCTGGAAAGCGTCGGTGCCGATCATGGCCTGCGGCACCTGACCGGTGATGATCACCATCGGGATCGAATCCAGGCAGGCGTCGGCGATCGCGGTGACCAGGTTGGTCGCGCCCGGCCCGCTGGAGGCGATGCACACCTGCGGCACGCCGGAGACGCGCGCCATGCCCTGGGCCATGAAGCCGGCGCCCTGCTCGTGGCGGGCCAGCACGTGACGGATCGTGTCGCTGCCCGACAGCGCGTCGTAGAACGGCAGGATGGCGCCGCCGGGAATGCCGGCGATGGTGCGCACGCCCTGGCGCTCGAGAAGGCGCACCATCAATTGCGCGCCGGTCATTTGCTTCATGTTGCTCTCCTTGGTTTCGGATTCGGTGGCAGACCGGCGGGCACACAAAACAAAACCCCCGTCGGGCTTGCGCGCCGACGGGGGTTTGAGATTCCTGTGCTCGAGTGCTTCTTGTCCCGTTACGACGCGTGCATGCCTACGCCTACTACGCGTACTACGACGACTGCGGACACGACGGCCGACTGGGCGGAACGGAACATGAATCGGTGTTCGAGCGAAAGCGGTTGATTACGTGACCGCGAGTTTAATCACGAAACTGTGCGACGCACAAGAATCTTTTTCGTGCAACGGCGTTTCAGTGCTCGCGCAGCTCGCGGCGCAGGATCTTGCCGACATTGCTCTTGGGCAGCTCGTCGCGGAACTCGACGTGGTGCGGCACCTTGTAGCCGGTCAGGTTCTCGCGGCAATGGGCGATCAGGACCTCCGCAGTCAGCGCAGGGTCCTTGCGCACGACGAAGATCTTCACCGCCTCCCCGCTGCGCTCGTCCGGCACGCCGATCGCCGCCACCTCGAGCACGCCCGGATGGCTGGCGACGACGTCCTCGACCTCGTTCGGATAGACGTTGAAGCCGGACACCAGGATCATGTCCTTCTTGCGGTCGACCAGGGTGACGAACCCCTTGTCGTCGATCACCGCGATGTCGCCGGTGCGCAGGAAGCCGTCGGTGGTGAAGATGCGGGCGGTCTCCTCGGGGCGGTTCCAGTAGCCCGGGGTGACCTGCGGTCCGCGCACGCACAGCTCGCCGCGCTGGCCGATCGGCTGCTCGGCGCCGTTGTCGTCGCGGATGCTGACCTCGGTGGACGACACCGGCAGACCGATCGAATGATTGAAGGCCTCGAGATCGAGCGGGTTGATGGTGACCGCCGGGGAGGTCTCGGTCAGGCCGTAGGCCTCGATCAGCTGCACGCCGGTGATCTTCTTCCATTTCTCGGCGACCGCCTGCTGCACCGCCATGCCGCCGCCGAGCGCGACGCGCAGCGAGGAGAAATCGAGCCTGGCGAAATCCGGATTGTTCACCAGTGCGTTGAACAGGGTATTCACGCCGGTGATCGCGGTGAAACGATGCCTGGACAGCTCCTTGACGAAGCCCGGGATGTCGCGCGGATTGGGGATCAGCACGTTGGTCGCGCCGATCTTCAGGAAGGTCAGGCAGTTCGCGGTCAGCGAGAAGATGTGATACAGCGGCAGCGCGGTGATGATGATCTCGCGCCCTTCACCGACGCTGGCCGAGATCCATGCGTGCGCCTGCTGCAGGTTGGCGACGATGTTGCGATGGGTGAGGATCGCGCCCTTGGCCACCCCGGTGGTGCCGCCGGTGTATTGCAGGAAGGCCATGTCTTCATGGCCGATCTCGACCGGCTGCAGCGCGTGGCCGGCACCGCGGCGCAAGGCTTCGGTGAAGGACAGATGCCCCTCGAGCCGCCACGCCGGCACCAGCTTGCGCACCCGGCGCACGACGAAGTTGACGATCGCGCCCTTGGGAAAGCCCAGCATCTCGCCCAGGCTGGTGACGATTACGTGCCTGATCGGCACCTGCGCACGCACGTGCTCGAGCGTATGGGCGAAGTTCTCGAGGATGACGATCGCTTCGGCGCCGGCGTCCGCGAGCTGGTGCTCGAGCTCGCGTGCGGTGTAGAGCGGATTGACGTTGACGATCGTGTAGCCCGCGCGCAGGGCGCCGAACAGCGCGATCGGATACTGCAGCACGTTCGGCATCATCAGTGCGACGCGCGTGCCCTTGGGCAGGCCGAGCTCGCCCTGCAGGAAGGCGCCGAAACGCGCGCTCAGCGTATCGAGTTCCGCATAGGTGATCGACTTGCCCATGCAGACGTAGGCCGTCTTGTCGGCGAAGCGCCGGACACTGCGCTCGAAGAGCTCCCCGAGCGAGCGGAATTCGTTGACGTCGATCTCCGCCGGGACACCGGGGGGGTAGCTTTTCAGCCAGATTTTTTCCACGTTGCCTCCTCCTGTTGCTGGAAATACCGCCGGCGGCCTTCCAGCCAGCCGGCTCCGCCCTCCCGAGGCGTCGGACGGGCCACACGACCCGTCCCTCATTCCAACCGGGTCGCGCCGCTCTTGTGTGCGGCGGCGTCGACCAGACGGGCGTGACTCTCCCGTCCATGGAGGTGCGACGGCCTGGCCGCCGCGTACCGGGAATTGCCCCGGCCCCGCTTACCGTTCTTCGTCCTCGCTCGCCGGCCAGTTGCGGATGTAGTTCTTGAGCATGCGGTTCTCGAAGCTCTGTTCCTCGAGCACCGCCTTGGCCACGTCGTGGAAGCTGACCACACCAAGCAGCGTGTGGTCCTCCATCACCGGCAGGTAGCGCTGATGGTGCTCGACCATCAGCCGACGCAGTTCGTCCATCTCCATGCCGGGCGCGGCAGTGAGCGGATCGCGCAGCATCACGTCCTCTACGGTGAGCGCCTGCCAGTCCGCCCCACCCTTCTGCACCGCCTGCAGCACCTGACGGAAGGTCAGCATGCCGACCATCGCCCCGCGCGAGAACACGACCAGCGAGCCGACGTCCTGCTCGTTCATGATCTCGACCGCTTCGGCGATGCTTCTGTTCGGCGCGATGGTGAATAACACCTTGCCCTTGATCGCGAGAATCTCGCTTACCAGCATGTCGATCTCCGTGCCGTGTCGATTTGGATATTCAAGCCGGACACCATCTTAGTGCATCGCCCAAGGGCCGCAAAGCCGCCAGCCGTGGGCGTTAACCCCAGTCAGCGCTCGAGCTTGTCCAGCTTGTCCTTCACCTTGGCCCACTCCTCCGCATCCGGCAGCGGCTCCTTGCGCTCGACGATCGGCTTCCACACCTTGGAGAGTTCGGCATTGAGCGCGATGAAGTGCTGCTGGTCCTGAGGCACGTCGTCCTCGGCGAAAATCGCCTCGACGGGACATTCGGCGACGCACAGCGTGCAGTCGATGCACTCTTCCGGATCGATCACCAGGAAGTTCGGTCCCTCGCGAAAACAGTCGACCGGACAAACGTCCACACAGTCGGTGTATTTGCAGCGGATACAGCTCTCGGTCACGACGTAGGTCATTGCAGGTCTCCAATTGCGGGGCTCGCGAACCGCTCGCGGCGGCCACACTCAAGGTCGAGAATATAGTCCACACGTTTGCTTTTTTGCCACGTTCGCGCGCGCGCGCCGCCTGGCCACAGCGGATTCCCTTGACGGCGGCGGCTGCTTCGCATAAGTTGCGTCAAAATTTCTTCACGGAAGGATCCCTCCTTCCGCCGGGCAGCCCGACCCCGCCGCACCCGCCTTCCCCCGCGGCGCGTTTCCAGGCTCCCACCCTCCCCACTCACGCAACACCACACAACGAAGTCCTCGACTTTCGTCCATCTCCGCTAGCCCTTACGTGAGGAATCATGAGCGAGCATATCCACTATGTGACCGACGGCAACTTCGAAACCGAAGTGCTTCAGTCCCAGACCCCGGTGCTGGTCGATTACTGGGCCGAATGGTGCGGTCCCTGCAAGATGATCGCCCCCATCCTTGACGACGTCGCCAAGGAATACGCCGGCAAGCTCAAGGTCGCCAAGCTCAACATCGACGAAAATCAGGAAACGCCCGCCAAATACGGCATCCGCGGCATTCCGACGCTGATGCTGTTCAAGGGCGGCAACGTCGAGGCGACCAAAGTGGGCGCCCTTTCCAAATCTCAACTGACCGCCTTCATTGACAGCAACATCTAAGCCGGACCAGGCTCCGGCCCGTTCCCGCGGTTCCTCGCGCGCCCGTCGCCGCGGCGCGCGCAACCGGGACGGCAATTCCCCCCAGAATCCGCAGACCGAAAACGATCTGTTCGACGTCGAGAACGGCGGCGAGGAAGGCTCTTCCACGCCGCGCGATCCCGACGCGCCCGCGCTTCACCTGTCCGAACTCAAGGCCCTGCACGTTAGCCAACTGCTGCAGATGGCGACGGACGCCGGTGTCGAGGGTGCGAACAGACTGCGCAAGCAGGAACTCGTCTTCGCGCTGCTGCGCAACCGTGCCCGCAGGGGCGAACCGATCTGTGGCGACGGCGCACTCGAAGTGCTGCCTGACGGGTTCGGCTTCCTGCGCTCTCCCGACACCTCGTATCTCGCGGGCACCGACGACATCTACGTCTCGCCCTCGCAGATCCGGCGCTTCAACCTGCGCACCGGCGACACCATCGAGGGCGAGATCCGCATCCCGAAGGATGGCGAACGTTACTTCGCGCTGACCAAGCTCGACAAGATCAACGGTCGGCCGCCGGAAGAGTGCAAGACCAAGATCCTGTTCGAGAACCTCACGCCCCTGCATCCACAGGAATGCCTGAAGCTCGAGCGCGAGGTCCGTGGCGAGGAGAACGTCACCAGCCGCATCATCGACATGATCGCGCCGATCGGCAAGGGCCAGCGCGGCCTGCTCGTCGCCCCGCCCAAGAGCGGCAAGACGGTCATGCTGCAGCACATCGCGCACGCGATCACGGCCAACCATCCGGACGTGAAGCTGATCGTGCTGCTGATCGACGAGCGTCCGGAGGAAGTGACCGAGATGCTGCGTTCGGTGAAGGGCGAGGTCGTGGCCTCCACCTTCGACGAGCCGGCCACCCGTCACGTCCAGGTCGCCGAGATGGTGATCGAGAAGGCCAAGCGCCTGACCGAGCACAAGTACGACGTGGTGATCCTGCTCGACTCGCTGACCCGCCTGGCGCGTGCCTACAACACCGTGGTGCCGGCCTCCGGCAAGGTGCTGACCGGCGGTGTCGATGCCAACGCCCTGCAGAAGCCCAAGCGCTTCTTCGGTGCGGCGCGCAACATCGAGGAAGGGGGCTCGCTGACCATCATCGCCACCACGCTGGTCGACACCGGCAGCCGCATGGACGACGTGATCTACGAGGAATTCAAGGGCACCGGCAACATGGAGCTCCACCTCGACCGTCGCATGGCGGAGAAGCGCGTCTATCCGGCGATCAACGTCAACCGCTCCGGCACCCGCCGCGAAGAGCTCCTGCTCAAGTCCGACGTGCTGCAGAAGGTGTGGATCCTGCGCAAGCTGCTGTACGGCATGGACGACATCGACGCGATGGAATTCCTGCTCGACAAGGTCAAGGCCACCAAGAGCAACGCCGAGTTCTTCGACGCGATGCGCACCGGCCGCGGCTGATCCTAGCGCTGCCTGCAAGCACAAACGCCACCCGCTGAGGTGGCGTTTGCATTTGTGCGTCGGCCTGGCGCACCGGGGTGGAGCGCCGGGCCTCGCCCCATGATCACTTCGCCGGGTATTCGAAGAAGCCCTTGCCGCTCTTGCGCCCCAGATAGCCCGCTTCCAGCATCTCCACCAGCAGCGGCGCCGGACGGTACTTCGGATCCTTGGTACCTTCGTACAGCACCTGCATCACCGCCAGTTCCACATCCAGACCGATCAGGTCGCACAGGGCGAGCGGGCCGATCGGGTGGTTGCAGCCGAGCTTCATCGCCTCGTCGATCTCGGCCGCCGTGGCCAGGCCTTCGCCAAGCGCGAACACCGCCTCGTTGATCATCGGGCACAGCATGCGATTGACCACGAAGCCGGGGCTGTTCTTGACCTTGATCGGAGTCTTGCCGATCGACTTCGCCAGCTCTTCCACCGCCGCATAGGTACCCGCAGAGGTCTGCAGGCCGTTGATCAGCTCCACCAGCGCCATCAGCGGCACCGGGTTGAAGAAGTGCATGCCGATCACCTGCCCCGGGCGCTGGGTGGCCGCAGCCAGGCGCGTGATCGAGATCGAGGAGGTGTTGCTGGCGAGGATCGCCTCGGGCTTCAGCGTCTTGTCGAGGTCGGCGAAGATGCGCAGCTTGAGGTCGACATTCTCGGTCGCCGCCTCGATCACGAGATCGCATTCGGCCAGCCCTGCGACAGCGCCAGCGGTCGAGATGTGCGCCATTGCGGTCGCCTTCTGCTCGGCGCTCATTTTCTCCTTCTTGATCAGGCGATCGAGGCTGGCACTGATCGTGTCGAGACCACGTTTCAGCTGCGCCTCGCCCACGTCCATCATCACCACGTCGCAGCCGGCCACGGCAAGCGCCTGCGCGATTCCGTTACCCATCGTGCCTGCACCCACCACACCGATCTTGTCGATAGCCATCGTCTTCGCTCTCCTTCGCACGTTCAATGTTCAAGCGGGCAGCGGCAGATCGACACGACGAGCCTTCCATACCGCTGCGTATGGGCGGCACTTTAGCGGATTCGACCGGCGCGCACCAGTACCAGGCCGATCCGGGACATGCCTAAGGCGCAGCATTAACCGCGTGCGCCGACCCAGGCGGTCGCACCGGGATGAGACCGTTCCAGCAAAACATGGGGATGATCGCACGATGACCGGCGACGGAATGGAAAAAAGCCCTTTGTCGAATGATCGACAAAGGGCTTTTTGGTGGCGGAGTGGACGGGACTCGAACCCGCGACCCCCGGCGTGACAGGCCGGTATTCTAACCGACTGAACTACCACTCCGCGCTGACCTGCTGCGGCTTTCGCCGTCTTGCTGTCCGATTTGTGCCGGACAGCCTTGTGTGGCGTCCCCACGGGGATTCGAACCCCGGTTATCGCCGTGAAAGGGCGGTGTCCTAGGCCTCTAGACGATGGGGACTGCAAGCCTATCTACTGCATAAACCTTTTGGTGGAGGTAAGCGGGATCGAACCGCTGACCTCTTGCATGCCATGCAAGCGCTCTCCCAGCTGAGCTATACCCCCACAACGAGGCGGCGATTATAGCTTCCGGAAAAGCCCACCGCAAGCGTTTCGAATTGTCACCTTCGAAACATTCCAGAGCATGGCTCTGGTTGAAACTGGCGGAGTGGACGGGACTCGAACCCGCGACCCCCGGCGTGACAGGCCGGTATTCTAACCGACTGAACTACCACTCCGCACTGACCTGCTCCGGCTTCCACCGGATTTGCCTCGCAGCCGATTGGCTGCGCTGCCTTGTATGGCGTCCCCACGGGGATTCGAACCCCGGTTATCGCCGTGAAAGGGCGGTGTCCTAGGCCTCTAGACGATGGGGACTACGGCACATCAACTTCGATTTGGTGGAGGTAAGCGGGATCGAACCGCTGACCTCTTGCATGCCATGCAAGCGCTCTCCCAGCTGAGCTATACCCCCTGCACCGAAGAGCGCGCATTATAGGTCGCCTCATCGGGCTTGTAAACGTCTTTCTGCGTCTTTTTGATCATCCGCCTTCGTGACGGAGCACCTTGCCCGGGTTCATCAACCCCTGTGGATCGAGCGCCTGCTTGATCCGCTGCATCAGCTCGATCTCCAGCGCCGACTTGTAGTGCAGGATCTCGTCGCGCTTGAGCTGGCCGAGGCCGTGTTCTGCCGAGATCGAGCCACCGAGTTCGCACACCAGATCATGCACGATCCGATTCACCTCGCCGGTACGTGCGATGAAGGCGACGTTGTCGTCCGCGACAGGCTTGGACAGATTGTAGTGCAGGTTACCGTCGCCGATGTGGCCGAAAGCCACCACGCGCACGTCCGGCCAGCGCCGTGCGAGCGCCCTGCCCGCACGCTCGAGGAATTCGGCGATCCGGCTCATCGGCACCGCCACGTCGTGCTTGATGCTGACGCCCTCGATGCGCTGCGCTTCCGAGATGTTCTCGCGCAGCGCCCACAGCGCCTGCGCCTGGGCAACACTGGCTGCCACCGCAGCATCGCTCGCCAGCCCCTGTTCGCACGCCGTCGCCAGCGCCGCCTCGAGCTGGGCCTCCAGCGGCGCGTCGCTCGCGGGGTCGGACAGCTCGACGAGCACAGTCCACGCGGGCGCACCGGCGAGCGGATCGCGGGCGCCGGGGATGTGCTGCAGCACAAGCTCCAGCGCGGCGCGGCCGACGATCTCGAAGGCGCTGACGCGGTCGCCGCAGTTCGCACGCAGCAATCCGAGCAGGCGCACCGCCGCCGCCGGGTCGGGCACCGCCACCCACGCGGTGGCGCGGCTGCGGATCGCCGGGAAGAGCTTCAGCACCGCCGCCGAGACGATGCCGAGCGTACCCTCCGCACCGATGAAGAGCTGCTTGAGATCGTAGCCGGTGTTGTCCTTGCGCAGGCCGCGCAGGCCGTCCCAGACGCGGCCGTCCGCAAGCACCACCTCGAGGCCGAGGATCAGATCCCGGGTATTGCCGTAGCGCAGCACCTGCACCCCGCCGGCGTTGGTCGACAGGTTGCCGCCGATCATGCAACTGCCCTCGGAAGCCAGCGCCAGCGGAAACAGCCGCCCCGCGGCCGCGGCGGCCTCCTGCACCGCTGCGAGCGTGCAGCCGGCCTCGACGGTGAGGGTGTCGTTGTCGGTATCGAGCGCACGGATGCGGCTCATGCGCGCCAGGCTGATCACCACCGCGGCGCCGTCGGCGAGCGGAGTCGCGCCGCCGCACAGGCCGGTATTGCCGCCCTGCGGCACCATCGGCACCCCGGCCGCCGCGCAGGCGGCGACCACCGCTGCCAGTTGCGGGGTGTCCTGCGGGCGGACCACCGCACGCGCGCGACCGTGGTAGCGCCCACGCCAGTCGCTCAGGTAGGGCGCCATGTCGTGCGCAGCATCGAGCACATGCGCCGCGCCCACGATGCCCCGCAGCGTGTCGGCCAGGGAATCCGTCATCGCTTCCTCACTCGTTGCCGATGCCGAGCAGCTCGCGCAGCAGCGGCCTGACCCGCGCAACCGCGGCCACGCCCTCGGCGATCGCCTCGTCGGCGCGGTGGTAATCCATCAGGCCGAGCTGGGACACGCGCGGCGAGACCAGCAGGTCGGCCGGCTCGCCGGCCAGACGGCTGCGCGCGATGCGCACCTGCATGATGTTGATGCTGGAGCTGATCACGGACACCAGCGAGGGGAGGTTGTCGTCAGCAACGCGGGCGGGCGCCGGAGCCCCGTCTTCCGCGGCGAAACCGAAGCGCGATAGCAGGCGTTCGGTCCATCCGGCCTCGGTCTCCTCCAGCGGCGCAGGCTCTACCGCCGAGTGCCGGAACGCGCGGCCGACCATGTCTGAACCGAGGTCCACCGCGATCACCACGTCGGCCCCCATCGCCCGGCACAGCGACACCGGCACCGGATTGACCAGCCCGCCGTCGACCAGCATCCGCCCCTGGTGCAGTACCGGCGTCATCAGTCCGGGAAGCGCGATCGAGGCGCGCACCGCGGCCGACACGCTGCCTTCGTGCAGCCAGATCTCGCGTCCGGTGGACAGTTCGGTGGCGACGCACGCGAAGCGCTGATCGAGTTCGGTGAAGTCACGATCGACGAAGTTGCGCTCGAAGAAATCGATCAGCTTCTGGCCCTTGATCAGCCCACCGCGCAGCGACACGTCGAGCAGCGAAACCACGTCCTGCCACTTGAGCGTCTCGGCCCAGCGCACCAGCTTGTCGAGGTCGCCCGAGGCCGCGGCCGCGCCGACGAAGGCGCCGATCGAGCAGCCGGTGATGATCTGCGGCGCGATGCCTTCGCGCGCGAGTTCCTGCAGCACGCCCAGGTGCGCCCAGCCGCGCGCCGCACCGCTACCGAGCGCGAGACCGATCGCCGGCCCGTCGCCCGCAGGCTTCGCACAGGCCAGTCCGACCGCGCCGAGGGCACTCGCTCCACTCACCGCGACGCCCTCCCCGGCATGCCGGATCGCGCCTTATTCGATGCGCTCGGCGTAGAGGTCGTGCACATCGCAATCGGTGATGCGCACCCGCACGAAGTCGCCCGGTGCCAGGCCTTCGCCGTCGGGGATGATGACCAGGCCGTCGATCTCGGGCGCGTCGCCCGGCGAACGTGCGAGCGCGCCCTCCTCGTCGACCTCGTCGACGAGCACGGTCATCTCGCGATCGATCTTGGCCTCGAGGCGCTGGGTGGAGATGTCTTCCTGGAAATCCATCAGGCGCATACGACGCTCCTCGCGCACCTCCTCCGGCACCGCATCGGGCAGCTCGTTGGCCGCTGCGCCTTCCACCGGGGAATAGGCGAAGGCGCCGACGCGGTCGAGCTGGGCTTCCTCGAGGAAGTTCAGCAGCATCTCGAAGTCTTCCTCGGTCTCGCCGGGGAAGCCGGTGATGAAGGTCGAGCGGATGGTCAGGTCGGGGCAGATGCTGCGCCACTTGCGCACGCGCTCGAGCACGTTCTCGGCGTTGGCCGGGCGCTTCATGGCCTTGAGGATGCGCGGGCTGGCGTGCTGGAAGGGCACATCGAGGTAAGGCAGGATCTTGCCCTCGGCCATCAGCGGGATCAGGTCGTCGACGCTCGGGTAGGGATAGACGTAGTGCATCCGGATCCAGATGCCGAGCTCGCCGAGCGCCTTGGCGAGGTCGAGCAGCCGCGTCTTGACCGGACGCCCGCCCCAGAATCCGGTGCGGTACTTGACGTCGACGCCGTAGGCCGAGGTGTCCTGCGAGATCACGAGGATTTCCTTGACGCCGGCATCGGCCAGCGCCTCGGCCTCGCGCATCACCTCGTGGATCGGGCGGCTGACCAGATCGCCACGCATCGAGGGGATGATGCAGAAGGTGCAGCGGTGGTTGCAGCCTTCGGAAATCTTCAGGTAGGCATAGTGCTGCGGCGTCAGGCGGATGCCCTGCGGCGGCACGAGGTCGGTGAAGGGGTCGTGCGGCTTGGGCAGGTGCCTGTGCACCGCGTGCATGACCTCTTCGGTCGCGTGCGGACCGGTCACGGCGAGAACCTGCGGATGCGCGGACAGGATCACGTCGTCCTTGGCGCCCAGGCAGCCGGTGACGATGACCTTGCCGTTCTCGGCCAGCGCCTCGCCGATCGCGTCGAGCGACTCCTCGACCGCGGCATCGATGAAACCACAGGTGTTGACGACCACCAGGTCGGCGTCGTCATAGCTGCCCGAGATCGTGTAGCCCTCGGCGCGCAAGCGGGTGAGGATGTGCTCGGAATCGACGGTCGCCTTCGGGCAGCCGAGGGAAACGAAGCCGACGCGCGGCAGGTCCGGGGTCTTGAAGGTGGTCATGCGAGGAAAACCTGTCGGGTCGAAACGGACATGCGCGGCGGGTCCGCGCTCATCCGGTCACTTCTTGCCTTCGTCCTTGCCCATGGCCGCCGGAGCGGACGACGGGCCGTCTTCGGGCTTGACGTAGTTGGGAAACTGGAAGCCGGTGAACATGTTGCGCGTCTGGCTCTCGAGCTGGCTCTGCATCTGCTCGAACATCTTCTTCGACTGATCCACGTAGGCGCCCATCATGCTCTGCAGCGCGGGCCCCTGGAAGTTGAGGAACTGCGCCCACAGGTCCTGGCCGACCGGGCTGTTCTCGCCATAGATCGCGTGCGCCTGGTCCTGCAGCTTGGCCTGCATCTCCGTGAAGGCCTTGATGTTGCTCTCGAGGTACTTGCCCATCATGCCCTGCATCGCGTTGCCGTAGAAACGGATCATGTGCGCGAGCAGGTCGCTGGTGAACATCGGCGCGCCGCCGGCTTCTTCCTCGAGGATGATCTGCAGCAGGATGCTGCGCGTCAGATCCTCGCTGGTCTTGGCATCCAAGACCTGGAACAGCTCGTGGTTGAGCACCAGCTCCTTGACGTCCGCCAGGGTGATGTACGAACTCGTGCGCGTGTCGTACAGACGGCGGTTCGGGTATTTCTTGATCAGGCGCTGCTGTTCCGGCATCTCTCCATCTCCTCGGCGGCGGTGTCTTCGCTCTTTACGGAAAAATTATATCGCGCCGCGAAAACGAAACCCCGTCCTTCGACGGGGCTTCGTGATTTCGCGCATGGCACGCTGCAACATCAGCACATGTGCAGGCCGCCATTGATGTTGATGGTGGCGCCGGTGATGTAGGCGGCCTTGTCGGAGGCGAGGTAGGCGCACAGGTCGCCGATCTCGTCCGGACGGCCGAGGCGCTTCATCGGCACGGTGTCGATGATGCCCTGGCGGATGTCGTCGCGGATCGCCATGACCATGTCGGTGCCGATATAGCCCGGAGCGATCGCATTGACGGTCACGCCCTTGGTGGCGAGCTCGGCGGCGAGCGCCTTGGTGAAGCCCAGCACGCCGGCCTTGGCCGCCGAATAGTTGGTCTGGCCGGCCTGGCCCTTGACGCCGTTCACCGAGGAGATGTTGATGATCCGGCCCCAGCCGCGCTCGGCCATCTTGGCGGAGACGTGATGGGTCACGTTGAACAGGCTGTTCAGGTTGGTGCTGATGACCGCATCCCACTGCCCCTTTTCCATCTTGGGGAAGAACTTGTCGCGGGTGATGCCGGCGTTGTTCACCAGGACGTCGATCGGACCGACTTCGGCTTCGATCTTCGCAACCATGGCGGCACACGATTCGTAGTTCGAGACATCGCCTTCAGCGGCGGCGAAGTCGAAACCCAGGTCACGCTGGGCGGACAGCCAGGCGTCCTTCTGCTCGAAGTTCGGCAGGCAGTTGGCGACGACCTTGAAACCGTCCTTGGAGAGGGACTGGCAGATCGCCGTGCCGAGACCACCCATGGCGCCGGTAACGAGAGCGATTTTCTGGGACATCTTGAAATCCTTCTGGGGCAATTTTGGAAACCGAAGCCACTGGCAGGCACCCTTGCCCGCATCCTCTTCGGCACAACATGCGGCAGCGCGTCAGCCACCGCACCGAGCCATTATATCCACTGTTGACTGAACTTGTTGCAACGCAATACCCCAGAAAATATTGCGCCGCGGATAAAAAACGCGCCCTGGCGGGCGCGTTCTTTCGATGCCTGTTCCAGCTCGCGCGGAATCAGAACATGTGCTGGCCACCGTTGATCGAGATGTTGGCGCCGGTCACGAACGCCGCCTCGTCCGAGGACAGGTAAGCGACCAGGCCGGCGATCTCTTCCGGCTTGCCCAGGCGGGACACCGGGATCTGCGGCAGGATCTTGGAGTCGAGGATCTCCTGCGGAATCGCCATCACCATCTTGGTGCCGATGTAGCCCGGCGAGATCGTGTTGACGGTCACGCCGTTGCGCGCCACTTCCAGCGCCAGCGCCTTGGTGAAGCCGTGCATGCCGGCCTTGGCGGCGGCGTAGTTGGTCTGGCCGAAGGCGCCCTTCTGGCCGTTGACCGAAGACACGTTGATCACGCGACCCCACTTGCGCTCGACCATGCCATCCATGACCTGCTTGGTCATGTTGAAGGCCGAGTCGAGGTTGGTGCTGATGACCGCATCCCAGTCGGCCTTGGTCATCTTCTTGAAGGTCATGTCGCGGGTGATGCCGGCGTTGTTGACCAGCACATCGACCGGCCCCACCTCCCTGACCACCTGCTCGACGCAGGCCTTGCACGAATCGAAATCGGACACGTCGCAGGGAACCGCCTTGAAGCCGTAGCCCATGTTGTTCATGGTCTGCAGCCATTCGTGCGCCTTGGCATTGCCCGGGGAATGCGTCGTGACCACCCTGTAGCCCAGCGCTGCGAGCTTGATGCAGATCGCCTCGCCCAGACCACCCATGCCACCCGTTACCAGTGCAACTCTTGCCATCGTTCTCTCCTCTCCCTAATCGGGTACCAATGTTCTTGTGGACGGTCGTTGAACACGACGGCAGCGACCGTCCGATCCGCTGCCGCCGAGAAAGAATGCCTCCGCGGCCCTCGTCAGGCGCGCTCCTTGACGTAACGCCCCGGCGCCGGTTCGATCGGCTCGTACTTCGTGCTGCCCAGGCGACCGCGCGCCGCGACCTGCTTGCCACCATGGCCGCGCAGCCATTCGATCCAGTGCAGCCACCAGCTTCCCTTGTTCTCGGTCGCGCCATCCAGCCATTCGTCCGGATCCGCAGGGCGCCCCTCTGCGGTCCAGTAACTGCGACGGTTCTTCGAGGCCGGATTGATCGCGCCGGCGATGTGGCCGCTGGCGCCGAGCACGAAGGTGGTGTCGCCGCCGAGCAGGTTGCGCGCCAGGTAGGCGCTCTTCCACGGCACGATGTGGTCTTCGCGCGCCGCCATCAGGTAGGCCGGCACATCCACCTTGCCGAGGTCGACCTTGTGACCGAGCATCTTGAGCTTGCCCGGCACGCGCAGGTTGTTCTCGAGGTACATGTTGCGCAGGTACCAGGTCAGGAACGGCCCCGGGAGATTGGTCGAATCCGAGTTCCAGTACAGCAGGTCGAAGGCGACCGGCTTGTTGCCCTTGAGGTAGTTGCCGACGACGTACTGCCACACGAGGTCGTTGGCGCGCAGGAAGGAGAACACGTTGGCGAGCTCCTGGCCCTTGAGCACCCCGCCCTTGCCGATCGCGGCCTCGCGCGCGGTGACGCTGGCCTCGTCGACCAGGCAGCCGAGCTCGCCCGCATCGGAGAAATCGAGCAGCGTGGTCATCAGCGTCAGGCTGGACACCGGCTCCTCGCCACGCGCCCGCGCCACCGCGAGCGCGGAGGTCAGGATGGTGCCGCCGACGCAGAAGCCGAGCACGTTGGGCTTCTTGACGCGGGTGATCGAACGCACCACCTCGAGCGCCGCCAGCGGCCCCTTCTCGAGGTAGTCGTCCCATGTGTGGTGCCCGCCGCTGTCGGGACGCGGGTTCTTCCACGACACGAGAAAGACGGTGAAGCCCTGCTCGACGACGAAGCGCACGAGCGAGTTCTCCGGCTGCAGGTCCATGATGTAGAACTTGTTGATGCACGGCGGCACGATCAGCAGCGGCACCTGCGCGACCTTCTCGGTCAGCGGCGCGTACTGGATCAGCTGCATCAGCTCGTTCTCGAAAACGACCGAACCCGGCGTCAGCGCCAGGTTGCGGCCGATCTCGAAGGCCGAGTCGTCGGTCATCGAGATCCGCCCCTTCTCGAGGTCGGCGAGCAGGTTCTGCACGCCGCGGGCGATGCTCTCGCCCTTGGTCTCGACCGCGGTCTTGATGAACTCCGGATTGGTCGCCGCGAAGTTGCTCGGCGACAACGCGTCGATGTACTGCCGGGTAAGGAACTGGATGCGCGACTTGGCGCGGCCATCGGCGATCGGCATCGAATCGGCCATCCTGCGCAGCAGGTCGGCATTGAGCAGGTAAGCCTGGCGCACGTAGTCGAACACCGGGCTCTCGGACCACTCCGGCGCGGCGAAGCGCTTGTCGCCCGGTTCGGGCTGGACGACGGTCTCGCCCGCTTCACCCGGCTTGCGGCCGAGCATGGACGACCACAATGCAGCCTGCTTCTCGGCGTATTCGCGCTGCATCGCGGCCACGACTTCGGCCTCGGGCATCGGCAGCTTCGGTGCGGCAACGCCGGAAGAATCCTGCATCGCCACGTGCTGACGTGCCAGCGCATCGAAGAAACCCTGCGCCATCGCCTGCCCCGCGGCGAGCATCGCCTGCATGCTAGGCGGCACCTGTTTGCCCGCTGAATCCGACATCCAAACCTCCTGAGCCTTTCTCTTGGTGATTTCCGGCGGCCGAAACCGCACGTTTGTTGGTGTTGTGGCGCAGGCGACCGCCCGAGCGATCACGCGCTAGAATCGGTGCATGTACCTGATCCCGATTGCCTGGCTCTACGTCGTCATCCTGATTGCCGCTGCGGAAGACACGATCGTCGCCGCGGTGCTGACCTTCGTCTTCTGGGGCCTCGCGCCCCTGGCGCTTTTCCTGTGGTTGTTCGGCACCCCGGCACGCCGGCGTCGGCGCATGGAAAGGGAAGCACGCGAATGCAACGATAGAGCCGAAACGCACGCCGATCAATAGGCACGGCGCCTCCGGCGCTCATGCAGTGCGAGTGCTCCACCAGCGGTGACCGGATTCGGACGTTCGATCAACGCCCACGCAGCCAGACCAGGGACGCGAAGCGGCCGGTGACGCCGTCGCGCCGGTAGGAATAGAAACGCTCCGGCGCAGACACCGTGCACACCCCGCCGCCCGCGATGCGGACGAGGCCGGCCGCGCGCAGGCGCAGGCGGGCGAGCGCGAACAGATCCGCGAGCCATTTTCCCGGCACGTCGCGGGCGACGAAGGCCGCCGCAGCGGCCGGGTCGGCGGCCACGAAGGCTGCCCGCACTTCGTCCCCGACCTCGAAGGCCGTCGGTCCGATCGCCGGTCCGAGCCAGGCACGCAGGCGGTGCGGCGGCACCCCCATCCGCCGGACCGTGTTTTCCAGCACGCCGGCGGCCAGGCCACGCCAGCCGGCATGGGCGGCGGCGACCACCGACGCCTCGTCGTCGCAGAACAGCACCGGCAGGCAATCGGCGGTCAATACTGCACACACCCGCGCGCCGGTGCGCGCGAGCACGGCATCGGCCTCGGGCACGCCCGTGCATGCGTCGGCATGGGCCACCGCGGCACCGTGGACCTGGTTCAGCCACAGCGGATCGGCGGGCAGGAACGAGCGCAGGCGTTCGCGGTTGGCGGCCACTGCTGCCGGATCGTCGCCCACGTGGGCGCCGAGATTGAAGCCCGCGTATGGCCCGGCGCTCCCGCCACCAGCGCGCGTGGTCAGCAGGGCGCCGACACCGGGAGGCAGATCCCAGTCGGGGCGCAGAACGCCCGGGGCGATCTCCTCCAAAGATGCATCCACCATGCCGCCCCGTTTCATTCCTTTCCCCCCGAGCTCCGGCCGCGCAGCGCATCGACCAGCACCGCGAAGTCCGCGGCCATCGGCACGCTCCACTCCATGGCGGCGCCGGAGTGCGGGTGGACCAGGCCGAGACGGAAGGCATGCAGCGCCTGGCGCGGGAAGCGGTCGAGCACGGCGTCGCCCGTGCGCCGCTGGCCGTAGACCGGATCGCCTACCAGCGGATGACCGATATGCGCCATATGCACGCGGATCTGGTGGGTGCGGCCGGTCTCCAGCCGGCACTCGACCAACGTGCAGCGAGCGAAGCGCGCGACCACTAGGTAGTGCGTTATCGCCGGGCGGCCGTTGCCGACGACCGCCATCCGGGTGCGCTGCGTCGGATGACGGCCGATCGGCGCATCCACGGTACCGCCACTGCCAAGCTGGCCCTGCACCAGGGCCCAGTAGTGGCGCTTCACGCTGCGCGCCTGCAACTGGCGGACGAGCTCGGTCTGCGCCGCCAGCGTCTTCGCCACCACCATCAAGCCGCTGGTGTCCTTGTCGAGCCGGTGTACGATGCCGGCGCGCGGCACAGCGGCGAGCGCGGGGTCGTGATGCAGCAGCGCGTTGAGCAGGGTGCCGCTCCAGTTGCCGCTGCCCGGATGCACCACCAGTCCGACCGGCTTGTCGATGACGAGGATATGCTCGTCCTCATACACGGGTGCGAGGGGGATGTCCTCGGGCAGCTCGGCGGCGAGCTCGGGGGGCGGCGGTGCGTCGATCTCGACCACCTCGCCGCCACACACCTTGCGCCGCGCATCGGGAGAGGCGCCGTCGACACGGATGTAGCCGTCACGAAGCCAGCCCTGCAGCCTGCTGCGCGAGTGTTCCGGAAACAGCCTGGCCAGCGCCTGATCGAGGCGCAGGCCGCCCAGCTCGGCCGGAATCGTCACCGCATCGCACGAGTCGGCGTCGTCGGCAGGCAGGGCGGCTGGGATATAATCGGCGCGTTCATTCACGCGAGTGTCTTCGATGGCCAGGTTCACCCCCGGAAGTTTAACGGCAAAAGCCGCCCTCATTGGTGCCCTGCTGCTCGGCGGCTGCGGCCTGCTCCCCGAGCAGGTCGACGAGACGGCGGGCTGGAATGCCCAGACGCTCTATTCCGAAGCCAAGGCCTCGATGTCCGAAGGCGGCTATGACCGTGCGATCCAGCTCTTCGAGAAACTCGAGGCGCGCTACCCATACGGGCGTTTTGCCCAGCAGGCCCAGCTCGAGGTTGCCTATGCCTACTACAAGCAGGGCGAACAGGCGCTGGCGCTGGCGGCGGCGGACCGCTTCATCAAGCTCCATCCGAACCACCAGAACGTGGATTACGCCTACTACCTGAAGGGCCTGGTCAACTTCAACGAGGACCTCGGACTGCTCGCCGGTCTGTCTCGCCAGGACCTGTCGGAACGCGACCCCAAGGGTGCGCGCGAGGCCTTCGACAGCTTCCGCGAACTCGTCGAACGCTTCCCGGAAAGCCGCTACGCCGACGACTCGCGCGCGCGCATGCAGTACCTGGTGAACTCGCTCGCCTCGCATGAAGTGCACGTGGCGCGCTATTACTACAACCGCGGCGCCTATGTGGCCGCGGTCAATCGCGCCCAGACCGCGGTCACCAACTTCCCGCAGGCGCCGGCGACCGAGGAAGCCCTTTTCCTGCTGGTCAAGAGCTACGACGCGATGGGCCTGACCCAGTTGCGCGACGACGCCGAGCGCGTGATGCGCACCAACTTCCCCGACAGCGTCTATTTCCGCGGCGGGCCGCAGGACGACAGGCCGTGGTGGCAGCTCTGGTGAGCTGGTCCCGCGAGCTGCCGCACTGAGCGGCAACAAGAAAGGCGCCCGCGGGCGCCTTTCTTGTTTGTGCCGGCGATCACGGCCGCGGACTCGAACCCGCAGCCGTGATGTCGGTGGCTCAGCCGCCGACCTTCGCCTTGAACTGCTGGCGATAGCGGTGCAGCAGGGGCTCGGTGTAGCCGCTGGGCTGTGCGCAGCCCTCGAAGATCAGCGCGCGCGCGGCCTGGTACGCCACCGAGTCGTCGAAGTCGGGCGCCATCGGGCGGTACAGCGCATCGCCCGCGTTCTGCCCGTCGACCACCGCGGCCATGCGCTGCAGCGTCGCCTCGACCTGCTCGGCGGTGACCACGCCGTGGCGCAGCCAGTTGGCGATGTGCTGGCTCGAGATGCGCAGCGTCGCGCGGTCTTCCATCAGGCCGATGTCGTTGATGTCGGGCACCTTCGAGCAGCCCACGCCCTGCTCGACCCAGCGCACCACGTAGCCGAGGATGCCCTGGCAGTTGTTGTCGAGTTCCTGCTGGCGCTCGGTCGCGCTCCAGTCGGCCTTGGCCACCACCGGGATGGTCAGCAGATCGTCGAGCAGCGCCTCGGACGCGGCGTTGAGGTCGAGCTTCTCGATCTCCTGCTGCACCGCGGCCACATTGACCTGGTGGTAGTGCAGCGCGTGCAGCGTGGCCGCGGTCGGCGACGGCACCCAGGCGGTGTTGGCGCCGGCCTTCGGGTGCACGATCTTCTGCTCGAGCATCGCCGCCATCAGGTCGGGCATCGCCCACATGCCCTTGCCGATCTGCGCGCGGCCGCGCAGGCCGGCGGCCAGGCCGATCAGCACGTTGCGGCGCTCGTAGGCGGCGATCCACTTGCTGTTCTTGATGTCGCCCTTGCGCATCATCGGGCCGGCTTCCATCGCGGTGTGCATCTCGTCGCCGGTGCGGTCGAGGAAGCCGGTGTTGATGAAGGCCACGCGCGCCGGCGCGGCGGCGATGCAGGCGCGCAGGTTCACGCTGGTGCGGCGCTCCTCGTCCATGATGCCGAGCTTGACGGTGTGCGCGGGCAGGCCGAGCAGCGCTTCGACACGGGTGAAGAGCTCGTCGGCGAAGGCCACCTCGGCCGGGCCGTGCATCTTGGGCTTGACGATGTAGATCGAGCCCTTGCGCGAGTTGCCGCGGCGCGCGAGGTCGCGCTTGGCGACCAGCGTGGTCACCACCGCGTCCATGATGCCCTCGGGGATCTCCCGGCCCTCGCCCCACAGGATGGCGGGGTTGGTCATCAGGTGGCCGACGTTGCGCACGAACAGCAGCGAACGCCCGTGCAGGGTCAGCGGCTGGCCGTCGGCGCCGGTGTAGGCGCGGTCGGGATTCAGGCGGCGGGTCATCATCCGGCCGCCCTTCTCGAAGCTGTCCTCCAGCGAGCCGTCCATCAGGCCCAGCCAGTTGCGGTACACCACGACCTTGTCGTCGGCATCGACCGCGGCGATCGAGTCCTCGCAGTCCATGATCGTGGACAGCGCCGCTTCCATCAGCAGGTCGTTCACGCCGGCGGCGTCGGTCTTGCCGATGGCGCCGTTGCGGTCGATCTGCACCTCGATGTGCAGGCCGTTGTTCTTGAGCAGCACCGCCGAGGGCGCGGCAGCCTCGCCCTGGAAGCCGACGAACTTCTCCGCCTGCTGCAGGCCGGTGGTGGCGCCGCTCTTGAGGGTGACCACCAGCTTGCCGGCGGCGACCGCGTAGGCGACCGCGTCCGCGTGCGAGGCGCCGGCCAGCGGCGCGGCCTGGTCGAGCACCTGGCGGCCGAAGGCGATGACGCGCGCGCCGCGCACCGGGTTGTAGCCCTTGGTGAGCTCGGCGCCGTCCTTCTGGGCGATGGCGTCGGTGCCGTAGAGCGCGTCGTAGAGCGAACCCCAGCGCGCGTTGGCGGCGTTGAGCGCATAGCGCGCGTTCATCACCGGCACCACCAGCTGCGGGCCGGCCTGCACCGCCAGTTCGTCGTCGACGTCGGTGGTGGTGGCCTTGGCGTCCGCGGGCACCGGCAGCAGGTAGCCGATCGCGGCGAGGAAGGCCTTGTAGGCGGCCATGTCGGCGACCGGACCGGGGTGGGCGCGGTGCCAGGCGTCGAGCTCGGCCTGGATGCGATCGCGCTCGGCCAGCAGCGCGGCGTTCTTCGGGGCGAGATCATGGACCAGGGCATCGAAGCCCGACCAGAACGCAGCAGCGTCCACGCCGCTGCCCGGCAGGGCTTCTTCTTCGATGAAACGCTTCAGGTTGGCCGCCACCTGCAGGCGCTGGCAGCTCACTCGTTCGGTCATGTGTCGGACTCTCAGGATTGAATTATGTCGGTGGCTCGCGTTCGCCGGGCGCACGCGAAACCTGTGAAGAATGCGTTCGATCGGAGCGACGGTCAAGGTCGCCGAACGAAAGTCCTATATAAGATACAACCTATACAGTCGCTTGTGCACCGCCACGTGCCCCCTGCGCGCGCGACGCCGGCGGCCCCTACTCGGGTGCCGGCGGCGCGGGATCGGCGAGGAAGGTCTCCGGCACTGGCAGTGGCGTGCTCGGGACAGTCATGTCGCCCGGACACAGCTGCGCGGTGAAACCATCGAGCGAGCCCATGGAGCGACAATCGCGGCGCGCCACCGGCTCGCTGGCCATGTAGGCGACCACGAGTCGGGTGAGCGCTTCGAGCGCGTCGCGATGGGTGCGCTCCTGCGCGTGCGAAGCATCGGCGCCGAAACCGATCAGCGCGGTGCGGATGTCGTTGCCCGCCTCGACCGCAGCCGCCGAATCCGAACGGTAGTAGCGGAAGATGTCGCGCCGATGGGCGATGTCATGTGTCTTCGCGAGCGCGATCAGCTTGTGGGTGAGGTGGTAGTCGAACGGGCCGGACATGTCCTGCATGCAGATCGTCGCGGCGTGCTCCGAGGTGTTCTGTCCGGGCGCCGCGATCGAGATGTCCAGGCTCACCATCTCGGCGATTTCGCCATGCAGCGCCGCCGAGGCACCGGAGCCGATCTCCTCGGTGATGGTGAGCAGCGGATGCACATCGACCGGCAGCCTAAGCCCATGGTCGCGCACCGCCTTGCAGGCCGTGAGCAGGGCGGCCACCGCGGCCTTGTCGTCGAGGTAGCGGGAGTTGATGTAACCGTCGGGCTGGATCTCGGGCTGGGGATCGAAGGCGATCCAGTCGCCGACCTCGAGTCCGGCTGCCTCCAGCCCGGCGCGATCGGCCACCGGCAGATCGACCCTCACCTCGACATGCTCCCAGCCCACCGGCTGGCTGTCGATCTCGCCGCCGAAGGCGTGGCCCGAGGTCTTCAGCGGCAGGCAGGTGCCGCGCACCTGGCCGTGATCGGTGAAGATGGTGAGCCGTCCCCCCTCGGCGAAGCGCGCCGACCAGTGCCCGATCGGTACGATCTCCAGGCGGCCGTTGGACTTGAGCGACTTCACCATCGCCCCCAAGGTGTCGAGATGGGCGACCACCGCACGCGCGGGCTGCGCGGCCTGGCCCTTCAGCGTGGCGCGGATGGCGCCACGGCGGGTGATCTCGTAGGGGATCCCGAGCGCCTCGAAGCGTCCCGCGGTATAGCGCACGGCGGCGTCGGTCAGACCCACCGGGCTGGGAATCGCGAGCAGCTGCAGCATCGTTTCCTCGAGATAGGCGTAGTCGATCGGGGGCAGGGTCCCAGCCGGGGTCGGATCGTTCATGTCGCGCACTCCTCTCGTCTCACTGGATTGGCGCCGCCCCGCTCAGGCCGCACTCGCACGCGAGCGCGGGAACAGCAGGTCGATGAAGCGCTCGGCAGTGGGCTGGGGCTCGTGGTTGGCGAGGCCGGGGCGCTCGTTGGCCTCGATGATCACGTACTCGTGCCCATCGACCGCCGGCACCAGGAAATCCAGCCCGGTGACCGGGATGTCGAGTGCGCGCGCGGCCTTTTCGGCGGCCTCGCGCAGTACCGGATGCAGTGCGGCGGTAAGGTCGTGGATCGTGCCGCCGGTGTGCAGGTTGGCGGTCTTGCGCACCTGCAGGCGCCGCTCGGGCGGCAGCACGGCGTCGAGAGCGAAGCCTTGCGCGGCGATGCAGCGCTCGGCCTCGGCATCGACCGGGATGCGCGACTCACCCCCGGTGGCAGCGGCGCGCCGCCGGCTCTGGCGCTCGATGAGTTCGCGCACCGTGCTGCGCCCGTCCCCGACCACGATCGGTGGCCGACGCACGGCTGCGGCCACCACCTGATGGTCGATGACGACGATGCGCAGGTCCTCGCCGGCGCAGAACTGCTCGACGACCACGCGGTCGCAGAACCGACGCGCGCGTTCGATGGCCACGCGCACCTCTTCGGCGCTGCGCAGGTCGACGCTGATGCCCTTGCCCTGCTCGCCCTCCACCGGCTTGACCACCACCGCACGGCAATCCTCGAGCAGCGCCTGCCAGCGCGCGTCGTCACCGGCATCGACCTGACGCGGCACCGCGAGACCGGCCGCGGCGAGCAGTCTCAGCGTCACTCGCTTGTCCTGGCAGCGGCTCATCGCCACAGCGGAGGTGAGCTCGGACAGGGACTCGCGGCAGACGATGCTGCGCCCGCCCAGGGTCAGGCGGAAGTAGCCGTTCTCGGCATCGATCACCTCGGCGTGGATGCCGCGCCGGATCGCCTCATCCACGAGCAATCGGGCATACGCATTGAGATCCTGCAGCGCTTCGCCGCCACCGGTAAACAGCGGCTCGTTGATCGCGTTGCGGCGCTTGACCGCGAACGCCGGGATGCGCTGGAAGCCGAGCTTGTCGTAGAGGGCGATCGCCTGCTCGTTGTCGTGCAGCACCGACACGTCCATCCACTCGCGCCCGCGCGCCTGGTAATGCTCGGCGAGGTAGCGCACCAGCGCCTCGCCCACACCGGGATGCTCCGCCTGCGGCGCCACCGCGAGCGCCCACAGACTAGCGCCATGCTGCGGGTCGGCGAAGGCCTCGACGTGGTCCAGCCCCATCGCCACGCCGATCACCTCGCCGCTGGCGCGATCCTCGGCGAGCGCGTAGCTGATCACCCGGCTGGCGCGCGCCTTCCACACCGCCGGCGCATCCACCGGCACCATGCGGCGGGCGCGGTAGAGCACGTTGATCGCCGCCACGTCGGCGCGCGTGCGCAGCCGGCGCAAGGTGAAGCCGCGCCGGCCGGCTCGCTGCGACGGAATCCGGTAGGTGGCGAGATTGAGCCGGAAAGCCTCGGACGGATCGAGGAAGAGCTGCTGCGGCGCTTGAGCCACGACCACGTGCGGCTTCTCGACGTAGAAGGCGATGTCGCGCTGCCCCGGGCGCTCGGCCACCAGCGCCGCAGCCAGGCTCGCGGCGTCGCGCCAGGTCTGCGCCGGCAACAGGCGCCCCCAGCCGCATTCGATGACGACGTCGGCAGGCGCGCCCGCCGGCTCGGACTGGCCGGCGGGCCGATGCACGGCGAGCTGTGCGCTGCGTTGCTCGGCGCGCAAGGCGCGCGCGATGTGCTTGCGGATCATCGTTCGCCGTCCTCAACCCACATGGGCCTGCAGCCACCACTCCAGCAGCCCGAGCTGCCAGAGCTTGGAGCCGCGCAGGGGCGTGATGTGGGCGGACGGGTCGGCGAGCAGGGTGTCGACGTAGTCCTTGCGGAACAGGCCGCGCTCGCGCGCCGACTGGCTGCAGAGCGCGTCGCGCACGCGCTCGAGCACCGGCCCCTGCAGGTACTTGAGCGCCGGCACCGGGAAATAGCCCTTGGGACGGTCGATCACCGCGTCGGGGATCAGCTTGCGCGCAGCCTCCTTCAGCACCCCCTTGCCACCATGCGCGAGCTTGTGGCGCGCCGGGATGCGCGCGGCGAGCTCGACCAGCTCGTGGTCGAGGAAGGGAACGCGTGCCTCCAGCCCGAACGCCATGGTCATGTTGTCCACGCGCTTGACCGGGTCGTCGACCAGCATCACCGTGGTGTCGAGGCGCAGCGCCTTCTCCACCGGGTCGTCCGCGCCCGGGGCGCTGAAGCTCGCGGCGACGAAGGCGGCGCTCGCGTCCCCCCCGTGCCACTGCGGATTCACCGTGGCGAGGTACTCGTCGTGGTCGCGGTCGCGAAAGGCCGCGAGGTAATCGGCCACCGGGTCGGCACTGCCGGCGAGCTTGGGATACCAGTGGTAGCCGCCGAACACCTCGTCCGCCCCCTGCCCGCTCTGCACCACCTTGCTGTGCCGGCTCACCGCCTCGGAGAGCAGGTAGAAGCCGATGCAGTCGTGGCTCACCATGGGCTCGTTCATCGCCGCCACCGCCTCGGGCAGGCGGGAGAGCAATTCCTGCTCGGGCACGAAGATGCGCTCGTGCACCGTGCCGAACTCGCGCGCTACGATATCGGCGTACTCGAACTCGTTGCCCTTCTCGCCGCCGACATCGGCGAAGCCGACGTTGTAGGTGCGCAGCTCCTTCACCCCGGCCTCGGCCATCAGGCCGACGATCAGGCTGGAGTCCACACCGCCGGAGAGCAGCGCGCCCACCGGCACGTCCGCGACCAGGCGGCGCTTCACCGCAGCGCGCAGGCCGTCGAGCAGGATCTCGGTCCAGTCCTCGAAGCTGCGCGACTCGTCGGTGGCGTCGCGGGCATAGTCCAGCGCCCAGAAGCTGCGTTCGCTGCGCCGGCCGTCGGGCTCGATGCGCATCAGCGTACCCGGTGCGAGCTTGCGCACGCCGGCCAGCAGCGTGTGAGGCGCCGGCACCACGGCGTGGAAGGAGAGGTAATGATTGAGCGCCACCGGATCGATCGAGCTGTCGAGCCCGCCCGCGGCCAGCAGCGCCGGCAGCGCCGAAGCGAAGCGCAGCCCGCCCTCGATCGGCGCGTAGTACAGCGGCTTGATGCCGAGGCGGTCGCGACCGAGCAGCACACGGCCGCTGTCACGCTCCCAGACGGCGAACGCGAACATGCCGTTGAGCCGGGAGACGAAGTCCTCACCCCAGGCGTGATACGCCTTGAGGAGCACCTCGGTATCGCCGTGGGAGTAGAAGCGGTAGCCCTTGGCCTCGAGCTCGCGGCGCAGTTCGGGGTGGTTGTAGACCGCGCCGTTGAACACGATGCCCAGGCCCAGCTCGGGATCGACCATCGGCTGCTGGGCCGATTCGGACAGGTCCATGATCTTCAGCCGGCGGTGACCCCAGGCCTGCGCGCCCTGGGCGAACACGCCGCCGTTGTCCGGCCCGCGAGCCTTTTGCTGCGCGTTCATCCGCGCCAGCGCCGCGAGGTCGGGGGTGCCGCCGTCGAATCTCAACTCACCTGCGATTCCGCACATTGAACTTCCTGTCTGGTTGAAAGCATGTGCATTTTAGCAAAATTGTTTTGGTCAAATATTTTTAAACGGAGCACTGCAGTCAGCCCCCCCTGCCCGTTCAGCCGCGAGGGCGCCGCATCGTCAGCGCGATCCCGCCCAGAACGAGCGCCATGCCCACGTAGTGGAACCAGGCCGGATACTCGCCCAGCAACAGCGTGGACAGGATCGCCGCAAAAACCGGCTGCAGGTGGATGAACAGCGAGCCCACCGCCGGCCCCACCGCGACCACCCCCGCGTTGAAGCACACGAAGCCGAGAAACGCCGCCATCACGCCTGCATAGAGGATGCCGGCCACCGCCCCCGCGTGCAGGTTCACGACCCGCCCCTCGGCGATCTCCCAGACGTACATCGGCGCGATCACCAGCAGGCCGACGAAGATGAACGCCGCCAATTGCAGCATCGGATGCACGCCTTGCGGCCGCCACTGCAGCCCCACCGTGTAGATGCTCCAGGTCAGCACGGCCACGAGCATCCACAGGTCGCCGGTGTTGAGGCCGAGCCCGAACAGGACCTCCAGGCTGCCGCGGCTGATCAGCAGCAGCACGCCGAACAGCGACACCAGCACCCCCAGCGCCTCCGGCCGGGTCAGGCGCTTGCCGAGAAAGACGAAGGCGAGCGCGATGGTCGCGAACGGGATGAAGGAATTGAGCAGGGTGGCGCTGGTCGCGGTGGTGTGCTGGACGGCCAGGTAGGAGAAGGTGTTGTAGAAGCCCACCCCGAACACGCCCAGGAAGATCACCTGCTTCCAGGCCGCGCGCAGCATCGGCCACTGCGCCTTCAGATGCGGCAGAGCGAAAGGCAGCACACAGGCGAAGGCCACCACCCAGCGCCAGAAGGCGAGCGCGACCGGCGGCAGATCGGCCCTCAGACCTCGGCCCATGACCATGTTTCCCGCCCAGAAGAGCGAGGCGAGGACGAGCAGCAGATAGGGGTTGAAGCGAGGATGGTTCATTACGTGGAGCCTGTTGCGGATTCGGTCCGTGATTGTCTGTGTAAATGGCGCCGAGATAAATCCCGTTCGGAAAGCATCGAGTGTCCCGATACCGGGGATATGACTCCGGATCGCCCCCCTCGTCGTCGGCCGTGACGCGATGGACGCAGTCGGCGCAGCTTGTTTGATCCACGTCATGCACGCGAGGCGGCAGGGGAATATAGTTGCGGTGCACCAATCTTCCCGCAGCGTCGCTGTCCGGCCTCACGAAGGCCTGTGCCGTGCCGCCGCAAAGGCCCCGACATGCCCCGCATCATCGACATCACCGAACTCGCGCTGCGCGACGCCCACCAGAGCCTGCTCGCCACCCGCATGGCGCTGGAGGACATGATCCCCGCCTGCGCCGACATCGACCGCGCCGGCTACTGGTCGGTGGAATGCTGGGGCGGCGCCACCTTCGACGCCTGCATCCGCTTCCTCAACGAGGATCCTTGGGAGCGCCTGCGCACTTTCCGCCGCCTGCTCCCAAACTCCCGCCTGCAGATGCTGCTGCGCGGCCAGAACCTGCTCGGCTACCGGCACTACGAGGACACGGTGGTCGACCGCTTCGTCGCCAAGGCCGCCGAGAACGGCATGGATGTGTTCCGCATCTTCGACGCGCTCAACGACATCCGCAACCTCGAGCGCGCCATCGCTGCGGTGCGCCGCACCGGCAAGCACGCCCAGGGCACGATCTGCTACACCGTGAGCCCGCTGCACACGGTGCCGGGCTTCATCGACATGGCGCAGCGCCTGGTCGAGATGGGCTGTGACTCGATCTGCCTGAAGGACATGGCCGCGCTGCTCAAGCCGCAACCGGCCTACGACATCGTGAAGGGCATCAAGGAGCGCTGCGGCACGGACGTGCGCGTGCATGTCCACACCCACGCCACCACCGGCGTCACCCTGGTGAGCCTGATGAAGGCGATCGAGGCCGGCGCCGACTGCGTGGATACCGCGATCAGCTCGCTCAGCCTCGGCCCCGGCCACAACCCGACCGAAAGCCTGGTGGAGATGCTCGAGGGTACCGGCTTCGAGGCGCGGCTCGACA
This sequence comes from Thauera sp. GDN1, assembly GCF_029223545.1. Classification (NCBI taxonomy): domain Bacteria; kingdom Pseudomonadati; phylum Pseudomonadota; class Betaproteobacteria; order Rhodocyclales; family Zoogloeaceae; genus Thauera; species Thauera sp. GDN1. The sequence goes on along the minus strand of NZ_CP097870.1, from coordinate 1,367,957 downwards.
GGGACCGCCTGCGCCGCATCCGCGACCACTTCGCGGCCGTCCGCCCGCGCTACGCCGAGTTCATGTCCAACATCCACGGCGTGGACACCGACATCTTCGACAGCCAGATCCCGGGCGGCATGATTTCCAACATGGAGAGCCAGCTCAAGCAGCAGAAGGCTGCGCACCGCCTGCGCGAGGTGCTGATCGAGGTGCCGCGCGTGCGCGAGGATGCCGGCTTTCCGCCGCTGGTCACGCCATCGAGCCAGATCGTCGGCACGCAGGCGGTGTTCAACGTGATGATGGGGCGCTACAAGGCGATGTCGGGCGAGTTCGCCGACCTGATGCTGGGCTACTACGGCGAGGCGCCGGGCACACGCGACCCCGAGGTCGTGACGCTGGCCGAGCAGCAGGCGAAGAAGCCGCCGATCGACTGCCGACCCGCCGACCTGCTCAAGCCCGAATGGCAGGTACTGCGCGAAGCGGCGATCGCTCTGCCCGGCAGCAACGGCAGCGACGAGGACGTGCTGACCCATGCGATGTTCCCTCAGGTGGCGCCCAAGTTCTTCGCCAGCCGTTGTGACGGGCCAAAGAACCTGGGTCGAGATCCCGCTGCTGCCGCCCAAGCCACTGGCGCTGCTGGAACCACGCCCACCGCCGGCAACGCCGGTGCCAATCCGGTGCGCACGCCGATCAGCTATGACGTGACGGTGAATGGTCGCTCCCACCGCGTCTCGGTGACGCCGGTCGCCTGAAGGGCGTTCGCGCGTTCGAACCGCCCGCCCCCAATCCGTACGCCCTGCGCCACATCCTGGAGAAAACCGCATGAGTACCATGCAGGACAAGATCGCCGATCTGCAGCGCCGCCGCGCCACCGCAGAAAACGGTGGCGGCGCCGACCGTCTCGACAGGCAGCGCCAGACCGGCAAGCTCACCGCACGCGAGCGTATCGCCGCACTGGTCGACCCCGACAGCTTCGACGAGACCGGCCTCTTCGCCGCCCACCGCGCCACCCTGTTCGGCATGGCGGGCAAGTCCCTGCCCGCCGACGGGGTGGTCACCGGCGCTGCCGCAGTCGGCGGCCGTCTGCTGCACCTCGCCAGCCAGGACTTCACCGTTGCCGGCGGCTCGGCCGGCGAAGTGCATTCGGAGAAGGTCGCCGACATCATGCACATGGCGCTCAAGACCGGCTCGCCCTTCGTATTCATCAACGACTCGGGCGGCGCGCGCGTGCAGGAGGGCATCGACTCGCTGTCGGGCTACGGCAAGGTCTTCCACGCCAACGTGCTGCTGTCGGGTGTGGTGCCGCAGATCTCGCTGATCTGCGGGCCGTGCGCAGGCGGCGCGGCCTACAGTCCGGCACTCACGGACTTCATCATCCAGACCCGCCAGGCGCAGCTCTTCATCACCGGGCCGCAGGTCATCCGCCAGGTCACCGGCGAGCAGGTCACGGCCGAACAGCTCGGCGGGCCGGACGCGCACATGCTGCATTCGGGCGTGATCCACTTCATCGCCGAGGACGACGCCCACGCCGTGATGCTGTGCAAGAAACTGCTGAGCTTCCTGCCCGCGAACAATCTGGAAGACCCGCCTCAGACCGAAGGCGACCGCCGCGTGGACGCCAATCCCGCCCTCGAAGCCCTCGTGCCCGTTGAAGGCCGCCAGGGCTACGACGTGCGCAGGGTGATCGCGGGCGTTGTGGACTTCGACGATTTCATGGAGGTGCAGGCGGGTTACGCGCCCAACATCGTCGTCGGCTTCGCGCGCATCAACGGCGGGACGGTGGGCATCGTCGCCAACCAGCCGCTGGTGCAGGCCGGCGTGCTCGACATCGACGCCTCGGACAAGGCCGCGCGCTTCATCCGCTTCTGCAATGCCTTCAACGTACCGCTGGTCACCTTCGTGGACGTGCCCGGCTTCCTGCCCGGCGTGAAGCAGGAGTACGGCGGCATCATCCGCCACGGCGCCAAGCTGCTGTTCGCCTACTCGTCGGCCACCGTGCCCAAGATCACCCTGATCCTGCGCAAGGCCTACGGCGGCGCCTACGTCGCGATGTGCAGCAAGGATCTCGGCGCCGACCGCGTGTTTGCGTGGCCGACCGCCGAGATCGCGGTGATGGGTGCCGAGGGCGCGGCCGAAATCGTGTTCCGCAAGGAAATCGACGAGGCCGAGAAGCCGGACGCGAAGCGCGCGGAATTGATCCGCGAATACCGCGCGACCTTCTCCAGCCCCTACGTGGCCGCCGAGCGCCGCCTCGTCGATGCCGTCATCGAGCCGGCGCTGACGAGGCGCCACATCGCCCAGGCGCTGGAATACCTGCGCACCAAGCGCGAGCCGCGGCCACACAAGAAGCACGGCCTGACGCCGCTGTGAGGAGATGCACGTGACCGACCAGGACCAACTCCTCGCCGTCATCGCTGCGCTGCGCGACGAAGTGCGCGCACTCGGGGCGCGCATCAGCGAACTGGAGGCGCACCTCGCCACCTTGCCGCAGGCCGCGCCTGCGGTCACGCAGCGAGGGACAGCGCCGGCCGTCACCGAGGGCGAGATCAGCGAAGAAGAACTGCTCGCCCTCTCCGCCGCGATCGCCGCCTTCCTCGGCGTGCGTGCCCGCATCCGCCAGGTCCGTCTGGTGCATTCGGCCACCTGGGCCCAGGTCGGGCGCGTTCATATCCAGGCCTCGCACCGCGTGCATTGACAGGAACTCCACGGTGAAACTCAGGATCACGCTCAACGACAAGACTTTCGAGGTCGAGGTGGAGGCCGCCGAAGCCGACACCACCACCCTGCCCCCCGCCTACCCCATCGGTTCGGCCGTGCTCTCGGGCAGCGTCGCCAGCACGCCACCCGCACCGTCGTCCGTTGCCTACGACCCTGCGGTCGATGAAGCGAAGGTATGCCGCAGCCCGGTATCGGGCATCGTGGTCCGCCTCATCGCCCAGCGCGGCCAGAGCCTGCAGGTCGGCGACCCACTGATGGTGCTCGAGGCGATGAAGATGGAAACCAACATCACAGCACCGATCGCCGGCCGCATCGCCGCCTTGAGCGTCGCCGAGGGCGACAATGTGCAGTCGGGCCAGGTCGTGGTCGAATTCGAATGAGCATCGTGCGCGTGGGCACCCTCTGCTTGCTCGACGCTCACGTCAGACGTTCCGCGGCGCATCCACCCTTGCTCGGTCGTCGAAGGCGTCGCTACACACGCCTGAGCCGCTGCCTGATCGTGATCGGACACGTCTCGGTGCATGCCAACCACCGTATGGCAGCGGTCCTCGTTCGCGTCCTATTCCAACATGGCAGCTCGGTCCCGCGCGACACTGCACGACCTGAACGATGGTCTCCCTGCCCTTGATGCGCGGCGCAGGGCATGAGGGACAAGGGCGTCGAACGGCCGCAGGTTCTGCTTCGGGCCCTCAGCGATCCGCGGGATCCAGGGGGGCCTGCCTGGGATCGCTTGCGTCCATCCCTCGGTAGACCGTCTCAATGTAAAGCGCCTCGACCTGCGACCGCGCCCAAGGCGTGCGGCGGAGAAACTTGAGACTCGAGGCGATGCTGGGCTCGTGATTGAAGCAGCGGATGTTAACGCGCTGCCCGAGCCTTGACCAACCGACGCGCTCCACCAGGTCGGTGAGAATGCGCTCCAGGGTGGCACCATGCAGCAGGTTATTGGGCTGAAGTTGGGGCATCGTATTCTCGAAGACTGGAAGGGGCACTCTTGACGAGCATCGCAGGGAAAGCCACGCAGTCTCTGTCAGCGAGCACATGTCTCCCTCGGACCTTTCGGTACCTTGGTAGAACGCAAGACCTCGTCAATCTTGTACTCCTTCGTGCGCGGTTTCCGTTTGCGTGTACGGCCAAACGCCCTGATTGCGGTTGGGCGCTCAGGGCGTTTGTTTTGTGGGTTAGTCTGACGATGACCTACTTTCACGAGGGCGGACCTCACTATCATCGGCGCACGGGTGTTTCACGGTCCTGTTCGGGAAGGGAAGGGGTGGTTCCACACGGCTATGGTCGTCAGACTTTGACTTGTCACCTGCGCGGTATCGCAGGCCAAAGTAGGAAGAAGTGTTGTGTGATTGTCTGGTTTTGTTGAACCAGAGAGTCGAGTTCGTTTTGTTTTGAAGGTTATAGGATCAAGCCACACGGGCAATTAGTACCGGTTAGCTGAACGTGTTGCCACGCTTACACACCCGGCCTATCAACGTTGTGGTCTTCAACGACCCTTCAGGGGGCTCGAGGCCCCGGGGAAGTCTCATCTTGAGGCGAGTTTCCCGCTTAGATGCTTTCAGCGGTTATCTCTTCCGCACATAGCTACCCGGCGATGCGACTGGCGTCACAACCGGTACACCAGGGGTGCGTCCACTCCGGTCCTCTCGTACTAGGAGCAGGCCCTCTCAAACTTCCAGCGCCCACGGCAGATAGGGACCAAACTGTCTCACGACGTTTTAAACCCAGCTCACGTACCACTTTAAATGGCGAACAGCCATACCCTTGGGACCGGCTACAGCCCCAGGATGTGATGAGCCGACATCGAGGTGCCAAACTCCGCCGTCGATGTGAACTCTTGGGCGGAATCAGCCTGTTATCCCCAGAGTACCTTTTATCCGTTGAGCGATGGCCCTTCCATACAGAACCACCGGATCACTATGACCTGCTTTCGCACCTGCTCGACGTGTGGGTCTCGCAGTCAAGCCACCTTTTGCCATTGCACTATCAGTACGATGTCCGACCGTACCTAGGTGACCTTCGTACTCCTCCGTTACCTTTTGGGAGGAGACCGCCCCAGTCAAACTGCCCACCATGCACGGTCCCCGACCTGGATTCACAGGCCTGGGTTAGAACCTCGACGACACCAGGGTGGTATTTCAAGGACGGCTCCACCAGAACTAGCGTCCTGGCTTCATAGCCTCCCACCTATCCTACACAAGTCCCGTCAAAGTCCAATGCAAAGCTACAGTAAAGGTTCATGGGGTCTTTCCGTCTAGCCGCGGGGAGATTGCATCTTCACAAACATTTCAACTTCGCTGAGTCTCAGGAGGAGACAGTGTGGCCATCGTTACGCCATTCGTGCAGGTCGGAACTTACCCGACAAGGAATTTCGCTACCTTAGGACCGTTATAGTTACGGCCGCCGTTTACCGGGGCTTCGATCAAGAGCTTGCACCCCATCACTTAACCTTCCGGCACCGGGCAGGCGTCACACCCTATACGTCCACTTTCGTGTTTGCAGAGTGCTGTGTTTTTAATAAACAGTCGCAGCCACCGATTCTCTGCGACCCCTTTCCGCTCCAGCCGCGAGGGCTTTCACGTACGAGGGGCATACCTTCTCCCGAAGTTACGGTATCAATTTGCCGAGTTCCTTCTCCTGAGTTCTCTCAAGCGCCTTGGTATTCTCTACCAGCCCACCTGTGTCGGTTTGCGGTACGGTCACTCTATGACTGAAGCTTAGAGGCTTTTCCTGGAAGCTGGGTATCACTCACTTCGGATCCGAGGATCCTCGTCATCACGCCTCATCTAAGCCACGCGGATTTGCCTACGCGGCACGACTACACGCTTAAACCACCTATTCCAACAGATGGCCGAGCTAACCTTCTCCGTCCCCCCATCGCATCATAGAGCGGTACAGGAATATTGACCTGTTTCCCATCGACTACGCATTTCTGCCTCGCCTTAGGGGCCGACTCACCCTGCGCCGATGAACGTTGCGCAGGAAACCTTGGGCTTACGGCGAGGGTGCTTTTCACACCCTTTATCGCTACTCATGTCAGCATTCGCACTTCCGATACCTCCAGCATCCCTTACGAGACACCTTCGCAGGCTTACGGAACGCTCCCCTACCACGTGTCAAAGACACATCCGCAGCTTCGGTTCATGGCTTGAGCCCCGTTACATCTTCCGCGCAGGACGACTCGACTAGTGAGCTATTACGCTTTCTTTAAAGGATGGCTGCTTCTAAGCCAACCTCCTAGCTGTCTGTGCCTTCCCACCTCGTTTGCCACTTAGCCATGCATTTGGGACCTTAGCTGGCGGTCTGGGTTGTTTCCCTCTTGACACCGGACGTTAGCACCCGATGTCTGTCTGCCGTATATCACTTTGCGGTATTCGGAGTTTGCTATCGCGGGGTAGATCGCAATGACCCCCCCAACGATTACAGTGCTCTACCCCCGCAAGTGTCCGTACGACGCACTACCTAAATAGTTTTCGGGGAGAACCAGCTATTTCCGGATTTGTTTAGCCTTTCACCCCTATCCACAGCTCATCCCCTAACTTTTCAACGTTAGTGGGTTCGGACCTCCAGTACCTGTTACGGCACCTTCATCCTGGCCATGGATAGATCATCCGGTTTCGGGTCTACGCCCTGCAACTCAGTCGCCCTTATCAGACTCGCTTTCGCTACGCCTCCCCTACTCGGTTAAGCTCGCTACAGAACGTAAGTCGCTGACCCATTATACAAAAGGTACGCAGTCACCCCTTACGAGGCTCCCACTGTTTGTATGCATGCGGTTTCAGGATCTATTTCACTCCCCTCCCGGGGTTCTTTTCGCCTTTCCCTCACGGTACTGGTTCACTATCGGTCGATCACGAGTATTTAGCCTTGGAGGATGGTCCCCCCATCTTCAGACAGGATTTCTCGTGTCCCGCCCTACTTGTCGCACGCTCAGACCCGCCACCGGCTTTTCGCATACGGGACTATCACCCTGTATCGTCGGACTTTCCAGACCGTTTTGCTAAGCTGATGGTTTAGTCGTGCAGGCTGCTCCGCGTTCGCTCGCCACTACTTGCGGAATCTCGGTTGATTTCTGTTCCTCGAGCTACTTAGATGTTTCAGTTCGCTCGGTTCGCCTCCTCAGACCTATGTATTCAGTCTGGGATACCCCTTGCGGGGTGGGTTTCCCCATTCGGACATCGTGGGATCAAAGCTCTATTGCCAGCTCCCCCACGCTTTTCGCAGGCTTACACGTCCTTCATCGCCTGTGATCGCCAAGGCATCCACCACATGCACTTAGTCGCTTGATCCTATAACCTTGGACCCTCTTCGATGTTGCCATCCCGAAGGCCCGCGTACAGGAACGAACTCGTTTGTGCGGCCACACCACTGCTGACAACGGTGATGTGACCAATGCAATCACACAACTTGCAGTACGCACCGGCTCGGTACGTACTGCACTTCTTCCACTTTGTTAAAGAGCGAACCTCAATGACCGGCAGCTACGCTGCCGTTCAAGAAGTAAGAGATACCGACACCGACACCGGTGCGCGTCATCTCTTACTTCTCGTCTCGAGCCTTGGACACGACTGGTGGAGCTGGTCGGGATCGAACCGACGACCTACGGCTTGCAAAGCCGCCGCTCTCCCAGCTGAGCTACAGCCCCCCACTGCTTCGAGCAACCAATTGATTGGTGGGTCTGGTTGGGTTCGAACCAACGACCCCCGCCTTATCAAGACGGTGCTCTAACCAGCTGAGCTACAGACCCTCTCATCCGAGGCTCTTCGCCTGAACAACCGATAAGTTGTGGATACTTGATGGAACAGTGGCCTGTTCTCTTGAAAGGAGGTGATCCAGCCGCACCTTCCGATACGGCTACCTTGTTACGACTTCACCCCAGTCATGAATCTCACCGTGGTAAGCGCCCTCCCGAAGGTTAAGCTACCTACTTCTGGTGAAACCCACTCCCATGGTGTGACGGGCGGTGTGTACAAGACCCGGGAACGTATTCACCGCAGCATGCTGATCTGCGATTACTAGCGATTCCGACTTCACGTAGTCGAGTTGCAGACTACGATCCGGACTACGATCGGCTTTAAGGGATTGGCTCCACCTCGCGGCTTGGCAACCCTCTGTACCGACCATTGTATGACGTGTGAAGCCCTACCCATAAGGGCCATGAGGACTTGACGTCATCCCCACCTTCCTCCGGTTTGTCACCGGCAGTCTCACTAGAGTGCCCAACTAAATGATGGCAACTAGTGACAAGGGTTGCGCTCGTTGCGGGACTTAACCCAACATCTCACGACACGAGCTGACGACAGCCATGCAGCACCTGTGTTCTGGCTCCCGAAGGCACCCTCGCCTCTCAGCAAGGTTCCAGACATGTCAAGGGTAGGTAAGGTTTTTCGCGTTGCATCGAATTAATCCACATCATCCACCGCTTGTGCGGGTCCCCGTCAATTCCTTTGAGTTTTAACCTTGCGGCCGTACTCCCCAGGCGGTCGACTTCACGCGTTAGCTGCGTCACTCAGTGCATTGCTGCTCCGAACGACTAGTCGACATCGTTTAGGGCGTGGACTACCAGGGTATCTAATCCTGTTTGCTCCCCACGCTTTCGTGCATGAGCGTCAGTACAGGCCCAGGGGGCTGCCTTCGCCATCGGTGTTCCTCCTGATCTCTACGCATTTCACTGCTACACCAGGAATTCCACCCCCCTCTGCCGTACTCTAGCCTTGCAGTCACAAACGCAGTTCCCAGGTTAAGCCCGGGGATTTCACATCTGTCTTACAAAACCGCCTGCGCACGCTTTACGCCCAGTAATTCCGATTAACGCTCGCACCCTACGTATTACCGCGGCTGCTGGCACGTAGTTAGCCGGTGCTTCTTAGTCCGGTACCGTCATCCACGCGCTATGTTAGAGCGCGCGATTTCTTCCCGGCCGAAAGAGCTTTACAACCCGAAGGCCTTCTTCACTCACGCGGCATGGCTGGATCAGGCTTGCGCCCATTGTCCAAAATTCCCCACTGCTGCCTCCCGTAGGAGTCTGGGCCGTGTCTCAGTCCCAGTGTGGCGGATCATCCTCTCAGACCCGCTACGGATCGTCGCCTAGGTGAGCCTTTACCTCACCTACTAGCTAATCCGACATCGGCCGCTCCAATCGCGCGAGGTTCCGAAGAATCCCCCGCTTTCCCCCTCAGGGCGTATGCGGTATTAGCGTACCTTTCGATACGTTATCCCCCACGACATGGGCACGTTCCGATGCATTACTCACCCGTTCGCCACTCGCCGGCAGGCCGAAGCCCCCGCTGCCGTTCGACTTGCATGTGTAAAGCATGCCGCCAGCGTTCAATCTGAGCCAGGATCAAACTCTTAAGTTCAATCCAGCAAAGCACTCAAATAACTGACTTATATCAGCATGAGCACCTAATCATTGTGAAACCAAATCGCCGAAACGATCCGACCACAACCACCAAGCACCCACACTTATCGGTTGTTCAACTTTTTAAAGAGCGCCGCATTCACTGCAGCAAAACATCCGGAAAACTTTTTTCACCCAACTCAGCGCCCGGTTGATTCGTTTGCTGTGCTGCGAAAGAGGTGCGCATTCTATACGCTACAGAAAGAACGTCAACAACAATCGCGATAAAACATACTTTTCATCACATTGATCCAACCGCCGCAAGCCATCAGACTGGGCAACCGAGCCCGCGGACCATCTCCGGCAGCGGACACGCAAAAAACGCGCAATCTCATTGTGAGGTGCGAACTCGTTGAGGAGCAGCCGGTACTCGACCTCGCCGATCCAGCATCCGCGTTCGCTGTCATGCCAGTCATCGTAGCCTGCGGGATTCAAGGTTTCGCGACTCGCCTCCTGACAGAAGCAGCGTCCCCGCAAGCGATCATCCGCCGTTCGTAGGGGGCCCCAGTCCACGTCCTCAGCACATCGGCCGTTGCGCGACCAGGCCATAGTGATACGGCGCGCTCTGCCCCAGATGCACGTGGACAAGCGCATCGAAACCGGCCTCGGACAGCCAGCCAGCACATTGCTCGGGCTTGGGGCGAATCGCCAGCGGCGGCCCGCGTGGCGTTTCGATGTCGCTGCGCCAGTGCATCACCGACAGCGAGCCTCCAGGCTGAAGAATCCGCTGAGCTTCGCGCAGCAGGGCGAGCGGGTCCTCGATGTGCAGCAGGTTGAAGACCATGACGTGACCCTGCGAACCATCGGGCCCCCCCGTGCCTCGCTCGACGAAGTCACGGACCTCGGCACGGACATTCGTCAGGCCGGCGTCTTGCGCCCGCCGCGCGACGAGACTGACCATGTCCGGCTCGATATCGAGCGCCGTCACCTTGCCGCGCGTGCAGCTTGCCGCCGGCAAGGTGAAGGTGCCGTAGCCACAGCCGAACTCAAGCACATTGCAGCGGCTGTTCTGCGGTAACCACAGCCGTTCCAGCACAGCCTGAGGATCAAAGAACGAGGCCCAGTAGGCCTCCTCCGGCATGCCGCTCTCGCGCCCTTTCATGAAAGCCTCAGTGCTTCGCCTGACCCGTCGCCTTGCTCGCCGCGTCGAAACCGCCCTTGGCCCTCCACTCCTCGAAGCCCCCCTGCAGGATGCGGACGTTTTCGTAACCGGCGACGCGCAGTGCGAAGCCGGCCTGGGCCGACAGGCTGCCGGTGTTGCAGTAGATCAGCACCGGCTTGTCGCGCGGGATGCTGTCGCGCTCGGCGAGCACGCGGCGCCATTCCAGATTGATCGCACCGGGGATGTGGTCCTTGGCGAACTGGCCGGCATCGCGCGCATCGATGACGTGAAAGCGCGACCAGTCCTCGCGCGGGATCTGCTCGGCGAAGATGACGCCGCCGCCGTACTCGACGAAATCCAGGTAGCCAGCCATCTCGTCGACGGCTTGCTCGTTGGCCATGGCGGGCGACGCGATGACGGCCAGCGCGACGGCGGTGGCGCGAATCAGCTTGAAGGGCATCCTGTTTGTCTCCGTGTGTTCGTTTGCTTGTTTTGTGCGGGAACGATCAGAACACCAGCACCTTGTCGGCGGCGGCCGTCCAGTCGGCCAGCTCCTTGAGGGTGCTGCGACGCGCATTGGGCACGACGTCCTCGTCGGCATAGCCGCGCGCGTCCATGCAGGTGCCGCACAAGGCCACCTCACCACCCACCATGCGCACCATGTCGCCGGCGTTGTAGTAGCCCTCGGGCACCTTCTGCCCGGTCTTGGCACAGGCGACCGCATCCCCCATCAGGAAGACGCGTACCGTCTCGCCGTCGAGCTTGCCCAGCGCCCGCGCCAGACGCAGGCCGTTGTAGCTGCGCTCGGTGCCATAGGGGGCGTCGTTGAGGATGAAGAGGGTGTTCATGATCGACTCCCGCCAATCGATGGGATTACTTGCCGCCCGACTTGATCGTGGCCTTCAGGGTGTCGAAGTCGCGGCGCACGGTGTCCTGGAACAGCAGGCCGGACTTGTCCTGCCTGGCCACCCCTTCCAGGTCGAGCACGTCGGCGACGATCTGGTAGCTGGCCGCGCCCTTGTGTTCCTTGCCATCGGCGACGATCAGCTGGTTGCCGTAGAACACGGCCGGCGCGGGCAGTCCTTTCGCCAGGCTCGAGGGCAGCAGCTGGATGGGCACGCGGTAGGTGTTGGCGATCTCGGCCGCCACCTGCAGGTTGCCGTTGCAGCGCTGGCCGGGCGGGTCCTTGGCGATGAAGGTCAGCACCTTCTGGCCGGCGGTGGTCTGTGCACCGGGTACGGCCATCGACACATCGGCCGCCACGGCCGACAGGCTGAACACGGCACCCATCAGGGCGAATGTGATGCTCTTCTTCATGGGTTGTCTCCTCGCTGCAGTGCTGCTCTTGGTGGCAGATGGGGAATCAGCGCTCGACCGGCAGCCCGCCCGCCTGCCATTCGGTGACGCCGTCGGTGATCTTGTGGGCGGTGAAGCCGCGCTCGCGGAGCAAGGCGACCGCCTCGTCGGACATGACGCAGAACGGGCCGCGACAGTAGGCGACCACTTCCTTGCCGGCCGGCAGTTCGGCGAGCCGCCGCTCCAGTTCGCCCAGCGGCATCGAGCGTGCGAACGGCAGGTGCCCCGCCTCGTATTCGGATTCGGGCCGCACGTCGATGACGACGATGTCGCCGCTGCGCGCCTTGGCGAGCAGGGACTCGCGACTCTCGGAACTGAGCAGGTCCGGGGCGGCGCTCATCTGCGCGAGCGCGAGGCGCAGTTCCAGCAGATGGGCCTCGGCCACGTCGCGGACGTTGAGCCACAGCTCGGCGACGTCCTGGCCGCTCAGGCGGTAGTGGATGAACTTGCCCTCGCGCCGGTTCTCGACCAGGCGCGCCTCGCGCAGCGCCTTGAGGTGGGCGCTCGCCAGCCGCATGTCGATGCGAGCCTGCTGCGCGAGCGTCTCCACCGTCTTCTCGCCCTGGGCGAGAAGTTCGACGAGTTCGAGCCGCTTCGGGCTGGACAGCGCCTTGCCGATGCGGGCGACATGTTCGTAGAGGGAGGACTTGGTGACGTTGGGTTTCATTCGCACACTCTAACAAACGTGCGAATGTTGCGCAAAGCGTTTGATCGTCAGCCGGACCGGACGACAAGGGAGGTCGCATCGCGACGTAGCTCGCCCTTCGAGCTCGCAGCAAGGCTGCCAGAGACGCAGCGATGATCACTTTCGTACCCATTACGCAGCAGTCGTGCCCGATGTCACGGCGCCATTCGCCCCGCCGCCGCCGCGCAACCGGACCGTAATGTGACCGGGCTACGGTCCTCCCATCCCCGCCCTGCTCCATGAGAACCGCCAGCCGTGCCAACCAGCGCCACGATCTACACCAAAACCGCTGCAGGCATCCTCGAGATGTCCGAGCGATCGCTCCGCCTTCCTGCGATTCAACGCCGTGCTTTGATCCTGATCGACGGCCGGCGCCATGCGGCCGAGCTGGCAACGCTGCTCGGCGTCCAGAAGGTCGAGGAGATCCTCGATGCGCTTGTGCAGGCGGACTTGATACGCTCGAATAGCGCGCAGACGGCCGTCGCGTCGAGGGCGCTTCCTCCCTTGGAACTGGACGCGGGAGCCCTCGAAAGCGCGAAGTTGTTGATGCAACAGAGCGCCCGTCACCATCTGGGTGTCCTGGGCGCCTCGCTCCATGATCAGATCAGGTCCGCCAGTAGTCGCGAGGAACTCGTTTCGGTTTGTGCGCGCTGGCACATGGAGATACGGGCGTCCAAGAAGGGACGGGATCACGCCGACGCCTTACTGGCGGCCCTGCATGAGCTTCTTCAAGCAACCTGAGCCCTGCAGCGCTCCCAGATGCAGCTCCGGCCCGCTCGAGGCATGATGCGGCCTGGCACGCTCGACTCGGCCAGCTTCTGGATCAGGCACTTACGCCGATGCCCCCAGCTCAAGGCGTAGCAGGAACCACCCAGAATCCGGGCAGTTTCCCGCCGACTGCCGCGACGGTCGCCGCCTGACTGCGATGAGGCAGCTCGGGCGAGAGACGATCTCCGCCAGCGTCTTCGACCTGGACGACCTCGACGCACTGAAGGTCGAGCGCGACGAGAACGACCAGCGAAAGGAGCCGACGATCAACGATAAGGTGGCGCTGGCAGAAGCGATTGCGAAACGGCTAGCAGGCCCTGGGCGTCCTAGAAATGGTGAAGATATTTCCACCTTTCTCGAAGACGCGGGGAAGAAGCGCGACATCGCCACCGCGAAAGCCGTGGCCCGGTTCCGGGAAAACGTTGGAGGTCGCGCCGAAGGTCGTCGAGCACGACATCCGCGAGCTGGCGGAAGCGATGGACCGCACGCCAACGCGCCAGGACGCTGCAGGAGCCGCGCACGAGGGCCGGGTTATGCATGAACCATGCCGACCAGGCGTCCGCCGCCGCGCTCATCCCCCGCCGTGGGATTGGAGGAGCACGGCCGCGATGGAGCGGCTGGGAGATGGGCGCGGCCGGCGGCGCGGTGTCTGCATCGCACCTTGACCGTGTTCGACGTTGATTCGGATTGCTCGCGGCGGGCGCAATGGGGGCGCAACGGACCCCGGAAAGCAAAACGCCAACCCCGGAGGATTGGCGTAATTGCTTGATAAATTTGGTTGCGGGGGCAGGATTTGAACCTGCGACCTTCGGGTTATGAGCCCGACGAGCTGCCAGACTGCTCCACCCCGCGTCGGAGAAACAGAACTATATACAAGCCACGACGATAACGCAAGAATTTTTTGCGCCGCATGAGGCTCCAGGAAAAACTGGTGCCGGCAAGAGGAGTCGAACCCCCGACCTTCGCATTACAAGTGCGCTGCTCTACCAACTGAGCTATGCCGGCGGCGGAGCCGAATTATAGCGCAACACCGCATGCACGACCGCGTCCGATCGCTTGCGCCGATAACTGTTTATATATACAGTTCTTCGTACAGTATAACAGGAGGCGCGACATGACATCCATCGGCTTCAAAGGCCTCATGGCCTGCGGCCTGCTTGCAGGCCTGATGATCGGGACGGGACACGCGGGCGGCGGACTGGCCATCGCAGTGGCAGGTGCAGCGCTTGCCTGGATGGCGAGGGGCGAAGCCGTTCGCCGTGATCTGCGCTGATGCGCGCAGCCGTGCTCAGCGTCCGAACTTGGTCACCAGTTGCTTGAGCTTTTCGGCGCGGCGGCGTTCGGCCTCGTCGGCCTCGCGCTTCTCGCGCTGCTGCTTGGCAACCGCTGCAAAGCGTTCCTTGAGCGTGCTTGCCGCGTGCTGGCGCTGTTCCTCAGTCACTTCTCCCGCCGGCTTGCCGTCGAGGTCGAAGCGCTCGCTGCCCCGCTCCAAGGACTTGAGGTACTTGGTCGACGCGGTATGCATGCGCAAGGCGATACGCAGGCTCTTGCGGTCGAGGTCGGGATAGCGCTCGAGGATGCTCGTGTCGATCTTCAGCGCGAGCGGCTTGTTGTCGCGAAAGGCGGGCGACTCGGTCTGCAGGCGCTTGAGGATTGCCCGGGGTTCGACGCGCGGACGTTTCGACTCTTCGGGTGCATCGGTAGTCTGGGATTCGACGGCGCCGGTATCGGCTTGCTCGGGGATCATCTTGGGTAGAGCTCAGGGAAGCAAAAGGGGATAAGTAGCGCCGTCGGCCGCACACAATCGTCGAGCGCGGCCGAAAAGCGCTACTAGGGGTCGCATTCTACCGCCGCCCCCGCATTGCGACTGCCGGGTCCGGGAGATTTTCTGCAGCGCAGTCCTACGCATGGAAACGCCCCGCGCTGAACCAGCCGCGGGGCGTCGAAGCCCAGCCCGCCAATCCGGCTCAGGAGCGTGAGCCCTGCGGGCGGGTGCCGCCACCGGGCGCCGGACTGTCTTCATGCACATCCTCCCAGCCGGTGATCATCGCCTTGATGTGCGCGAACACGGTTTGGCCGGCGGTGGCCAGGTACATGTGGATGATCAGGAAGACCAGCATGAGGAAGGCGCCGAGCGTATGCAGCGTGGCAACCTGCTCCAGCCCCAGCGCGGCGGGCAACTTGCCGTACAGGCTGCCCCAGAACAGATAGACCAGCCCCGACACCCAGATCAGAGGATTGATCACCAGCTTCACCCCTAGGTAGGCCAAGCGCTGCAGCGGGTTGTGCTTGCGCTCGAGGGTGACCTTGTAGGGGTGCGGCGCACCGACGAAGATGCCGTAGGCGTAGTAACGCACCATGCGGTCGATGTTCTGAGCGGTCGGAATGTAGTGCCTCCATGCGCCGGTCGTGAAGTGCCAGAAGATCGCCAGGATCCACAGCCCGATCAGCAACCAGGCCGCGATCTCGTGCACTTCGACCGCCTTGCGGAAGCCGATCAGCGAATGGCTGCCATGGATGGCGAAACCGGTGAACAGCAGCGTGATGATCAGCGCCGCCTGCGCCCAATGCCAGAAGCGCTCGAAGCGTGTAAAGAGATAGATACGCTCGCTCATGTCAGTGCTCCCCGCCGTGCTTGCGCTTGTTGCGCATGAGGAATCGCATGCCGCCGTGCCCGATCACACCCAGCAGCATCAGCCCGGCCAGGCCGAAACCCATGCGGTCGAGCAGTTCGTTGCGGTCACGTCCGGGCATCCACACGCCCGGCACACCAGCCAGGCGGCCGTCGTCGGCGTGGCATTGCATGCAGCCGAGCGCCTTTTCCTTGGGTGCCACCATATGGGTGATCGGCCAAAGCATCGAGGTCGGCACGAAGCCGAACTTGCCGCTGTATGGCGTACCGGTCGCCTCGGCCCCCGTCTTGAGCGCCTTCGCCCAGTCGAAGTTGTACCAGAAGGCAGTCTCGTCAGGCGTCGCAGTGTGCGGCACCAGCAGGGTCAGGTGCTCGGTGTCGTAGGGCTGCTTGCCGTGGAAGGTCTTGACCGGCCAGATGCGCGAATCCGCTGCGCCCGGCGTGCCGTGGAAGGTGTTGATGGCGACACGCGTGCTCGGGTCGATCTTCGTATCCGGCTGGGTGTAGGTCACCTTGCCGTTGAACCACACGTAGTCGGGTCGGACGTTCTGGCCGAGCGTGAAGTCACCCTTCTTGCTGTCGTAGATCACGTGGTCATGCTCGTCCTTGAGCTGGAAAGGCTTGCCCTCGGGGGTCAGCTTGCCCGCGGTCGACCAGTCCCAGCCCATCTTGGTCGGCACGCCACCGCGCGCGAACTCGGGGATGTGGCAGGTCTGGCAGGCCAGCGTGCGGGCGTGATCGTTCAGGCGCGCCGCATGTCCTGCACCACCCTCGTGCGGCCGGTCGCCATGGCAGGCCTGGCACGTCGCCGGATTACGATCGGTCTTCTCGCCGCGAACGATCGCGCCATGCGGATCGGCGCCGGTCATGCTGATCCGGCTGCCCGCGACCTTGTGCTGATCGGTCTTGTGGCAGGTCGCGCAGGTGAAGTTGAGCCCCTCGGCCGCCATGTGGACATCGAGTTCACGGCTGGGCTTGTTGAGCGAGGTATCGAGGTCGCCGTGCTTGACGCCGTCGCCCCCACCGCCGAAGTAATGGCAGGTGCCGCAGGTGCGGCGCGAGGTCGCGCCGACGCTCTGCGCCACCTTTGCGAGGTCGGTGGCCTCGACGAACTTTCCGGACTTGGCCGGAAACTCCATGCGCTGGTACGGCGGATGACCGGCGAGGCCGGCGAGCTTGCGATAGTCGCCGGTGTTGTGACAGGCGAGGCAGTCGACCTTGTCCTCGGCAGTGAAGTCGAAGCTTGCATCCTTCCAGCCATAGCCGATGTGACAGGACTGGCAGAAGGCTTCGTTCGAACGGTCACCGATGCAGAAGCCGTTGAGCATGGTCTTCTTGCCGAGCTTCTGACCGGTATCGGGGTTCACGTATTCCCACGTCCAGTGCCGCGTCGCCATCACCTGGCGCGCCGCCTCGGTGTGACAGGACAGACACGCCCTCGTCACGTCCTCCCCGGTCTTGAACGGCCCCTGCAACTCCTTGAACCGGCTGTGATCTGCGGTGCTCTTCGACGCTGCCTTGCCTGCAGGCATCGGCGCAACACCTGTAGCCCCCGGCTCGACCGCCGCGACGGCAAGCGTGCTCGCCGCCACCATCAGCACGCCACCAAGCACCTTGCGCCATCCGCTTCGCGTGGTATCCATTTAGCCCTCCGACCGCTTGAATCCCGGTTTCATCCTAGTCCGCCGACGAGCATCATCTATTGATAATTATCTAATTGAAGCGAATCAATCGGCCGCAAGCGCTGCAGCGGAATCGCGGGGCCGCCAGACTTCGGCGACTAGAATTCCCTCAGCCCCCCGCGCCAGAACGTCTCTCGAGGACATCGATCATGACTCCACCCGTACGCATCCAGCCCCGCAGCGCCGACCTGGGCGACGGCATGCTCGTCCGCCGTACCCTCCCGAACCGCCAGCAGCGGACGATCGGGGCCTGGTGCTTCCTCGACCATGCCGGCCCGGTGCAATTCGAGCCCGGCAAGGGCATGCATGTCGGCGCGCATCCGCACATCGGCCTGCAGACCTTCACCTGGCTGATCGAGGGCGAGGTCCTGCATCGCGACAGCCTCGGCAACCAGCAGATCATCCGCCCTGGCCAGGTCAACCTGATGACCGCCGGACATGGCATCGCCCATGCCGAGGACTCGCTGCGCGACGGCGAGCGGCTTCACGCAGCGCAGCTCTGGATCGCCCTGCCCCCGGAGCACAAGGATTGCGAACCCGCCTTCCACCACTACCCCGAGCTTCCCCAATGGCGCGAAGGCGGCGCCGAGCTGACCCTGCTCGCCGGTCGCCACGGCCAGCGGGCCTCGCCAGCGCGCGTGCATTCCCCGCTGGTCGGCATCGACATCGCCTGCGACGAGGCGAGCGAGCTCACGCTCACCCTTGATGCGGATTTCGAGTACGGGCTGATGCCGCTCGTAGGCGATGCGATGATCGACGGAGAGACCATCCTTGCCGACGAGCTCGCCTACCTCGGAAGGGGACGGCGCGAACTGCACATCGCGCTGAGCGCAGGCTCCCGTGCCCTGCTCCTGGGCGGCCAGCCGTTCGAGCAGCCGGTGTTGATGTGGTGGAACTTCGTCGGTTTCGACAAGGCCGGCATCGCGCAGGCGCAGGCCGATTGGGAACAGGGCGCCCCACGATTCGGAACGGTCGGCGATGGCCAGGCGCCGCGACTCGTGGCGCCGCCCCTGCCGTGGCGAAACGGGAGCTGAGCGTTCCGGGGCTCGAAGGCAAGCAAGTTCGCCATCGAGCCGCATACCCCTTGAAGAACGGGGCATCGCTCAAATATTGGGCAACTGCCGAATCGGCCAGTCCCGCAAGGGGTTGGCGAACTTATCCACAAGCTCTCCCACACCTCTGTCCCCATCGACTGGGGACAAGCTCGGCAGGCACCGGCAGCAGCCAGGCCGGTTCCCCGACATGAATCCAGCGCTTTCTCGACCAGCATCATCGGCACGGCCGGCAGGAACACGCGTGCTTCAGCGGAATGCGCATGTAGTCGACCTCGATGCGGTTCGAACCGACCACCGCGCTCAGCCCCGCCGCGCCACCTCGATGGCGGCGACGTCGATCTTGCGCATCGTCATCATGGCCTCGAAGGCGCGCCTGGCCTCCTCGCCGCCTGCCGCCAGCGCCTCGGTCAGCACGCGCGGAGTAATCTGCCAGGAAACGCCCCACCTGTCCTTGCACCAGCCGCAGGCGCTCTCTGCACCGCCGTTGCCGACGATCGCGTTCCAGTAGCGGTCGGTCTCGTCCTGGTCGTCGGTCGCGATCTGGAACGAAAAGGCCTCGGTGTGCGGGAACGCCGGGCCACCGTTGAGCCCCAGGCAGGGAATGCCCGCGACCGTGAACAGCACCGTCAGCACGTCACCGGCCTTGCCGGACGGGTAATCGGCGGGTGCGCGATGGACGGCCGTCACGCCGCTGTCGGGAAAGGTCGCGGCGTAGAAGCGGGCAGCCTCCTCGGCATCCCTGTCGAACCAGAGGCAGATCGTGTTCTTGTGCATGGTCTCTCCTTTCCTGTCTGGTTGGAGGGTGTCAGGGCTCCAGCCACAGCGCCTTGTCGCTCTGCGGATCGAACGGGGCGGAGAAGTGCTCATGCACGACCCGCCAGGTGCCGTACTGCTTCCGAAGACAGACGGTCATGCGCATCCAGCCCGACATCTCCTTGCCGTCCGGTCCCGTGCCGCCACAGCGGTTGAGGCCGTGGACGAAGGCGAGCTCCTCGCCTGCCGTGATCTGGAGCTCGTGGAGCTCGAAGATCATCGGCCCGGGACACATCGTCATGCAGGTTTCCCAATGCTTGCGGTAGGCGTCCGCGCCCTTGAACTGCAGTTGCGCGATGGCATCGAAGGCGACGATGTCCGGCGCGTAATGGGCGAAGATGCGCTCGATGTCCTTGGCGCGAACTGCGCGCGCCCAGTCCTCCAGTTGGCTGCGCAGCTCGGTCTCGGTGCGTGCGAGGGTGGATGGGGTGTCCATGACGGCTCTCCTTGGTGTGGGTGAAACGGGTGCGTTCACCTGCTGGTCGATCGGCAAGTCGCCAGATCGACACCGGTTCGCCGATTCAACGGGCGGCCTCCGGCGCAACGAACCCCAGCGCCTGCAGCGTCCGCTGATCCTCCGCGACCGGCCGCACCTCGACGCAGCCGAACCTGGCCCCCGGGATGCGGGACGCCACCTGGATCGCCTCGTTCAGGTCCCGGGCCTCGATCAGGTAGTAGCCGCCGAGCTGGTCCTTGGTCTCGACCCACGGCCCGTCGGTGACCGAAACGCGGCCGTTGCGCACCCGGACGGTGGTGGCGGCATCGGGGGGCAGCAGGCGGTTGCAGCCGAGGTAATGGCCGCTCTGGCGGATGGCGTCGGTAAACGCACGGTACTCCTCGAAGTGCTCGTCGGCCTCGGCGCGGGGCATCTGCTCCATCACCTTCTCGGCACAGATCAGGCAGAGGTATTTCATCGCTTTTCTCCTTCGCGGATCGTGTTCGGTTGCGGCTTCCGTACCCCTGGTCGAACGGCACGCCGCGAGATCGACATCAGGTCGGCGACATCGCGCCGGCGACATCACGCCGGTAGTTCGGCGAGCCGCCGCTCGAGAAAGCGACGCTCGGGCGCCTGCCGGACCAGCTCGAGCGCACGTCGGTAGGCCGCCCTCGCCTCCTCGGTCCGGCCCAGGCGCCGGCACAGATCGGCACGGGCGGCATGCGCGAGGTGATAGTCGGCCAAGTCGCCGCGGGCAAGGATCGCCTCGACCACAGCCAGCCCGGCTGCGGGCCCGTCGCGCATCGCCACCGCGACGGCGCGGTTCAGCGCCACCACCGGCGACGGAGCGAGCCCCAGCAACAGATCGTAGAGGGCGACGATCTGCGCCCAGTCGGTCGCGGCGGCGCTGGGCGCCTCGGCATGGACGGCCGCGATCGCCGCCTGCAGCGCATAGGGACCGGCACGGCCCGAAACCAGTGCGCGCTCGACCAGTGCCGTGCCTTCGGTGATCAGCGCCCGGTTCCAGCGCGAACGGTCCTGCGCGTCGAGCAGCACCAGATCGCCCTCCGCAGTCGTCCGCGTCTCGCGACGCGACTCCTGCAGCAGCATCAGCGCAAGCAGGCCGATCGACTCCGGCTCGGGGAGCAGCTGGGCAAGCAGCCGGCCGAGCCGGATCGCCTCGCCCGACAGTTCGGCGCGCGTCAGCGACTCGCCGGCCGATGCCGAGTAACCCTCGTTGAACACCAGGTAGATCACCCGCAGCACGCTCTCGAGCCTGGCCGGCAGCTCGGCCGGCGGCGGCACTTCATAGGGCACGCCCGCGTCGCGTATCCTGCCCTTGGCGCGCACGATACGCTGCGCGAGCGCGGGCGGGGTGACGAGGAAGGCGCGCGCGATCTCCTCGGTGGTGAGGCCGCACACCTCGCGCAAGGTCAGCGCCACCTGCGCCTCGGGCGACAGCGCCGGATGACAGCAGGTGAAGATCAGCCGCAGGCGGTCGTCCTCGACGCCCGCGTCGTCGGCCGCCTCGTCGCTCGCCGGGTCGGGACGGTCATCGAGGTCCTCGACGAAATCGAAGCGTGCGCGCCGCCGCAGGCCGTCGATGGCCTTGAAGCGGCCGGTCGACACCAGCCAGGCGCGCGGGCTTGCCGGCACGCCCTCGTGCGGCCATTGCTCGAGCGCGACACGAAAGGCGTCGTGCAGTGCTTCCTCGGCGAGGTCGAAGTCGCCGAGCAGGCGAACCAGCGTCGCGAACATCCGGCGCGACTCGTTCCGATAGATCGCCTCCAGCTGCTCACGCACCCTCCCCGCCGCGCTGGCGGGAGCCTGGGGCAAGGGCTGATGCGGTTCGTCCGATGAAATCCTGCGGTCGTCCATCCACGCCTCCTGAGAGCATGCCGCATTCGGAGGCCATCTTGCGTCACACGGCTGGAGTGTCCGGAATGCCAGCAAGCGCTCGGCTGCTTCCGTTTGCGGAGATGCCCCCTTTCCGGGCGGTGCCGTTCGACGACGGTCGTCCGCCATCGTGTCGTGAGCACGCCCATGCGGGTGGGTAGCCCCCGGGTGCACGCCATCCAATTAGACAAGATAGACCATCCTGTCCAAGAGCCCGACACAACCCTCAGGATCGTGTCTCGCTCAGCTCAGCGCTTCGAGGATGTGATCGAAAGCCGGCAGCTCATCGCCTGCAGGATGTGGTCGGCGAACTCTCGAACAGCCTGTGCTTCGCGATGCGTACAGTGGTGAGGATCAGGTTCCCCGAGGTGAGCGGAACGAGGGTCACGAGTCCATGCCCCTCTCGATAGCCGGGATTGAGTCGCAGGAAGAGCTGGACGTCGGCCTTGTCGCTCGCGTGCCAGAAGGCGGTCTCATCCTCGCTGTCGCGGGTGATCCACCCGACTTGCCGGATGGCGGGATCATCGGGATCGACCCGAGGCTCACCGAACGTGTCGGCCAGTTCGTACATGAATCTCTGGACGGGCACCGGGGTTGGCCGCCGATGGCTCGGGTATAACGCCCAGAAGCGCTGAGCCAGGAGATGGTAGCTCGACGGATGGACCAAAGCGCAGAAGGAGTACACCCGTTCAAGCGGATGCCGGCCTCCGCCCTGAACACGACGTAGTGGCGGGCACGCACCCACATGTCGTACAAATGCACTGCGCACTAGCCCAGCGCCCGATCTTCATCGCTGCGGATCACCTGTATCCGCGTCCAGCGGGCAGGAGGATTGATGACCTTGTCCTCGAACGCCTGCCGCTCCACTCCCGCGAAGATGCCCTGGTGCAGGCGGAAGAGCTCTTCCGCCAGACTCGACCGCTCCGCGTCAGTTGCGAACATGACGCCTCGCCGGTACGACCACGAACGCCCCGTCAAGATCAGTTTTTCGGGTATTCGTTACACCACCCTCTTCTTGTGGATTTCGCCAATCCGGTGACCATAGCCCAACTGGGCAAGGATCACATCGGTGTGGCCCCCCAGTGCGGGCACAGGGTCCATTCGCGCCGGATGATCGCCCCCCATCGCCGGAGGCTGTAGGGCGGGCAGCGGGCCTACCGGGGAGTCCACCGTCGTCCAGCGCTTTCGCGCCTTGAGTTGAGGATGGGTCCAGATGTCGTTCATCGTGCTGGCATGCGCGTTGGCGATGTCAGCAGCGTCGAGCCGGGCGATGACCTCTTCAGCGGTGAGCGCGGCGAACGTCTGCTCAATCAGCCTGCGCAATAAAGCGTCGCACAGCACAGGTAACGGAGAGGATCTGCGCTGCGTCTCGATCCAGGCATATTTCACAGCAGATCCTTCGCGAAATATGCCGAAGCTTTTTTTTGTGATCTCCAGCTCCATCTTGAGCCGCGCGACTTGGGCGCGCAACCGCGACAGCTCCATCTGCTCGGCAGTGATCTGCTTGGCGCCAGCTGGATTCAGCTTGCCCGCCTTCGCCGCCTTGATCCAGTTGCGCAGTGTCTGCTCAACCAACCCCAGTTCCTCGGCAACGCGGCCGATGCTGCGGATCTCGTCAGCTCGCTTGACGGCCTGCTCCTTGAACTCAGCCGTGTATTCCTGTTTCGGGATGCGCTTCACGTCGTTCTTCCTCTCGTTGTGTCGATCCTACGACGACTACCTTGGAGGACGAAATTCTTGGGGCAGCTCAATCGTCGCCGCCCTGTCGGCCCCACACATCGTACAGTCGGTATGGGACCGGATTCGTGCCACCCGCCCCGAGATGTCGGAGCCCGAGGTGGTGCTGCCGATACGCAATCTGGCGGGTCTGTGGCAGCAGTTGTTCCCCGCCGAACAGTGCCGCCTGGCCAAGCTGCTGATCGAGCGCGTGGTGATCGCAGACGGCGGGCTGGAGATCGTCTGGCGGGATCAGGGCTGGCAACAACTGGCCCAAGAGTTATTGCCTGGGACCATCGGCGCCGAACTGTAGGAACTGGAACAGATGGAAGGATCAGCATGAAACCAAAAGTTCAGGCGATGGGCGCACCGATCGCCCGCGAGCACCGGGATGGTGGGCAGGTCAAGCTGTCGACCTTGATCCCGCTGAGGATCAGGAGGCGCGGCGTCAGCAAGGTGGTGGTGCGTCCCGATGGGCAAGCGCAGGCCCCGGGCAAGGTCGCTGCCCAGCACGACCAGCCCTTGCTGGTGGCGTTGACACGCGCGTTCTACTGGCAGCAGTTGCTCGATGATGGGATGGTCGCCAGCGGCAGCGAGATCGCCCAGCGCGAAGGCTTGCACCACTCGACGGTCAATGAGCTGTTGCGCCTGACTCTGCTGGAGCCGGCCATCATCCAGGCCATCCTGGCTGGTCAGCAGCCCAAGTGCATGAGCCTCTTGTGGTTCCAGCGCAATCCGCTGCCGACCGACTGGGTGGCGCAGCGGGAGGTGGTGGCGGGGTTTGATGTGTGAAATACCAGAAACCCGTATGAAATCGTGACCGCCATATGTACATTCGATGATGATCCGAATATTATTCGAATAATATCAAAATAGAGATGTGCGTGAAGTCATTAATCAGAAAAGCAAGGCTTCTGTCCGGGATGACACAAGTCCAGGTAGCGGAAGCAGTGGGGGTCAGTCAGCCGACTTACCAGCGCTGGGAAAGCGGTGCCGGCAGCGTTCCGAAATCAAAAATCGCCAAGCTCGCCAAGGTGCTGGGCATCACGCCGCGACAAGTTGAAGGACAGCCGGAGCCTTTCGACCTGTTTGGCGTCGACAAGGAAGTCCCCGATGAACACCAATACTATGGCGAACTTGCCATCCACTTTAGTAGCGGATCGCCTCCGCTGCTGCTGCCTGTCTCTGAGGCAGAGCGGTCCAGATTCTTCAATGCTGTACAGGGAGATGAGGCTTTTGTTCAGGTCGAATCACTTGACAATCGAATAGTGTTTGTTCGCCGAAAGGCCATCGCTGATGCTTATTTTTCGAGTGATGACTACGACGACTACGGACCTGAGGACTATGGTGCACAGCACCTGGGTGTAAAGCCCGATGAGGCATTCTGGAAGATCGTGGAGCATCTCGAGTACCCGGAGTGCTTGAATGACGAGTTCAACGAACAGGAAATTCAGGCCGTCATCAAAATGGTTTCGCTTGATGACGCAGATCTGGACGAGTTGATTGCAAATGGCAGCATCAAGCCGGAGGATCGTACCAAAGTACAGCAAGAGGCTCACGAGACAACGCAGTTGTATGCCTCTAGAGCCCGCGACATCACATGGCAGTTGCCAGGCGACCGCAGTCGATGCATCTCGATCAATGAAAACAGGGATCTGTACGAAACCTTCTGCATGTTGATGTTGAGCAACGAGCATGAAATGCTGCATCTCGCTCCTGAAGGGTATCACCGCGAAATTTTCTTGAACCTATCAGCCATTGACTTCATTGCCGCTCCAGCTCACAAGTTCCGGGAAGGTGAGTTGCAGAGTGCCGCCGAAGAGTTGGGCGACCCCGAGTGACGAGTACAAGCGCCAGTTGCGGGAATTCGTAGTGCGGTAAGATGTGTGATGCCCTGAATTGAACTCAGGCCATCACGAACTTCCTCGCATCCTTGAGCAGCAGTAGCAGCTGCTGCTCGCGCAGCGGCGAGGCGATGAAGCCGAAGCGGGTGTAGAACTTCGCCGCCTCCTCATCGATCGGATGGGTCAGCATGGCCCGGATGCCAGCCTGCTCGGCAATCAGCATCGTGCGCCGAATCGCATCCTGCAGCAGGCCGAAGCCTATGCCGCGCCCCCGATCCTGCTTTGATACTGCCAGCCGCGCCAGAATCACCACCGGCAAAGGATACTGCCCCATCCCCTTGCGGATGCGCTCCGGCGCCTCCAGCGTGTCGATCTGACCAACGGTCAGACTGAAGTAGCCTGCCACCCGGTCATCATCGGCCACCACGAAGGTCTTGGCCGATCCGCTGCCCTGAGCTTGTCTCGCGTGGCACAGCAGCCAGTCGTTCAGGGCAGGCTTGCCGCAATCGAATCCCTCCAGCCGATGCTGCAAGCCAAGAGATTCTGGACCGCGCAAGCTCATGCCTGGTCCCAGGGGGCTTTGCGCGAGAACAGATCGCGCAGACCCTCGTTGGGCTGCTCTGGCTGATCCAGCAAATCCATCAGGGCTTGATACTGGCTGCCAGTCACCATGAACAGGCGCTGGTCGAGCAAGGTCTGCTCGGCGGCCAGGCAGGCGCTATCCAGAATGAAATCGGTCAGGGATTTGTGCGCCACTTCGGCAGCACGGCGCAGCACGACTTCCTGTTCAGGCGTGGCGCGCAGGCCCAGGCGGGCGGAACGGGCAGCGGGAGAAGATGCAACGGCAACCATGATGGCACCTCGTTTGTGAGTCCAACCGCCCCAATGTTAGTACAAACGACGTACACGATCCAGTTGCAAGACCGTCTGGCACCCTTGATTGACGCCGAAACGCCGCCCGTAAGCACTTGATTTTTCGAGAGCACCCACTGTTAATGCAGGCGAGATGCTGCATGGCTGCAGGATTGGCCCAGGAGCGACTCTCCACCGCCATATCAACTCGAGCGTACCAGCAAGCACGCTGCAATTACCGACACATGTGGGACGCGCACGCCCTCAGTCGTCTCTGCATGCCAGGTCAGGCCCTAACCTACTCAGCTTTCGTGGAAGTGGGGAGGTTCGACTTCCACCTGACGAGCTCTACCGTGAGGTGCGAATCGGTGAGTTCATACGCCCCCCCCGGACATTGTCAGGCACATCATCTCGCTTCGACTCCAACACGCTAAAGCGGATGAGGTCACTGCCTTTCAACTGTCGGCCGGGCGTGTTCCGCCCCTGATAACCGTCGTCGACGACCACCTCCATCAGCCGCGGCATGGGGATGTCGACCCGCTTCACGCGGATGCGAAGGTGTGCCGCATTGAGTCGGATGAGGTTGTCGCGAACCGCTTGATGGGTGGGAAACGAGTACGAGTGCGAACAGCTCAAGACGTAAGTCAAGCACATCGACGCCGAAGGGCGACGCGGCGGTCCTTCGTGGCGGATGGAGCAGCTCAGGACGGACCGCCGGAAGCTCAAGGATGCGATGTGGCGCTTGAGCTGTGGGCGCTAACAAGGCGCACGGCCACGCTGCAGCCACATCCGGGACATGAATCCCAGGGGCCTGAAAACAAGACAGCGCACGACACTTTTCAGTGTGGTGCGCTGTCTTGAACTGGAATTCTTGGTGGACCGAAGGAGGATCGAACTCCCGACCTCTGCATTGCGAACGCAGCGCTCTCCCAGCTGAGCTATCGGCCCTGAAAGAGCGCGCATTATAGTGAGCCAGCGGGCGAAATGGAAGCCCCTTTCGGGCCCTCTTTCGCTTACTCCGGCGCCGGCGCGGCGAACCTCAATCCTGCGCGTCCTTCCCACCCGAGCCGACGGCGGCGCGGCCGAGGCGGTCTGCAACCGCGCGCCAGGCGAGTGCCCCGGGCAAGGCTTCGATCAGGATGAAATCCGCATCGAGTGCATCGACCGCACGCAGGCTTGCGTAGAGTTCGTGCGCGTAAGCCGCGGGATCGGCCGGCATCGCGTGCCAGATGAGGCGCGAATCGTGCGGATTGGAAACGGCATGCGCGAGCACGGCGACGCGACTGCCCTCGCCGGCCAGCGTGACGGCCTCGTCCGCGAGCAGGGCTGGCCCGACCAGACGCAGCGGGGTGCGCGGTGCGTAGTGCGCGGCAAGCGCGCCGGAGACGCGCGGCGCGGGCGCGGTCTCGGAGACGGGCCCCGCCGCTGCGGAGGCGACGAGCGCATCTGCACCGGCACCCTCGCTGCCCGTTCCCGGGCCGGGCTCGGACTCGCCCCTGAGCCGCGGTCGGCGCCCGATGACGCGGGCGATGTCGTCGGGCGTGATCGCGCCAGGGCGCAGGATCTCGGGGACATCGCGGGAGAAGTCGAGGATCGTCGATTCGATGCCCACTTCGCAGGCGCCGCCGTCGAGGATCATGGCCACGCGCTCGCCGAGTTCTTCCTGGACATGCGCGGCGGTGGTCGGGCTGATGCGGCCGAAGCGGTTGGCGCTGGGGGCGGCGATGCCGGAGTCGAAGACCTGCAGCAAGGCCTGCGCCACCGGATGCGAGGGCACGCGGACGCCGACCGTGTCCTGGCCGCCGGTGACTTCGAGGGGCACGTCGGACGTGCGCTTGAGGATCAGCGTCAGCGGGCCGGGCCAGAAGGCGCGGGCGAGCGCGATGGCGTCCTTGGGAATGCTCGCCGCCCAGCGCGGCAGATGGTCGGCCGACGGCAGATGCACGATCAGCGGGTGATCGGCGGGCCGGCCCTTGGCGGCGAAGATCTTCTTCACCGCCTCCGGGTCGAGCGCGTCGGCGGCGAGCCCGTAGACCGTCTCGGTCGGCATGCCGACGATGTCGCCGGCGCGCAGCAGGTCGGCCGCCGCGCGGATCGCGACCAGCGTAGGCGGCTCGATGCGGCCACGCGCTTTCACTCCGGCTTCGCTCACTGCTGCGCGCTCACTCGTCGCGGATGCCGATCGCGGCACGCGCGGCCAGCGCGCGCTCCAGCACCGCCGAGGCATCGTCGCCGATCACCACGAAGTGGCCCATCTTGCGCCCCGGGCGGGCGTGATGCTTGCCGTAGAGGTGCAGGCGCAGGCCGGGCACGGCGTGCAGCAGCGACCAGTCGGGCTCGCGGTAGGCACCGTGGCCCTTGCAGTCCTCGTACCACAGCTCGCCGAGCAGGTTGACCATCACCGCCGCCGAATGCTGGCGCGGCGCGGCCAGCGGCAGGCCGCACAGCGCCCTCACCTGCTGCTCGTACTGGCTGACGTCGCAGGCGTCGATGGTGTGGTGGCCGCTGTTGTGCGGGCGCGGCGCCATCTCGTTGACGAAGAGTTCGCCGCGGCACACGAAGAACTCGACCCCCAGCGTGCCGATGTAGCCGAGTTTCTCGGCGATGCGTTCGGCGATCTCCTGCGCGTTGTCACGCAGGCAGGCCGACGCCTGCGCCGGCGCGATGGTGACGTCGAGGATGCCATTGCGATGGCGGTTCTCGCCGGTCGGGAAGCAGCGCA
The DNA here is from genome assembly GCF_029223545.1 of Thauera sp. GDN1. Lineage (NCBI taxonomy): Bacteria > Pseudomonadati > Pseudomonadota > Betaproteobacteria > Rhodocyclales > Zoogloeaceae > Thauera > Thauera sp. GDN1. The sequence goes on along the minus strand of NZ_CP097870.1, from coordinate 1,339,295 downwards.
CCTTGCCCGCCTCGTCGCGCGCCAGCACCACCGACACCTCGTAATCGAGCGTCAGCATCTTCTCCAGCACGCAGGGCTCGCCCTTGAAGTGCTGGAAGGCGGCTACCGCCTCGTCGCGGTCGGCGACCCGGGCCTGGCCCTTGCCGTCGTAGCCGAAGCGCGCCACCTTGAGCACGGCGGGAAACAGCCCGGCGTTGGCGTTGCGGATGTCGTCCTCGCTGCGGATGGCGGCGAAGGGGCCATGCGGCAGTCCGTTGTCGGCGAGGAAGCTCTTCTCGGCGATACGGTTCTGGCACACCGCGACCGCGCTCGCCGCCGGATGCACCGGGATGAACTTGGCGAGATAGTCGAGGGTGTCGGCGGGGACGTTCTCGAACTCGGTCGTCACCGCGGCGCATTCGCTGCCCAGCGTGTCGAGCGCGACGTAGTCGTCGTAGGCGGCGACCAGGTGGCGGTCGGCGATCAGGCCGGCGGGGCTGTTCGGGTCGGGGTCGAGCACCCAGACCTTGTAGCCCATCTCGTGCGCGGCCGAAACGAAAAAGCGGCCGAGCTGGCCGCCGCCGAGCATGCCGAGTGTGGCAGGCGGGAGGATCATGATGCGAGTCTCAATCCAGGGTCATGTCGAGCACCGCCTGGGTCTGGCGGGCACGGAAGTCGGCGAGTTTCTGCGCCAGTTCGGCGTCCTCGACGGCGAGCAGCGCCACCGCGAACAGGCCGGCGTTGGCCGCGCCCGCCTCGCCGATGGCGAAGGTGGCGACCGGGATGCCCTTGGGCATCTGCACGATGGACAGCAGCGAATCCTGCCCCGACAGCGCCTTCGACTGCACCGGCACGCCCAGCACCGGCAGCGTGGTCTTGGCCGCGACCATGCCCGGCAGATGGGCCGCGCCGCCCGCGCCGGCGATGATCGCCTTCAGCCCGCGGCCACGCGCGGCCTCGGCGTATTCGAACATCAGGTCGGGCGTGCGGTGGGCGGAGACGACCTGGGCCTCGAAGGGCACGCCGAAGTCTTCCAGCATCTTCGCGGCCGCCTTCATCGTGGGCCAGTCCGAGTTGGAGCCCATGATGATGCCGACGACGGGTTTGGTTTCGCTCATCTCGCTATCCTTACTTGCCGGCCGCGCGCGCGGCGCGCCCGGCGGAAATCACGGTGTTCTCCAGCAGCATGGTGATGGTCATCGGCCCCACGCCACCCGGCACCGGGGTGATGGCGCCGGCGACTTCCTTCGCCGATTCGAAATCCACGTCGCCGCACAGCTTGCCGGCGTCCGGGCCGTCCTGCAGGCGGTTGATGCCGACGTCGATGACGGTGGCGCCCGGCTTGATCATGTCGCCGGTGACGAAGCGCGGCTTGCCGATGGCCGCCACCAGGATGTCGGCGCGGCGGGTGTGGAAGGCCAGGTCCTTCGTCTTCGAATGGCACACGGTGACGGTGGCGCCGGCGTTGGTCAGCAGCATCGCCATCGGCTTGCCGACGATGTTGGAGCGGCCGATCACCACCGCCTCGGCGCCCTGCACCGGGGTGCCGGTGCTCTCCAGCATCTTCATGACGCCGTGCGGGGTGCACGGGATGAAGCCCTCGCGGTTCTGCGACAGGCGACCGACGTTCTCGGCGTGGAAGCCGTCGACGTCCTTGCCGATGTCGATGGCCTCGAGCACCGCGGTCTCGTCCAGGTGCTTCGGCAGCGGCAACTGCACCAGGATGCCATGCACCGAGGGATCGGCGTTGAGTTCGGCCAGCTTGGCCATCACCTCTTCCTGGGTGGCGTTCTCGGGGTAGTCGAAGCGCAGCGAGCGGATGCCCGCCTTCTCGCAGCCGGCGACCTTGTTGCGCACATAGACCGCGGAGGCCGGATCTGCGCCGACCAGCATGACCGCCAGACAGGGTTGCACACCACGCGCCGTCAGTGCTGCGGCGCGCCCGGCGATCTCGCCGCGAACCTGCGCCGAGAGCGCGTTGCCGTCGATGATGCGAGCGGTCATCGGAAGAGCCCCTAAAAAAGGCGGGATTTTACAACATGCCGGCGCATGCGGCGGCGGCGATCTTGTGCAGTGCAACCGATCGCCCCTGCAATCGTCCGGGGATGCCCACGCCCGCGGAGGCAGCGGGCGCCCCGACGCTCACCCCGGTGGCGGGCACTTGAGGCCGGCGGCGGTGATCACGCCCTTTGCGCTCATCTCGCGCACCGTCAGCACGAAGGCGCCGATATGCACGCGGTCGCCCACCACCGCGGCACGGCCGAGGCGGGCGAGCAGGAGTTCGCCCACCGACAGGCGTCGCTCATGCTCGGCGATGCCGAGTCCGTAGGCGTCCGCGAGATCGCCCGCGGAGCATTCGGGATCGACCACGAACTCGCCGAAGAAGCTCGCGTTGGCACTGAGTTCGCCGCCGGTGCCGCCGAACATCCGCGCGATGCGGTCGGCGATCTCGTCGGGGGCGACGAACCACACCGAATCGCCCGGAATCATGCGCGAATCGACGGTCAGCTGGTGCAGATGCCCGCCGCGCACCAGCGCCACGCAGCGCACGTCGAGGCCGGGGAACTCGGCCGCAAGGTCGTCCGGGTGCCGCCCCTCGGCGCGCGATCCGGCAATGACGCGGTACTCGAGCAGATCGACCGCCGCCTCGTCACCGACCCACACCTCGCGCCGGTCGCGCGGCTCGTCGCGCGCCGGCACCTCGACCTTGAGCCAGCGTGCGGCCATCGGCACGGTCGCGCCCTGCACCAGCAGCGACAGCAGCACGACCGCGAAGGCCACATTGAACAGCAGTTCCGAATCGGGTACGCCCATCACCACCGGAACGATCGCAAGCACGACCGGCACCGCGCCACGCAAGCCGACCCAGCTCACGTAGGCCAGTTCCTTGCGCGGATAGCTGAACGGCGCCAGGCCGATCAGCACCGCGAGCGGCCGCGCCACCAGCATCAGGAACACCGCCATCGCGAAGGCCTCGGCAGCATGGTCGAGCATGTTCGACGGCGTCACCAGCAGGCCGAGGACCACGAACATGCCGGCCTGGGCCAGCCAGGCCAGGCCGTCCATCACTCGCAGCACATGCTCGGTGGCATGGCTGCGACGGTTGCCGACGACGATGCCGGCGAGATACACCGCAAGGAACCCGCTGCCGTTGAGGAGGTTGGTGGCGGCGAAGATCAGCGTGCCCCCCGACAGGATCAGCAGCGCGTACAGCCCATCCGGGAGCGACAGACGCGCCATCAGCCGCGACAGCACCCAGCCGCCGGCCAGGCCGAGGATCGCGCCGAGACCGAGCTGGCTCGCCAGCATCCAGGCGAAGCTGCCGACGGTTGCGGTCTCCGGTTGCAGCAGCATGCCGACTAGGGCAGTGACCAGCAGGATCGCCATCGGATCGTTGGCGCCGGATTCGATCTCGAGCGTCGCCTGCACGCGCTCGTTGAGGCGCACGCCGCTGTTGCGCAGCAACGCGAACACCGCGGCGGCGTCGGTCGAGCCGACGATCGACGCCAGCAGCATGCCCAGTCGCCAGTCCACGTCGAGCAGCCAGGTGGCGAACAGGCCGAGCATCAGCGCCGTGCCGATCACCCCCCAGCTCGCCAGCACCGCCGCCGGTTTCAAGGCCACGCGGAAGCTGCTGACGCGGGTGCGCAGGCCGCCGTCGAGCAGGATCACCGACAGCGCCGCCTGGGCGATCAGCGAGGCGATGAAGAAGTCCTCGAACACGATGCCGCCCGGCCCATCCTCGCCGGCCAGCATGCCCACGCCGAGAAAGAGCAGCAGCAGCGGCAGCCCGAGGCGGGCGGAAATGGTGCTTGCGAGCACGCTGATGAACAGCAGCAGGCCGGTGAGAAGGAAAAGGGCGTTGATTCCGGTCATTCTGGGTGGCGATGTACAAAACGTTCTGCCCGCACGCGGCGGGCGGCCGGCGGTACTCGAGTGCTGCTCGTCATGCGGGCGCGGATTCCCTGCGGGAGCGGACTTGCCCGCGCTGACGAACTGCGGGCCGGATCAGCGCACGGCACCCGGTTCGAGCGAGACGACGTGCTGCACGAGCTCGGCCAGGGAGTGGGCGCCCATCTTTTCCATCACGCGGGCGCGGTGCACTTCCACCGTCTTGATGCTGATTCCGAGCACGTCGGCGATCTGCTTGTTGAGCTTGCCGACGATGATGAGGTCGAGGACTTCGCGCTCGCGCTGGGTGAGCTGACCGAGGCGGCGTGCGGTATCCGCCTCCAGGAGGCGCTTGCCGCGGGTCTCGCGCTCCAGCTTCAGGCACTGTTCGACCAGGCGCAACAGATCACGCTCGCCGAAGGGCTTCTCGATGAAATCGACCGCGCCCTTCTTCAGCGCCGACACCGCCATCGGCACGTCGCCGTGGCCGGTGATGAAGACCACCGGCAGACCGCAGCGCCGACGGCCGAGCTCCTCGAACAGCTCCAGCCCGCTCATGCCCGGCATGCGCACGTCGAGCACGATGCAGCCGGTCATGTCCGGCGTGCAGCCAGTGAGGAAGGCTTCGCCCGATTCGTGGGCCGCGACCGCGTAGCCGTTGGCCTCCAGCATCCAGGCGAGCGAGTCGCGCAGGGCTTCGTCGTCGTCGACGATGTGAACGATCTGGTCAGGCGCTGCGGGCAATCCGCTCACTGGCTGTCTCCGTCGGGAGGGTAAACGAGAATATGGTACCGCCTTCGGGGTTGTCGTCGACAAGCAATCGCCCGTTGTGGAACTCTACGATCGAGCGGCAGATGTTCAGCCCCATGCCCATGCCCTCGGCCTTGGTGGTGTAGAAGGGGGTGAACAGCTGCCGCCTCCCCTCCTCGCTGATGCCGTGGCCGCGGTCGATGACCGCCACCTCGACCGCATCCTCGCCGAAGCTGCGCACGCGCACCCTCAGCAGGCGCTGATCGGGCAGCGTGTCGTTCATCGCATCGAGTCCGTTGCGAATCAGGTTCAGCAGCACCTGCTCGATCATGATGCGATCGGCGTACACCGGCGGCAGCTCCGGTTCGATCTCGGTCTGGATGCGCATGCCGGTGCGACGCGCATCGATGTCGGCGAAGCCGATCGCATCCTCCAGCACCTCGGTGATCCGGACCGCGCTGCGCCGCGGCTCGCTCTTCTTCACGAACTCGCGCACGCGGCGGATGATCTTGCCGGCGCGTTCGGCCTGGAAGCTGGCCTTCTGCATCGCGGCGAGCACGTCTTCCAGCCTGGCGTTGCCCGCCTGCAGGCGGGTGACCGAACCCGCGCAGTAGTTGGCGATCGCCGACAGCGGCTGGTTGAGCTCGTGCGCGAGCGTCGACGCCATCTCGCCCATCGTGATCAGGCGCGAGGTGCGCTGCAGGCGCTCTTCCTGCTGGCGCGCGACCTCGGCGGTCTGCTTGCGGTCCGTGATGTCGGTGGCGATGCCCATGCGCACCACGCGGCCATCGACCCAGCGCGTGGCCTGCTCGCGCACGTGGTACCAGCGCCCGGACAGCGGGTGCTGCAGCTCGCCGTCGAAGAGCTCGCGAGGCACATCGCCGGGCGACAGGTTGCGCGGGTCGATGCGGTAGTCGCCGCGCTCGGGCTGCGGCACGGCGACCCCGCGCACCGTGCGCCCGACCGCGTCGAAGCCGTGGATGCGCTTGAAGGCGAGGTTGGCGAACAGGATCTCGTCGGTGCGGGCATCGGCGACGAACACCGCCGCATCCAGACCGTCGAGCACCGCCTCGAAGCGCTCGTGCGCGGACTCGAGCGCGGCGCGCACGCGCTTGGGCTCGGTGATGTCGGTGATCGACGCCATCCAGCCGGTCTGCCGGCCGGTGAGGTCGATCAGCGGCGACAGGTAGAAGCGCGCGTCGAAGCGCTCGCCGTTCTTGCGCTGGATGCGCATCTCGAAGCCGCTGCGCGGCGCCTGCCCGGCCAGCGTCATCGCCAGGTTGCGCTCGCACACCTCGACCTGCTCGGGCGGCCAGTAGGGAAAGGGCGCGGTCGCTCCGAGCAGCTCCTTCTCGTCGAAGCCGATCATGCGGCAGAACGCGGTATTCACGTAGATGATGCGCCCGGAGAGGTCGATCGCACGCAGGCCGGTGACGACCGAATCCTCCATCGCCTTGCGGAAGGCCGACTCGGCGCGCAGCGCATCCTCGGTCGCCTTGCGGCCGGTGACGTCGTGTGCCACCGCGTAGACCATCCGCTCCTCGGGCACCGGGTTGATGCTCCACATCAGCCACTTGTAGCTGCCGTCGGCACAGCGGCAGCGGTTCTCGAAACTGACCGGCTCGCCGGCAGCGAGGCGGCGCAGCATGTCGAGCGTGGCGGCCACGTCCTCGGGATGGACGAAATCGATCAGCAGCTGGCCGGGAAGCTGCCCCGGGTCATGACCGAGCACGCGCTCGAAGGCCGGGTTGCAGCGCCGGAAGCGGCCGTCGAGATCGACCACGCACAGCATGTCGAGCGAGAGGTTGAACAGGCGGTCGCGCTCCTTCTCCACCTGCACCCGGCGCGACACATGGCGCCGCAGCAGCCAGAAGCTCCACATCACGAGCAGCGACAGCCCGAGGATCACGATCATCGGCAGCGCCGCCACCACGCTGCCGCCGGTGCGGAAGGCCATGGCCTGCAGCGCCATGCCGTTCCCGGGCGGGTCGAGCACCAGGGTCTGCGACAGATAGGCATCCTCGGTCGGCAGCGCCGAACTGAACGCGAGTACCTTGCCGTCGGCATCGAGGATCCCGAGGCGGTATTTCTCGGCGAAGCGGTCCGGTGCCAGCCGGCTGATCATGCGCTCGACGGAATACACCGCGACCATCACGCCCAGGAACTCGCCCCGACGCTGGACGGGTGCGAACACCTCGAACACCGCGACCTCGCGCGGCCCGGCGTAGGGTCGCCCATAGGCGAGCCGCGACGACAGCGCGCTCTGCTGGAAGGCCTGGACCTGGGCATCGAGCAGCGCCTCGCCGGCCAGCCAGTCCTGCGTGTCGAAGGGCGCGGTCCACCGGATGACCTGATCCCGCCCGACCCAGGCGATGTTGTTCAGTGCGGCATTGGCGGCGAGGTGCTCGTTGGCACGCAACTGGAAGTCGTCGTATTCGAGCGTGCCGGCCGACAGGTCGCGCGCCATCTGCACCAGGAATTCCTCGGTGCCCAGCATCGCGCGCCGCATCGCCTGCTCGGTCCATTGCAGGTCGCGGGCGAGCGCGTCGCGCTCCACGTTCGCCTCGCGCTGCTGCAGCAGGCCGACCAGCGCGAGCATCGCCAGCGCGAACAGCAGCACTGCGGCGTAAGGCACCACCCAGTACCAGCGCGGCGACGGAGCCTGAACGGCGTTTGGCTGTTGCATTGGGAGGGCGCGGCGCGACGGAAGGAAAAGTCTTCGATTCTTGACTATCGACCGGGCGCCCGTCATCCGGTCTAACCCTAACCGACGCAATCGTTTGTCATTAGAATTGGTGCATTGCGGCATCGGATCCGTCCGGGTTTCCGCCAATATTTGCGACCCGGTCCGCTGCCTAGAGTGCAGCCATGAGCTCGCTGATCGCGCTGCTTCGGCGCGCCATTCTTCCGTTGCTGGTCCTCGTGCCATGTGCCATGGCACTGCCAGCATCGGCACTGGCGACCGGCACGGCGCCCCTGCGCGGAACGCAAGGTTCCGCAGAGCGCGCACCGATCAGGATCGGGGTGTCCGGTCCCTTTTCCGGCCCCTCCGCGCCAATGGGCCTGTCGATGCGCGAGGGCATCCGGATTGCCGCAGCCGAGATCAATGCCGGCGGCGGGCTGCTCGGGCACCGGGTCGAACTCGTGGAGCGCGACGACCAGGCCAGCAATGACCTCGGCGCCCAGATCGTGCGCGATTTCGTCAATCGCGAGCGTGTGGTGGCGGGACTGGGCATCGTCAACACCGGCGTCGCCCTCGCCAGCCAGCGCCACTATCAGACCGCCCGCATCCCGGTGATCACCTCGGTCGCCACCGGCACCCTGATCACCCGCCAGTTCCAGCCGCCCGAATTCGCCGAGAACTACGTCTTCCGGGTGTCGGCGAACGACACCCTGCAGGCGGAGGTCATCGCCGACGAGGCGGTGAAGCGGCGCGGCTTCAGTCGCCTCGCCATCCTGCACGACGCCAGCAACTACGGCATTCTGGGCAGCGCCGACCTGATCGCCGCGTTGCGGTCGCACGGGATCGAGCCGGTCGCCGTCGAGCGCTTCCAGCTGCGCCAGACCGACATGCGCACGCACCTGGAGCGCGCACGCGATGCCGGCGCACAGGCGGTGCTCACCTACGGCATCGGCCCGGAGCTGGCGCACATCGCCAACGGCATGGCGCGAATGGGCTGGCAGGCGCCGATCATCGGCAGCTGGACGCTGGCGATGTCGAACTTCATCGAGATCGCGGGGCGCAACGCCGAAGGGGCGCGCATGCCGCAGACCTTCATCCAGCAGCCGCGCACCGCGAAGCAGGCCGCCTTCGTGGACGCCTGGCGCGCGGCGACCGGGAGCGCGCGCATCCCCGTGCCGCCCGCCGCCGCGCAGGGCTACGACTCGATGCTGCTGCTCGCCGCCGCGATCCGCCAGGCCAGGAGCCTCGAGGGTGCGCGCATCCGCGACGCGCTGGAAAACCTCGACGCGGCGGTCGAGGGCGTGATCATGAACTACCGCCGCCCCTTCTCCGCGGACAACCACGAGACGCTGCGCTCGGCGCGCGAAATCCACCTCGGCGAGATCCGCAACGGCGAAGTCGTCTTCGCGCGCGAAGCGGGGAATGCCGACTCCCGACACCCCTGAAAGGCCACCACGAAGAGGCTCACACGGATCCCGCGAAAACATATTGCACATTGCGAAAACACGTTTTATAGTTCGAAACGCTGGCCGTGCGGCAGTCGGCATGGTCGTGCCTGCAACCAAGAAACGCCTGTCTCCACCGGACAGGAATCGCCAACCGAACGTCATGAGGAGACAAACCATGACCGGAAACAGCAACGTTCTCCCGCATACCGACACGGATCCGCAGGAAACGAAGGAATGGCTGGAGTCGCTCGCCGCCGTCGTCGAACATGAAGGCCCCGCCCGCGCCCACTACCTGATCGAGACGCTGATCGCGACTGCGCGCCAGGAAGGGGTGAACATCCCCTACTCGGCCACCACCGAATACATCAACACCATCCCCGCCGAGCAGCAGCCGCCGTATCCGGGCGATCCGGACATGGAGATCAAGCTCCACTCGTACATCCGCTGGAACGCGATGGCGATGGTGGTGCGCGCGAACAAGAACACCAACGTCGGCGGCCACATCGCCTCGTTCGCGTCGGCCGCAGCCCTCTACGACGTCGGCTTCTCGCACTTCTGGCACGCGCCCTCCGAAGCCCACGACGGCGACATGATCTACTTCCAGGGCCACTCGGTGCCCGGGGTCTATGCGCGCGCCTTCATGCTCGGCCGGCTCACGGAAGAGCAGATGGACAACTTCCGCCAGGAAGTCGGCGGCAAGGGCATCTCGTCCTACCCGCACCCCTGGCTGATGCCGGATTTCTGGCAGTTCCCGACCGTGTCGATGGGCCTGGGCCCGCTGTGCGCGATCTACCAGGCGCGCTTCATGAAGTACATGGCCAGCCGCAACATGATCGACCCTGCGCGCGCGGAGCAGAGGAAGGTGTGGGCCTTCCTCGGTGACGGCGAGACCGACGAGGTCGAGTCGCTGGGCGCGATCGGCATGGCCGGCCGCGAGAAGCTGGACAACCTCGTGTTCGTCATCAACTGCAACCTGCAGCGCCTCGATGGCCCGGTGCGCGGCAACGGCAAGATCATCCAGGAGCTCGAGTCGGGATTCCGCGGCGCGGGCTGGAACGTCATCAAGGTGATCTGGGGCACGCAGTGGGACAGCCTGCTCGCCCGCGACAAGCAGGGCCTGCTCAAGCAGCGCATGATGAACGCCTGCGACGGCGAGTATCAGACCTTCAAGGCCAAGGACGGCGCCTACGTGCGCGAGCACTTCTTCAACACGCCCGAGCTGCGCGCGCTGGTTGCCGACTGGACCGACGATCAGGTGTGGCAGCTGAACCGCGGTGGTCACGACCTCTTCAAGATCTTCTCCGCCTACAAGGCCGCTTCCGAGCACAAGGGCCAGCCGACGCTGATCCTCGCCAAGACCATCAAGGGCTTCGGCATGGGCCAGGCCGGCGAGGCGATGAACATCAGTCACCAGCAGAAGAAGATGGACGTCGAGGCGATCCGCCGCTTCCGTGACCGCTTCGGCCTGCCGGTGCCCGACGACAAGCTCGAGGAACTGCCCTACCTCAAGTTCGAGGAAGGCTCGCCCGAATACAAGTACATGATGCAGCGCCGCATGGACCTGGGCGGCTTCCTGCCCCAGCGCCGAACCAAGGCCGCGCCGCTGGCCGTGCCCGCGCTCGACGCCTTCGCCGCGCTGCTCAAAGCCTCGGGCGAAGGCCGCGAGCTGTCGACCACGATGGCGGTGGTGCGCATCATGAACACGCTCCTGAAGGACAAGCAGGTCGGCCGCCACATCGTGCCGATCGTGCCCGACGAGAGCCGCACCTTCGGCATGGAAGGCATGTTCCGCCAGTACGGCATCTGGAACCAGGAAGGCCAGAAGTACGTCCCCGAAGACCATGACCAGCTCATGTTCTACAAGGAGAGCCAGACCGGCCAGGTGCTGCAGGAAGGCATCAACGAAGCCGGCGCGATGGCCGACTGGATCGCCGCCGGCACCGCCTACAGCGTGCATGGCGTGCAGATGATTCCGTTCTACATCTTCTATTCGATGTTCGGCCTGCAGCGCACGATGGACCTGTGCTGGGCGGCGGCGGACCAGCGCACGCGCGGCTTCCTGATCGGCGGCACCGCCGGTCGCACCACGCTGAACGGCGAAGGCCTGCAGCACGAGGACGGCCACAGCCTGCTGATGGCCAACATGATTCCCAACTGCGTGAGCTACGACCCGACCTTCCAGTACGAGGTCGCGGTGATCGTGCAGGACGGCCTGCGCCGGATGTTCGCCGAGCAGGAGGACGTGTACTACTACCTCACGGTGATGAACGAGAACTACGAACATCCCGAGATGCCGGCCGGTGCGGAGCAAGACATCCTCAAGGGCCTGTACGCCTTCCGCAAGGGCGCTACCGGCACCGGTCCGCGCGTGCAGCTGATGGGTTCGGGCACGATCTTCCGCGAAGTGATCGCCGCCGCCGACCTGCTCAAGGCGGACTGGGGGGTGGAGGCCGACATCTGGGGCGCGCCCAGCTTCAACGAACTGGCGCGCAACGGCCAGGACGTCGAGCGCTGGAACCTGCTGCACCCGATGGAGGAGCCGAGGCAGTCGCACGTTGCCCAGAAGCTGGAAGGCGCGCAAGGCCCCGTCATCGCGGCCACCGACTACATCCGCATGCTCCCCGAGCAGATCCGTCCCTTCATCAAGGGCAGCTATGTGACGCTCGGCACTGACGGCTTCGGTCGTTCGGACACCCGCGAGAACCTGCGCCACTTCTTCGAGGTGGATCGTCACTGGGTGACCCTGGCGGCGCTGAAGGCGCTGGCCGACGACGGCGTGATCGGTCGTGACAAGGTTGCGGCAGCCCTGGTCAAGTACAACCTCGACCCGAACAAGCCCAACCCGATGTCGGTCTGAGCGCGCAAGGAGACTAGAAAATGAGCCAACTCATTGAAGTGAAGGTTCCGGACATCGGCGATTTCGACGCCGTGCCGGTGATCGAGCTGTTCGTGAAGGTAGGCGACACGATCGCCGTCGATGATGCGATCGCGACGCTGGAATCCGACAAGGCGACGATGGACGTGCCGTCCTCGCACGCCGGCGTGGTCAAGGAAGTGCTGGTCGGCATCGGCGACAAGGTCAGCGAAGGCAGCGTGCTGATCAAGGTCGAGGCGGCTGGTGCCGCAGCGGCTGCGCCGGCGCCTGCCGTTGCGGCTGCTGCCCCGGCCGCTGCAGCGCCGGCTCCGGCCGCTGCGCCCGCTCCGGCTGCCGCCCCCGCGGCCGCCGGTGGCGTGGTCGAGGTGAAGGTGCCCGACATCGGCGACTTCGACGCGGTGCCGGTGATCGAGCTCTTCGTGAAGGTGGGCGACACGATCAAGGTGGACGACGCCATCGCCACGCTCGAGTCCGACAAGGCGACGATGGACGTGCCGTCCTCGCACGCCGGCGTGGTCAAGGAAGTGCTGGTCAGCATCGGCGACAAGGTCGGCGAAGGCAGCGTGCTGATCAAGGTCGAGACCGCTGGTGGTGCGGCGGTCGCCATACCGGCCGCAGCCGCCGCGCCCGCCCCGGCGGCCGCGGCCGCACCCTCACCGGCCCCCCTGGCCGATGGCGGCCCGGCCGCCAGTGCCCCTGCCTCGATGCCGATTGCATCGGCCGCGGCGCCCTCGGCGGTCAAGGTCGGCGGCAAGGTGCACGCCAGCCCCTCGGTGCGCGCCTTCGCCCGCGAGCTCGGCGTCGATCTGGGCCAGGTCAAGGCCACCGGTCCGAAGGGCCGCATCCTCAAGGAAGACGTCGCCGCCTTCATCAAGGGCGCGATGACGACCGGCGTGGTCCCGGGCAAGGCACCGGCTGCCGCCGCGGGCGCAAGCCTGGGTGGTGGTCTGGATCTGCTGCCGTGGCCGAAGGTCGACTTCGCCAAGTTCGGCGAGGTCGAGGTCAAGCCGCTGTCGCGCATCAAGAAGATTTCCGGCCAGAACCTCGCCCGCAACTGGGTGATGATCCCGGCGGTGACCTACCACGAGGACGCCGACATCACCGACCTGGAAGCCTTCCGGGTGCAGATGAACAAGGAGTACGAGAAGTCGGGCAAGAAGCTGACCATGCTCGCCTTCATCATCAAGGCCTCGGTGCGCGCGCTGCAGGAGTTCCCCGAGTTCAACACCTCGCTCGACGGCGACAACCTGGTCTACAAGAAGTACTTCAACATCGCCTTCGCGGCCGACACCCCGAACGGCCTGGTCGTGCCGGTGGTGAAGGACGCCGACAAGAAGAGCGTGTTCGACATCGCCGCCGAGACCGGTGCGCTGGCCAAGAAGGCGCGCGACGGCAAGCTCGGTCCGGCCGACATGTCGGGCGCCTGCTTCACGATCAGCTCGCTGGGCGGCATCGGTGGCACCTACTTCGCGCCGATCGTCAATGCGCCCGAAGTGGCCATCCTCGGGGTGAACAAGTCGGTGATGAAGCCGGTGTGGGACGGCAAGCAGTTCGTGCCGCGCCTGACGCTGCCGATGTCGCTGACCGCGGACCACCGCGTCATCGACGGCGCGCTGGCCACCCGCTTCAACGTGTACCTCGCGCAACTGCTGGCGGACTTCCGCCGGGTGATGCTCTGACGCAGTGAGGAGCGAGACGTCGGAGCCAGGTTCAAGCCGGCCCCGACGCCCCCTCTTCCGGAACTCCTCACGAGGTGAAGAAGATGAGTCAAATGATTGAAGTGAAGGTGCCCGACATCGGCGATTTCGATGCGGTGCCGATCATCGAGCTGTTCGTGAAGGTCGGCGACAGCATCAACGTGGACGATGCGATCTGCACGCTCGAATCGGACAAGGCAACGATGGACGTGCCGTCCTCGGCCGCCGGCGTGGTCAGGGAAGTCCTGGTCGGCCTGGGTGACAAGGTCGGCGAAGGCGCGGTCTTGATCAAGATCGAGGCCGCTGGCGCCGCTGCGGGAGCGGCAGCCGCCGCGACTGCGGCGCCTGCCGCCGCACCGGCGCCGATCGCTGCTGCCGCCGCAGCCCCGACCGCTGCAGCCCACGCCGGCAGCGCCGACGCCGAATACGACATGGTCGTGCTCGGCGCCGGCCCGGGCGGCTACTCCGCGGCCTTCCGCGCTGCCGACCTGGGTCTCAAGACCGCGATCATCGAGCGCTACGCCACCCTCGGTGGCGTGTGCCTGAACGTCGGCTGCATCCCTTCGAAGGCGCTGCTGCACGTCGCGGCGGTGATCGAGGAAGCCGAGCATGTGCATACCGCCGGCATCCAGTTCGCCAAGCCTACGGTCGACGTCGACGCGCTCAGGAAGCACAAGGACGGCGTGATCGGCAAGCTCACCGGCGGCCTCTCCGGCATGGCCAAGGCGCGCAAGGTCGACGTGATCCGCGGCTACGGCCACTTCCTCGACCCGCACCACATCGAAGTCGAGGAAACCACCGGCAGCAGCCAGGACAAGACCGGCGCCAACAAGGTGGTGAAGTTCAAGAACTGCATCATCGCGGCCGGTTCGGCTGCGGTGCACCTGCCCTTCATCCCCAGGGATCCGCGCATCGTCGATTCGACCGGCGCGCTGGAGCTGCGCCAGGTACCGGGCAAGATGCTGGTGATCGGTGGCGGCATCATCGGCCTGGAGATGGCCACCGTGTATTCGACGCTCGGTGCGCGCATCGACGTGGTCGAGATGCTCGATGGCCTGATGCAGGGTCCGGACCGCGACGCGGTGAAGGTGTGGGAGAAGCAGAACGCCCACCGCTTCGACAACATCATGCTGAAGACCAAGACCGTCGCCGTCGAGGCGAAGGAAGACGGCCTGTGGGTCAAGTTCGAAGGCGACAAGGCACCTTCTGATCCGGTGCGCTACGACATGATCCTGCAGTCGGCGGGCCGTTCGCCCAACGGCAAGAAGATCGGCGCCGAGAAGGCGGGCGTGATCGTCGGTGAGCGCGGCTTCATCCCGGTGGATGCGCAGATGCGCACCAACGTGCCGCACATCTTCGCGATCGGCGACATCGTCGGCCAGCCCATGCTCGCCCACAAGGCGGTACATGAGGCGCACGTCGCGGCCGAAGTCGCGGCGGGGCACAAGGCGGCGTTCGACGCCACCGTGATCCCGGGCGTCGCCTATACCCATCCGGAAGTGGCCTGGGTCGGCTACACCGAGGCGCAGGCCAAGGCCGAAGGCAAGAAGGTCGAGACCGCCAAGTTCCCGTGGGCGGCGTCCGGCCGCGCCATCGCCAACGGCGCCGACTACGGCTTCACCAAGCTGATCTTCGACGCCGAAACGCACCGCGTGATCGGCGGCACCATCGTCGGCCCCTCGGCCGGCGACATGATCGGCGAGGTCTGCCTGGCGATCGAGATGGGCGCCGACGCGGTCGACATCGGCAAGACCATCCACCCGCACCCGACCCTGGGCGAGACGGTGGGCATGGCCGCCGAAGTGGCGCACGGCAGCTGCACCGACCTGCCGCCGATGCGCAAGAAGTAAGCGCCTGCAGGCCGACGAAAAAACCCGGCGCCGTTCTTCGCGGCGCCGGGTTTTTTATCGCCCGAGGCAGGCTCAGAACTTGTAGTTGATGCCGGCGTAGATCGAACGGCCCGCACCGGGCACCGCAACCCCATAGGGCGCGCCACCATTGGCCGGCAGCCGCATAGTCGTGCCCTGTCCCAGATACACCCCCCCCAGCGGCAGATAGTAGAACTTGTCGAACAGGTTCTCCACGCCGAAGTCGACGCGCACGGACTTCCACGAATAGCTCGTGCGCAGGTGGGTCAGTGCATAGCCCGGGGTCTCGATCTCGTTACGCACATCCGACACCTTAGACTTGGCCTTCACGCCTTCGAGCTCGATCGCGTTGTCCCAGCCGCCCAGCTGTTGCGTGAGCGCCAGCTTCGCGTTGAGCGGCATGATGTTGTAGAGGTCGTCGCCGGTGTCGCGGTTCTTGCCGCGCGTGTAGTTGATCTGGCCGCGCAGGCCGAACTCGCCGAACTCCGTGCTCGCCAGCGGCATGCGACCCGACAGCTCGATGCCGTAGAGACGCGCGGACTGGTTCTCGAACTGCAGCACGTTGAAGGTGCCGGGCGTGTAAGTGCGCGAGGGCGCAGCGATCGCATCGATGTAGTCGGAGACGTAGGTCAGGTAAGGCGTGGCCTTGAACTCCCAGTTCCGGTCGGCTGCGTGCCAGTCGAAAGTCGCCGAGATCGTGTGCGCCTTCTCCGGCTTCAGTCCAACATTGCCCACGTAGCCGTTGCCGTCACCGACGAAGTTGTTCATCAGCGCAGCCATCGACCAGGACGACCAGGTGTAGCGCTCATAGAGGTTCGGTGAGCGCACCTTGCGGGCCAGGCCAAACTCGACATCCAGGTTGGCGTCGTGCGTGTAGCGCGCCAGCAGGCTCAGGTCGACGTTGTCGTCGGTGCGCTTGTGGTCGAGTTGATTGAATGCCCGAGCTTCTGAATATTGGCGGGCATCCATGTGCGCCTTCTTGTCCTCCGTAACCTTCGAATCGTCATAACCTCGCACATCTCCTGCATCGGTTGTCACCCGCTCGTAGCGGATGCCGGCCAGGGTCGTCCATTGCGGGGAGACCTGCTTTTCCCATTCAGCAAAGATGCCCGCACGATTGCGCTCACCGTCACTTACGTTCCAGAAGGTCCCCGGCCACATGGCAAGACCTGAGGCTGGCCACCAATCGTCGAGAGTGTAGCGCTGAAGCTCTGCGCCGAGCCTCAGCAGGTCCGTCTCTGACAGACTGACATCCGCTTTGAGAGCGAAACCGGTGTTCCGGCTTTCGGAGTACATGGGCATCCCCGCCGCACACGTCGTCGCTCCTGGCGAGGCACAAGGCGTGCCGACCGGGACCGTGGACGTCATAGGAGCGTACCAGTAGCGCTTGTCCGCCCCGAAGTCCATGAAGTGATCCACCTTCTCCCTGTAGGCACGCATCTCCAGCGCCCCCCAGTCGAAGGCTCCGGTATAGCGCAGGTTCAAGCGCAACTGCTCGTTGTCGAGCATGTCCATGCGCTGGTTGGGATACAGCTGGTAGGGCAGATCCTGCAAGCCGATCTTGGCTTCGATCAGGTGATTGCCCCCCTTGAACGCAAAACCCAGGTCGTGGTTGCGGCTCTTGTAGGCGCTCGAACCGACCTCATCCAATGGCAGCTCGTGCCCGATCCGTCCGGTTTCACGGCTGCTCTTGAAGTCTTTCGCTGCGTCGTAGTTGTCGCTTTCGGCGATCGAGCCCACATAGCTGACGCTGAACGCCTCGTTGGCGAGCGTGGCCGCGAGGCTGCCGCCGACGGCGTCGCCGTTGCTGCGGTAGAAGCCGCTGATCTCGCCCGTTTTCACGATCCCCTGCCCCGGCTCGGCAAACACCGGCGCCTTGCTCTCGGCCACGATGGTGCCGGCGATGCTGTCGCCGCCCACGCTCACCGGCGAGACGCCGGGATAGACCTCCAGCAGGCCGACGTTGGCCGGATCGAGATAGGAAAGCGCAGGGTTCATGTGATTGGGACAGGTCGCAATGAGGTCCATCCCATCGACCTTGACCCGGATCCGGTCGTCGGCAAGGCCGCGAATGACCGGCAGGCTGGACATCCCGCCTGCGCCATAGGTACTCACGCCGGGCACGTCACGCAACAAGGACGCGGTGTCGCTCGTAGCAGGCCGCAGCGCCTGCACGGTTCCGGGCGCCACCTCGGTCGGATTGGCTGCGGTCGCGGAGCCCGTGACCACGATCCTGCCCAAGGTGGTCTCCTGAGCGAGCGCGAAGGCAGGCAGCGCGAGGGAAATGGCCACGGCGAGTGGCAGGCGTCGGAAGGTGTTGTGCATGATGAATTTTCTCGTCGATCGGGCATTCCGCCGGATCCACGCGGATCGCAGGCATGAGAAGTCCCGTCCGCTCGCCCATGGGCGATCGGAGATCAATTTTCGAAAGGGGAACAGTCAGTCCGCAGTCATCATGGCGACCGTGCCGCAGGCCGCCACGTCACTGCGATCCGCAGGAGCTCAGTGCTTGCCGTGCTGCATCTTCATCGGCGCATTGAGCGGACGTGCCGGCGCGGTGAGCTCGATCGTCTGGCGGCTGCCGTCCTTGTTCTCGACGGTCAGCGTCAGCGGCACCTGGTCGCCCTCCTTCACCTGGGCCTGCAGGTCCATGAGCATCACGTGGTAGCCGCCCGGCTTGAGCTCGACCGGTTGGCCGGCCGGCAGGTCGAGCGCCTGGACCGGGCTCATCTTCATGACGTCCTTCTCCATCAGCATCTCGTGGATCTCGACCACGCCGGCCACCGGCGAGGCGGCCGAGACGAGGCGGGCATCTGCATCGGAAGTGAGCTTCATGAAGGCGCCGGTTGCCTTCTGCGCGGGCACCGTCGCGCGCACCCAGGGTTCGGCGACGGTTACCTCGGCGGACGCAGCGAGGCTGAACAGGCCGACGAAAGCTGCAAGGGCAAGTTTTTTCATGACGATTTTCTCCACATGGATATGGCGATCACGACGCAGCCTGTCCGGCGCGCACGCGTCCCGATATCGGCGGGGGCTGAGGTACGCACGTGGCACGACCGGAGGATCATCGCGGACCGATGACCCTGACTGCATTCGAGGAAACAGGGGGTGAAGCAGAAGGACGCCTGTTCGAGCGCGGGGCGCGTCGAACGGCGTCGGTGTCACGCACGCGCGGGCGGCGCGCGCGGATGAGCCGGCGACCAGGCGAATAGCGGTCGCGGCGAAACGAAGAACAGCAGCGGTGCGGGCAGGCTGCCCGCGGTGGCGAACACCGGCGGCGAACCTGCCGGCGGCAGCATGGCCGAGTTGAACGGGGCCGCGCAGTAGGCGCAGTTCTCGAGCATGGCTGACTCGTCGCCCTCGCCGTCCCCGGCGGGAATCACGTGGTCGCCGTAGAGCGCAGCCTCGGCGGCGGTCAGCGAAATCAGGCTCGACCCCTCGGCCGAACAAAGCTCGATGAAATAACGCCCGTTCTCGTCCGGCCCCATCGCCCGGCTGACCGCCGGCGCGAGCGCACTCACCAGCATCGCGAACATCGCGATCCAGGCGAAAAGGCGCTGACGAAAGGCGTGCATGGCGGGCGAATGAGTCCGGGAACGATCGATGACGTTGCGCATATTACCCGACTGATCGTGCGTAACCTTGATCCGTATCAGCCTTCGCCCATATTGCCCACGGGTCGCTCAGCCACCGGTTCTCAACGCGTCGCGACACGGTCGATCGCCCCGCCTCGAACGGTCGGCCACACTGCGGGCGCCCTTCCGTGCGCCGACAATGACGCGATCGACGCCCAGGGGCGGCGGGAGCCCCCGGGGTAATGGAAACTAGGCTCAGCCGAGCCAGACCCTTGCGTTGCGGAACATTCGCAGCCAGGGCGAGGCGTCCGGGCTATCCTTGACCAGCCACTGCGGTGCCCACGACATCTGCAGGGTGCGCGCGGTGCGCTCCGGGTGCGGCATCATGATCGTGAACCGGCCGTCGGCGGTGGTGAAGCCGGTGACACCGGCCGGCGAGCCGTTCGGGTTGGCTGGATAGGCTTGCGCCGGGTTGCCGTGGTTGTCGATGTAGCGCAGCGCGAGCAATGCACGCTCACGGTCGCTCTCGCTGCGGAACACCGCCCTGCCCTCGCCGTGGCTGACCACGATCGGCATGCGGCTGCCGGCCATGCCTTGCAGCAGGATGGACGGGTTGTCGGTGACCTCGACCATGACGAAGCGGGCCTCGAACTGCTCGCTGCGGTTGCGGTGGAAGGTCGGCCAGGCTTCGGCCCCGGGGATGATCGGCGCGAGGTGGGCCATCATCTGGCAACCGTTGCACACGCCCAGCGCGAAGGTATCGCTGCGGCGGAAGAAGGCTTCGAACTCGTCGCGCAGGCGATTGTTGAACAGGATGGACTTCGCCCAGCCCTGGCCGGCGCCGAGCACGTCGCCGTAGGAGAAGCCACCGCACGCGGCCAGGCCATGGAAGTCGGCGAGGTCGATGCGGCCCGCCTGCAGGTCGGACATGTGCACATCGACCGGGGTAAAGCCGGCGCGCTCGAAGGCGGCGGCCATCTCGAACTGGGAGTTCACACCCTGCTCGCGCAGCACGACGAGCTTGGGCCGCGCGCCGCTGGCGATGAAGGGTGCGGCGACGTCCTGGCGAACGTCGAAGGACAGCGCCACCGACAGGCCGGGATCGCTAGCGTCGGCGAGCGCGTCGAACTCCTGCTGCACGCACTCCGGATCGTCACGCAGCTTCGCGATGCGGTAGCTGGTCTCGGACCACGCCTGCAGCAGTTCGCCGCGGCTGGCGGAGAACACGAGCTTGGCGTTGCGGCGCAGACGGACCTCGTCCTTGTCGTTGGGCTCGCCGATGAAGTGATAGGCGAGCTTGGCTGCGCGCAGCGCCTCGGTGATGCGCGACCGTTCCTCGCGGCGGATCTGGATCACCGCACCGAGTTCCTCCGCGAACAGACCAGCGAACAAACGGTCGTCGAAGCGACCCTTGAGGGTGTCGGGTTTCTTCTCGAGGCCATCGACGTCCATCATGTAGGGGTCGTAGCAGACGGTGTCGAGGATCAGCGACAGGCCGCACTTGGCGGCGAAGGCCATCTCGCACACCGTGGCGAAGAGGCCGCCGTCGGAGCGGTCGTGGTAGGCCAGCAGCAGCCCGTCGCGGCGCAGTTGCTGGACCGTGTCGAAGAAGGCCTTGAGCTGGACGGGGTCGACATCGGGCGCATGCTCGCCGACCGAGTCGTAGGCCTGGGCGAACACCGAGCCGCCGAGGCGGTTCCTGCCGTTGCCGAGATCGATCAGCAGCAGCTCGGTCTCCACGCCTTCGGGCAGCTGAAGCTGGGGCGTGAGCGTGTTGCGGATGTCCTGCACCGGGGCGAAGGCGGTGGCGATCAGCGACAGCGGCGCGACGACCTGCTTGTCCTCGCCGCCCTCCTCCCAGGCGGTACGCATCGACAGCGAATCCTTGCCGACCGGGATCGACAGACCGGCGCTTACGCAGAAATCGGAAACGGCCTTCACCGTGTCGTAGAGGCGCGCATCCTCGCCGCGGTGGCCGGCCGCCGCCATCCAGTTGGCAGAGAGCTTGACGTCGCCCAGGCTGGCGATGTCCGCGGCGGCGATGTTGGTGATCGCCTCGCCGATCGCCATGCGGCCGGAGGCCGGTGCATCGACGCAGGCCAGCGGCGTACGCTCGCCCATGGCGAAGGCTTCGCCACGGTAACCCTGGAAGCTCATCGCCGTGACTGCGACGTCGGCCACCGGCACCTGCCAGGGGCCGACGAACTGGTCGCGCGCGGTGAGTCCGCCCACAGAGCGGTCGCCGATGGTGATCAGGAAGCTCTTGCTGGCGACCGCCGGCATGCGCAGCACGCGCATCCCCGCCTCCTGCAGGTCGAAACCCGTGGTATCGAAGGGCGGCAGATGCACCGCGCGGCGCGACACGTTGCGCGTCATCTTCGGCGGTTTGCCAAGCAGCACCTTCATGTCCATGTCCACCGGCTTGTTGCCGAAGTGGCGGTCGGACACGGTGAGGTGGCCGTCGGCCGTGGCGGTGCCGAGCACCGCGAAGGGGCAGCGCTCGCGCTCGCAGAAGGCCTGGAACATCGGCAGGCTCTCGGGCGCGATCGCCAGCACGTAGCGTTCCTGCGATTCGTTCGACCAGATCTCGCGCGGGCTCATGCCCGGCTCCTCGATATGCACCTCGCGCAGCTCGAAGTGCGCGCCCAGGCCGGCATGGTCGGCGAGCTCGGGCATCGCGTTCGACAGGCCACCCGCGCCGACGTCGTGGATGGCGATGATCGGGTTGTTGTCACCTTGCTGCCAGCACGCATCGATGACCTCCTGGCAGCGGCGCTGGATCTCGGGGTTGCCGCGCTGCACCGAAGCGAAGTCGAGGTCGGCGGTGTTGGTGCCGGTCGCCATCGACGAGGCCGCACCGCCGCCAAGACCGATCAGCATGCCCGGGCCACCGAGCTGGATCAGCAGCGTGCCCGGCGGGAAGGTGGGCTTCTCGGACTGCTGGGCCTGGATGCTGCCAAGGCCGCCGGCGATCATGATCGGCTTGTGGTAGCCGCGCACCTCGCCCTGCACTTCCTGTTCAAACGTGCGGAAGTAGCCGGCAAGGTTGGGACGGCCGAATTCGTTGTTGAAGGCCGCGGCACCGATCGGCCCCTCGATCATGATGTCGAGCGCGGAGGCGATGCGCTCGGGCTTGCCGTAGGGCTTCTCCCAAGGTTGGCCGAAATCGGGGATGTTGAGGTTGGAGACGGTGAAGCCCGCCAGCCCGGCCTTCGGACGCGAGCCGCGGCCGGTCGCACCCTCGTCGCGGATCTCGCCGCCGGCGCCGGTGGCCGCGCCGGGGAAGGGCGAGATCGCGGTCGGGTGGTTGTGGGTCTCGACCTTGGCGAGGATGTGGGTGATCTCGTCGTGGTAGCGGAAGGCGCCATCGGCGTCCGGGTACAGGCGGGCGATGCGCGCGCCCTCGATCACCGAGGCGTTGTCCGAATAGGCAACCACCGTACCTTCGGGGTGAGCCTTGTGGGTGTCCTTGATCATGCCGAACAGGGACTTGTCCATCGGCCGCGCGTCGATCACCCACTCGGCGTTGAAGATCTTGTGCCGGCAGTGCTCGGAGTTGGCCTGGGCGAACATCATCAGTTCGACGTCGGTGGGGTTGCGCCCCATGCGACCGAAGTTCGCGACCAGGTAGTCGATCTCGTCCTCGGACAGCGCGAGACCGAGCTCGCCGTTGGCCTGCTCGAGCGCGGCGCGGCCGCCGGCGAGGATGTCCACGGTGGTCAGCGGCTGCGGCTCGTAGTGGTGGAAGAGCGCCTCGGCAGTGTCGATGGACTCGAGCACCGACTCGGTCATGCGGTCGTGGAGCAGCGCGGGCAGCGCGGCGTTGCCTTCCAGGCCCCGCGCGTCGATCGAGTAGGCGATGCCGCGCTCGATGCGGACGATCTTGTCGAAGCCGCACTGGTGCGCGATGTCGGTGGCCTTCGACGACCATGGGGAGATCGTGCCCAGGCGCGGCACCACCAGGCGCAGCGTGCCTGCGGGCGTCTCAGCGCTCGCCGGGTGGGCGTCGAGCAGGTCGATCAGGCGCGCATGCTCCTCGGCGTCGAGCGCGTCCTTCAGCTCGACGAAGTACCAGTGTTCGGCGACGATCGCGCCGAACTTGGGCACGACCTCGCCAACGGCACGGGAAAGACGTTCCAGGCGGGAAGGAGACAGCGCCGCAGCGCCACGCAGCTTGAGGATCGAGGTCATGTTCGTCACGAGCAGGTCGGAGTAAGGGACGCCAACGCCTTGGCATCACAGGAAAGCCGGCATTATAGCTGACCCGCCCCCGCCTCCCCGGCGACTCCACGAGCATCCTTTAGAGCACACGCGGTAAACTGGTGACCCTTCTGGCAATGAGGCCCGACATGGCTGACATGAACTACCTCTGGACACCCCCGGCACCAGTTTCCCTGCCGGTGCGCGGCACCAGCAAACGTTTCCCGGTGAATCGACTGTTCTTCGTTGGCCGCAACTACCAGGCCCATGCACGCGAGATGGGAACCTCGGTCGACAAGGCGAGCATGCGCCCGGTGTACTTCACCAAGTTCGCGGCAATGCTCGCCGAGTCGGGAAGCACGGCCCCCTACCCGCCCGAGACCCAGGACTACCACCACGAGGTCGAACTGGTCGTTGCACTCGGCGAAGGCGGGTTTCGCGTGTCACCACAGCAGGCGGCAGGCATGATCTACGGTTACGCCTGCGGGCTGGACATGACTCGCCGCGACCTGCAGGCTGCCGCCAAGGCGAAGGGCAATCCGTGGGACGTCTCCAAGAATGTGGAAATGGGCGCGGTCTCGAGCGAAATCGTTCCCGCCGACGGGTGCGTGCTCGATGGCGGTGAAATCAGCCTCAAGGTCAATGGCGAAATGCGCCAGCATGGCGATCTCGCCGACATGATCTGGAGCATTCCGGAGATCATCGCCGACCTGTCGACCTACTACCATCTGCAGTCAGGAGACTTGATCTACACCGGCACACCGGAGGGTGTGGGGCCGGTGAGGCCTGGCGATCATCTGGAAGGATGGATCGAAGGCGTCGGCGGCCTCCGCTTCGACATCGGGCCCGCCGAATAAGTTATCGAGCGCCCTCAGCCCCCCTACGCGCGTCGGCGCACGCAAGTAGGATCAGAAAGTACGGCTACGCCTTCCGCCATCCATGGCGGGCCTTGCGTCATGTTCGCCCTCCCCCCGGCGGGGGTTTTCGGCTTTTGGCCTCGCGGGTTTCCGGGAGGCTTTTCCGTTTGCGTTCACGGCCAAACGCCCTGATTGCGGTTGGGCGCTCAGGGCGTTTGTTTTGTGGGTTAGTCTGACGATGACCTACTTTCACGAGGGCGGACCTCACTATCATCGGCGCACGGGTGTTTCACGGTCCTGTTCGGGAAGGGAAGGGGTGGTTCCACACGGCTATGGTCGTCAGACTTTGACTTGTCACCTGCGCGGTATCGCAGGCCAAAGTAGGAAGAAGTGTTGTGTGATTGTCTGGTTTTGTTGAACCAGAGAGTCGAGTTCGTTTTGTTTTGAAGGTTATAGGATCAAGCCACACGGGCAATTAGTACCGGTTAGCTGAACGTGTTGCCACGCTTACACACCCGGCCTATCAACGTTGTGGTCTTCAACGACCCTTCAGGGGGCTCGAGGCCCCGGGGAAGTCTCATCTTGAGGCGAGTTTCCCGCTTAGATGCTTTCAGCGGTTATCTCTTCCGCACATAGCTACCCGGCGATGCGACTGGCGTCACAACCGGTACACCAGGGGTGCGTCCACTCCGGTCCTCTCGTACTAGGAGCAGGCCCTCTCAAACTTCCAGCGCCCACGGCAGATAGGGACCAAACTGTCTCACGACGTTTTAAACCCAGCTCACGTACCACTTTAAATGGCGAACAGCCATACCCTTGGGACCGGCTACAGCCCCAGGATGTGATGAGCCGACATCGAGGTGCCAAACTCCGCCGTCGATGTGAACTCTTGGGCGGAATCAGCCTGTTATCCCCAGAGTACCTTTTATCCGTTGAGCGATGGCCCTTCCATACAGAACCACCGGATCACTATGACCTGCTTTCGCACCTGCTCGACGTGTGGGTCTCGCAGTCAAGCCACCTTTTGCCATTGCACTATCAGTACGATGTCCGACCGTACCTAGGTGACCTTCGTACTCCTCCGTTACCTTTTGGGAGGAGACCGCCCCAGTCAAACTGCCCACCATGCACGGTCCCCGACCTGGATTCACAGGCCTGGGTTAGAACCTCGACGACACCAGGGTGGTATTTCAAGGACGGCTCCACCAGAACTAGCGTCCTGGCTTCATAGCCTCCCACCTATCCTACACAAGTCCCGTCAAAGTCCAATGCAAAGCTACAGTAAAGGTTCATGGGGTCTTTCCGTCTAGCCGCGGGGAGATTGCATCTTCACAAACATTTCAACTTCGCTGAGTCTCAGGAGGAGACAGTGTGGCCATCGTTACGCCATTCGTGCAGGTCGGAACTTACCCGACAAGGAATTTCGCTACCTTAGGACCGTTATAGTTACGGCCGCCGTTTACCGGGGCTTCGATCAAGAGCTTGCACCCCATCACTTAACCTTCCGGCACCGGGCAGGCGTCACACCCTATACGTCCACTTTCGTGTTTGCAGAGTGCTGTGTTTTTAATAAACAGTCGCAGCCACCGATTCTCTGCGACCCCTTTCCGCTCCAGCCGCGAGGGCTTTCACGTACGAGGGGCATACCTTCTCCCGAAGTTACGGTATCAATTTGCCGAGTTCCTTCTCCTGAGTTCTCTCAAGCGCCTTGGTATTCTCTACCAGCCCACCTGTGTCGGTTTGCGGTACGGTCACTCTATGACTGAAGCTTAGAGGCTTTTCCTGGAAGCTGGGTATCACTCACTTCGGATCCGAGGATCCTCGTCATCACGCCTCATCTAAGCCACGCGGATTTGCCTACGCGGCACGACTACACGCTTAAACCACCTATTCCAACAGATGGCCGAGCTAACCTTCTCCGTCCCCCCATCGCATCATAGAGCGGTACAGGAATATTGACCTGTTTCCCATCGACTACGCATTTCTGCCTCGCCTTAGGGGCCGACTCACCCTGCGCCGATGAACGTTGCGCAGGAAACCTTGGGCTTACGGCGAGGGTGCTTTTCACACCCTTTATCGCTACTCATGTCAGCATTCGCACTTCCGATACCTCCAGCATCCCTTACGAGACACCTTCGCAGGCTTACGGAACGCTCCCCTACCACGTGTCAAAGACACATCCGCAGCTTCGGTTCATGGCTTGAGCCCCGTTACATCTTCCGCGCAGGACGACTCGACTAGTGAGCTATTACGCTTTCTTTAAAGGATGGCTGCTTCTAAGCCAACCTCCTAGCTGTCTGTGCCTTCCCACCTCGTTTGCCACTTAGCCATGCATTTGGGACCTTAGCTGGCGGTCTGGGTTGTTTCCCTCTTGACACCGGACGTTAGCACCCGATGTCTGTCTGCCGTATATCACTTTGCGGTATTCGGAGTTTGCTATCGCGGGGTAGATCGCAATGACCCCCCCAACGATTACAGTGCTCTACCCCCGCAAGTGTCCGTACGACGCACTACCTAAATAGTTTTCGGGGAGAACCAGCTATTTCCGGATTTGTTTAGCCTTTCACCCCTATCCACAGCTCATCCCCTAACTTTTCAACGTTAGTGGGTTCGGACCTCCAGTACCTGTTACGGCACCTTCATCCTGGCCATGGATAGATCATCCGGTTTCGGGTCTACGCCCTGCAACTCAGTCGCCCTTATCAGACTCGCTTTCGCTACGCCTCCCCTACTCGGTTAAGCTCGCTACAGAACGTAAGTCGCTGACCCATTATACAAAAGGTACGCAGTCACCCCTTACGAGGCTCCCACTGTTTGTATGCATGCGGTTTCAGGATCTATTTCACTCCCCTCCCGGGGTTCTTTTCGCCTTTCCCTCACGGTACTGGTTCACTATCGGTCGATCACGAGTATTTAGCCTTGGAGGATGGTCCCCCCATCTTCAGACAGGATTTCTCGTGTCCCGCCCTACTTGTCGCACGCTCAGACCCGCCACCGGCTTTTCGCATACGGGACTATCACCCTGTATCGTCGGACTTTCCAGACCGTTTTGCTAAGCTGATGGTTTAGTCGTGCAGGCTGCTCCGCGTTCGCTCGCCACTACTTGCGGAATCTCGGTTGATTTCTGTTCCTCGAGCTACTTAGATGTTTCAGTTCGCTCGGTTCGCCTCCTCAGACCTATGTATTCAGTCTGGGATACCCCTTGCGGGGTGGGTTTCCCCATTCGGACATCGTGGGATCAAAGCTCTATTGCCAGCTCCCCCACGCTTTTCGCAGGCTTACACGTCCTTCATCGCCTGTGATCGCCAAGGCATCCACCACATGCACTTAGTCGCTTGATCCTATAACCTTGGACCCTCTTCGATGTTGCCATCCCGAAGGCCCGCGTACAGGAACGAACTCGTTTGTGCGGCCACACCACTGCTGACAACGGTGATGTGACCAATGCAATCACACAACTTGCAGTACGCACCGGCTCGGTACGTACTGCACTTCTTCCACTTTGTTAAAGAGCGAACCTCAATGACCGGCAGCTACGCTGCCGTTCAAGAAGTAAGAGATACCGACACCGACACCGGTGCGCGTCATCTCTTACTTCTCGTCTCGAGCCTTGGACACGACTGGTGGAGCTGGTCGGGATCGAACCGACGACCTACGGCTTGCAAAGCCGCCGCTCTCCCAGCTGAGCTACAGCCCCCCACTGCTTCGAGCAACCAATTGATTGGTGGGTCTGGTTGGGTTCGAACCAACGACCCCCGCCTTATCAAGACGGTGCTCTAACCAGCTGAGCTACAGACCCTCTCATCCGAGGCTCTTCGCCTGAACAACCGATAAGTTGTGGATACTTGATGGAACAGTGGCCTGTTCTCTTGAAAGGAGGTGATCCAGCCGCACCTTCCGATACGGCTACCTTGTTACGACTTCACCCCAGTCATGAATCTCACCGTGGTAAGCGCCCTCCCGAAGGTTAAGCTACCTACTTCTGGTGAAACCCACTCCCATGGTGTGACGGGCGGTGTGTACAAGACCCGGGAACGTATTCACCGCAGCATGCTGATCTGCGATTACTAGCGATTCCGACTTCACGTAGTCGAGTTGCAGACTACGATCCGGACTACGATCGGCTTTAAGGGATTGGCTCCACCTCGCGGCTTGGCAACCCTCTGTACCGACCATTGTATGACGTGTGAAGCCCTACCCATAAGGGCCATGAGGACTTGACGTCATCCCCACCTTCCTCCGGTTTGTCACCGGCAGTCTCACTAGAGTGCCCAACTAAATGATGGCAACTAGTGACAAGGGTTGCGCTCGTTGCGGGACTTAACCCAACATCTCACGACACGAGCTGACGACAGCCATGCAGCACCTGTGTTCTGGCTCCCGAAGGCACCCTCGCCTCTCAGCAAGGTTCCAGACATGTCAAGGGTAGGTAAGGTTTTTCGCGTTGCATCGAATTAATCCACATCATCCACCGCTTGTGCGGGTCCCCGTCAATTCCTTTGAGTTTTAACCTTGCGGCCGTACTCCCCAGGCGGTCGACTTCACGCGTTAGCTGCGTCACTCAGTGCATTGCTGCTCCGAACGACTAGTCGACATCGTTTAGGGCGTGGACTACCAGGGTATCTAATCCTGTTTGCTCCCCACGCTTTCGTGCATGAGCGTCAGTACAGGCCCAGGGGGCTGCCTTCGCCATCGGTGTTCCTCCTGATCTCTACGCATTTCACTGCTACACCAGGAATTCCACCCCCCTCTGCCGTACTCTAGCCTTGCAGTCACAAACGCAGTTCCCAGGTTAAGCCCGGGGATTTCACATCTGTCTTACAAAACCGCCTGCGCACGCTTTACGCCCAGTAATTCCGATTAACGCTCGCACCCTACGTATTACCGCGGCTGCTGGCACGTAGTTAGCCGGTGCTTCTTAGTCCGGTACCGTCATCCACGCGCTATGTTAGAGCGCGCGATTTCTTCCCGGCCGAAAGAGCTTTACAACCCGAAGGCCTTCTTCACTCACGCGGCATGGCTGGATCAGGCTTGCGCCCATTGTCCAA
This sequence comes from Thauera sp. GDN1, assembly GCF_029223545.1. Classification (NCBI taxonomy): domain Bacteria; kingdom Pseudomonadati; phylum Pseudomonadota; class Betaproteobacteria; order Rhodocyclales; family Zoogloeaceae; genus Thauera; species Thauera sp. GDN1. Next base: position 1,310,424 of record NZ_CP097870.1, on the reverse strand, counting down.
AATTCCCCACTGCTGCCTCCCGTAGGAGTCTGGGCCGTGTCTCAGTCCCAGTGTGGCGGATCATCCTCTCAGACCCGCTACGGATCGTCGCCTAGGTGAGCCTTTACCTCACCTACTAGCTAATCCGACATCGGCCGCTCCAATCGCGCGAGGTTCCAAAGAATCCCCCGCTTTCCCCCTCAGGGCGTATGCGGTATTAGCGTACCTTTCGATACGTTATCCCCCACGACATGGGCACGTTCCGATGCATTACTCACCCGTTCGCCACTCGCCGGCAGGCCGAAGCCCCCGCTGCCGTTCGACTTGCATGTGTAAAGCATGCCGCCAGCGTTCAATCTGAGCCAGGATCAAACTCTTAAGTTCAATCCAGCAAAGTACTCAAATAACTGACTTACATCAGCATGAGCACCTAATCATTGTGAAACCAAATCGCCGAAACGATCCGACCACAACCACCAAGCACCCACACTTATCGGTTGTTCAACTTTTTAAAGAGCGCCGCATTCGCTGCAGCAGAGAGGCGAAATTATGATCAACTTCGATTTCGCTGTCAAGCACCTCGAGAATCTTTTTTCCAACCGCCCCGGCTCAACACCGAAACAAAAGACCCCAAAGCACCCACTCCACCCCTCGCCTTCCGCACCACTCCGCTTCCGTAGAAACCGCCGCAGCGCCGAAGAGCTGCGCATTATAGACATCAAAAAAAACGCGTCAACAACGAAAAGACATAAAGATTCTTATGAAGCCATGCACTGCGAAGCGACCACAGGGGCACCGCTCCTGCGCGTCTGGCGCCACGACCGCCGCGACGCGCCGAGAATGCGCGCTTCGGGCGCGATCTGGCTGTCCTGCCTCCTTCCAATCTATCCCCCTCTGCAATAGAGGACGATCTTGCGGAGTCCTGCACGCCCATCCGTGAGGACATCAGCGGGACCACCACCACAGTCCACCCGCACGAGAAACGGCGGCGACGGCACGGTAGAATCGTTTTTTTTGTTGCCGGGTTGCCCCATGCGCCAGTACCTCGACCTCATGAGCCACGTGCTCGAACACGGCGATCGCAAGACCGACCGCACCGGCACCGGGACCTTGTCGGTCTTCGGTTGGCAGATGCGTTTCCGCCTGCAGGATGGGTTCCCCCTGCTGACCACCAAGAAGCTTCACACCCGCTCGATCATCCACGAGTTGCTGTGGTTCCTGCAGGGCGACACGAACATCCGCTATCTGAAGGAAAACGGCGTTTCGATCTGGGACGAATGGGCGGACGAGAACGGCGACCTGGGCCCGGTCTACGGTAAGCAGTGGCGCCGCTGGGAGGCAGCCGACGGACGGAGCATCGACCAGATCGGTCGGCTGGTCGATGGCATCAAACACAACCCCGACTCACGGCGCCATCTGGTCTCGGCGTGGAATCCGGCCGAGGTCGACAACATGGCGCTGCCGCCCTGCCACGCGCTGTTCCAGTTCTACGTCGCCAACGGCCGCCTCTCCTGCCAGCTTTACCAGCGCAGCGCAGACATCTTCCTGGGCGTGCCATTCAACATCGCGTCCTACGCTCTGCTCACGCACATGGTCGCGCAGGTCTGCGAACTCGCGCCGGGTGATTTCATCTGGACCGGCGGCGACTGCCACCTCTACCTCAACCACCTCGAACAAGCGCGCGAGCAGCTTGGCCGCGAACCCCGCACGCTGCCGCGGCTCCGCATCAACCCCGAGGTCAGGGACATCTTCGCTTTCCGCTTCGAGGATTTCGCGCTCGAAGGCTATGACCCGCACCCTCACATCAAGGCACCGGTCGCCGTATGAGCAAGACACCCGAGATCGTCATCGTCGCCGCCCTCGCCCGCAATGGCGTGATCGGCCGCGACAACGACCTGCCCTGGCGCCTCAAGGCCGACCTCCAGCACTTTCGGGCCCTGACCATGGGGCATCCGATCCTGATGGGGCGTAACACCTGGGAGTCGCTCGGTCGCCCGCTGCCAGGACGGCGCAACATGGTGGTCAGCCGTGATCCGCAGTTCCGGGCCGACGGTGCGGAGGTTTTCGCCAGCCCCGAGGCGGCGATCGCCGCCGCGGCGGGCGCCGAGCGCATCTTCGTGATCGGCGGAGCCCAACTCTACGCCAAGCTGCTGGCGCACGCCGAGCGGCTGGTGCTGACCGAGGTCTGGGCGGACGTCGAGGGCGACGCGCATTTTCCGATGCTGGATCGCGACGACTTCATCGAGGAGCGGCGCGATTCGCGCCAGGCAGACGCGGACAACGAGTTCGACTTCGATTTCGTCGAGTATCGCCGGCGCTGAGCACCGGCAAGCGCGCGACACCCGTCGACAAAAATGGGCCGCTCGCAGCGGCCCATTCTTCTTTGCGACCCCATGGCAAGGGCTCGAAGCGCGTCAGTCCTTCACGCAATCCACGTGGTAGCGCCCGTCCTCGCCCTTCACGAGGCCGTGAATGTCGGTCTCGAAGCCGGGGAAGCGTGCGTTGAAGTCGCGCGCGAACTTCAGGTAGCGCACGATCGTCGCGTTGAAGCGTTCGCCCGGGATCAGCAGCGGGATGCCCGGCGGATAGGGCGTGACCAGCATCGCGGTGACGCGGCCCTCGAGTTCGTCCAGCGCCACGCGCTCGATCTCGCGGTGCGCCATCTTGGCGAAGGCGTCCGCCGGCTTCATCGCCGGGACCATGTCCGACAGGTACATCTCGGTGGTCAGGCGCGCGACGTCGTGCGTCTTGTAGAAGCTGTGGATCTGGTTGCACAGATCCTTCAGGCCGACACGCTCGTAGCGCGGGTGCTTGGCGATGAACTCCGGCATCACGCGCCACAGCGGCTGGTTGCGGTCGTAGTCGTCCTTGAACTGCTGCAGCTCGGTCACCATCGTGTTCCAGCGGCCCTTGGTGATGCCGATCGTGAACATGATGAAGAACGAGTACAGGCCGGTCTTCTCTACGATGATGCCGTGTTCGGCAAGGTACTTGGTGACGATCGCCGCGGGGATGCCGGTGTGCTCGGCGAAATCGCCGTCCATGTTCAGGCCCGGGGTGATGATCGTGGCCTTGATCGGATCGAGGATGTTGAAGCCTTCGGCCAGGTCGCCGAAGCCGTGCCAGCGCTCGCCGGCCTTCAGCGTCCAGTCGTCGCGGTGGCCGATACCCTCCTCGGCCAGGTACTCCGGCCCCCACACCTGGAACCACCACTCGTCCTCGCCGAACTCGGCGTCGACCTTGCGCATCGCGCGCCGGAACTCCACCGCTTCAGACAGCGATTCATTGACCAGCGCGGTACCACCCGGCGCCTCCATCATCGCCGCTGCCACGTCGCAGGACGCGATGATCGCGTACTGCGGCGAAGTCGAGGTATGCATCAGGTAGGCCTCGTTGAAGATGTCGCGGTCGAGCTTGCGGGTCTGCGAGTCCTGCACCAGGATCTGCGAGGCCTGCGACAGGCCGGCAAGCAGCTTGTGCGTCGACTGGGTCGAGAACACCATCGACTCGCGGCAGCGCGGACGGTCGGCGCCGATCGCGTGGTAGTCGCCATAGAAGTCGTGGAAGGCCGCGTGCGGCAGCCAGGCTTCGTCGAAGTGCAGGGTGTCGATCTCGCCATCGAGCATGTCCTTGATGGTCTCGACGTTGTACACCACGCCATCGTAGGTCGACTGGGTGATGGTCAGGATGCGTGGTTTCTTGTTCTTGGCCTCACGGGCGAACGGGTTGGCATCGATCTTCTTCTGGATGTTCTCCACCGAGAACTCCTCGAGCGGGATCGGGCCGATGATGCCGTAGTGGTTGCGCGTCGGCGTCAGGAACACCGGCACCGCACCGGTCATGATGATCGAGTGGAGGATGGACTTGTGGCAGTTGCGGTCGACGACGACGATGTCGCCGGGCGCGACCGTCGTGTGCCACACCATCTTGTTCGAGGTCGAGGTGCCGTTGGTGACGAAGTACAGGTGGTCGCAGTTGAAGATGCGCGCCGCGTTGCGCTCGCTTGCCGCCACCGGGCCGGTGTGGTCGAGCAGCTGGCCGAGCTCGTCAACCGCATTGCATACGTCCGCGCGCAGCATGTTCTCGCCGAAGAACTGGTGGAACATCTGTCCTACCGGGCTCTTCAGGAAGGCGACACCGCCCGAGTGCCCCGGACAGTGCCACGAATACGAGCTGTCGGCCGCATAGTGCACCAGCGCGCGGAAGAAAGGCGGCGCCAGCGAATCGAGGTAGTTCTTCGCCTCGCGCACCACGTAGCGTGCGATGAATTCCGGCGTGTCCTCGAACATGTGGATGAAGCCGTGCATCTCGCGCAGCACGTCATTCGGGATGTGGCGCGTGGTGCGCGTCTCGCCGTGCAGGAAGATCGGGATGTCGGCGTTGCGGAAGCGGATCTCGACGACGAAGGCGCGCAGGTCGGCGATTGCCTTGGCCGAGGCCTCGGGCGACGAGAACTCCTCGTCGTCGATCGACAGGATGAAGGTCGAGCCGCGGCTCTGCTGCTGCGCGAAGGAGGTCAGGTCGCCATAGCTGGTGACGCCGAGCACCTCCATGCCCTCTTCCTCGATCGCCTTGGCGAGCGCGCGGATCCCCAGTCCCGAGGTGTTCTCCGAGCGGAAGTCCTCGTCGATGATGATGATGGGGAAGTGGAATCGCATCCTGGTCGTCTCCAGCGGGGTCCTTGCGGGACGGAAAAGTGAAAGTGTAACCCCCGCGCCATTGCCCGGACGTTACCGAAATTGAATCGAAAAAAGCACAAGGGGCCGTCAGGCGGCCCCGTGGAGTCAGCGGCGCGACGCGTCGGCGCTCAGATCTTGGGCAGGGTGACGCCGGTCTGGCCGAGGTACTTTCCGCCGCGGTCCTTGTAGGACGTCTCGCACACCTCGTCCGACTCGAAGAACAGCATCTGCGCTACGCCCTCGTTGGCGTAGATCTTGGCCGGCAGCGGCGTGGTGTTGGAGAACTCGAGCGTCACGTGGCCCTCCCACTCGGGCTCGAGCGGGGTGACGTTCACGATGATGCCGCAGCGCGCGTAGGTGCTCTTGCCCAGACACACCGTCAGCACGCTCCGCGGAATGCGGAAGTACTCGACCGTGCGCGCCAGCGCGAAGGAGTTCGGCGGGATGATGCACACGTCGCCGGTGAAATCGACGAAGTTGCGCGCATCGAAGTCCTTCGGGTCGACGATGGTCGAGTTGATGTTGGTGAAGATCTTGAATTCGTTCGCCACGCGCACATCGTAGCCGTAGCTCGAGGTGCCGTAGGAGACGATGCGGCCGCTGTCGTTGCTGCGCACCAGTTCCGGCGCGAAAGGCTCGATCATGCCGGCCTCTTGGGCCATGCGGCGGATCCACTTGTCGGACTTGATGGACATGGGCGCGGGTTCCAGCGGTTGCGTTGCGGCCGACGGCCGGTCGGAAAAGCGGCGTAGTGTAGGACAAGCGCCGCGACGGGGAAAGCCTTCGTCGCGGCATTGTTGCTGCAGCGCAAAACGCCATGCAGCCCAGACCCTCGTCCGCGCGCGGCACCCGAGTCCGCCACGCCGGAGGGGGTAGCGGCCCCGGGCGCGCGTCACCCCTGCATCAGGTGTTCTTGATGACGATGTTCGGGAACTTGTGGGTCATGTCCTTGGAGCGCTCTGCGATGCGTACCGCGACCTTGCGCGCGATCTGCTTGTAGGTCGCCGCGATGCGGCCATCGGGGTCGGCGACCACGGTGGGCGTGCCGCCGTCGGCCTCGGTCCGGATCTGTATGTCGAGCGGCAGCGCGCCGAGGAAGGGGATGTTGAAGTCCGCGCACATCTTCTCGCCGCCGCCCTGGCCGAAGATGTGTTCCTCGTGGCCGCACTTCGAACAGATGTGGATGCTCATGTTCTCGACCACGCCGAGGATGGGCACGCCCACCTTCTCGAACATCTTCACACCCTTGCGCGCGTCGAGCAGCGCGATGTCCTGCGGCGTGGTGACGATGACCGCGCCGGTCACCGGCACGCTCTGCGACAGCGTCAGCTGGATGTCGCCGGTGCCCGGCGGCATGTCGATGACGAGGTAGTCGAGGTCGTTCCAGGCGGTGTCCTTGAGCATCTGGTTGAGGGCCTGGGTCGCCATCGGTCCGCGCCACACCATCGGCGTGTCGGGATCGATCAGGAAGCCGATCGACATCGCCTGGATGCCGAAGGCCTCGAGCGGGATCATGGTCTTGCCGTCGTCCGACACCGGGCGCTGGTCGCCGATGCCCAGCATCTGCGGCTGCGAGGGGCCGTAGATGTCGGCGTCGAGGAGGCCGACACGCGCGCCCTCGGCCGCCAGCGCGAGCGCGAGGTTGGCCGCGGTCGTGCTCTTGCCGACGCCGCCCTTGCCGGAGGCCACCGCGATGATGTTGCGCACGCCCGGCAGCAGCTTCACCCCCTGCTGCACCGCGTGGGCGACGACCTTGCTGGTCACCTTCACTTCCACGCGCTCGACGCCGGGCAGCTTCGCCACCGCCTCGCTCAGCAGCGCGCGGATCGGCTCGTGCTGACTCTTCGCCGGGTAACCGAGCTCGACGTCGAAGCGCACCGTGCCGCCGTCGACGGAAAGGTTGCGGATGGCGCGGCCGGCCACGAAATCCTTGCCGGTGTTCGGGTCGATCACCCGCTTGAGCGCTTCGGTTACGGTTTGCTGGTCAAGACTCATCGCGTTGTCCTCGAAAATCGGTGCACCCGCTGCCGGGTGAAAGCGGCAGAATCATACCGGAGCGGGCGGATTCACTCACCCGCGATCTGAGCAGGGTTTCTCCCTGCGGTTCCCCTGGCTTCTCCCATCCGCGCCGCGCTTCTGCCGTGCGCAATCGTGCATTACCCGAAATGAACACCTCACGACTGATCCGTTTGCTGCCCGCAGTGGGCCTCGTCTCGCTGCTCGCCGCCTGCGCCACCCCCGCCAGCGTTCAAACCTCCGACCCGATCAACCGCCACGCCCTAGTCCGTACCCCGACGGCCGAGCCAGACTGGTCCGCCCTGCAACAGCGCCTCGCCGCCGCCAGCGCAGGCGTGAAAGGCATCGAGATCGGCCGCGCCGACAGGCAGGGCCTGCGCCTGCAGATCCCGGTGGCCGACGGCTTCGCGAGCGGAAAAACGGAGATCCGCACCTCGCTCGCCAAGGCGCTCGACGCGCTGGCACCTGTGCTGGCCCCCGAGGAAGGCGCAGCGGTGAAGGTGGTCGGCCACACCGACAGCCAGGGCAGCGAGATGATCAACCTGCAACTGTCGATCGCGCGCGCCGAAGCGGTGGTGGAATACCTGCGCCAGCGCGGCATCGCGCTCGAGCGCCTGTCCGCCGACGGCCGCGGCGAGGCCGACCCGCTGACCAGCAACGCCACCGAGGACGGGCGCACCCGCAACCGCCGGATCGAACTGATCCTCAGCCGCCAACCCTGAGGCCTGCGCATGCAGGCTCCGCGCCCGCTTTGTTAAACTCCTGTCTTTATCAAGCCGATCCGTCCCCAGACACCATGCCCCGCAAGATCCTCGTCACCAACGCCCTGCCCTACGCCAACGGCGACATCCACCTCGGCCACCTGGTGGGCTACATCCAGGCCGACATCTGGGTGCGCTACCAGCGCATGCGCGGCCATGCGGTGCACTACGTCTGTGCGGACGACACCCACGGCACGCCGGTCATGCTGCGCGCCGAGAAGGAAGGCCTCACGCCCGAGCAGCTGATCGACCGCGTCCACGGCGAGCACCTGCGCGACTTCACCGCCTTCGGCGTCGCCTTCGACAACTACCACTCCACCCACAGCGCCGAGAACCGCCTCTACGCCGAGGACATCTACGCCAGGCTCAAGGCCGGCGGCCTCATCGACACGCGCTCGATCGAGCAGTACTACGACCCGGTCAAGGAGATGTTCCTCCCCGACCGCTTCATCAAGGGCGAGTGCCCCAAGTGCGGCGCGGCCGACCAGTATGGCGACAACTGCGAGGCCTGCGGCGCGGCCTACGCCCCCACCGAACTCAAGAACCCGTACTCGGCGGTCTCGGGCGCCAAGCCGGTGCTGAAGACCTCGGAGCACTACTTCTTCCGCCTGTCGGACGAGCGCGCGGTCGCCTTCCTTCGGGAGTGGACGCGCGGCACCAACGCCGCCGGCGAGCGCCGCCTGCAGGCGGAAGCGGCCAACAAGATGAAGGAGTGGCTGGGCGAGGAAGGCGAGAACAAGCTTTCCGACTGGGACATCTCGCGTGACGCGCCCTACTTCGGCTTCGAGATCCCGGGCGCGCCGGGCAAGTACTTCTACGTCTGGCTGGACGCGCCGATCGGCTACCTCGCCAGCTTCCGCAACCTCGCCGCCAAGCGCGCCGCCGCCGGCGAGACGATCGCGGTCGAGGACTACACCGACGCCGCCCGCGCCGCCGCAGCCGGCACCGAGATGGTGCACTTCATCGGCAAGGACATCCTTTATTTCCACGCCCTGTTCTGGCCGGCGATGCTGAAGTTCGCCGGCTACGCCACGCCCAGCCAGTTGTGCGTCAACGGCTTCCTCACCGTCGACGGCGCCAAGATGAGCAAGAGCCGCGGCACCTTCATCACCGCGCACTCCTACATCACGCAGAAGCTCAACCCCGAGTGGCTGCGCTATTACTTCGCCGGCAAGTCGAACGGCACCATGGAAGACGTCGATCTCAACCTCGACGACATGATCGCCAAGGTCAATTCGGACCTCGTCGGCAAGTTCGTGAACATCGCCAGCCGCTGCGCCGGCTTCATCGGCAAGCGCTTCGACGGCAGGCTGGGCGAGGTCGATGCCGCCGCCTGCGCCGAATTCGCCGCCGCGTGGACCGATGGCCGCATCGCCGCTGCCTATGACGAACGCGACTACAGCCGCGCGCTGCGCGAGATCATGCGTCTGGCCGACGTCGCCAACCAGTACGTCAACGACCACAAGCCCTGGGAGCTCGCCAAGCAGGAGGGCCAGGAAGCCCGCCTGCATTCGGTGTGCAGCACCGCGCTGACCATGTTCCGCGACCTCACCCGCTATCTCAAGCCGGTGCTGCCGGCGCTGGCCGCGCAGGTCGAGGCCTTCCTCGCCATCCCGGCCATGGACTGGCAGGGCGAGTGGGCGGCGCTGCCCGCCGGCCACACCATCCAGGCTTACAGCCACCTGATGACCCGCGTCGAGCGCAAGCAGATCGATGCGCTCCTCGAAGCCAACCGCGAGTCGCTCGCCCCGGCTGCCGCGGCGCCGGTCAAGGAAGCGGCGGTCGCCAAGGCCGCATCCTCGCAGCAGCGCCATGCGGAAAAGCAGCAGCACGCCGCGCAGGCGGCCGAGACGCCCTCGGCGCACATCGCGATCGACGACTTCACCAAGGTCGACCTGCGCATCGCCAGGATCGTCAATGCCGAGCACGTCGAGGGCGCCGACAAGCTCATCCGCCTCTCGCTCGACATCGGCGAAACCGACGATGCCGGCAACCCCAGGCCGCGCCAGGTCTTCGCCGGCATCAAGTCGGCCTACGATCCGGCGACGCTGGTCGGGCGCATGACGGTGATGGTCGCCAATCTCGCGCCGCGCAAGATGAAGTTCGGCATGAGCGAGGGCATGGTGCTCGCCGCCTCCGACGCCGAAGGCAAGACCCCCGGCCTCTTCATCCTGTCGCCGGACGCCGGCGCGCAGCCCGGCATGAAGGTGAAGTAAGCCCGCCCCGTCGCCATGCCGCTCACACCCTCGAAACGCTGGATCGTCCTGCACCACGCGGGTCGAGGGTGACCGTCTCCGCAGCCCGCGCCGCCTGTCGTAACCTGGTTCGCAGCGGCGCTGTCCGGGCCTCGCGCCCCGTCCTGTTCAAGTACGCAGCGGAGACAGCATGAAAATCAACTTCCGTCCCAAGCTTCTCGACACCCTGTCCGGTTACGGCCGCGCAGCCTTCGTCGGCGACCTCTCCGCCGGCATCACCGTCGGCGTGCTCGCGCTACCGCTGGCGATGGCATTCGCAATCGCCTCCGGCATGTCGCCCACCGCCGGCATCTGGACCGCGATCGTCGCCGGCTTCCTGATCGCCCTGCTCGGCGGATCGAAGGTACAGATCGGTGGTCCCACCGGCGCCTTCATCCCGATCATCTACGCCATCGTCGCCGACCTCGGCGTGCAGAACCTGCTCATCGCCACGATGATGTCCGGCGTGCTGCTGTTCGCAATGGGTGCGCTGCGCCTGGGCAACATGATCCGCTTCATCCCGCTGTCGGTGGTCATCGGCTTCACCAACGGCATCGCGGTGGTGATCTTCATCTCGCAGATCAAGGACTTCCTCGGCCTCAAGATCGACAACCTGCCGGGCGAGTTCTTCGCCAAGATGGGCGCGCTGATCGCGGCGCTGCCGACGGTGGACCTGCCCACGGTGGCGGTCGCCGTCGTGTCGCTGGCGATCCTGGTGGCGTGGAACCGGCAGGCGGTCAGGACCGCGTGGATGCGCCGCCTGCCCGGACCGCTCGCGGTGCTGATCGTCATGACCGCGGTGAATGCGCTGGCGGCCCTGCCGGTCGACACCATCGGCAGCCGCTTCGGCGGCATCCCGCAGGAGATCCCGGCCTTCGGCCTGCCGGAACTGAGCCTGTCGGCGCTCGGCAAGCTGATCGCGCCGGCGATCACGATCGCACTGCTGGGCGCCATCGAGTCGCTGCTCTCCGCCCGCGTCGCCGACAGCCAGATCGACGACCGCCACGACCCCAACCAGGAGTTGATGGCCCAGGGCATCGCCAACCTCGCCGCGCCGCTGTTCGGCGGCTTCGCCGCCACCGGCGCGATCGCGCGCACCGCCACCAACATCCGCACCGGCGGCCGCACGCCGGTCGCCGGCATCATCCACGCCGCCGTGCTGCTCGCCATCGTGCTCGCGCTCGCCCCGCTCGCCAGCCACATCCCGCTCGCCACGCTGTCGGCGATCGTGGTCATGGTGTCGATCAACATGGGCGAATGGCACGCCTTCGCGCCGCGGGAGCTGGCGCGCTACTCGCTGCAGTACCGCACCATCCTGCTCGGCACCTTCCTGGTCACCGTGGTGTTCGACCTCACGCTGGCAGTCGAGATCGGCATGGTGCTGGCGAGCCTGTTCTTCATGTACCGCATGTCGGACCTCACCCGCATCGAGCGCATCGCCCTGCCCGAGCTCGACGGCGCGGAGACCCAGCTGCGCGAGGACGGCACGCCGCGCATCCTCGCCTACAAGCTCTCCGGCAGCCTCTTCTTCGGTGCCGCCAACAAGCTCGAGAACCTGCTGCTGATGCAGGACGGCCACCCCGACGTGGTGATCCTCGACATGGACCGCGTGATCAGCCTCGACACCACCGGCCTCGACATCCTGCAGACCCTGCACCGCAACCTGCAGAAGCGCGGCGCCCACATGATCCTGTGCCGGCTCGGCTCGCAGCCGGGCTCCATCGTGTTCCGCTCGGGTTTCCTCGACCGCCTGGGCGACGACAACATCACCGCCACGCTCGAAGAGGCCTTGCAGCGCGCCCGCCAGCTGAGCGGCAAGGCCCCGGAGATCGCCTATGCCTGACACCGCCAGCGCGGGCGCACGGCGGACGGTCGCCCGTCTGCTCAGGATCCACGGCCGCGTGCAGGGAGTCTGGTATCGCGCCAGCGCACAGGCGGAAGCGTCACGGCTGGGCCTCGTGGGCTGGGTGCGCAACCGCAGCGACGGCAGCGTGGAGGCCCTGGCGATCGGACCACACATGGCGGTCGAGGCCTTCATCGCCTGGGCACACCAGGGTCCGCCTAAGGCGCAGGTGTCGCGCGTCGAGGCGATCGACACCGAGCCCGAGGCGCTCAGCGGCTTCGAGCAGCGGCCGACGATCTGAGCGCTGCGGCCGCCAGACCGCCGGCCGCCACCGGCCTGTTGCCCTGTTATAATGGCAAGTCGCTGAAATCAAAAAAGATTCGGACGCCCCGCCATCCTCAGGGCGATCCCCATCGATTCCCTGCACACGTATCGGGATGCACCGCGTCTGGTCATCGACCGGACCGCGGCCGCGCCAGCGTGTGAAGCCTTGGAAATGAAGACGCCCGACCCCGCCTCCATTCTCGCGCCCTGGCTGCGCACCGCGATCGGCTTCGCCGTACTGGTGCTGACGGCGGTGTTCGCCGAACCGCTGATCGGGCTGCTGCCCTCCGGCCTTGTCGAGCACGCCTGGCTCGAGCCGCTGCGCAATGCCGCCATCGCCCTGGCGACTTTCGCCGGTGCGCATCTCGTGCACTCACTGGTGGCGACCCGGCTCGCGCAGCGCCGCAAGGGCCAGCGGCCGGTGCCCAAGGTGCTGCTCGACCTGTTCAGGGTGTTCCTGTTCTCACTGGCCCTGCTGGTCGCCCTGTCCCTGCTGTTCCGCCAGGATCTGTCGGGCATCCTCACCGGTTCGGGGCTGGTGCTGGCCGTGCTTGGCTTCGCCATCCGCAACGTCGTCGCCGACACCTTGTCGGGCATCGCGCTCGGCATCGAGGCGCCGTTCCGCATGGGCGACTGGGTGCGGATCGAGACCCTGGCGCAGGGTCGGGTGCAGGAAATCGGCTGGCGAACGACGCGGCTCGTCACCCGCGACAGCACCTACGTGATCCTGCCCAACAGCCAGGTCTCGCGCCAGCGCATCACCAATTTCAGCGCGCCGCGCAAGGAATACCGCGACCACGCCGAACTGACCCTGCCGGTGGACCTGGCGGTGGCCGATGCCAAGGCACTGATCCTGGAGGCACTGCAGGGCGCGGAGAGCATCGTCGAGGACAGGCCGCCGGAGGCCGAGGTTGTCCACTATGGCCCTCAGGGCATCACCTACCGCGTGAAATACTGGGTGCCGCAGCACGATCGCGAGCCGGTCTGCCGCAACGAGGTGTTCAGCCTGATCGATGCGGCGCTGCGCGCACGGGGCACGCCACTCGTGCAGGCGCCGACGATCTGCGCGGAATGCAGGGCCGCTCGCAACGAGCCCGCTCCGTGAGCACGAGCCGGCGCGCTCAGGGGTAGAGCACCTCGACCGCCTCCGGCGGCAGCCACTCGCGCAGGCCCTCGAGCAGGGCGTCGTCCAGTCGCACCCGCCATTCGTCGCCCAGGGGCAGTTCGGCCTCGGCGCTCGCGTTGCGGTAGCTGACCCGGATCGGGCAGCCACCTTCACGGAAGGGCTCGAGCAGCGTCTGCAGCCTGCCGGCGGCACTCACCGCGCCGCCGCTGGCCGCCACTTCGCCGTTGATGCGCAGTTGCAGGGCGCGCGCGAAACGGCTGCGCGCCTCGCCCAGCGTCAGCAGGCGGTCGGCGATGATGCGCAGGCCGCCCGAGAAGTCGTCGTTGCTGACCTTGGCCTCGACCACCAGCACCTCGTCGGTGACGATCTTGCCGCGGCTGGCGTCGAGCACCTCGGAATACACCGTGACTTCCCGCGGCTCGGTGCCGTCGTCGATCTGCACGAAAGCCATCTTGCCGCGGTTGCCGACCTTGGTGCGCTGCTCCATCACCACGCCGGCCAACATCGTGATGTCGCGCGAGGGCTCGAGCTGGGCCAGCGTGCGGCGCACGAAGCGGCGCACCTCGGGCTTGAACGCGTTGAAGGGATGGCCGGAGAGGAAGAAGCCGATCGCGAGCTTTTCCTCCTTGAGGCGCTCGCGCTCGGTCCACGGGCGGATCTTCGCGAATGCGGGCGCCGCGCCCGCAGCTTCCGGCATCAGGTCGAAGAGGCCGCCCTGCATCGCATTGGCCGCCGCCTGCTCGGCCGCCTCCATCGCCAGCGCCACGGTCGCCATCAGCTGCGCGCGGTCGAGGCCGGCGTGGCCGGCCAAGGTGTCCATGGCGCCAGCGCGGATCAGCGCCTCGATCACGCGGCGATTCACCATGCGCCGATCGACGCGCTCGCAGAAATCGAACAGGTCGCGGAAGTCGCCGCCCTTCTGCCGCGCGGCCAGGATCGCGCGCACCGCGGGCTCGCCCACGCCCTTCACCGCCCCCAGGCCGTAGCGGATGGTCTTGCGATCCACCGGCACGAAGCGGTAGTCGGAGGCGTTCACGTCGGGCGGCAGCACCGCGATCCCGTTGGCGACCGTGTCCTCGTAGAAGATCTTGACGGTGTCGGTGTTGTCCAGGTCTGACGACATCGTCGCCGCCATGAAGGCCGCGCAGTGGTGCGCCTTGAGCCAGGCGGTGTGGTAGGTGACCACCGCGTAGGCCGCGGTGTGCGACTTGTTGAAGCCGTACTCCGCGAACTTGGTCATCAGGTCGAAGAGCTGCTCGGCCAGCGCCGGGTCGTAGCCCTTCTGCTTCGCGCCCTCGGCGATGGTGGCGCGGTGCTTGGCCATCTCCTCGGGCTTCTTCTTGCCCATCGCACGGCGCAGCATGTCGGCGCCGCCCAGGGTGTAGCCGCCGATGATCTGGCTGATCTGCATCACCTGTTCCTGATACACGATGACGCCGTAGGTCGGCTCCAGACAGGCTTTCAGGTCGGGGTGGAAGTAGTCGATCTCCTGCTGGCCCTTCTTGCGCAGGATGAAGTCGTCCACCATGCCCGAGCCGAGCGGGCCGGGCCGGTAGAGCGCAAGCACCGCGATGATGTCCTCGAAGCGGTCGGGGGCGAGCTTCTTCAGCAGCTTCTTCATGCCGTCCGATTCGACCTGGAAGATCGCCGTGGTGTTGGCGTCCTTCAGGATCTGGTAGGCGGCGGGGTCCTCGAAGCCCAGGCTCATCAGGTCGGGCCGGCTGCCGGTCATGCGCTCGATGTATTCCAGCGCGAGCTCGATGATGGTGAGGTTGCGCAGGCCGAGGAAGTCGAACTTCACCAGGCCGACGGCCTCGACGTCGTCCTTGTCGAACTGCGACACCGGCGTGGCATCCTCGCCGTCGGCGATGTAGAGCGGACAGAAGTCGGTGAGCTTGCCGGGCGCGATCAGCACGCCACCAGCGTGCATGCCGACGTTGCGGGAGAGGCCCTCCAGGGGCTGCGCCAGGCTCCACAGGTCGCGCACCGATTCGCCGTCGTTGCCGTCGGCCATCATCTCGCCGATCTGCGGCTCCATCTCGTAGGCCTTGTTCAGCGAGACCGGCTTGGCGCCCTCGATCGGGATCAGCTTGGACAGCCGGTCGCACAGGCCGTAGGGCAGGTCGAGCACGCGGCCGACGTCGCGCACCACCGCCTTCGAGGCCATGGTGCCGAAGGTGGCGATCTGGCTCACCGCGTCCTTGCCGTAGCGCTCGCGCACGTACTCGATGACGCGGTAGCGGTTGTCCTGGCAGAAGTCGATGTCGAAGTCGGGCATCGACACCCGCTCCGGGTTCAGGAAGCGCTCGAACAGCAGCGCGTATTCCAGCGGGTCGAGGTCGGTGATATCGAGCGAATAAGCCACCAGCGAGCCGGCACCCGAGCCGCGGCCCGGGCCCACCGGCACGCCGTTCTTCTTTCCCCAGCGGATGAAGTCGGCCACGATCAGGAAGTAGCCCGGGAAGCCCATCTGGATGATGGTGTCGGTCTCGAACTTCAGCCGCTCCTCGTAGCGCGGGCGCTGCTTCTCGCGCTCCTCGGGGTGCGGATAGAGCTGGGCGAGACGGCGCTCGAGGCCGACCTTGGCCTCCTGCACCAGGAAGTCGTCCAGCGTCATGCCTTCGGGGGTCGGGAACAGCGGCAGGAAGTTCTTGCCCAGCTGCACCGTCAGCGAGCAGCGGCGCGCGATCTCGACCGCGTTCTCGAGCGCCTCGGGCAGATCGGCGAACAGTTCGCACATCTCCGCCTGGCTCTTGAGGTACTGCTCCTCGGTGAAGTCGCGCGGCCGGCGCTTGTCGGCGAGCACGTAGCCCTGGGCGATGCACACCCGCGCCTCGTGGGCCTTGAAGTCCTCGCGCTTGAGGAACTGCACCGGATGCGTCGCCACCACCGGCAGGCCGAGGCGGCCGGCGATGTCCACCGCGTGGCGGATGTAGGTCTCGGTGCCGGGATGGCCGGCACGCTGGATCTCGATGTAGAAGGCGTCCGGAAACAGCCGCGCCCAGTCGGCGGCGAGCTGCTCGGCGAGGGCGAGGTTACCGGCCGCGATCGCCGCGCCGATGTCGCCGCTCATCGCCCCCGACAGGCACAGCAGCTCGCTCGCGGCGCCGTTCTCGAACCACTCGCGGCGCATCTCGGCGCGGCCGCGGTGCTTGTTCTCGAGGTAGGCGCGGGTCAGCAGTTCGCACAGCTGGCCGTAGCCGGCGCGGTTTCGGCAGATCAGCAGCACCCGCTGCGGCTTGTCGCGCTCGACCTCGTTCTGGATCCAGGCATCGACGCCGACGATGGGCTTGACGCCCTTGCCGCGCGTGCCCTTGTAGAACTTGACCATGCCGAACAGGTTGGCGAGGTCGGAGATGCCGAGCGCCGGCATGCCGTCGTCGGCCGCCGCGGCGATCGCCTGGTCGAGCTGGACGATGCCGTCGGTGATCGAGTATTCGGAATGGAGACGGAGGTGCACGAAGCGCGGAGCGCTCGGCACGAAACCCGGTTCGGCCGGGGTATGGGCTGCGGAATTCATGGCGCGGATTTTACCCGACGCAGGCGCCCTGCCCGCGCCCGATCACCGCCGATCGAGCGCGCCTTGCGTCGGCCCGCCGCGCCGCCGGCAAGCAGCGGTGCGGCCTCGACGCGCCGTCGCATGCGTCCTCAGGGCAGCAGCACCGTCGAGCCGGTGGTCCGGCGCGCCTCCAGGTCGCGATGCGCCTGCGCGGCGTCCCTCAGCGCATAACGCTGCATCACCTCGATCTTCACCTTGCCACTGCGCACCACCTCGAACAGCGCCGCAGCGCGCTCGAGCAACTCCTCGCGGGTGGCGATGTAGTCGGGCAGGCCCGGACGGGTCACGTAGACCGAGCCGGCCTTGTGCAGCAGCGCGCAGTCGAAGGGCGCGACCGGCCCGGTGGCGTTGCCGTAGCTCACCATCGTGCCGCGGCGCTGCAGGCAGGCGACCGAGTCGAGGAAGGTGTCACGACCGACCGAGTCGTAGACGACCGCCACGCCCTTGCCGCCGGTGAGCTCGCGCACGCGCGCGGGAAACTGCTCGCGCGAATAGACGATCACGTGCTCGCAGCCCAGCGCCTTCGCGCGTGCCGCCTTGTCGTCGTTGCCGACGGTGCCGATCACGGTGGCGCCGAGCAGCTTCGCCCACTGCACCAGGATCGAACCCACGCCGCCGGCGGCCGCGTGCACCAGGATGGTCTCGCCCGCCTTCACCGGGTAGGTGGAATGCAGCAGGTAGTGCGCGGTGATGCCCTGCAGCATCATCGCCGCGCCCTGCTCGAAGGAAATGTCCTCGGGCAGCACGACCAGGTTGCGCGCCGGGATGTTGCGCACCTCGGAATAGGCGTCGAGCGGGCCATTGGTGTAGGCGACGCGGTCGCCCGCCTTCACCTCGCTCACGCCCTCGCCCACCGCCTCGACCACACCCGCGCCTTCCATGCCGAGGCCTGAGGGCAGCGGCAGCGGATACAGGCCGCTGCGGTGGTAGGTGTCGATGAAGTTCAGGCCCACCGCGTGATGGCGCAGGCGAACCTCGCCGGGGCCGGGCGGCGGCGGCTCGACCGCCTCCCACTGCAGGACCTCGGGACCGCCGGTGTGGTGAAAACGGATCGCATGACTCATGCGTGATCTCCTCGTCTTTCGTTGCAGGTGGACGCTCAGCGTACCAGCGAAATCCCCAGCCGGTACTGCGTCTCCTTGTCCTGGTCGTATTCGAGCAGGGTCTCGCCGTAGCCCTTGAAGGCCTGCAGGTGGACGAAGGCGCCCACGCCCGAGAACACGCTGCGCCGGACCGGGTACGACAGGTCGTACTGGGTGCCGAGCTTGCCGGCCGTGCCGCGGCGGATCAGCGTCGAGAACACCAGCGCGTCGTCGCGCCCCAGGCGCAGGCCGAGCTCGGCATGGCCGCGGTAACGCGCGATGTCCGGATTGTCCTCGCGGTCGAGGTAGGTCCACAACTTCGGCGCGATGCCCAGGTAGGTGCCGGAGTCGTCCAGCCGGAAGCGCGCATCCGCACGCAGGAACAGCGTGTCGATGCTGCGCGAGGGCATGTCCTCCTTGCCGTTGGATTCGTGCTCGTAGCCACCGTAGAGCGCGAGCGCCCCACGCTTGTCGGGGTCGTCGACCGCCCAGCGGTAGAAGAACGAAGGGCGGAAGCTGGAGTCGCGGAAGGGCTTGGACTCGGACTGCAGGTCCCACAGCGAGGTCTGGGTGAAGCCGAAATAAAGCCCGCTCGCCACCGGGAAACTCTCGGCGACCACGCCGTGGTCGTCGAAGATGCGGTAGCGGAAGCTGAACTGGAAGCGCGCACTGACCGGATCCTTGCCACCGACGAGGAAGTACATCGGCTCATGGAAACCAAGCGCGGAGGGCTCGACCGGGGCCGCGTCGGCCGGCGCCTCCGCCACCGCCCCCATCGGCGCCACTGCCGACGCGGGAGTCGCCGCCACCACGCCTGCCGGCGCCGCGGCCGCTTCGGCTGCCATCGGTGCGGTCGGGAACCGGGCCGGCGCGGCCACCCGGGTCGCCGCGCCGGCGTCGAGCAGCAGGCGCGCCGAGGCGTGATCGGCGAGCGCGAGCGTCGCCACCCCGGTGATCTCCATCGGCCAGCGTGCGAAGTAGCGGCGCTGGCGCGCGTTCGCGTCCGTCTTGCCGATCGCCACCAGTTCGAGCGCGATGCGCGGAGCACCGCCGGGCAGCTCGATGCTCGCCGGCAGCCGTGCCGGCCAGTTCGCCGACCGGCCCTCGCCGATCACCACCACCTCGAAGCGCTGGCCGGGCACGACCTGCAGGTTCGGCGCCGCGAGCAACCAGTCGGCGGCAAGCGCCGACGGCGCGGACAGGCACAGCATCCCGGCCAGCAGCAACGGAGGCAGGGAAAGAGCAGATCGATTCTTCATGGTGTTTTCGGTACGACGGAAACGAAGCGGGGCAACCCCTTGCAGGGCTGCCCCCAGCGCCCGGAGCGGGCCAGGCGCGGCGCATGCGCCGCGCGCATGCCGGATCAGGCGCCGCTGTTGCGCGACTCCTTGGCATCGACCACCGCCAGCGCGGTCATGTTCACCAGGCGGCGCACGGTAGCCGAGGGCGTCACGATGTGCACCGGCTTGGCGGCGCCGAGCAGGATCGGACCCACCGACACGCCGTCGCCGTTGGCCATCTTCATCAGGTTGAAGGAGATGTTGGCGGCATCGAGGTTGGGCATCACCAGCAGGTTGGCCTCGCCCTTGAGGTCGGAGTCCGGATGCAGCTTGTCGCGCATCTCCTGCGACAGTGCGGCATCGCCGTGCATCTCGCCATCGACGTTGAGGTCGGGCGCGGTGGCGTGCAGGATCTCGCAGGCACGGCGCATCTTGCGTGCGGAGGCCGAGTTCGAGCTGCCGAAGTTCGAGTGCGACAGCAGCGCCACGCTCGGCTCGATGCCGAAGCGGCGCAGCTCGTCGGCCGCCATGCGCGCGATCTCGGCCACTTCCTCGGCGCTCGGATTCTCGTTCACGTAGGTGTCGGTGATCGCCAGCATGCGCTTGGTCAGCAGCAGCAGGTTCATCGCCGCGAACTGCTTGGCGCCCGGCGCCAGGCCGATGACGTCGGCCACCTGCTTGAGGTGGTAGTCGTAGGTACCGACGGTGCCACACACCATCGCATCGGCGTCGCCGCGGCGCAGCAGCATCACACCGATCAGCGTGGTGTCGCGACGCACCCTGGACTTGGCCACGTCGGGGGTGACGCCGTCACGGCTCATCAGCTTGTAGTACTCGGTCCACAGCTCGCGGTAGCGCGGATCGGACTCGGGGTTGACGACCTCGAAGTCGCGCTCGGGCTTGAGGTTGAGGCCGATCTTCTTGATCCGCATCTCGATGACTTCGGGACGACCGATCAGGATCGGGCGCGCCAGGCCCTCGTCCAGCACCACGCGCACGGCGTGCAGCACACGCTCGTCCTCGCCCTCGGCGTAGATCACCCGCTTCTGCGCCATCGGCACCGCCTTGGCGGCCGAGAACACCGGCTTCATGACGATGCCGGACTGGTACACGAAGCCGGTCAGGCTGGTGACGTAGGCATCGAAATCGGTGATCGGCTTGGTCGCCACGCCGGAATCCATCGCCGCCTTCGCCACCGCGGGCGCGATCTTGACGATCAGGCGCGGATCGAAGGGCTTGGGGATGATGTACTCGGGGCCGAAGCTGAGCTCCTGGCCGCCGTAGGCGCTGGCGACGATGTCGCTGGCCTCGGCCTCGGCCAGCTCGGCGATCGCCTTCACGCAGGCGAGCTTCATCTCCTCGTTGATCGTGGTCGCGCCCACATCGAGCGCACCGCGGAAGATGAAGGGAAAG